>NZ_WTVK01000080.1 GCF_012910805.1 Aromatoleum evansii
AGTTGTGTATAAGAGACAGCCCTCCCGCAGCAGCTGAAGCCCCCGCACCGGCGCCGAAACGGAGCAAGAAGCTCCTCATCCTGCTGATCGCCGGCGTCGTCGTTGTGGCATTGCTCGCGGCTGCGGTGGTGGGCCTGCTGCTGATGAAGAAGAGCCAGTCGGCCGACGCCGATGCGGAAGAAGCACCGGCCGTCGCGACCGTGGATCTGAACAAGCCGCCGACCTTCGTACCGATGGATCCCTTCGTCGTGAACCTCGCGCCGGCGGAAGGCGAGCGCTACCTCCAGGTCGTCATGGCCCTTCGGGTCGCCGATGCGAAGACGGGCGAAAACCTGAAGGCCTTCATGCCGGAGATCCGCCACCAGATCAACCTGTTGCTGTCGAGCAAACTGCCGTCCGAACTGTCTACGATGGAAGGACGCGAGGCGCTCGCGGAAGAGATCGTCCGCCGCACCAACGGTGTCCTCGGCACGCCACCCGCCAAGACGGGTGACGGAAAGAGCGCGGCCCCCGCGGGACCGATCCAGGCCGTGCTGTTCAACTCGTTCATCATCCAGTAAGAGGACGTCATGTCTTCCGATTTTCTCTCCCAGGATGAAGTCGACGCACTGTTGAAGGGCGTCGCCGGGGAGCCCGAGGAACAGGAAGAGGAACTCGGGGACCAGGCGGGTGTTCGCCCGTACAACCTGGCCACCCAGGAACGCATCGTCCGTGGGCGCATGCCCACGATGGAGCTCATCAACGAGCGCTTTGCCCGCTACCTGCGTATCGGGCTGTTCAACTACATGCACCGCAACGCCGAGGTGTCGGTCGGACCGGTGAAAGTGCAGAAGTACGGCGAATTCGTCCGCAACCTGGTGGTGCCGACGAACCTGAACCTCATCCTGGCCAAGCCCCTGCGCGGCACCGGGCTGATCGTCTTCGACCCGAACCTCGTGTTCATCGTCGTCGACAACATGTTCGGCGGCGACGGCCGCTTCCATTCGCGGGTCGAGGGTCGCGACTTCACCCCCACCGAGCAGCGCATCATCCAGGGCATGCTCAACGTCGTATTCACCGAATACACGCGGGCCTGGGCGCCGGTGTTCAAGATCGAGATGGAGTACGTCCGCTCGGAGATGAACTCGCAATTCGCGAACATCGCCACACCGTCGGAAATCGTCATCTCGGCAAGCTTCTCGCTGGAATTCGGCGGTTCGCAGGCGGACATGCACATCTGCTTCCCGTACTCGATGGTCGAGCCGATCCGCGACCTGCTCTATTCGACGATGCAGAGCGACCACCTGAGCCAGGACAACCGCTGGATCAGCCTGCTCTCGCGACAATTGCAGAGCGCCGATGTCGAACTGGTGTGCAACCTGGGCAGCGCGGAAGTCACTCTGCGCGATATCGTCAATATGCGCGTCGGTGACGTCATCCCGATCGACGTGCCCAAGACACTCGAGGCCGAAGTCGACGGCAGCCCCGTTCTCGAAGTGACCTACGGCAGGCAGGGCACGAATTACGCGATCAGGGTGGAACGCTTCCTCGCCAACGACGACGACTCCACAACATTCGGAGGCCGAAATGGCTGACAACGACAACGATCTCGACAACCAGGTCACCGAAGACGATTGGGCAGCAGCGATGATGGAGCAGGCTGCGTCCGAAACCAGTCCGGACGCGGAGGCGCGTCGCGTTGCCGCGGACCTCGCGGCGGCCGCGGAATCGCCCTACCAGGCGAAACCCGCCAGCCACCTCTTCCCCGACTTCGGCGCGTCCGCCCCCCGCACGGGCGGGCTCAACGACTTCGACATGATCCTGGACATCCCCGTCCAGCTCACCGTCGAACTCGGTCGCACCAAGATCTCGATCCGCAACCTGCTGCAGCTGGCACACGGCTCGGTGGTGGAGCTCGACGGCCTTGCGGGCGAACCGATGGACGTGCTCGTAAACGGCACGCTGATCGCCCAGGGTGAAGTCGTGGTCGTCAACGACAAGTTCGGCATCCGCCTGACCGACATCATCACCCCCGCCGAGCGCATGCGGAAGATCCGCGGCTGAATTCTCAGGCGTAATCAAGCACATCCGCTCGCCCTGAGTCCGTCGCAGGGCACTGCTGGGGCTTCGACGGGCTCGGCCCGAACGCGACTTGCTTGCGGGGTTCGCAGGGCGAAAGACCCCGCTACAAAGCGCCGAATTGCCCCTCTTTTGCCCGTCTTATTGCACCCTCTGCAAGACATGCGCACGGGTATGCTTCTCCCATCCCAAGAAGCGCAGATCCGCCGTGAAGCAATTTCCGAAACTCCCCAAGTCAGTCCGTCTCATGCCACTCGCGCTGAGCGCCGCCGCCTTGCCGCTGTTCGCCGCCGACACGGCGACTCCGGCCGCCCCAGGCATCACCGACGGCCTGGGCCAAATGCTGCTGGGCCTCGCGGTGGTTCTCGGCCTCCTGCTCGGCTGCTTGTGGCTGATCAAGAAGCTCTCGGCCCCGCACGGGGCCGCCGCCGGCTTGCGCGTGCTGGGCGCCGTGCCGGTCGGCCCGCGCGAGCGCGTCGTGCTCGTCGAAGTCGGCGGTTAGGTGCTGGTGCTGGGGGTCACGCCGACCAATGTCCGCACGCTGCATACCCTGCCCGCCGACACGCTGCAGAACACAGCGCCCGATGCGCCTGCGACGTCAAACCCTTTCGGCGAATTCCAGGGCTGGCTGAAACGTTCGATGGAGCGTCGCAACGATGCGAAATGACGCCCGCTCCGGACTGATCCGCCTGCTCGCTCCGTTTGCGCTGCTGCTCGTGCCGGTCGCGGCCGGCGCACAGGGCCTGCCCGCCATCACCGGGACGCCGGCACCGGGCGGAGGCACGACCTACAGCCTCAGCGTGCAGACGCTGCTGCTGCTCACCTCCCTGAGCTTCCTGCCCTCGGTGGTGCTGATGATGACGAGCTTCACGCGCATCATCATCGTCTTTGCGCTGCTGCGCACCGCGATAGGCACGCAGACTTCCCCGCCGAATCAGGTGCTGCTCGGCCTGGCGCTGTTCCTGACCTTCTTCATCATGTCACCGATCGCCGACAAGGTGTACAACGACGCCTGGCTCCCGATGTCGCGCAACGAGATCCAGTTCGACCAGGCCCTCGAGCGCGCCACGGTGCCCGTAAAAGCCTTCATGCTCAAGCAGGTGCGCGAGCCGGATATCGCGCTGTTCGCGAAGCTGTCGAAGACGCCCCCGGTCGAGAAGGCGGAGGACCTGCCGATGCGCGTGGTGGTGCCGGCCTTCGTCACATCCGAGCTGAAAACCGCCTTCCAGATCGGTTTCCTCGTCTTCATCCCCTTCCTCATCATCGACATGGTGGTCGCCTCGGTGCTGATGTCGATGGGCATGATGATGATGTCGCCGGTGATCGTTTCACTGCCGTTCAAGATCATGCTGTTCGTGCTCGTCGATGGCTGGACCCTGCTCGTCGGCTCGCTCGTCGGCAGCTTCGCGGTGTAAGAGAGGAGATTCCGCCATGACCCCGGGTACCGTTGTCGATATCGGCCGCCAGGCGGTCGAGATGACCCTGATGCTGGCCGCGCCGATGTTCCTCGCCGCGCTGATCACCGGCCTGATCGTCAGCGTCTTCCAGGCCGCCACGCAGATCAACGAGATGACGCTGACCTTCGTGCCCAAGCTGATCGCCGTGTTCGTCACGATGGTCGTCGCCGGCCACTGGATGATCGCCCTGATCACCGACTTCACGCGGCGCCTGTTCGAGTCGATACCGACGATGATCGGGTAGCACGGGCAATGCTGAGCGTCACATCCGCCCAGCTCGACGCCTGGCTCGCGGCGCTGATGTTCCCGCTCGCGCGCCTGCTCGGGCTGGTGAGCGCGGCCCCGCTGTTCGGCAACCGCATGGTGCCCGTGCGCATCCGCCTGGCGGTCGGCATGGCGATGGCGATGGCGGTGCTGCCCGCCCTGCCGGCCATGCCCGAGGTGCCTGCAGACTCGATGCTGGCGCTGGCGATCCTCGCCCAGCAGGCCTTCATCGGCATCGCGATGGGCTTCATGATGCGGCTGATGTTCGCCGCGGTGGACGTCGCCGGCGAGATGATCGGCCTGCAGATGGGCCTGTCCTTCGCGGTGTTCTTCAGTCCGCAGACCGGCGGCCAGACCTCGGTGATCGCCGAGTTCCTCGGCCTGCTCACCCTGCTCGTGTTCGTTGCGATGAACGGCCACCTGATGCTCGTGAACGTCGTCGTCGCGAGCTTCGAATGGCTGCCGGTCGGCAAGCTGCCCAGGGGCGAAGGCTGGATGCTGATCGCGTCATACGCCGCCGTGATGTTCGCCTCGGGCCTGCTGCTGGCCCTGCCGATGGTCGCGGCGCTGCTCATCACCAACACGGCACTCGGCGTGCTCACACGCGCCGCGCCACAGCTCAACCTCTTCGCGGTGGGCTTTCCGGTGACGCTTTCGGTGGGTTTCGTGGTGCTGCTGCTGAGCCTGGGCAGCTTCGCGCCGGTGCTGCAACGCATCTTCGAATCCGGCTTCGACGGAATAGACAGGCTGCTGCGGGCTTTTGTCGGATAACCCGACCTGGATATTCCGTGCGGGCAGAGCCTGTCGAAGCCCTGCAGGTGCCCTTCGACAGGCTCAGGACGTACGGGGTCTTTGATTGCCGCCGTGACTGGCTGGCTTCAGATACCAGGGAAGGTCCGCGAGCGGCGGTAGCGCACTTCACCGCTCGCGACGCGGTGCGCGAATGGGCGGGTCGAATCGATGCCTTCCTCGAAGCGCATCACGTCGTACCCGGCAAATCCCTTCGATTCGGCGATTTCCCGCGCATTGCGGACGAAGACCTGATGCGCTTCGCCCTCCCCGCCCGTGGCCAGCCTCTTCATGCGCAGGTCGAAGCGCACGCGCTCCTCGTCGAGCCGGGTTACCGAAATGTCCCAGGTCGGCGCCAAGGGGTCGTAGATTGCATAGGCGATCAAGGCGCCGCCGATGAACTCGGGCTCGAACAGGTCAAGTTCCGACGCCGTGAGCGCAGCTCCCACCCCCGCGGCCACCTTCGTGCCGTGATCCTGCAGCAACGCGCAGCCCGTGAACACGGGCAAGATCAGGCACAGCGCGACGCGGACGGGCATGCAGAACAAGTTCAGTACCTCAGCTGAGCAGATTGAAGAGCGACAAGCCCGTGACGCGCACGTAGGACTGCTGTGCCGCCTCGAGGATGGTCTGCTGCTGAGTGAAACGCGAGATGGCCTCGTTGTAGTCGAGATCCTGCAAGCGCGACAGCGTCTCGGCGTACTGCTGGTCCTGCACCGCCGCCAGTTCGCCCAGCGCGTCGAGTTCCACCATGCGCGAACCTACCGAGGCCCGAATCGTGCTGACATTCTCCAGCGCCACATCCATGTCGCCGATCGCCTGCGACACCGCCGCGCCGATGTTGCGCGTCGGATCGGCCGGATCCTTGCGCAGCTCGGTGATGAACTGCGAGATCGCACCGAACACCTGCGACTCGCCGGTTGCGGGATCGGCCATGAACACCTTGCTGCCGGGCTCGGCAACCGCCATCACGCGAGTCGAACCGACCTGCATCGCGCGCGCGCCGTCGTCGCCCTCGTAGATCACGGGACCCGGACCAGCCGAGGGAACCGACGCGCCGCCGGAAAAGGCCGGTTGCGCCGTCTGGTACCCGGCAAACTGGAAGTCCCCGGTCGCATCCTTGCCGTTGGCGATGCCCAGGAGGGCGCCGAACTGCGCCTCGAGGTCGGTCGCGATGGCCTGGTGCTCGCTCGCGCTGAAGCCCCCGTTGCCCGCCTCTACTGCGCGCGTACGGATGTAGGTCAGGATTTCGGTGATGCTGCCAAGGTTGCTCTCGAGCGATGCGAGCGCATCCTTGGCATAGCCCTGGTTGGTCTGGAACTGCGTGTTGACGTTCTGCGATTGCGTCACCTCGAGCGCACGCGAGGCGCCGATCGGGTCGTCCGAAGGGCTCAGGATGCGCCGCCCGGAGGCAAGCTGCTGCTGGGTGTGCAGGAGATCCGCGCTCTGCCGCATCATCGAGTTGCGGCCCGCGTCGAAGATCATGCCGGTCGAGATTCTCATGATTTCACCCCGCTCAACGCGAAATCGACAGGATTTCGTCGAACAGCGTCCCGGCGACGGACATGACCCGCGCCGCGGCTTGGTAGGACTGCTGGAAGCGGATCAGGTTCGCCGCCTCCTCGTCGAGATTCACCCCGGAAAGGGCTTGCTGCGCATCGATCGCCTGCTGCAGCTGCGATTCCTGGCTGCGCTCGCCGATCTGCACCTCGCGGGTCTTGTTGCCGACGAAGCTGACCAGTTGCGAGTAGGCCGACTGGAAGGTCGCAGTGTCGCCGTTCATGACCTTTTCCGTCTGCAGCGCGGCGAGCCGCAGCGCATTCTCGTTGTTGCTCCCGCCCGCTCCGACGGTGGCCGTCGGTGCGCCCGAAGCGGCAACCTTGCGCGGATCGGTAAGCACGACGGCAAAGGCCCCGGCCGCCTCGCGCCGCCCGAGGTCGGTGGCGGCGAAGCTGCTCAGATCCTTGAAGAAGGCGATGCCGGTCGTCGTCCCGTCGAGGTCGTATCCCGCGGCATGGATCGCGTTGAACTCCGATGAGACCGCGATCGCGAGATCGCCAAGCTGCTCGCGCGCCGCGTTCAGGGTCTCGTTGCGGAATCGCAGATATCCGCCGAGCTGGCCGCCGGTGAGCACCGAGTCGGGCATCAGCACCGAACCGCCGCCGGGCGTCGCGAGGCGGATCTCGCCGCGGAAGGGATCGGACGGCACCGACGAATCCGCCGCGACGACGAGCTGCGAGACCGCGGTGCCGACCACCAGCGGCTGGCCGCTGCCGATGAACACGCTGAGCGAGCCGTCCGACTCGGTCGTGGTGCTCACCTTCACCAGCCTATTGAGTTCCGCGACGAGGTTGTCACGCTGGTCCAGCAGGTCGTTCGCCGGGATCGAGGGACCACCCACCTGGGTAAGCGCGATGCGCTCGTTGATGTCCGAGATCTGGCGCGCATACGCGTTGATCGAATCGACCGCGCTGACGATCTGCCCCTCGTTGATGTCGCGGATCTCGTTGAGACGCGTATCGAGTCCGTTGAAGCGCGCCGCGAGCGATTCGGCGCTCGAGATCAGCGCCTGGCGCGCAGGCACGCTCGACGGGTTCGTCGCCACGTCCTGCACGCCGGCAAAAAAGTCCGCCAGCGCGGGCGAGAGGCCGGAACTCGTGTCGGCGAGCAGGTTGTCGATCTGCGAAATCTGCGTGTTGTAGGCGGAAAATTCCTCCTTGCGTGCCGAGGCGTTGAGCACCTGCTGGCTGAGGAACTGGTCGTACTGGCGCCGCACGCCATCGACTTCCACGCCCTGGCCGAAGAAGCCGGCCCCGGAGAAGAACGGATCCGCCGTAGTCAGGATCGTCGTCTGGCGGTTGAAGCCGGGCGTGTTCGCATTCGTGATGTTATGGCTGGTCGTCAACAGGTTCGCTTGCGAACTGTTGATACCCGTCAGACCGATGCTCAGTAGTCCAGCCATGATGTTTCCCTCGTTACCGCTGCTCTTACGGCAATACTAAGCAAGACCTTTGCCAGCGACGGACTCAGCCCGCCAGCGCGGTGCGCAGCGTGGCTCCGCCGATGATGCGCGTGAGCTTGTCGGCATACATGGGATCAGTCGCGTACCCCGCCTGCTGCAGGCTGCGCGCGAAGCCCGCGGCGTCGGTCTGCCCCAGCACCTCCGCATAGCGCGGATTGCCGCGCAGCAGGTTCGCGTAGTCGCGAAAGGCTTCGGCATACGAGCCGTAGGCGCGGAAACGCGCGTTTTCCGTATAGGGACGGCCGTTCGCGTACTCGGTGACCGACACCTCGACCACGGCGCCCTTCCAGTTCGGCCCCGCCTTGATGTTGAAGAGGTTGTGGCTCGGCGAACCGTCAGCGCGGCGCAGCTCGCCACGCCCCCAGCCGGTCTCCAGCGCCGCCTGCCCGACCATGAAATGCGCGGGGATGCCCGTGCTGCGGCTGGCTTCGCCGGCATGCGCCCACACGCGATTGACGAAATCGCGTGCGCCTTCGGGAACTGCACGCGACGACGACGCCTCCGCCGCTTCACCTGCGTCGCCCGCCCCCCGAAACCCGCCAGCCTCGCTGCGCGGTTTGCCGATCGCCGTACCGAGCCGGGCGGCAAACTCCGCCAGATCGTCGGCATCGACGGCGGCGTTTGCCGGCGGCAACTCACCACCGGCAACGATTGCCGCCCGTCGCGGAATGCGCGACACATCGAGGCTGCCTTCCCCCCCGATGGCTTGCGCCGGGGTTTCACCGCCGAGCTGCCGCAAGATCGCGTCGGCGAGGCCGACACCACGTCCCTGCGCCATGTTCATCGCCATCTGCTGGTCCTGCAGCGCCTGGAAGAGCCGCGTCTGGTCGCTGTCGAACATGCCCGTCGACGGCACCGCATCGCGCATCGACTTCAGCACCATCTGCATGAACAGCGCCTCGAACTGCTTGGCTGCCGCGCGCAGGCCCTCGGGCGAATTGCCGTCACGCGCGAGCCGCTTCATGTCCGCGAGCGCCCGCGGATCCATCGCGTTGATCTGGGTGGCCGCAACCATGTCAGATCACCTCCAGCTCCGCGCGCAGCGAGCCCGCGGCCTTCATCGCCTGCAGGATGCTCACGAGATCCATCGGCGTGGCGCCGAGCGCGTTCAGGGCCTTCACGACCTCCGCGAGGTTCGCGCCGCTGCGCACGTGGTGCAGCGTGCCCTGCCCCTGCTTGATATCGACCGACCCGCTCTGCGTCGTCACCGTGCGACCGCCGGAAAACGGCGCCGGCTGGCTCACTGCGGTATCGACCCCCACCGTGACGGTCAGGTTGCCGTGCGCGACCGCGACGTTCTGCAGCGTCACCGCCTGGTTCATCACGACCGAGCCGGTGCGCGAATTCACGATCACCTTGGCCGCCTGCAACACCGGCGTGACCTCGAGGTTCTCGAGCTTGCCGAGGAAGGCCACGCGGTCGGAGGGATCGAGCGGCGCGCGCACCTGGATGCTGCGCCCGTCGAGCGCCTGCGCGGTACCGCCGGAAGTCGCCTGGTTGATCGCATCCACGACGCGGCGCGCGGTGCCGAAGTCGGTGTCCTTGAGCTCGAAGGTCACGAACTCGCCCTGCGCAAGCGAAGTCGGCACGGCCCGCTCGACCGTCGCGCCGCCGGGAATCCGCCCGGCCGAAAGGTGGTTGATCGTCTGCGACGCGCCTCCGCCCGCAGCTCCTGCGCCGCCCACGAGCAGGTTGCCCTGCGCGACGCTATACACTTGGCCGTCGGCGCCCTTCAGCGGCGTCATCACCAGCGTGCCGCCGCGCAGGCTCTTCGCATTGCCGATCGAGGACACCGTGACGTCGATCTGCTGCCCGGGGCGCGCAAACGGCGGCAGGCTCGCCGTGACCATCACCGCGGCGACGTTCTTGAGCTGCAGGTTCGTGCCGGGCGGCAGCGTCACGCCCATATTGCCGAGCATGTTGATGATGCTCTGCACCGTGAAGGGCGTCTGCGTGGTCTGGTCGCCACTGCCGTCGAGGCCGATCACGAGACCGTAGCCGACGAGCTGGTTCTCCCGCACCCCGGCGATGGTCGCCAGATCCTTCAGCCGTTCGGCAGCGAAGGCCGTTCCCGCCACCAGTATCGCCAGCGCGCACGCGAGCGCGCGAATTCCCCTGCCATTGCCCAACATCATCGACTCCCGCGACGCATCGAAGCGCTCAGAACGGCGACACCGCAACAAAGAAGCGCTGCAGCCAGCCCATCGTGTTCGATTCGTCGATGTAACCGCTGCCCTTGTATTCGATCCGCGCATCCGCAACCTGCGTCGACTGCACCGTGTTCGCGGCCGTCACCGTGTTCGGGTTGATCACCCCGGAAAAGCGGATGAACTCGTTGCCCTGATTGATCGCCATCTGCTTCTCGCCGGACACAAGCAGATTCCCGTTCGGATACACCTCGATCACCGTCACGGTGATCGTGCCGTTGAACACGTTGTTCGCCGCCGACGCGCCCGCCCCCTCGAAATCCGATTCGACGCCGGCCTGCAGATTCATGCCCGCCAGGCCCGACAGCGGCACCTTCGACGCCGCCGTGATGCCGCCGGTGACGTCCGAGGCACGCGATGCGCTGCTGTTGGCGCGCTTCTGCGCCGTGTTGCGTTCGACCAGATTGATCGTCAGCGTGTCGCCGACAAGGCGCGCGCGGCGGTCCTCGAACAGCGGCCGCAGCTGTGCCGCCTGGTAGATCGACCCATTCGCGAGCGCCATCTGCGTGCGTGCCTCGGGCCGCACGCTCATCGGCTGATGCACCACCGTCGGTGGCGTCGAGTAGATCGACGCACAGCCCGACAGCAGCAGCACGGCCATCGCGACCACCATCGCCCCCAGCGCATGACGCTTCATGATCCGCTCCTTACAGCTGCGTCAGCCGTCCCAGCATCTGGTCCGACGTCTGCACGGCGCGCGAGTTGAGCTCGTAGGCGCGCTGCGTCGTGATCATGTTCACCAGTTCCTCGGCGACGTTCACGTTCGACGTCTCCACGTACTGCTGGTTGAGCACGCCCGCACCGTTGGTCCCGGGCGCATTCGGCGTCGCCACCCCGCTCGAGGCCGTCTCGCGGAACAGGTTCTCGCCCGCGCTCGACAGGCCGCCCGGATTCACGAAGGTCGCGATCTGGATGTTGCCCACCACCGTCGGCGCAGTCTGGCCGGCCTGCAGCACGCTCACGGTGCCGTCCTTGCCGATCGTGATCGTCTGGGCGTCGTTCGGGATGATGATCGCCGGTTCGAGCGGATAGCCGCTCGCAGTCACGATCTGTCCCTGCGAATCGAGCTGGAACGCCCCATCGCGCGTATAGGCCGGCGTGCCGTCGGGCAGCGTCACCTGGAAGTAGCCGTTGCCCTGCACCGCCATGTCGAGCGGGTTGCCCGTCTGCTGCAGACTGCCCTGCGTGTGGATGCGTTCGGTCGCCACCGTGCGCACGCCGGTGCCGATCTGCAAGCCGCTGCCGATCTGGTTCTGCTGCGTGTTCTGCGCGCCCGGCTGGCGGATCGTCTGGTATAGCAGATCCTCGAACACCGCACGCGCCCGCTTGAAACCGTTGGTCGAAACGTTCGCGAGGTTGTTCGAGATAACGTCCAGCTGGGTCTGCTGCGCCTCGAGGCCGGTCCGTGCAATCCACAATGAGCGAATCATGATCCTGACTCCCTTTCCTACGCAGGCAGACGGTCTACCTGCAGTCTCGGGGTCAGTTTACGGCGGGGCGGATCGACTCGATCCCCGGAACACGCGCCGAAAAGCCCCGCTAATTCCCCTGCTCGCCCGCCGCCCGTCAGCGGGCCGCGAGCACCTGTGCGCCGGCCCGATCATTCGCCTCGGCCGTCTGCAGCATCTTGGTCTGCATCTCGAACTGGCGGGCCAGCGAGATCATCTGCACCATCTGGTCGACCACGCTCACGTTGCTGCCTTCGAGGTAACCGCCGGCCACGCGCACGTCCTCGTCCTGGGGCGCGACGGCACCGTCCTGCAGGCGGAACAGCCCGTCGTCGCCACGCACCAGCGACGCCTCGGGCGGATTGACGAGCTTGAGCCTGCCGATCACGTTGATGACGTTCTCGGCCCCGCCGGCCTGCAGCGCGGAGATCGTGCCGTCCTTGCCGACCAGGAACTCGTTGTCGGGCGGAATCGTCACCGGACCGCCATCGCCCAGCACCGGCAGGCCGCTGCGCGTCTGCACCACGCCGTTCGCGCTCAGCTGCAGGCTGCCGTCGCGCGTGTAAGCCTCGCGTCCGTCCGGCAACTGCACCGCGAGCCAGCCCTTGCCCTCGACAGCCACATCGAGTGGCCGCCCGGTGTGCTGCATGGGTCCGGGCTCGAAGTTCGACGCCACGCTCGCGTCCACGACGAAGGCCCGCGTCGCGAGCCCTTCGCCCTGCACCGGCACCGCCCGCAGCTTGTGCAGCTCCGCGCGAAAGCCCGTCGAGGTGGCATTCGCCAGGTTGTGCGACACGGCGGCCTGCTGGCCCATCGTGTGCTTCGCCCCGGTCATCGCCGTGTAGATCAGCCGATCCATGATCCTCCCTCCCTATCCCGCAAAGCCGGTTATGCCGGTCAGCGCAGGTTCACCAGCGTCTGCAGGATCTGGTCCTGGGCGCGCACGGACTGCGCATTGGCCTGATACGCGCGCTGCTGCACGATCAGCTGCACCAGCTCGGCCGTCAGGTCGACGTTCGCCTCCTCGATGGCCCCAGCGTTGAGCAAGCCTAAGTTGGCGCTGCCCGGCACGCCGACGATCGGCTGGCCCGAATCGGGCGACTCGGCCCACAAGTTGCCGCCGAGCGACAACAGTCCGTTGGGGCTCTGGAAGTTCGCCAGCACCACCTGGCCGAGATCGCGGCTCTGGCCGTTGCTGTAGCGGCCGAGGATCACGCCGTCGTCGCCGATGGTGATGCCGGTCAGGCGACCGGACGCGAAGCCGTCCTGGCGCAGCGTATTGACGCCGAAGGCGCTACCGAACTGGGACGAATCCGCCAGATCGAAGCTGATCGTCTGCGTTGCCGAAGCACCGGTGCCGGCAAACTCAGGGAAGGTGAGGTCGAACTGGCCACCCGCGGTCATCGTGCCAGCCGTGTCGAACTGCAGCGGCGAGCCCGGAGCCGGAATCGCGATCGCGTCGCCCGTGCCATCCACCTGGTAGAACCCGTCCCACGTGCCCGCAGCGGTCTTCTGGAAGAAGAAAGTCAGCGTGTGCGCGTTGCCCAGCGTGTCGTAGGCCGTTGCCGAAGTCGAGAAGTTGTATCCCCCCGCGGCCGTGTTCGTGCGGTCGAGCGGTGTCGGGTTGGTTACGTCAAAGGACGGCGAGATCGGCTCGCGCGAGTCGAAGTTCATCGCCAGCGTCATCTGCGAAGACGGATTCGGCTGCACGTCGGAGAAATCGAGCTGCAGGCGCTGCGGCTCGCCCCCGGTCAGGATCACGCCATTCGTCGCCGCGTAACCGGTGAGCTGGAAGCCCTGGGAATTGACGATGAACCCGTCCTTGTTCACATCGAACTGCCCGTTGCGCGTATAGGCAATCGACCCGTCCGGCGCGGACATGCGGAAGAAGCCGTTGCCGTTGATCGCGACATCGAGCGGATTGTTCGTCGTCGTGATGTTCCCTTGCGAGAACAGCTGCGTCACCGCCCCGATCGCCGAACCGATACCCACCTGCACGCCGGCCGCCGCGCCGTTCAGCGCCGCCGCGAACACGTCGGAGAACTCCGCGCGCCCCGCCTTGAAGCCGACCGTGTTCGCGTTCGCGACGTTGTTGCTGATGACATCGAGGGCCTTCGAGGACGAGTTAAGTCCGCTCAAACCTTGCTGGAAAGCCATGGCCGTCTCCCTGGAAACTCGGTCTCAAACAATTCTTCAAACAATCTGGCGGACATCGGACATCTTGAAAATGCCCATGTCCCCAACCTGCAGGTCGGTACCCTTGGTGCCCCGCACCACGCTCGTCACCGCACCGAACTCGAGGACCTCGGCCGCGATGGGCTTGCCGCCGGTCACCGCCTCGATGCTCACGGTGTACTTGCCGTTGGCTGCGCGGCTGCCGTCCTTGGTCGTGCCGTCCCACTGGAAATTGTGCGTCCCTGCATCGAAGGAACCGAGGTCCACCGCCGCCACCTCCAGGCCCTGCGTATCCTTGATCCGCATCGTCACCGCATCGGCCGGCACGTCAAGCGCAAAGCCGCCGATCGACCCCGCGTCGCCCAGCTTCAGGCCGGATCCGGGCACGAGCACGCCACGCCCCACCAGCGAAGCCGCCTGCATCGACTCGGAAGACTGCTGACCTTCGAGGAGCTGGGTCAGCATCGTATTGAGCCGCTCGATGCCATCGACCGTGCTGATCTGCGCGAGCTGCGAAGTCACCTGGGCGTTGTCGAGCGGATTCATCGGATCCTGGTTCCTCAACTGTGCCGTCAGCAGCGTCAGGAATCGCCCCTGGCTATCCACCTCGTCCTTCGACGAAGCGCTGTCCTTGCGCCCGAGCAAGGCCAATGCCGACTCGGCTGCAGCGGACACGTTGTTATTCACCGTTGCCATGATCGCTCCCCAAACCTTACTGGCCGATCTGCAGCGTGCGCTGCAGCAGCGTACGCGCCGTGTTCATCACTTCCGCGTTGTTCTGGTAGGCGCGCGAGGCCGAGATCATGTTGGTCATCTCCTCGACCACATTCACGTTCGACATCTCGACATAGCCCTCAGCGTTCGCCGCCGGATTGCTCGGGTCATAGGTCAGGCGCCCGGGCTCCGCGCTCTCGACCACGTTCGAAACCGTGACGCCGACGCTGTTCGGCCCCGACACCGGCGCAGCGGTGAATACCACCTGCTTCGCACGATAGGGCTGACCATCCGGCCCCGCGACGCTGTCCGCGTTCGCCAGGTTCGACGCCGTGGCGTTCAGCCGCGCCGACTGCGCATGCAGCGCCGACCCGGCGATCGCGAATACATTGAACATGCTCATGGACGCCTACCCTCCCCTTACTGGCCGGTGATCGCCGTCTGCATGCTGCGCAGCAGGCCGTTGATGAAGGTCACGCTCGCCTCGTAGTGCACCGAGTTCTCGGCAAAGGCCGCACGCTCCACGTCCATGTTCACCGTGTTGCCGTCCACGCTGGACTGGAACTCGCGGCGATACCCGACGTAGGCGCCGAACGGCATCTGCTCCGCCACATCGAGGTGGCGCGAAGACGTGCTCGCCAGCGCGAGCGGCCCCATGCGCTCACCCAGCGCCCCCTTCAGCGCGGAGCGGAAGTCGATGTCGCGCGCCTTGTAATTCGGCGTATCCGCGTTCGCGATATTCGACGCCAGCATCTGCTGCCGCTGCGCCTGCAGGTTCAGGGCCGACTGGTGAAACTGCAGCGCGCTGTCGAGTTGGGTCTTCATGGCATCACCTCAAGTTCTGTCGCCGACGGCCGTTAAGCTCTTCATCGGCTGGCACCGGGTTCATTGCACCTTCCATGCCAGCGATCTTAGTCCCGCACCGGCAAGCCCCTAGCCGCGATAAGACCGGCAAATACCGGCCAATTCCGCCGCTTTCCGCGGCGCAGCGGCAGCACCCGGCAAGCACAGGCGGAAAACTTTGCCGGTTGCCGTTCGGCCGGCCGCATGGTGGAATGCGCCCCATGCCTTCGAACCACCTCTTATGCATTTCCTTCCGCAACGCGCTCATGGCCCTATTGGCCCTGGGCCCCGCGCTCGCGGCCAGCATCGCCGCTGCACAGCAGCCCCTGCCGCCGGTTCGCCAAGCCGTAATGGCGTTTCTCGTTGAGCAGACTTCGGGCCTGCCGGGCAAGGTCGGCATCACCGTGGACGGGGTCGACCCTCGCAACCAGCTGCCAGCGTGCGCCGAACTCATTCCCTTCCTCCCGCCGGGCACACGCGCCTGGGGTCGGATCAACGTCGGCGTCCGTTGCGAGTCTCCCGTCGGCTGGACGATCTACGTACCCGCACAGATCTCCGTTGTCGGCGACTATCTGGTTGCCGCACGTCCGATCCGTGCCGGCCAGGTGATCGCACCGGCAGATCTGGAACGACGCAGCGGAGACCTCGCCGGCGAGGCACCCAACACGCTGACCGACATGACCCAGGCGGTCGGACACAACGCCCGTTTCACCATCGCCGCAGGCAATACGCTGCGAACAGACATGCTCCGCCTGCCCCAGGCGGTGCGGCAGGGCCAGAACGTCAAGGTCATTGGAACCGGTAGCGGCTTCACCGTAACCAATGAAGGACGGGCCCTCAATGCCGCAGCCATCGGGGACCCCGTCCGCGTGCGACTGGGAAGCGGCCAGGTCGTCTCGGGCAAAGCGCGCGCCGACGGCACCGTCGAGCTCGACTTCTGATCTGACGGCCACTCGAAATATTTGCCTAAAGTTTTCGCCCGGGCGGTCGTAAACACGAACAGAGACCGCTTAATGGGAGTAGCGCCATGAAAATCGAAGGAACGCTCAAACCGCCGGGTTCCGCCCCCGTTGCAGAGGCCCGCGAAAAACGTCCGGCCAGCACGACGGCCGCCGGCGCATCGGATGGAAAGGTCGAACTGTCCTCCCTCTCGTCCAGCCTCAACAAGGCCGAAGCCGCAATGGCCTCGACCCCCGAGATCGACCGCAGCCGTGTCGAAGAAATCCGCCAGGCGATCAGCGAAGGGCGGTTCAAGATCGACGCCAACCGCATCGCGGACGGACTCATCGACAGCGTGCGCCAGATGCTCGACGCGCAGAAGTAGTGACCGTGAGCCTGCAGCCCGAACTTCAGCGGCTCGTCCAGCTGATCGACAGCGAGGCAGTGCTGCTACGCAGCTTCCTCGCGCTGCTCGAACGCGAGGAAGCCCTGCTTCTCGCCGGCGACGCCGACGGTCTGCTCGTACTGACAAGCGAAAAGACCGAGCGCTTCCATCAGCTGCAGCGCATCCACAACGACCGCGCCCTGCTGCTTGGCAAGTTGCGCCGCCCGAACACCGATGCGGCAATCCGCGAGGTGTGCCAGCCCCTGCCCGACACGATCAGGCGCTGGGATGAAATTCACGCGCTCGCACGCGATGCGCAGGCCCGCAACGAACTGAACGGCAAGCTGATCTCCGAGCGCCTGCAGCACAACCAGGCCGCCATGTCGATTCTGCTCGACGCCGCCCGGAAACCGCAGCTCTACGACTCCGCCGGCATCGCCCGACCCAGCGGCGGCGGCCGGCACCTGGGCAGCGCCTGAAGAAACAGAGCCCGCCGGGGATAACCCAGGCGAGCCCTCGCTACCGACGACGACCGCCCCCGCGGCCTACGGCAACACGCAGTCGAAACTGCTGCCGACTCCGCCACTAGCCCAGCGCGGCACCGCGGCAGTCAGTTCAAAGTCCGCCCAGATCCTCGATTGCATCCACGACCATGCTCGTGCCGATTGCGATCATCAGGATATCTCCCGCGACGCGGACAAACTTGTGGCCTGCGGGTGGTACCCCAAGTTCGACGACGAGCGAAGGAGGAAGGTCGTAGTACACGACATCCCGCGGCAACGTGCGCCCCACCGACCATTTCTTTGCCTGGCCCGGCGGCATGCAGCCATTACCCTTCTTGGCAAGCCCCGGAGGACATTTTCCCGACGCTCCTTCGCGCGAGAAATACTCGCGGATCACCGTCCGCTCCCGCGTCTCGAACCGCGTCACCACATGGCGCCCGCCATCGTCGCGCGAACGTACCACGCGATCCCGCTCATCACGGTCGGCGGGTCCCCTCGCGTCTCGATCGCCCTTCTGCTGCCCGCCCCCCTTGCCGCCCTGTCCCTTATCGCCGCGCTCCTGATGCCCCCCCTTGCCACCACCACCCGCGTGATCAGGCTTCTCCGCATACGCGAAACCACATCCCAATAGGCCGGCAAGCAGCACGGCCATCACCTGCGCCTTGCGCAAACGGACTCGTTGCATCCTCTATCTCCTTGAAATTGGGCAAGCCCATGGCGCCACGAAATCTCCGGCACCCGCTCAGGGAAACGCACGGGGGCGTGCCGGTAGTTGACAGCAACATACATCAAATTCTATTGATGGCGAAATCGGGCGACGTAGACGCAAAAAACCCGCTGACGGTTGGTCAGCGGGTTTTCGGAGTAGTTAGTCTGACGATGACCTACTTTCGCACTCACGAAGAGCACTATCATCGGCGCGGTCCTGTTTCACTGTCCTGTTCGGGATGGGAAGGAGTGGTTCCGGGACGCTATGGTCGTCAGACTGTAAG
>NZ_WTVK01000081.1 GCF_012910805.1 Aromatoleum evansii
AGGGGGGGTAGGGGCCTTGGCCATGTAGTTCTCCTGTTTCCACAACTGAATTATCCGCGATAACTCGTGTTACCCAATTGCGGAAAAGTGGGGAAGACCGGCCCCAATTCATCCCTCAGGCAAAAGTGTCGACCATGCCCAGGCCCGTGCGGGACCAGGACGCAGGGGCGAGGGGAGCAGTCCGGGCGTCGCCGACCGGATTCGATCCGTCGGCGCCGCGACGCCCGCGGCCCGATCCGCTTCCCGAATCCTGCCGGGCGCGCTGGTCGCCTTGCGTGCTCACGTTCGCCTCGCCGAGGTTGATACCCGCCTGTTGCAGCACTTCGCGAAGGCGCGGCAGCGCCTGTTCGAGTGCGTCGCGGGCCGCGGCCGAGGCGGCAACGAAATGCGCGGTCGTCTGGTCGCCGTTGACCTGGATCGAGACCTCGAGCTTGCCGAGATGGGCGGGCGTGAGGACGAGTTCCGCCTTCGATTCGTTGCGTCCCACCATCCACATCATGCGGTTGCCCACGTCTTCGGCCCAGGCACGTTGACCGGCCGGGGTGTGGACCTGCAACTGCGGCGGCGTCTGTTCCGTGCGCGCCGTGCCGGGAGTAAACGCCGAGGCGTGCAGACCGGCTGCCTGCGCGTCGGCCTCGAGCGCCTGCAGGCCGGGTGCCGGTGGGGCAGATTGCTGTGTCGCCATCTGCAGGCGTGCCCCGAAGGCTGCGGGCGTGTTTCCGCCGGCAATGTCGGCCTTCACCTTGGCAACCGCATCGGCGACGCTCCCCGCTTCCGCGCCGGCCTTTCCCGACGCCTCGTTCTGCGAGGCGGCTTCTGCAATCAGCTGGCCGAGCGTGAAGGCTCCCGGCTTGCGTTTCGGAGTGTCGAGGAGCACATCGGAGGTCAGCAGGGCATCGCTTTCCGCCGGAGCTTCAGCTGCCGGCAAGGCGGCAACGCCCGGCATCAGGGCGGCAAGGCTTGCCGCCTGGGCGGCGGGATCCGCCGTCGCGCTGTCGTCCTGCCGGGCGCCCGTGCCCTCCTGCGCTCCGCCCTCCGCCGTTGCTGCATCCTGCGTAGCATCATCGCCGGTCTTTTCTGCGTCGGCCGTGTCGGCGGTGGCCCTATCCGCGTTGCGCGTGTCGTCGGTCCGCGCGGGTGCATTCGCTTCGCCGCTGCGCCGCGTCTCGCCCGATGCATCGCTGCGAGGACGCTCCCCCGTCTGTGCGGCGCGTTCCTGCGGTCTTTCCCGTTCCGGGCGAGCGGGTGGGCGTTCGGCCGCGTTCATGCGGCGGTCGAGCGCGCGGGAGAAACTGTCGTCGTTCAGCTCGCTTCCGCCGGCCCGGCCTTCCTCTGCGGCACGCTGGAGCGGCTGCGCCGCAGCAGACGGAGCATTCAGGCGCAACATGCTGGTCAAGACCTGATTCGACATGGTGGATTCCCTTTCACGGCTGTATCTGCCGTCACTTCAGCAAGCTGTGTGCCAAGCTTGGAAACGGCGGGCAACGACTCAGGATTCGTCGCTGTCTTCGCGATTGACGTAGCGTTTGGCCGAGTGCTCGTCGGACTGTCGCTGTTCGCGGCGCGCTTCCTTGCGCGCCTCGCCGAGGTCGTGGCGTTTCTGCAGCGTGTCGAAGGCCTTGACCTTGTTGCGCTGGGTCATCCACGCGTGCTGGCCGGCGGCTGTCATCTGGCGGGAACGTTCGACGTTGGCCTTTTGCACGGCGATGGCGTCGTCGATGCGGCCTATGAAGGCGCTGAAGTTGCGCCATTCGTCGGGGCTGATGCCGTTGCGCGCGGCTTCATGAAAACGCGACTCGTATTCGTCGCGATAATTCTGCAGCAGTTCGAGCTTGCGCGTGCCCTCCTGCTCGCTGGCGATGAGCTCGCCCAGACGGCGCGCCGCGTCGTCCATGCGCGTCTGGCTCAGTTCCAGCAGTGGCTTGAGGGGAAAGGGGTTGCTCATTGTGCGAAACGTCCGACGCCGGTGGACGGCCCGGTGCGATGTGGTTTTGTAAGCATTCTAAACGAGTGGGGCCGCAAGGGCCCGTGACAACGCTCACCCCGGGGCGAACAGTGCGCCAAGGCCTGCAAGGGCGTTGGGGTAGCTTTCCTGTTCGTCGATCCGTTGTTGCAGGAAGGCTTCCAGTCTGGGATACATGGCCACGGCGCGGTCGAGCAGGGGGTCGGAGCCGGGCTGGTAGGCGCCGACGGCGATCAGGTCGCGCGAACGCTGGTAGCGCGAGAACAGTTGCTTGAAGTGCCGCACGAGCTCGAAGTGCTCGGGGCTGACGAGTCCGTGCATCGCGCGCGAGATCGACTGCTCGATGTCGATCGCAGGGTAATGCCCCTGGTCGGCGAGCGCGCGCGACAGCACGAAGTGTCCGTCGAGGATCGCGCGCGCCGAATCGGCGATCGGATCCTGCTGATCGTCGCCCTCGGCGAGCACTGTGTAGAAGGCCGTGATCGAGCCGCCGCCTTCGAGCCCGTTGCCGGCTCGCTCCACCAGGGCCGGCAGGCGTGCAAACACGCTCGGCGGATAGCCGCGCGTCACCGGCGGCTCGCCGATCGCGAGGGCGATCTCGCGCTGGGCCATTGCATAGCGCGTGAGCGAGTCCATGATCAGCAGCACCTGCTTGCCGCGGTCGCGGAAGTACTCCGCGATCGTCGTCGCATACGCCGCACCCTGCAGGCGCATCAGCGGGCTGGTGTCGGCCGGCGCGGCGACCACGACTGAGCGCGCGCGACCCTCGGGCCCGAGGTTCTGTTCGATGAATTCCTTGACTTCGCGGCCCCGCTCGCCGATCAGGCCGACCACGATTACGTCCGCCGACGTGTAGCGCGCCATCATGCCGATGAGCACGGACTTGCCGACGCCCGAGCCGGCGAAGAGGCCGAGGCGTTGCCCGCGCCCGACGGTGAGGAGCGCGTTGATCGCGCGAATGCCGACGTCCAGCGCGGTGTTGATCGGCGCCCGCGTCAGGGGGTTGAAAGGGCGGCTCTGCAGCGAGCGGCTTTCGCTCGCATCGAGGGGACCGAGGCCGTCGAGCGGGCGGCCCGCGCCGTCCACGACGCGACCTAGCATGTGCTCTCCCACAGGCAGGTGCTTGGCGCGGTCGGAGGTGCGGCGTCGGGGCACCAGCCGGGCGCCGAGGACGATGCGTGGCGGGGCGGGCTCCACCGGCATCACGGCGGCGCCCGGCGCGAGGCCGAAGACGTCGTCGGTCGGCATCAGGTAGAGCTTGTCGCCATTGAAGCCGACCACCTCAGCTTCGACGGTTGCGCCGCCGCTCGCGAGGATTCGGCAATCCGCACCCAGGGGAAGGCGGAGCCCGGCCGCTTCCATGACCAGGCCGTTGATGCGCGTCAGGCGGCCGGACACCCCGAACGGACTCACGTTCGCCAACTGGCGCCGGTGGGCGTCGAGGTAGCCGGTCCACGCAGCGGCGCGCGTCGTGTTCATTTGCTGTCATCCCAGTGGGGGGCGCGTTGGCCGAGACCCTCGAGGATTCTGCGCCAGCGCGTCTCCACCGTCGCGTCGATCTCGCTCGCGGTCCCCTGCAGCCGACAGCCGCCTCTCGTCACGGAGTCATCCTCGATGATCTGGTGGTGCAGGTGAGTCGGCTGCTCGGCAATGTAGGTGCGAATCAGCGCGACGTCGTCGGGATGCACGTGGATGCGCACCTGCGCCTGCGGCAGCTGGTTCAATGCCGCGCGCACGGTTTCGATGAGCGCCTCTTCCGGATTCTCGGCCAGCGCGCGGCGGACCATCTGGCGCGCAACCTCGATCGCCAGCCCGACGATTTCGTCTGCGACCTCCTGATCGAGCTGCTTCAGCGCCCCGTCGAGCCCGTCGGCCAGTTCTGCGAGGCGGCTCGCCTGCTGGCGGGCGAGTTCAGCCCCCTCCGCAAAGCCGGCCTCATAGCCCTCGCGGCGCGCATCGTCGAACATCGCTTCGATCTCGGCCGCGGTTGGCAGCTGGATGTCCGGTTGCACGGCAGGGGGAGGCTCGGGCGGCGGAGCCGTCTCTGCAACGGGTTCCGGCGGAGCAGGGGGAGGGAGGTCGGCCTCGGGCGTCTCGGGCAGCAGTTCTTCCTGTTCGCCGAACGTCGGCGGCTCCCAGCGACGGTAGGCGCCGACCGCCTGATGGCGAGAGATGCTCATGACCGGCTCCCGAGCGCTTGGGGGGGCTTACACGAAGGCATCTTCGGACCCCTTGCCGCCGAGCACAATCTGGCCTTCCTCGGCGAGGCGACGCACCACCTTGAGGATTTCCTTCTGCTCCGCTTCGACCTCGGACAGGCGCACCGGACCCTTCGCCTCGAGATCCTCGCGCAGCATGTCGGCGGCGCGCTGCGACATGTTCTTGAAGATCTTCTCGCGCAGCTCGGGCGCAGCGCCCTTGAGTGCAGTGACGAGCGAGTCGGACTGCACTTCGCGCAACAGCGTCTGCACGCCGCGGTCGTCGATGTCCAGGATGTTCTCGAACACGAACATCTCGTCGAGGATCTTCTGCGCGAGGTCGGGATCGTACTCGCGCACGTTGTCGAGCACCGCCGTTTCCGCCGCGACGCCGACGAAGTTGAGGATCTCGGCGGCGTGGCGCACGCCGCCCATCGAGGCCTTCTTGACCGTGGAGGCGCCCGCGAGCATGCGTGCCAGCGCCTCGTTCAGTTCCTTGAGGGCGGCGGGTTGCACGCCGTCCAGCGTGGCAATGCGCAGGATCACGTCGTTGCGCAGGCGGTCGGGGAACTGCTTGAGGATTTCGCCCGCCTGGTCGAATTCCAGGTGCACGAGGATGGTGGCGATGATCTGCGGGTGTTCGTTCTTGATCAGGTCGGCCGCGGTCACGGCATCCATCCACTTCAGGCTCTCGATGCCCGCGGTGTCCGAGCCCTGCAGCACGCGCGCGATGATGTGGCCGGCGCGCTCGTCGCCGAGCGCCTTGGTCAGCATCGCGCGGATCTGCTCCTCGTCGGCCTCGACCGGTGCCCCCTTGATGCGATGCTCCTCCAGCTCGTCGAGCACCGCCTCGACCTTGGAGCGCTGTTGCGAAGGCAGGCTGGCCATCGCCATGCCGAGCTTTTGCACTTCCTTCGGGCCGAGCAGCTTGAGGACTTCCGCCGCCTCGTCCGAGCCGAGCGCGAGCAGCAGCATCGCGCTCTTTTCGAGGCCTTCATCCATTGAGCTCATCTCTTGCCTTCCTCATTGACGCCCATCCATTCCTTGATCAGGTTCGCGACGACGCGCGGGTCGGACGTGGCGAGTTCCTTGGCCCGGGTCAACTTCGCGTCGAAGGTGTTTTCCGGTTGCAGGTGCGACAAGCTCACCACCGCGCCTTCCTCCTCCTCTTCCGGTGCCGGGGCCGGCGGAGGCGGCGGTGCCACCGTTCGCAGCAGCGGACGCACCACGCCGAAATACACGAAGGCGAGGGCGACGAGGATCACGACATACTTCAGCACTTCCTTGCCGAGGTCCACCATCTCCGGATCCTTCCATACCGGCACCTGTACCTGAGATTCGGCACGGCCGGCGGCGAACGGCGCGCTCGACACGTTCAGGCTGTCGCCGCGCGCCTGGTTGAAGCCCATCGCCTCGCGAACCAGACTGGTGATGCGGGCGATCTCCTCATCCGAAAGCGCTTCCGCGCGCGACTCTCCATTTGGCAGCGTTTCGTTGCGGTGGTTCACGACGACCGCTACCGACAGGCGCTTCACCTGACCCAGCGCCTGCTTCGTATGCTGGATCGTGCGGTCGAGTTCATAGTTGATCGTCGCCGCACGATTGCCCGTGAAGGCGGCCCCCGGGGCTCCGGGTGTGCCTCCGGGCGCGACCGGAGGCGAGGTGATCGGCGCGGTGGCGGGAACGGGTGGCTGGTTGCTCAGCGCGCCGGGCACGCCTTGTGCGGCCGGCTCGCGCATCCCCTGCTCGTTGATCTGCTGGCTGCGGATCGCCTGGTCGGGCGAAGGGTTCGGCTTGTAAGTCTCGGCGGTCGCCTCGACCTGGTTGAAATCGACGTCAGCGGTGACCTGGGCCTTGAAGTTGTCATCGCCGACGATCGGAGCGAGGATCGTCTCGATGCGGCGGATATAGCCCGCTTCGACCTCGCGCACGTAACTGAGCTGGGTCGCATCGAGGCCCGCGTTGCGCAGCGGGTCGGGGCGGTTCGTCAGCAGGGTGCCGTTCTGGTCGATCACGCTGACGTGGTCGTTCGCGAGTTGCGGCACGCTCGACGCGACCAGATGGACGATGCCGGCGACCTGGGCGGAATCCATCGTCCGTCCCGGGTGCAGGTTCACCATCACCGAGGCGGTCGGCTTCTGCTCGTCGCGCAGGAATCCGGATTGCTTCGGGATCGCCAGATGCACGCGCGCCGACGCCACCGACGCGATCGACTGGATGGTGCGTGCGAGTTCGCCTTCGAGTGCGCGCTGGAAATTCACCTGTTCGTGGAACTGCGACACGCCGAGCTTCTGGTTCTCCATCAGCTCGAAACCGACCAGCCCGCCCTTGGGCAGCCCCTGCGCGGCAAGGCGCAGGCGCACGTCGTGCACCATCCCCGACGGGATCAGGATCGCGTTGCCGCCCGGAGCAAATTTGTAGGGGACGTTCTGCTGCTGCAGCGCCGTGACGATCGCGCCGCCATCGCGCTCCTCGAAATTCGAGAACAGCACGGCATAGTCCGGTGCCCGCGACCACAACCAGACCCCCACCAGCATGGCGATGGCGATTGCCACGGCGGCGCCCGCGGCAAGCTTCTGGCGCTGGCTCAGCTCATTGAAGCGCTGCAGCGCCTGCTGGGCCGGCGGCAGGGTTCCCCGATCAACGGCGGTGTCGGCGGTGGCCATGGTGGAGTCCTTCGATCACGTCACTCTTACGGATGACGGCATTGTCCGTCTGCGCGCGCAAATCGCGCGAGTGGAAAAGCGGCATTTTTTGCCGCCTATTTGCCGGTTAACATGGACGCATGGGAGCTTAATCTGCCAGCCGTGAAAACAGGTCCTGCAAGCCATGTCCGCTGAATCACCTCCTGCTTCCCCGAATGCCGTGCCCGGCGTGGGGCAGCGCCTCGACGCGGCCCAGCTCGCCGAGGCGTTCGAGATGTTTGCGCGCGCGTCCGAAGAGCTGTCCAACGCCTACAACGCGCTCCAGGGCCAGGTCGCGCAACTCACCGAACGCCTCGCGGTGCTGCTCGGCGCGCTGCCTGCGGGGGTCGTCATGCTCGATCGCGGCGGCCGTGTCGGGCAGTGCAACAGCGCGGCCGAGATCCTGCTGGGCTGCGACCTTGCCGGCCGCCCGTGGGTCGAACTTGCCGCAGCCCTGCATGCCACAGAAACGCCGGGCGAAATGACCGTCGGCGAGGAGGCGGGTGCGCGCCGGGTTTCCTTGTCCGAGGCGGAACTCGAATCCGGCGAGGGGCGCATCATCCTGCTGCACGACGTCACCGACGCGCACCGCATGCGCCTGCAGGCCGAACGCAACGAGCGGCTGGCGGCGATGGGCGAGATGGTTGCCGGCCTTGCCCATCAGCTGCGTACTCCGCTTGCCGCCGCCTTGCTTTACACGGGCAACCTCAAGCAGCCCGAGCTGGCCCCTGCAGATCGGGCGCGCGTGGCCGAACGGGCGATCGAGCGCCTGCGCTACCTCGAACGCCTGATCCGCGACATGCTGCTCTTCGCGCGCGGCGACAGCCTCGGTCGCCAGCGCTTCGGCATCTGCGACCTCGCCGGCGAGCTCGTGCATACCCTGGAACCGCTGGCTCGGGCGCGACAGATTGCCTTTTCGTCGTCCTGCGAATGCGGCGACGCGACCCTGCTCGGCGACCGCAAGGCCCTGGGCGGGGCGATCACGAACTTGCTCGAGAACGCCATCCAGGCCACCGAGCCCGGTGGCGCGGTGGAGCTCACGGCCAGGCTCGATGGCGACGCGGTGTACTTTCACATACGCGACGACGGCCGCGGCATCGAGCCGGCCCACCAGGCGCGCCTGTTCGACCCCTTCTTCACCACCCGTGCCGACGGCACCGGCCTCGGGCTCGCGATCGCGCGCGGCGTCGCGCGGGCCCACGGCGGGGATATCGCCGTCGAATCCAGCCCGGGCAAGGGCGCCCTGTTCATCCTCAGCCTGCCGCTGCCCAGTCCCGAAGAGGGGGGCGAGGTCACGGCAACGAAGGAACCCTCATGATCGAACAGATCAACATCCTCGTGGTCGAGGACGACGCCGCGCTGCGCGACGCCGTGTGTCTCACGCTGGAAATGGGCGGGCATCGCGTCACCGGCGTCGATGGAGGACCGGCTGCGCTGGTCGAGATCGGCCGGCAGGCATTCAACCTCGTCGTCACCGACCTCCGCATGCAGCCGATGGACGGCCTGCAACTCCTCGGCGAGATCCGTTCGCGCCTGCCCCAGCTTCCCGTCCTGCTGATGACTGCCTACGGCGACGTCGACAAGGCGGTTGCCGCGATGCGCGGCGGCGCCTGCGACTTCCTCATGAAGCCGTTCGAACCCGACGTCCTGCTCGAACACGTGCGACGCTACGCCTCGCAGCCGCCGGGAGCCGAAGACACCGTGGCCGAGGATCCGCACACGCGCAACCTGCTTGCGCTTGCCGCCCGCGTCGCCGACACCGATGCCACGGTGCTGCTCACCGGCGAATCGGGTACCGGCAAGGAAGTCTTCGCGCGCTACATCCACGACCACTCGGCGCGCAAGACAGGACCTTTCGTCGCGATCAACTGTGCCGCCATTCCCGAGAATCTGCTCGAGGCGACGCTGTTCGGCTACGAGAGGGGCGCATTCACCGGCGCGCAGACGTCCCAGCCGGGCAAGTTCGAGCAGGCGCAGGACGGCACCATCCTGCTCGACGAGATCTCGGAGATGCCGCTCGCCCTGCAAGCCAAGTTGCTGCGTGTGCTGCAGGAGCGCGAGGTCGAACGCGTCGGCGGCAAGAAACCGGTCGAACTCGACATCCGCGTGCTGGCCACCAGCAACCGTGACATGGCGCGGGAGGTCGCCGCCGGCCGCTTCCGCGAGGACCTGTACTACCGCCTCAACGTTTTCCCCCTCGCGATCCCTGGCCTGCGCGAACGTCCCGGCGACATCCTGCCGCTCGCGCGCCACTTCCTCGCACGCCACGGCGAGCGCCTCAAGCGGCGCGCGCGGCTGAGCCCCGAAGCCGAGCAACTGCTCGTGCGCCATTCCTGGCCCGGCAACGTGCGCGAGCTCGAGAACGCCATGCAGCGCGCGCTGATCCTTGCCGCTGGCGACACGATCACGGCCGAGACGGTGCATCTGTGCCTGCCGAACTGGGTCGCGACGGAAGCGGCTCGGGCGGCTGAAACGGGGCCCCGGTTCGAAACGGCACCTGTGCCGGCAAATTTTGCCGTGTTGCCGGAAAATGTTGCCGCTTCCCCTGCGCAGAGACCCGATCCCGCCGGCGTCGGTCGGCCGGCAAACATGAGGGATCTCGAGCGCGAACACATACTTTCCACGCTGCGCGAAGTCGGCGGATCGCGCAAACGGGCGGTCGAAAAGCTCGGAATCTCGGAACGCACCTTGCGTTACAAGCTGCAGCAGTACCGCGACGAGGGCTACGAGGTGTAGCGCATGACGCTGAAAGCCAGGCGCAAGGTGGCTGGGTGGGTTTGCATAACGGCCGAGCGGGTTTTTGTGGGAGCGGCTTCAGCCGCGAATCAACCGACGGGGTCCCGTCAGGCGCCAATTCGCGGCTGAAGCCGCTCCCACGGAAGCCGGTTGCCGTTACAAGCTTTTGGCACGACGATTGCTCTGCTAGACTGAGGACAACGGATACTCGGTCTCGAGGTCGAGCGTATGGATACGCGTGGAATCAACCAGATGATCGGCGAGTTGCGTGCCACTGCCCAGGCGGCAGGGGCGAAGTCGTCCGCGCCCGCCAACCAGGCGGCTGGCGGCGTCGATTTTGCCGAAGTGCTGCAAGGGGCGCTGAAGGACGTGAGCGCCGCGCAGCAGGAAGCGCGCGGCATGGCCCAGGAGTTTTCCGCCGGCGACCCCAACGTCAATCTTCAGGACGTGATGGTCAACCTGCAGAAGGCCAACCTGTCGTTCCAGCAGATGGTGCAGGTGCGCAACCGTCTCGTCACTGCGTATCAGGACATCATGAACATGCCTGTTTGACCCGGTTCGGGGCATGCAGACGCAGAAGCCGCCCGCGAGGCGGCTTCTGCGTTTTTGGCGGTCGGTTTCAGTGTTCCTCGCGCATTCGCCGGTCGCGTTCGAGCTTGAACATGTAGCGCTGGATTCTCGCCGTCGCCGGGTTCGATAGGCCCATGAACTCGCAGCCGGCACGCAGCACCTTCACCCCGTTCGCCTTCTCGACCTCGAAAAGGTTCCTGACCTTCAGGCTCACCGGCAGGGGATTGCCATCGGGCAGGCGGAGCGAGCACTGGCTGTATTCGGTGCCCGGCTCGAAGGGGAGCTCCCTCGGCGGCACGAGCACCGCCAGTCCCCCGCCGCTGATATCCACGATGCGGACCAGCACCTCCTGTCGGCGGCCGTTCTCGGGTACGTGGGTGATCACGCAGACCAGCGGTTCGGTCTGGGGCGTCGGCAGGCGATAGAACTCGCGCCGTTGCAGGCGGATGATGCTCTCGGGAAGCGCCGCGCGCAGGGCAGGCCTGCCCGCGTAGTCGATGCGTGCCGGAGTTTCCAGCGCGAACTGCAGCTTCACGTTGTCGAGGCGCGTCGTGCAGACGAGGCGTGCGGCGCTGCCGGCCTTCGCGTTGCCGATTTCGTCGGGGCAGGCATCGACGATCACGGCCCCGTCGTCGGTCACCGCGAGCGTCAGCGTGATGAAGGATTCACCCCCGTCGATGAACGCGGTCAGGAGCAGGCGTTTCTCGACGAGAGCCTTGAGCAGGCGCGCAATTTCGAGCGGGTCGCGCACTGCGTAGCGGGCGAAGGCGTCTGCATCCAGCGGTCGTTGCGTCGTCGTGGTTTCGGAGGGGGCGGGCATCGGCAACGAGTTGAGGCAAAACGGTGTTTATAGCACGACTATTAACGCGGCGACGAAGGAGCCCGGAGTCAAGGGTCGAGCTCGCGCGCAACAGATCGGTGCCCTGGCATCAGGGGCGAGTCGGTCCACCAGGCTGGCCGGCCTGTGCGCCCGGAGTGCCCTGCTCGACGCGGTAGATCCACGCAAGCAGCTCGGCCACTGCGACGTACAACTCGGGCGGGATACGCGCGTCGAGGTCGACCTGCATCAGAAGGCCGACAAGCTCTGGGGATTCGTGCACGAACACTCCCGCTTCCCGCGCACGCTCGATGATTTCGCGGGCGATCAGTCCGCGCCCCTTCGCAACCACGCGCGGCGCCGCGTCGCCCTTGCTGTAGGCGAGCGCGACGGCCTCGCCGCGCGGCCCCTGATCGTTCTCAGTGTTCGCCATTGCGGCGCTCCGCGACGAAGCCCGTGAGCGGCACGTTGGCCGCTTCGAGGGCGCTGTCGAGAGCCGCCCGGGCGTTGGCCAGCGCCGCCACCGTGGCATCATCGTCGGCCATCAGGCGCAGGGCGACGCCCGCCGGCGTCAGTATCAGGCTGGCCTCCACGCCGCCGAGCCGCGGCAGGGTGAGACGCAAGGTGGTCTTCCATTCCGGCGGCTGTTCGTCCGAACCCGATTCGTCGTCGCGCTGCGGATCCTCGATCTCCCATTCCATCGTCTGATCCGGCCATACCTGGCCCTGCCAGACGTAGTTCTGCGTCGCCATCGCGTCGAGTTGCTGGTAGACGACAGGGACGAGGCGATCGGGAATGGCCGCTGCACGCGCGCCCGGTGCCGGCGGGGGGGGGGGCGCTGGTCGCGGCGTCGGTTTCACTGGCTGCCGTGCCCGTAGCATTTGCGGATTGTGCGGCGGTATTCGGCGCCATTTCGGCAGTGGTCCGCAGCAGGCTGGGCGAGCGGGCGAGCGCCGCCGCATCGGCGGCGGGGGCGCCCGACGGCGTCGCCGCGGCACGCGATTGTTCGCCCTGGGGTTCCTGCAGCAGTGCCGAAGTCGCGAGCTTGCCGGACAACCACTGCAGCTGGTGCGATTCGTAGAACAGGCCGCTCTGCGACAGCGCCTGTTGCAGGGCTGGCGCCAGCGTCGCTGCGGCGTTGTTTGCTGGTGGCGCGGCGACGATGGGCTTCCCCGCCGCGAGGGTCGCGGGTTGAGGCGCGGGTTGTCCGGTGAGCAGGAATCCGATCAGCCGCCCGGCAGCGCTGAGTGTCGGGCGCGTGCCTTCATTGCCCGTGAGCATCGGATCGGCAAGCTGGGCGAAAACCGCCTTGGGCGTGCTCTGGGTGACGACCAGTTCGAGCGTGTCGCCGGCAGTCGCGGAGTGGTTGAGGGCCAGCGTGTAATCGCGCCCGCCGACGATGGCCTTGAAGGTGCCGTCGGGCAGTTTGCGGTCGATCGTCGCGACGAAGCGCTGGCCGGGCAGAAGTTCGGGAAGGCGCGCCTGAACCTCGCGTACGCGCGCCGTGCCGTTGATTGGCGGCTCGCTGTCGAAGAGGCTCGCCTCGGTGATCAGACGCAGGCGGGCAGCGAGGTCGGACGGAATCATCGTGTGCGCTCCTGTGTCATCTGACCGTCCGGAGGCCTGTCAGATCCTCAGGGGCCGAAAGCGCCGTAGGCGGCGCGTACGGCACGGTCGCGCACGTTGCCCGACAGCAGCTTGCGCACGCTTGCGAGCCACGGTTCGACGTGCTTGCGGATCTCGACGTCGTCCTTGAGCATGGCGGCGATCAGTTCCGCCTTACGTGCCGCCTCCGCATTGCCGAGGGCCTCGTGTGAGGCGTTTGTGGTGCGCATGATCTCGTCGCGCAACGCGGCCATTTCGCGCTCCAGCGTGACGAGGCGATCCCAGTCGTTTGCCCGCGCCGCCTCGACCATTGCCGCCGAGACGGTACTCATCGATTCGTACAGGGCGAGCGAGGACATGGCGCTCTCCTCAGGCGGCCGCGGTGGTTGCCGTCGCGCCCGGCGCGATGCCGGCCCAGGCTTCGCGCAGGCTTTCGAGTAGTCCGTGGACTTCGTCCAGGGCCGGACGGCTATTGTGCAGGTTGGCGTAGACCAGTCGCTCGCTCATGTAGTCGTACAGGGCAGACAGCCGTGCGGCGAGCTCGCCGCCTGCGTTGAGATCGAGGCTCGCCTTGAGCCCGTTGACGATGATCTCGATCGCCTTGGAGATCGCTTGGCCCTTCGCCGCGATCTCGTGGTTTTCCATCGCCACGGATGCGGTACCGATAGAGAGCAGGGCGCCGTCGAAGAGCATCAGGATGAGCTTGTGCGGGTCCGCGGTGCTGACCCCGGTTTCGACGCCGATCTGCGCATAGGCGGCGGCGCGATTGGGAAATGAGCCGAACATTCTTGCGTCCTTGTTACTCGTTCGAGGCGGAGAGGTTTGCCAGTTGCTGTGTCAGGAAGGCGCTGGTGCTGTTGAAGCTTGCCATCATCGAATCCAATGCGGTGAACTGCGCCGTGTAGCGGGCCTCGATACGTTCGAGCCGGAATTCCAATACCTCGCGCCGGTCTTCGAGGGCTGCAATCGAGCGGTTGATGCCGTCGGTACGCGATGTCAGCAATCCGTCGGTATCCAGCATCTTCCCTATCGTGTCTTCGAGCGTCTGGGCGAAGCCGGTAATGGTGCCATTGCCGCCGAAGAGTTCGGCGACATTCTTCGTCGGGTCGGCCAAGGCTGTCGCGAGCTTGCTGTCGTCGACCGTCATCGTTCCATCGGGCTTGAACGACAATCCGATGTCGGAAAGCATCGTCGCGCCATCGAGACCCGTCAGCGGGTTACGGAAGATGTTGCGCAACTGGTTCTGGATCGAGCGGACCGCCGAGTCGCCGTTGAGCGTGCCGGCCTTCCTCGTTTCCGCGTTATACGCCGACTGCTCGCGCAATAACTTGTTCAACTCGTTGTAGGCCGTCACGAAATCGTCGATGGCCTTGTCTGCGACCTCGTTGTTCTGCGCGATCGTGACCTCGACCGGGCCTGTGTTCTCCTTCGTCAGGGTCAGGGTCACGCCTTCGATGACATCGGAAATCGTGTTCGTGCTGCGGGTGATCGCAATGCCGTCCACAGTCAGCTTGGCATCCTGCGCAGCCTGAATCGAGCTCAGGGTGCTGCTACCAGGATTGCCGGCATCGAAACTGAAACCTGCAAGGCCGCCGCTGCCGGAAATCTGGAACGCCTTGCCCGCGCCGGTCGAATCGCCGGTAAGGACAAGCTGATCGACGGTGCCGTTGTTGATGACGCGCGCCGTCACCCCGGTTTTTGCCGAATTGATCGCATCGCGCAGTTCGGCGAGCGTGCTTCCGGCTGCGAGCGTCACCGTCTTCGCGCCGCTGCCGTCGGGCGTGAAGGTACCGTCCTGCGCATAGCTGCCGAAGGTGATCGTGAGATCGCCGGGAGCGACCGCGGGGGCGGTCGTCGCGCTGGTCGCGACGCGCTGCGAACGGGCAAGCGTATCGATGTCTACCGAGTAGACGCCCGTCGCTGCGGACGCGGATGAGGTGGCTGAAAATGCCGTGGCGTCGGCAACCTTTGCCGTCGTCGCTGAGAAGGTCGACGAATTGGTCAGAGCTTTGGCGGCATCCTGCAGCTTCGACAGCGCACTCTTGATCTGGCCGAAGGCGGAAAGCTTGGCCTGGAAGCTGGTCTGCTGCGTCTGGAGGCGCGAGAGCGGCTGGCGCTCGATCGCCATCAACTGACTGATGATGCCCTTGATGTCCAGGCCGGAGCCTACTCCGGGTGCGCTGATTGCCATGATGGACCTCCTGCGACGCTCAGGCCTGCTGCTTGATCAGCAGTCCCTGCAATTTGTCGATCGCCTGAGCGATCTTGAGAATGTCTTCCGACGGAATCTGTCGGATCATCTCGTTGGTTTCCGTGTCCATGACCTTGACCACCGTTCGGCCTGTGTCCTGGTCCAGGGAGAAATGCAAGCTCTGTGCCACCGGCTTGACCGCCTCGCGCACCTCGTCGAGCGCCCTGATGATATCGTCGCTGGACGGGGGTGTGGCAGCAGTTTGCACATCGGCTGCCTGGGCTTCGCGCGGCCTGTCGGTCGCGGCGGTCAGTCCGGTGGCCGTCGATGCGGCCGGTTCCGTCGTGTGAGCCTTGGGCGGCGTGACGACGGGGGGTGTCAGGTTGACGGACTGGATCGACATGGTATCCCCCTGAAGGACTAACGGCGCGGGGCATCTTCATGCGCCGCGCCGGTGTTGCGGTTTAGTTCGACTTCAGTTTAACGGAGCAGCGACAGCACGTTCTGCGGAAGCTGGTTCGCCTGGGCGAGCATCGCGGTACCGGCCTGCTGCAGGATCTGGGTGCGCGACAGGTTCGCGGTTTCGGAGGCGAAGTCGGCATCGACGATCCGGCCGCGGGCGGCTGCGGTGTTCTCCGAGGCAATCTGCAGGTTGGCGATCGCCGACTCGAAGCGGGACTGGATGGCGCCAAGGTCCGCACGGGTCGAATTCACGGCGTCGATATCGGCGTCAAGCGCGGCCATGGTGGTCAGGGCGGTTGCGGAGCTGTTGAACACCGTGGCAGTGAAAGCGGTTGCTGTCGTCGTCACCACGATCTGGTTGTCGGCCGAGTCGTTGGCGCCCACTTGGAAGGTCATGTTTGTCAAGCCGCCGAGCACGACCGTGTCGTTGAACTTGGTATTGTCCGCGATCCGGGTATTCTCGTCGCTCAGTGCGGTGAATTCGGCTGCGAGGGCAGTGATGTCGGAGGCGCTGTTGGTGCCGTTGGCTGCCTGCACCGACAACTCACGCATGCGCTGGAGGTTTTCACCGATCCGTCCGAGTGCCCCCTCGGCCGTCTGTGCGAGGGAGATACCGTCGTTGGCGTTGCGGATCGCCACGTTCATGCCGCGAACCTGGGCGTTCATGCGCTCGGAAATCGCGAGGCCGGCGGCGTCGTCCTTGGCGCTGTTAACACGAAGACCGGAGGAGAGGCGCTGGAGCGAGGTGGCGAGCGAGCTCTGGGAGGTCGTCAGGTTGCGTTGTGCATTGAGGGACGCAACGTTGGTGTTGATCGTCATTGCCATGATAATTCTCCTAGAGAGAGATGACTTCGGTTATCCCGGCTTCATGCCCTGTTTGCATCTGCGCGGGCGTTTTGTCTGCCGTTGAGTTCATTAACGGAGGTGCCGGAAAAATCTTTAGGGAATTTGCAGAGAGATTTTCCCTGGGCCTGACGATGGGTCAGACAGGCGTCTGGCACCCGTGGCAATCGGCTGCCATCGTGCTTTGGTACCTCATTCAACAGGCCGCAAAATACTGTCCTGGTGGAGCCCTTCGACAAGCTCAGGGCGAACGGCGATCCCTGAGCGCCACAAAAATAGTCCGTTCAGGCGAGCGGATGTGCGACCACCTTGTTCTTGCCGGTCTGCTTGGCCCGGTACATCGCCTCGTCCGCGCGCTGGATGGTGCTGTCCACCGTGTCGTCAGGCTTCCATTCGGTGACGCCGGCGCTGAAGGTGATGAGCACTTTCCGGTCGTGCGTAAGAAAGAAGTTGCGCGTGAGTTCGCGCTGCAGTCGCACGAGCGCCGCCTGGGCCTGTTCGAGCGTGGTGTCCGGGTAGAGCAGGATGAACTCCTCGCCGCCGTGGCGGGAGATGGTGTCCTGCGGTCGGAGGCTTTGCCGGATGATGGTGGCGAGGTGGACCAGGGCTTCGTCGCCCGTGCGGTGGCCGAAGCTGTCGTTGAGCTGCTTGAAGTTGTCGAGGTCCAGCAGGGCGAGGCTTAGCGGGCTGCGGTGGCGGCGGGCGCGGGCGGCTTCCTTGTCGAAGGCTTCTTCCAGCCCTCGGCGGTTGAGCATGCCGGTGAGCTGGTCGTGGCGCATCAGGCGGCTGGCTTCGTCGAGCTGGTGCTGCAAGGCGTCCATCTTCGCTTCGGCATCGCGCACGCGTTCGCGCGTGGCCTGCAGCTCGTCGCGCGAGCGGGCCGCTTCGTCGCGCATCGTGCGGGTTTCGTGCATGACTTCGAGCAGCACTCCGCCGATCTCGCCGATATCCTTGGCTGCGGAAATGCGGTCGGCGCAGCTGCCAATGCGGTCGTGGTAGGCGCCGGTGGAGGCGGCAAAGTCGGCGAGGTGGTCGATGAAGCCGGCAAGCATTTCCTTCAGCGAGCGCTGGGCCTCGGAGTGGTTGTGCTTGAGCTGGCTCTGCTTGTAGATGACTTCGCGCAGGCGCCGCTCCGCGTCGTCGATGAGGCGGACGTTGACGGGTTTGCCGACGAGCTCGCGCAGAACCTCGATCTGCCCCTGCAGCCAGGTGTCGTCGACGACGATCTGGTCGATGTTCTCGAGCAGCAGGCGCAGAAGGTTGAGGACGCCGGTGTGGATCTCGGCGCGGTCGCCGGCGACGAGTTCGAGGCGGTAGCCGAATTTCCGCAGACGGGGAGACAGCGAGGCGAAGTCGTCGACGGTGGCGCTCGTGCGCGCGGCGCCGGCGAATGCGGCGGCTTCCTGGGCGAGTTCGGGTTGTTCGACCAGAAGGGGCGGCAGGACGGTTTCCAGCACCAGTTGGAGCGCCTCGCGCAGGGCGGCGAGGAGTTCGCCTGCTTCGCCGGGTGCGAGAAGCCGGGGCGCGGGGGGCGCGGCGGAAGCGTCGGCCGGAGGTGCCAGGGGGGC
>NZ_WTVK01000082.1 GCF_012910805.1 Aromatoleum evansii
GGCGGGAGGGTGTTTCCGGCGGCAGGAACACAAGTTCCCGGATGCAGCATGAGTCCGCATGCACCCCCAGACCACCGAAGGGCAGCGTCAGGATCGCAGAGAATCCGGTCTGCGCGGGCGAGTTGCGTCTGGAATTCATCGTATGCCTAATGCCGGGGTACTTGCGTGTGAACGTATAGGCTGCGGCTGACGGGGCTACGGCGCCTTGCCCAAGAGGTTCTGTTTGAGTTCGGCGTCGGCAGGCGCCTCTCCGATCCAGATACGCAACAGCGCGGGGAAAAAGCGTTCGTCCGGGATGTCTTCGCCGCGTCGTTTTCCGCCTACGGTGAGGCGCGTGGCGCCGTTCCACGATTCGAGCAGGACTTCGGTATTCGTGGGGGCATCCTTGATCTCCAGCATGGCCTTGCGGAACGCCGCGATCGCGGGGGCGAGGGCTGCGAGCGCCTCGGCGGAGTGGTTCTTCCTCAGCCCGTCGACGAGGGCGTCGACAAACTGCTCGACGCTCAGATCGCGCAGGGTGACGATGCGGATACGCTTGCTGCCGGACTGGTTCTGCACGGCCCCCGCATCACTGGCGCGTTGCGGCACATACAGGCCCATCGCATAGACCTTGAACAGCAGGCGGGTGCGTACCCCCGTTCCGTTCAGAACCAGTGTCTGCCCGCCGACGGTGGCGGTATCGTCGAAAGGCACACCGGCAACGTTTGTCGCTGCGGCGGCGAGGGAAGCATGTGCCGTCATTGCAGTGAATGCGAGGGCGGCAAGGAGCGGGCGGTGGTTCATGAAAGCGTCTCCTCGGTCATCGGGGGGATTTTCCCCTTCTGCACGAAAACGCCCGTGCGGGGACGGGCGTTCCGGGGCATGCGGGCCGGGCGGTGGCTTGTTCGGGGCCGATGTCAGCGGCGCGTTTCCCCGTTGCCGAACACGATCCACTTCTGGCTCGTGAGGCCTTCGAGGCCGACCGGGCCGCGTGCGTGGATCTTGTCGGTGGAGATGCCGATCTCGGCGCCGAGGCCGTACTCGAAGCCGTCCGCAAAGCGTGTCGAGGCGTTGACCATGACCGATGCGGAATCCACTTCGCGCAGGAAGCGCATCGCGCGCGTGTAGTTCTCGGTGATGATGGCCTCGGTGTGCCCGGAGCTGTACGTATTGATGTGCGCGATCGCCTCATCGATGCCGGACACGAGCTTGATCGCGATGATCGGTGCGAGATATTCCTCGCTCCAGTCCTGCTCGGTCGCGGCGACGAGGCGGGCGCCGGGAATGGCAGCCTCGCGCAGGATGGCGAGCGACTCGTTGCAGCCGCGCATCTCGACGTCCTTCGTGGCGAGCATGCGGGCGATTTCGGGCAGGAAGCGGGCCGCCACGGCGCGGTCGACGAGCAGCGATTCGGCCGTGTTGCAGGTGCCGTAGCGTTGCGTCTTGGCGTTTTCGACGATGGGCACGACCTTGGCCGGGTCGGCCTCGGTTTCGACATAGACGTGGCAGTTGCCGTCGAGGTGCTTGATCACCGGCACGCGCGCTTCGCGCGAGATCCGTTCGATGAGCCCCTTGCCGCCGCGCGGAACGATGACGTCGACGAACTCGGGCATCGTGATGAGTTGGCCGACGGCGGCGCGATCCGTGGTGTCCACGACCTGGACCGCAGTTTCGGGCAGGCCGGCGGCCGCAAGGCCGGAACGCACGCAGGCGGCGATCGCCTGGTTGCAGTGCAGGGCCTCCTTGCCGCCACGCAGGATCGCCGCGTTGCCGGACTTGAGGCACAGGGCGGCCGCATCGGCGGTGACGTTGGGGCGCGCTTCGTAGATGATGCCGATGACGCCGAGCGGAACGCGCATCTTGCCGACCTGGATGCCGGACGGGCGGCGCTTGACGTCGGTGATCTCGCCGACGGGGTCGGGCAGCGCTGCGACCTGTTCGAGGCCCTGGGCCATCGCCTCGATGCCCTTCGCGTTGAGCGTGAGGCGGTCGATCATCGCGGGCTCGAGCCCGGCGGCCTGTGCTTCTTCGAGGTCGCGTGCGTTGGCGGCGAGCAACTCCTCGCGGCGGTCGCGAATCGAGGCGGCCATCGCGCACAGCGCCGCGTTCTTCGCGGCGGTCGATGCGCTGGCGAGCTGGCGCGAGGCGGCGCGGGCCTGGCGGCCCAGCGTCTGCATGTATTCCTGAATATCCATCGAAATTCCGGTGTTGCCGTGCAAAAGAACATTAAAGCACCGAACGGTGCCGTGCGGCCAGTGTCGGAACGCGCTCGGCCGACGTGCTAGCGGCGGACGAGCCGGAGCGCGAGCTGGAGGAATTCGTCCCACACGTCGCCGGGGGCGAGGCCCTTGATGACGCGGTCGATGCGTGCGGCGTGCAGCAGCGCGGCGCGCAGCGTCGCCGGCTTCAGGCGTGGCAGGGCGCGCTGGATCGCCTGGCGGCGGCGTTCGTCGAAGACGCGCTCGGCCTTGAGCAGGGCCGGCAATTGCTGGCCGGATGCGACGCCGGAACTGAGGTTGGCGAGCGTGCGGATTTCGTTCGCGAGCGCCCAAAGGACGAGCGGCGGGGCCGTTCCCTCGCCCTGCAGGCCTTCGAGCAGGCGCGTGCAGCGCACGGGGTCGCCTTCGAGGAGGGAATGGCGCAGTTTGTCGATGTCGTAGCGCGCGACGTTGAGCACCGCATCCTGCACGTCTTCCTGCGTCAGGCGTCCTTCACCGTGCAGCAGGCCCAGCTTGAGGATTTCCTGATGTGCCGCGAGGAGGTTGCCTTCGACGTGATCGGCGATGAAGGCGAGCGCTTCGGCGGGCGCGGACTGGTTCTGGCGCGCGAGGCGGCCCGCGATCCATTCCGGCAGGCGCTCGCGTTCGGGGGCGTTCAGTTCCACTGCGATGCCGGCCTCGCTCACGGCCGTAAACCACGAGGCCTTGCGTGCGGCCCAGTCGAGTTCGGGCAGGGTGATCAGCGTGACGATACCGTCGCCCGGGTTGCGCGCATGTCGTTGCAAGGCCTCGCCGCCTTCGCGGCCGGGCTTGCCGGTGGGAATGCGCAGATCGATCAGTTTCGAGCCGCCGAACAGCGACAAATTGCCCGCAGCGGCGCTCAGGCTGTCCCAGCGGAAGCCCTGCCCGACGACCAGCGTCTCCCTTTCCTCGAACCCCTGGCGGCGTGCGGCCGCGCGGATCAGGTCGGCCGCTTCGAGCACAAGCAGCGGTTCGTTGCCGTGCAGCAGGTAAAGCGGGGCGAGCGGCTTTTCGAGGAGGGGGGGCAGCTGGTCCGGACGCAGGATCACGGCTTGACGGCAGCGAGTCGGCGCATGAGCTGGTCTACGAGGTCGCCCTGCATGTCGCGGTAGAGCAGGGCTTCCTCCTGCTCTTTCGCGAGCACCTGCGAGTCGTCGTAGGTGTATTCGCGCTTGGCCGAAATCGTCGTGGGGCGGATGCGTTCGTTGCCCGCGCGGTCGATCAACCGGAAGGTGAGGACGTGGCGCAGTTCGTACTCGCGCACCTTGCCGGCGCCCGTCAGTGTGAGGATCTCCCGCTCGGGCTGACTGCGCAGGATTTCGAGTTTTGCTTCGGCCTTGGACGGGTCGTCGACGATCTCGGTCGTGCCGCTGGTGCGGATGCGTCGGCGCAGTGCGGCGCCGAATTCGCTCTGGGCGCTGACGCCGACGTGGATGCTCGAGAACGCGAGCGGACGTGGTCCGCGCAACTGGAACCCGCAGCCGGCCAGCGGCGCCACGGCGAGCGCGCCGAGGGCCAGCAGCAGGCTGCGGCGGGAGCGGGAAGGTGTCATCCGCTGGAGTCCTCAGACCACGATGTTGACGAGACGGCCCGGCACGACCACGACCTTGCGCGGCGGCTTGCCTTCCATGAACTTCTGCGCCGCCTCGGAGGCGAGTGCGATCGCCTCGATCTGCGAAGCGCTGGCGTCCGCCGCCACCTTGATGTTGCCGCGCAGCTTGCCATTCACCTGCAGCACGAGGTCGAGCTCATCCTGCTTGAGTGCAGCTTCGGACGGCTCGGGCCAAGGCGCATTCAGGACATCGCCGGCGAAACCGCAGTCCTGCCACAGCGCGTGCGCGATGTGCGGCGTGATCGGGGCGAGCAGGCGCAGCAGGATGGACAGGCCTTCCTCGGTGACCTCGGCGTGGGCGGCGGCGTCGTCGCGCGGCGCCTTCTCGAGGGCGTTGAGGGTCTTCATCGCCGCCGAGACGACGGTGTTGAACTGGTGCTTGCCGAAGTCGTAGTTCGCCTGCTTGAGGCAGGTGTGGATCTCGCGGCGCACCGCGGCCAGCGCCTCGGGCAACTGGGCTGCCGCGAGCGTGCGCGCGGCGGGGAGTTGCGCGCGGATTTCGTTGGCGAAGCCGTGGCCGAAGGCCCACACGCGCCGCAGGAAGCGATAGGCGCCTTCGACGCCCGAATCCGACCATTCGAGCTGCTGGTCCGGCGGCGCGGCGAAGATGATGAACAGGCGCGCGGTGTCGGCGCCGTACTGGTCGACCAGGGCCTGGGGGTCGACGCCGTTGTTCTTCGACTTCGACATCTTTTCGGTGCCGCCGATGACGACCGGCTGGCCGTCGGTAGCGAGCTTCGCCGCGGTGATGCGGCCCTTGTCGTCACGCTCGATCTGCACGTCGGCGGGGTTGATCCACTGCTTCTTGCCGCCTTCGGCGTCGCGGTAGTAGGTCTCGGCGACGACCATGCCCTGGGTGAGCAGGTTCGTGAACGGCTCGGAGACGTTCACCAGGCCTTCGTCGCGCATCGCGCGGGTGAAGAAGCGCGAATACAGCAGGTGCAGGATCGCGTGCTCGATGCCGCCAATGTACTGGTCGACCGGCGCCCAGTAGTTCACGCGCCCGTCGACCATCGCCTTGTCGTTGTCCGGCGCGGCATAGCGCAGGAAATACCACGAGGACTCGACGAAGGTGTCCATCGTGTCGGTCTCGCGGCGCGCGGGCTTGCCGCATTTCGGGCAGCTGCACTGGTAGAACTCGGGCATCTTCGCGAGCGGCGAGCCGCGGCCGGTGATCTCGACGTTCTCGGGCAGCACGACCGGCAGCTGCTCGTCCGGCACCGGCACGTCGCCGCAGTCGTCGCAGTGGATCATGGGGATCGGGCAGCCCCAGTAGCGCTGGCGCGAGATGCCCCAGTCGCGCAGGCGATACTGCGTACGCTTGGCGCCGAGGCCCTTTTCGGCCAGATCGGCGGAGATCGCGTCGACGGCATCCTGGAAGTGCAGGCCGTCGTACTTGCCGGAATTCACCAGACGGCCGTGCTCGGAGTAGGCGTCCTGCCACGGCGCGACGGTGTCGGCATAGGCGTCGCGCGTCGAGCCGACGACCATACGGATCGGCAGGTGGTATTTCGTCGCGAACGCGAAATCGCGCTCGTCGTGCGCCGGGACGGCCATCACCGCGCCCTCGCCGTAGCCCATCAGGACGTAGTTCGCGACCCACACGTCCATGAATTCGCCGGTGATCGGATGGACGACGCGCAGGCCGGTCGGCATGCCCTTCTTTTCCATCGTCGCGATGTCGGCCTCGGCGACGCCACCGTGGCGGCATTCGTCGATGAAGGCGGCGAGTGCCGGGTTGTTGGTTGCGGCCTGCAGCGCGAGTGGGTGCTCGGCGGCGACGGCGACGTAGGTCGCGCCCATCAGGGTGTCCGCGCGCGTGGTGAACACCTTCAGCACGCCGGACTTGCCGATCGTCGACAGGTCGTAGGGGAAATGCACTTCCACGCCTTCCGAGCGGCCGATCCAGTTCTTCTGCATCAGCTTGACCTGCTCGGGCCAGCCGGGCAGGGCGTCGAGGGCGTCGAGAAGCTCATCCGCGTAGGCAGTGATCTTCATGTAGTACATGGGGATTTCGCGCTTCTCGACGACGGCGCCGCTGCGCCAGCCCTTGCCGTCGATGACCTGCTCGTTGGCGAGCACGGTCTCGTCGACCGGGTCCCAGTTCACCGTGCCGAGCCTCTTGTAGATCAGGCCCTTCTGGTACAGGCGCGTGAACAGCCACTGCTCCCAGCGGTAGTAATCGGGTTTGCAGGTGGCGAGCTCGCGCGACCAGTCGATGGCGAAACCGAGTCGCTTCAGCTGCGTCTTCATGTAGTCGATGTTCGCGTAGGTCCACTTCGCCGGCGGCACGTTGTTCTGGATCGCGGCGTTTTCGGCCGGCATGCCGAAGGCGTCCCAGCCCATTGGTTGCAGGACGTTGTAGCCGCGCATGCGGTGGTAGCGCGCGAGCACGTCGCCGATCGTGTAATTGCGCACGTGGCCCATGTGCAGCTTCCCCGACGGGTAGGGGAACATGCTCAGGCAGTAGTACTTGGGCTTGCTCGCGTCCTCGGTGACGCGGAAGGCCTGGGCGGATTCCCAGTGCTGCTGGGCGGCGGATTCGACCGTGGCGGGGGTGTATTTGTCCTGCATGTGCGGGCGGGAGTCGAGACGTGGAAAACACGCGAGTATACCGCGAAGCCGTTGAGCCTCGTGCGGCGTCTCTGCCTGCGACGTCCGGGCGGGTCGGGTGCGGACAAAAAAAAGCATCCGGAGGGAGCCGGATGCTTAATCTCCTTTGAGGGAGAGGGAGGAAGACGATGTCGCGGCGCGAGCCGCGGATATTCGTGCGGTCAGGCGGCCTTGCGCGGCGTGCCGGCCTGGCGCTGCCAGTTGGCGGAGAAGACGGAGACCATGTCTTCCATCGCCGTCAGCGGCAGGCGCCACAGGCGGTTCTGGGAGCGCACGATCGGGGTCACGCGCGGCGCGCAGAAGGTGGCGCGCTCGCTTTCGAGGAGGCGCTGGAAGGCGTTCATCGCCTCGCCCCAGTATTCCGAATTGCCCACCCACCCGGTTGCCGCGGTCGCCTCGCGCACGGCCTGGTGCCACAGCACCGTGGCGCGCTCGATGGTTACGCCGGCCTTGCGGGCATACCAGGGCAGTAGTTTCGGGGTCTTCATGGCTTGGTTCTCCTGATGGCCATCGTCGGCCAGTTCTTGCGTCGCGCGGATCGGCCTCTTGAGCCGGCCGTGGAGGGCGCGGTTAATGCGCTGCAGCATCAAAAATTGGTTGCAATTTTCTTCGCTTCGGTAGCAGGTTTCCTTGATTTTTCTCAACGGATTGCTGCTACGCACAACTAAAAAAATACGCCATTCGATATACGTTTTCAACTTGATGTTGCGTTGCCGCAACGGTTTCCGTCTTCAACTGCATGGGCTGCGGACCGGATCCTGAGGATGGGGGCGATGATCCGGGAGGAAACAAGTCGCCGCTCCCGGTTAGAATCGCGGCCTGACCAGGAAGCCCGCATGTCCGATCTGCTCGCCAATCTCAATCCCGAACAACTCCAGGCCGTCACCCTCCCGCCGCAGCACTCGCTGATCCTCGCCGGTGCCGGCTCGGGCAAGACCCGTGTCCTCACGACCCGCATCGCATGGCTGGTGCAGACGGGGCAGGTCGATCCGCAAGGGGTCCTTGCGGTGACTTTCACCAACAAGGCGGCGAAGGAGCTGCTGGCGCGCCTGTCGGCGATGCTGCCGTTGTCCTTCGGGCATTCCGCACGCGGAATGTGGATCGGCACCTTCCACGGGCTGTGCAACCGCCTGCTGCGCGCCCACCACCGTGACGCGGGGCTGCCGCAGCTGTTCCAGATCCTCGATTCGGGCGACCAGCTCGCCGCGATCAAGCGCCTGCTGAAGGCGCTCAACGTTGATGACGAGAAATTTCCGCCGCGCGAACTGCAACATTTCATCAATGCCCAGAAGGAAGCCGGTCTGCGCCCGCACGCGGTCGAAGCCTGGGACGACTACACGCGACGCCGGGTGGAGCTTTTCGCGGAGTATGAGGCGCAGTGTCAGCGCGAGTCTGTTGTGGATTTTGCGGAGTTGCTGCTGCGTACCTACGAGCTGCTGGAGCGCAACGAGCCGATACGCCGGCACTATCAGCGCCGCTTCCGCCACATCCTGGTCGATGAGTTCCAAGACACGAACCGCCTGCAGTACCGCTGGCTGAAGCTGCTCGCCGATGACGGGCGCGAAGGCGGTGCCTGCCTGTTCTGCGTGGGCGACGACGACCAGTCGATCTACCGCTTCCGCGGTGCGGAGGTCGGCAACATGCGCGACTTCGAGCGCGAGTTCCGTGTCGCCAACGTGATCCGGCTGGAGCAGAACTACCGCTCGCACGGCAATATCCTCGACGCGGCGAACGCGATCATCCGCCATAACACCGCCCGGCTGGGCAAGAACCTGTGGACCGAGCGTGGCGCCGGCGAACCGATCCGCGTGTTCGAGGCTTATGCGGACATGGACGAGGCGCGCTGGATCGTGGAGGAGATCCAGTCGCTGGTGCGCGACGGCATGAGCCGCTCGGACATCGCGCTGCTGTATCGCTCCAATGCTCAGTCGCGTGTGCTCGAGCATCAGCTGTTTTCCGCGGGCATCGCCTATCGGGTGTATGGCGGCCTGCGCTTCTTCGAGCGTCAGGAGATCAAGCACGCGCTGGCCTATCTGCGCCTGATCGCCAACCCGGACGACGACACGGCCTTCAGCCGCGTCGTGAATTTTCCGACGCGGGGCATCGGTGCGCGATCGCTCGAAGCGCTGCAGGATGCGGCGCGCACCTGGAATGCGAGCCTGTACTCGACGGTGCCGCACCTGTCGGGAAAGCCGGGGACGGTGCTCGCGCAATTCGTGCGCCTCGTGGAGGATCTGCGCCGCGACACGGCCCGTCTGCCGCTCCCCGAGCTGGTGGATCACGTGCTGGATGCGAGTGGGCTGCGTGATTTCTATCGCAGCGAAAAGGAAGGGCAGGAGCGGCTCGAGAACCTCGACGAACTCATCAACGCCGCAGCGAACTTCCTTGGCGAGTCAGGCGCGGATGCCGAGGCGTTGGCGCAGCCGCATGCGCTGCTGGCCGATTTCCTCGCCCACGCGTCGCTGGAGGCGGGCGATCATCAGGCCGATGCCGGCAGCGACGCCGTGCAGCTGATGACCGTGCACTCGTCGAAGGGGCTGGAGTTCGACGTGGTCTTCCTCTCCGGACTCGAGGAGGGGCTGTTTCCGCACGAGAACAGTGCGGTCGAGAACGAGGGCCTGGAAGAAGAGCGACGCCTGATGTACGTCGCGGTGACGCGGGCACGCGAGCGGCTGTACCTGAGCTTTGCGCAGAGCCGCATGCTGCACGGTCAGACGCGCTACAACCTGCGCTCGCGCTTCCTCGAGGAAATCCCGGAAGGGCTGGTGAAATGGCTTTCGCCGCCCAGCCCGCGCGGCATGGGTGCGCGCAGCGGTGCGGGGATGCGTGTCGAGCCGGCGCGTGGCGGCCTTGCGCCCCGGGTGGCACAGGCTCCAGCGCGGAGCCAGGATCTGGGCGGCCTGCGCGTCGGCCAGCTCGTGACCCATGCGAAGTTCGGCCAGGGCGTGATCGTGGCGGCCGAGGGCAGCGGCGCCGATGCGCGCGTGCAGATCAATTTCGGCTCGGCCGGCGTCAAGTGGCTGATGCTGGCAGTGGCCAAACTCAGCCCTGCATGATGTGCGGCGCCGCGCAGCGGGGCGCCTGACCGCGCGGGGTTCAGGTTCCGTAGGTGCGTGCGAGGCGGTCGTGCAGCGCGACGTATTCCTGCGCGAGCTTGTGTTTCGGGTCGAGATGGATCATCGGGCGCGACTGTTCATGCGATTCCTTGATCTTCACCGATGCCGAGAGGTAGGGCGCCAGCACGGGCAGGCCCTCGTCGATGAGCTCCTGCACGACCTTCTGCGGCAGTCCGGCGCGCGCCTGGAACTGGTTCACGACGATGCCTTCGACCGACAGGTCGCGGTTGTGATCGGCGCGGATCTCCTGCACGTTCTCCATCAGCGCATATAGCGCGCGGCGCGAGAACTCGTCGCAGTCGAAGGGGATGAGGCAGCTGTCCGCGGCAATCAGCGCCGAGCGGGTGTAGAAATTCAGGGCGGGCGGGGTGTCGATGTAGATGACGTCGTAGTCGCCGGCGAGCTCCGCGAGCGCGTCGCGCAGCTTGTAGATCTTGTAGCGCGATTCGAGCTTGCCCTGCAGGTCCTCGAGGCCCGGATGCGACGGCATGACGTCGAGATTGGGGAAGGGGCTCGCGACGATGAACTCCTCGATCTTCTTCGGGTTGAGCTTGAAATTGAGCGTCTGGTCGAAGAAGTCGGCGAGCGTGGTTTCCAGGTTTTCCCCGGAAATGCCCAACAGGTACTGGGTCGAGTTCCCCTGCGGATCGAGGTCCACCACCAGTGTGCGCTTGCCCTGGTGGGCGCTGATCGCCGCCAGGTTGCAGGTGATGGTGGACTTGCCGACTCCGCCCTTCTGATTGAATACCACGCGTCGCATCTTGGATTCCCTTGTCGAGTCGGGTGAGATTGTGCCAAAAAATGTCGATCGGGATGCGGTTTCCGGGAAGTGCGGTGGCCGTTCCGGCGTCGTTCGGTGCTTTCGGGTTTACCCCTACATGGCCACTGCCCAAGCCCGAGTAGCTGCGCTACACTTGCGCCTCGCCGAGCGTGGTGCCGGTGCGGCGCCCTCGCGCCCCGCCGGCGTGCGAGCTCAGCTGTCCGATGCGTGCGATCGCTCCCGGTCCCGGGAGTCCCCGACGGAATAGGCCGGACAGCTGCGGATGATCGCAATTGGCGAGACGCCCGAGCGGGCGTAGGTTTTCGCCGCGCTGGAAAAACACTACAGCAACAACACATCTCACCGACCCGGAGAGGGAGAACAATGGATCAGGATTTCATCGCCGCGGCACTCGAATATCATCGTGCGCCGACGCGCGGCAAGATTTCGGTCGTCCCGACCAAGAGCCTCACCAACCAGCGCGATCTGGCGCTGGCCTACTCGCCCGGCGTCGCCGCGGCGTGCGACGCGATCGTCGAGGATCCGGCGAACGCGCGCGAATACACCTCGCGCGGCAACCTCGTCGCGGTGGTGACCAACGGCACCGCGGTGCTCGGTCTGGGCAACATCGGCCCGCTGGCATCCAAGCCGGTCATGGAGGGCAAGGGCTGCCTGTTCAAGAAATTCGCCGGCATCGACGTGTTCGACATCGAACTGGCCGAGAACGACCCGGACAAGCTGATCGACATCATCGCCTCGCTCGAGCCGACGCTCGGCGGCATCAACCTCGAAGACATCAAGGCGCCCGAGTGCTTCTACATCGAGAAGAAGCTGCGCGAGCGCATGAAGATCCCGGTCTTCCACGACGACCAGCACGGCACGGCGATCATCTCCGCGGCCGGCCTGATCAACGGCCTGAAGGTGATCGGCAAGGACATCGCCAAGGTCAAGCTGGTGTGTTCCGGCGCCGGCGCCGCGGCGATCGCCTGCCTGGACCTGATGGTGGGCCTCGGCCTGAAGCGCGAAAACGTGTACGTCTGCGACTCCAAGGGCGTGATCTGGGTCGGCCGCGAAGAGAACATGGAGGCCAACAAGGCCCGCTATGCGCAGAAGACCGACGCGCGCACGCTCGCCGACGTGATGGTGGGCGCGGACGTGTTCCTCGGCCTGTCGACCGCGGGCGTGCTGAAGCCCGAGATGGTCGCCTCGATGGCCGACAAGCCGCTGATCTTCGCGCTCGCGAATCCGAACCCGGAGATCCTGCCTGAGGACGCCAAGAAGGCGCGCCCCGACTGCATCATCGCGACCGGGCGTTCGGATTACCCGAACCAGGTCAACAACGTGCTGTGCTTCCCGTTCATCTTCCGCGGCGCGCTTGACGTCGGCGCGACGACGATCAACGAGGAGATGAAGCTTGCCTGCGTGCGCGCGATTGCCGAGCTGGCGCAGGCCGAGCAGAGCGACATCGTCGCCTCCGCCTACGGCGGCGCCGATCTGCGCTTCGGCCCCGAGTACATCATTCCGAAGCCCTTCGATCCGCGCCTGATCGTCAAGATCGCACCGGCGGTGGCGAAAGCGGCAATGGACTCCGGCGTGGCAACCAAGCCGATCGAAGATCTCGCCGCCTATACCGCGAGCCTGTCGGACTTTGTGTACCAGTCCGGCATCGTCATGAAGCCGGTCTTTGCCGCAGCCAAGCGCGTGCCGGCCGAGTTCAAGCGTGTGCTGTACGCCGAGGGCGAGGATGAGCGCGTCCTGCACGCCGCGCGCGTCGTCATCGAGGAGAACATCGCGCGTCCGATCCTCATCGGCCGTCCGAGCGTCATCGAGATGCGCATCCAGAAGATCGGCCTGAACCTCGTGCCGGGCCGCGACTTCGACATCATCAATCCGGAATCGGACCCGCGCTACAAGGAGCTGTGGCAGGAGTACCATCGCATGATGTGCCGCGACGGCGTCACGCCGGAGCTGGCGAAGGCCAAGATGCGCCGCGACACGACGCTCATCGGCTGCATGGTGCTGCGCCGTGGCGATGCGGATGCCCTCGTGTGCGGCACCTTCGGCTCGTACGATTACCACTTCAAGCAGGTCGAGGACGTGATCGGCCTGAGGCCCGGCGCCAAGCTCTTCGCCTCGATGAGCCTGCTGCTGCTGCCCAAGCGCACGCTGGCGATCACCGACCCGTACGTGAACGAGAATCCGAACGCCGAGGAAGTCGCCGAGATCGCCCGCATGGCGGCCGATGAGCTGCGTCGCTTCGGCATCGAGCCTCGTGTCGCGCTGGTGTCGCATTCCAACTTCGGCAGCGCGCGTACGGCCTCGGCGCGCAAGATGCGCGAGGCTGCAGGGATCCTGCGTGAGATCGCTCCCGGCCTCGAGTGCGACGGCGAGATGCACGGCGACTCGGCGCTGTCGCCGGAAATCCGCGCCAAGGCCAACGCCGAGTCGACGCTGGTCGGCGAGGCCAACCTGGTCGTGATGCCCAACATCGACGCCGCGAACATCTCATTCAACATGATGAAGATGGCCAACAGCGACGGCGTTTCGATCGGCCCGATGCTGCTGGGTGCGCGCCTGCCGGTGCATATTCTGACGCCGTCGGCAACGGTGCGCCGTCTGGTGAACATTACCGCGGTGTCGGTGGTCGACGCCTACGAGCAGCGCATGCAGTCGGGCGCTGCGGTGTAAGGGAGTCGGACGGCGCGACCGGGATCCGGGTCAGGATCCCGGTCGCGCGGGTTTTTTTTCGGGGAGGCCGGGGAAACGATCATGCAAAGGCTGCTGATCATCCTCGGCCTTCTTGTTCTCGTCGCGGGACTTTTCTGGCCTTGGCTGGCGCGGATTCCGTTCGGCCGTCTGCCGGGCGACATCCACATTCAACGCGACGGCTTCGACTTTTTCTTTCCGGTCACGACGGGGTTGCTCGTCTCCCTCGTCCTGAGTCTGCTTATCTGGCTGTTCCGGCGTTAACAGGGTTTACAATCCACCTAACATTTCCGGAATAAGGGACTTTGACATGACTCACGCGATTCGCTTCAACAAGACCGGTGGTCCCGAGGTGCTCCAGTGGGAAACTGTCGACGTCGGTGCACCTGCCGCAGGCGAGGTGGCGGTTCGCCATCATGCGGTTGGTCTCAACTACATCGACACGTACCATCGCAGCGGACTGTATCCGGTGCCGCTTCCTTCCGGCCTGGGCCTCGAGGGGGCGGGCGTGGTCGTGGCGGTAGGCGAGGGCGTCTCGGACCTGGTGCCCGGCGACCGGGTCGCCTATGCCGGCGGGCCGCTCGGGGCGTATTCCGAGGTGCGCAACCTGCCTGCGCATCGGGTCGTGAAGCTGCCGGCATCGTTGTCCTTCGAGCAGGGGGCCGCGATGATGCTGCAGGGGCTCACGGCGCAGTACCTGCTGCGCCGCACCTACCGTGTGCAGCCGGGCGATACGGTGCTGATCCACGCGGCCGCGGGCGGTGTCGGCCTAATCGCGTGCCAGTGGGCGAAGGCGCTGGGCGCGACCGTGATCGGAACGGTCGGATCCGACGCCAAGGCCGAGCTTGCACGGGCGCACGGGTGCGAGCACCCGATCGTGTATACCCGTGAGAATTTCACCGAGCGTGTCCGCGAGATCACCGGCGGCGCAGGCGTGCCGGTCGTGTACGACTCGATCGGCAAGGACACTTTCATGGATTCGCTGCGCTGTCTGCGCCCCATGGGCATGATGGTGCTGTTCGGTGCGGCGTCCGGGCCGGTACCGCCGTTCGATCTTGGTCTTCTGAACACGCTGGGGTCGCTCTTCGTCACGCGTCCGAGCATCGCGGCCTACACCGCGAAACGCGAGGATCTCCTTGCGATGGCGAACGAACTCTTTGACGTGGTCGGATCCGGCAAGGTGCGGGTCGAGATCAATCAGCGTTACGCGCTGAAGGATGCCGCGCAGGCGCATCGCGATCTCGAGGCGCGCCGCACCACCGGCTCGACCATCCTGTTGCCCTGAGCAGCGGTCGAGCCATGAAGCGGAAAACCGGTTCGTTGCGCCGCGCTTGCTTCGCGATAGCGGTCCTGCTGGCGCTGCCGCTCGCGCCCTCGGTGCTAGCGCAGCAGGGGCCGCCGTCGGCGATGGATCCCGCGCGCACTGCATCGCTGTCGGCCGCAAGTCGCCGCATCGAGGACCACTTCGTTGCCGAGGTCGCGCGCATCACGGGTACGACCCCCGCCCGCGTGCGCCGTGCGATGCCCGACGAGCGGCGCATCACGTCCGCTGCGTCGCGATTGATTTCGGCGCTCGAGCTTGACCTGGGCGCGCCGCTCACGCCCGAGCAACGGGCCGAAATCCTCGAGGCCGACCAGGCACGCAAGCTCTCGCTGATGAAGGCCCGCGAGGCCGCCGGCGCGCGCTGACGCCTCGCGGCTGCCTCGGGCGACGACGGCAGCTGCTGCCGAATTGGGGCGCGGCGCAGGTAGGCGATCGGGTAAAATTCGCCGATGACTGCATCTCACGAACCCCGCTTCATCCACCTGCGCCTGCATACCGAGTACTCGATCTCCGACGGCATCGTGCAGATCGACCAGGCGATTGCCCGTGCGGCCGCCGACGGCATGCCGGCGCTGGGCATCTCCGACCTTGCCAACCTGTTTGGCATGGTCAAGTTCTACAAGGGCGCACGCGGCAAGGGCATGAAGCCCATCATCGGCGTCGACGCGTGGATCACCAACGACACCGATCGCGACAAGCCCTTCCGCGCCCTGCTCATCTGCAAGAACCGCAAGGGCTATGGCCAGATGTGCGAGCTGCTGACGCGCGCCTTTCTCGACAACAAGTACCGCGGACGCGCCGAGATTCGTCGCGACTGGTTCGCCGACGGCGCCGCGTCCGACCTGCTGTGCCTGTCCGGTGCGCGCGAAGGGGAAGTGGGGCAAGCACTGGCGAACGGCAACGTCGAACTCGCTGATCGGGTGGCCTCCGAATGGGCTGCATTGTTTCCCGGCGGCTACTACATCGAGTTGCAGCGCGCAGGCCATGCGGGAGCGGAGGGTTACGTACGCCAGGCGGTGCAGCTGGCCGGCAGGCTGGGACTGCCGGTGGTGGCGACCCACCCGGTGCAGTTCCTCAAGCGCGAGGACTTCAAGGCCCACGAGGCGCGCGTGTGTATCGCGCAGGGCTACGTGCTGGCCGACAAGCGTCGCCCGCGGGACTACACCGAGGAGCAGTACCTCAAGAGCCAGGACGAGATGTGCGAACTCTTCGCCGACATCCCGGAGGCGCTCGAGAATTCGGTCGAGATCGCGCGCCGCTGTTCGCTGACGGTGCAACTGGGCAAGAACTTCCTGCCGCAGTTTCCCACGCCCGAAGGAATGACCCTCGACGACTTCCTCGTCGCCGAGGCGAAGGCCGGCCTGGAGGTGCGCCTGAAGGAACTCTATCCGGACGATGCCGAACGCGAGCGCCAGCGTCCTACCTACGAGGCGCGGCTCAAGTTCGAGACCGACACCATCATCCAGATGGGCTTCCCTGGCTACTTCCTGATCGTTGCGGACTTCATCAACTGGGGCAAGCAGAACGGCGTCCCCGTGGGTCCGGGGCGGGGTTCGGG
>NZ_WTVK01000083.1 GCF_012910805.1 Aromatoleum evansii
ACTCAGTCCAACTTTAACGGAAATTTCGCCCTGATTCCAGGAATTAACGGAAATCAGAATATGCTGCAACAGGCTTGAACCATGAAATCCGGGTGTTTTCAAGTCCAGCCTTTAGCGGAAAACGACACCCGTCTTCGAGCTTTTCGTCACGGCCATGAAGTTTCAGATCGACCCGCGGGTTGCGCACCTGGATGTCGCACAGCTGACGGCCTTGACCGACCGCTACCACGCCGGCGAGCGGGTGATCGACCTCATCAATGAGTTTCAGGTCCCCTGCGCGCCCGGTCAGCTTTCCCGCCTGCTCCCCCCCAAAGTCCTGCGCGATCGGCAATGTGACGCGTGCGGCGCCCCCTTGATCCAGTTACGCCGATCGCGTCCCGGCGCGCCGACAAGCGCAGTCAACGTCCGCTGTTCCACGTGTGCGCATCGCGCGGCGGGATCTTGCGAAGGCGCCGTCGGCATAAGACGCGCAATCGAAGGGCTGCAACATGATGCGATGCAGCGACGTACCGCGAACGAGGCCCACTGCCGTGCCCGCTGGAGTTATGCGGAACGTGTGGGAACCCCCGACGATCTGCACCTCGCAGAGGCGGTCGCGTTGCTGGCCGTCGTGCGCTGTGGCGGTTGGTTAGCCCATGGGACCGTTGGTGCAGTCGGCTACTCGGCCGTGCCGCTGGCCCCCGCGGGACCGCTGGGGAACCAGGTCTTGTCGTCGCTCGTCGCGGCGGGGGTGATTGCCCCGGATGTGGAATCCCCCATCGAAGCGTTCAGTGCCACCGATGAAGATCTCCCGGCCTATCCCTACGTGACGTACTGGCGCATCCTGACCCCGTCGCCGACGTCGTTGGTGCAGCAGATCGAGCACATGGCCAATTCGACGGTATGGCCGGAAACATGGTGCGATGAGCTGGCTGATCTGCAATTGACGCTGGCCCTCGCGGAGTGTCGCGAGTTCGCGGATTTCTGGCTCCTGGAACGGGGCTTGCCCGAGGCGTGCGAGGTCGCTTCCGACGCGCTCTTCAGGAACCTTCTTCGCGACTTCTCCGTGGCGCAATGCTTCCGGATCATCTGGGAGGGGACCTACGCGACGTCCGACTTTCTGCTCCAAAAAAAGGCCAACCGTCGCCACGCGGCGAACTACTTCATCGACGCGTGTCAGCGTTGGGCGGATCGAGCACGGACGGAGGATTGGACCATGGAACCCGGATTTCGCAATAACAATTATCCGCGCTCCCAACTCAGCCACGTCTTGTATGACGTCTTTCTCGGCATCGGCGACAAGGGCTTTGTCGAGCCGCAGGGCGTGGGGCCAACGTGATCACTGCGGGGGGGGGGCGAAGCGGGCGAGCTCCTTGTGGGACAAGCCCGCTGGGCGCCGTTCGTCATCAAACGCACCCGGCATGGGGCAGACGGCGCGCTCTTCTCGCGTCGGCGCCTGCCCCACCGCGGATCGGGTTTGGTCTCGCGGCGGGCCTGTTCGGCGCAGCGCGTGTCCGGCCTGCGGTAGTCGTTGTCGCAGGCGTCGGTGTCGCTGCCGACCGCGGTCGGCGCCTTCACGTTCGCGGCGGCGTGGTTGCCTGCGGCGCCGGAGATCACGAGCACGCTGTCACTGACCCGGACATTCGAGCCACGACGATTGACTCAGATGGCAAGAGGCCGACGTGAAAGCATGGCCGCTCTGCACTGTCAGGACAGGGCCGCGTGGCGGCACGTCTACAATAGAAACGTTTGCATGCTCCGACGACACACGATGATCTACCGTACCCGTATCGTCCGCGTTGGTACCGACGCTGGCATCCTGCTCCCACCGGCTCTCGTGTCCCGCCTCGGCTACAACGAGGGCGACAGCGTGCGCCTGTCGGTCGTCAATGAGGGCGAGGGCCCGAGCCGGTTGATCGTCGAGCCCGTAGCGAGCGCACAGGCGCGCACCGTCATCAAGGACCGCTATCAGGGCTGCTATTCCGGCGCGCGTTACCTCGCATGGCCGCTGCCGGCGCAGCAGGTCCCCGAGGCGTCGCAGGGGGATGACTTGGCTGCTGCGGATTTTTGGCTTGGCGCTTCGCACTTGTGCGGCAAGGGCGCAACCGAGGAAGAGGCGCTCGCAAACCTCGAGTGCCTACTTGCGGAGCACAGGGTCGAACTGCAGCTCGGGGCCGCAGCGGGCGAGATCGATGCCCCTGCGCCTGCTCCGGCGAGCGACGATGCAGCACGCAAGATGAGCGAAGGCGGTCAATGAGCTTGCGCTGCGGGTGCATGCGCGGCATCGTGCCTCCGATTCCCTCCGATGAGTGCGAGCTCCTCGCGCAGGGCGGCGAGATCCCTTGCTGCGTAGCCATGCGAGGAGATCGCCCGCTTGCTTGTCCGTGTCGTATGTGACGTGTAACAGGCGGCGCACCGAATTTTGGAGCGTTTTCCCGCTTTCATATCGCGAGCCGCCCGACTGCGTGACGGATAACTGGCTCCAAAATTCGGACCGGTTCATTTCGAGTTTCTTTCGCAACGCGCGGACTTCATCGCCGCTCTTGAAGCGCACGCAGGCTGTTTCCGCGCGGTTTCGCCGCGGGGGCGTTCGTGGTCACACGCTTGCGTCTGGTTGAGCAGCGAGGGCGTCGGGAGCGTACTCGACGGGAGTCGGCGCATCGGTGCGGGAGCCCGGCGCCGGTAAGGCCTCGCTTGCCGTCGGACGGCTTTCGGCGGGGGCCTTGAGCTTGGCTTGCCGCTTGTCGAATTTCAGCGCGGCGGTGGCGAGCGCGTCCATCGCGCCGCCGTTCGCGAGCCACGCCTCGACCCACTGCGGCCTGCGGCCGCGCCCGGACCACGCGAGTTCCTTGTTCGAGGGATGCCGATATTTTGCCGGCAATGGCACTCGTGCGGCGGTGGTGACCTTCGCAGGCGCTTTCGCCGGTTTGGTCTGCGTTGCGCCGGACGTCCCTACGAGCTCGTCGAGCGACAAGCCGTGCTCACGTGCCATCTTCTGTAATTTCTTGAGCATCGACGCCTTCCCTGCCGACTCCTGCTTGGCGATTTCCTTCGCGATGCGGGCGCTGAGTTGCTTGAGCTGCGGGAGGGTGTAGTGGCTGAGATTCTGGGTCATAGTCGTCCGAGATGCTTCGGCTGATGGGGGTCATGGGCATCCAAATAATGCCACGGGTACGGGAACGGCGGCGCAGCACTTGCGGACAGCGGTCATGTCCGTCACATGGCCGATTTCCGCAGCATGGCGATCGCAGAGTGCATGTCGATGCACCGGGTTGGTTCTTTACTTGCCAGTCGAATTTTTTGCGCTGCAACAGTTGCTTGACTTGATCGAAGGCGGTTCTATACTGCAGCGCAGTATGACGAACGCACCCGGATCTCCGATGCGGGTGCCATTGACGATCCGACCGATCTCACCAAGGAAATTGACGATGAACGCCTTTGCCGCCCGCGAGCAGTTCGCCTTCGCCAACCAAGTCAGCGTGGAAATCCTGACGACGCTTGCCAACAAGGCGTTCACCCAGGTTGAGCGCCTGACCGAGCTGAATCTGAACACGGCCCGCTCGGTGCTGGAAGATAGCGTTGCCGCCACGAAGACCGTGCTCGCGGTCAAGACCCCGCAGGATCTGCTTGCCTTGCAAGGCACGTTGGCTCAGCCGATGCTGGATAAGGCGGTCGTCTACGGTCGCGGCGTGTATGAAATCGCGACCGAGGGCCAGCAGGAAATCGCGCAGCTTTTCGAAGTGCGAGTGGCTGAGCTGAACAAGACCTTCACCGACGCGCTGGACAACGCCGCCAAGTCCGCTCCGGCGGGTTCCGAGGCCCTGTTCGCTGCCTTCAAGTCGGCCGTCGACGGCGCCAACAACGTGTTCGACGGCGTCAGCAAGGCGACCAAGCAAGCGACCGAGATCGCCGAAGCGACCGTGACGGCAGCGAGCACTGCGGTCAAGGGGGCGTCGCCCAGGGCGGCGGCGTCCAGGAAGTCTGCCTGATCGCATACGGCATGGGGTGAGCTGAACAGGCTCGCTCGCGCGACAGTGCCGCCCTGGCCAACCGGGCGGCATTTTTTTGTCCACGCGCGTGGGCCTGCATTCCCGGGGCTCAACGCGATGAGCGGTCCAGGCCGCGTCGACGCTGTATTCAGACGGACAGTGGCTACGACCAAGGATTTCTCGGGGGGCGCGCTGGGGGCTGATGTGCAGACCTTGCGAATCACCAAGCTACTCATCTCCGGTGCTTGCAACCTGTGCAAAAGTGGCACCGGTTGGGTCCTTGCCCGACAGCATTCCTCCCGCTTTCTTTTTAGGCGAGTGCCGTGCCCGAATTCGGATACTGTGCAGGGGCGTCGACCTGCGTCAACCGTGCAGCGGCCCCACCGATCGAGCTGCAAGATGGCGAAGGTAGTGTTCTGAAGTGTGTGCAGAAGCGCTTCCGGTTGGAAGGCGCGGGTGGCCATGGCTAAGGTTGATTGACCGATCGACCTTTAACCCTGTGGAGGGGGCAGCCATGACCACGATCAAGCGTAGTTCGAAGGGCGCGACAGTGGAAGCATTGCTGGCGTCGGATCCGGACCTGATGAAGGCGCTGATGAAGCAGGCGCTGCAGGAGGTCCTGGAAGGCGAGATGACCGAGTTACTGGGTGCGGCGCCGGGTGAGCGCACCGACAGCCGCCAAGGCTACCGAGCCGGCTACTACAGCCGTGGGCTGGTCACGCGCATCGGGAAGCTGGAGCTACGGGTGCCGCGTGACCGCGGTGGGGAGTTTTCCACCGCGCTGTTCGAGCGCTATGCGCGCAGCGAGAAGGCGCTGGTGGCAGCGCTCGCCGAGATGTACGTGCAAGGGGTGTCGACGCGCAAGGTCAAGGCGATCACCGAGGAGCTTTGCGGACACAGCTTCTCGGCCTCAGCCATCTCGGCGATCAACAAGAGTCTGGACGAGGCGCTGGCGCGCTTTGCCGCAAGGCAGCTGGAGGAAGCCTACCCCTATCTGATTCTGGATGCCCGCTACGAGAAAATCCGCGAAGACGGCGTGATTCGCGCCCAAGCGGTGCTTATCGCCATCGGCATCAACTGGGAGGGGCATCGCCAGGTTCTGGCGGTGGAACTCGCCAACCGCGAGAGCCAGAGTAGCTGGAAGGACTTCCTGCTGCGGCTCAAGGAGCGCGGGCTGTCTGGGGTCGAATTCGTCGTCTCGGATGATCACGCGGGGCTCAAGAAAGCGATTTCCGAAGTGCTGACCGAGGCGGTGTGGCAGCGTTGCTACGTCCACTTCCTGCGCAATGCCCTCGATTACCTGCCGCGCAAGGCCGACGACGACTGCCTGCAGGAGCTGCGCTGGATCTACGACCGCCGTGACCTGCAGGAGGCCTACCGCGACTTGGCCGCGTGGATCAGCAAGTGGCAGGCGAAGTATCCGAAGCTCGTCGACTGGGCGGAGTCAAACATCGGCGAGACGCTGACCTTCTACCGCCTGCCGCGCCAGCATCACAAGCACATGAAGAGCACCAACATGCTCGAACGGCTCAACGAGGAGATCAAGCGGCGCACCCATGTCGTGCGCATCTTCCCCAATACCGATTCGTGCCTGCGACTGATCCGCGCGCTGTGCGTTGAAACGCACGAGAGCTGGCTCGAGGACAACCGCTATCTGAACATGACCCTGCTCGCCGAGCAGAAGAAGGAGGCCTTGCGGCTGGCCGCATAAGGCCGCCACCCGCCGTCAGCGCCGCTTCGGGCTACGCCCTGCGCGGCGCTGACGGCGAAATGACATCAACCATGTCGTGCTCACCAAATTGCACAACTTGACGCACACAACTATGGCGAATTCACACGGGATGTATCCTACAGGGTGAATCGTGGCCTCGCCGGACCACCGATGGGGGCGGCTCGAAGTCAGGCAAATTCGTCGACTTCTCGATCGACGGCGTCCGACATGACGGCAGAGGAGGGGAAGCCGCGCGGCGACTTGTCCGACTTGGACGCCCGTGCCTCGATGATCTTCTTGAGCTTGTCACTGGGGTGAAACGCCACCACGCGGCGTGCGGTGATCACCGCCGTTTCGCCGGTCTTGGGATTGCGCCCTGGGCGCTCGGGCTTGTCACGTAACTGGAAACCGCCGAAGCCGGACAGCTTGACGTCCTCGCCCTTTTCAAGCGCTGCGCTGATCTCCTCGAAAAAAGCTTCGGTCAGCTCACTTGCCTCGCGCTTGTTGAGGCCGATGGTGTCAATGATGTGTTGTATCAGGTCGACCCTGGTCAAGGTCATTGCTGCTCTGCCTTTGTACGCGCGCGTTGAGTGAGAAACCTGAATCCTGCCACAGGCGATCTCGACCGGGGAGGTACCTCTGTCATTGGGTAGGTCGGACGGCGCTCGGACGAAAATAGGCGCCGGGAGCAGGTCAGCCACGAAATACACGCCAGCACCATGGGAGCAGCACCGCTTGGTCATCGGCCGGAACGCCGTTCGGTCGAGAGGGACCAAACGGCTGCAGTCTGCTTACTACTGCCATTCAGCGCGCTTCGGGGCTGAACGGCAGTTTTCACCCCGGCCGAACGGCAAGAGCCGATCCAACCTTGGGGGGCGTGGCCGCATACGAGTTATTGGACTACCCACTCTCCGAATTTCTTGATCGCAGCATACATGGAGTCTGGTGCTAGATCGATCTCGCCCGGCCAGGTTACCGCACCGTGTTCCACGAACACGCGGGCGAAAACGGACGGATCGTCCAAGGCGGTGAAGACCCCGGCGTGGGGGGAGTGAATCAGTCCTGCCAGGTCAACCGTACCCTCTGTGCCGTCGATAAACCGGACACGGAGCCGAAACGCTGGTAACGCTTCGACAGAAGCTACCCGCCACGGCATGCGGGGCTGAATCGGAGGGGTTACGGCAAGGGGCGAATCTTGTTGGGCGGCTGATTGCGTGCGCATAGCTCCCAGTCCTCCATGAGTTCGGCGCGGTGCTCTTGCGCCCATTCCAAGATCAACGCAACAGCTCGCCGCGGCATCTCACCTTCAAGGATGTCCAGAGTCCGGATGTCGATAAGCACCTCATGTTCACCGTACAAGGCATGAAAGTGCGGCGGAGCATGATCGCTCCAGAACATCTGGATAAGGATGCCATAGAATGTGGCGATAGTCGGCATTCGTCTTTCCTGCATGATCAACGTGTATTGATCTCGCACCGCCCGGTCGTGGTTCCCCCGCCAGGGTGACGCCCAACACGCAAGGAACGAGACGATGAGGCGCACTTTACAAATGGCGTGCGAGAAAACTTTCGTCGAATCCGGTTCCTACTGTAGCAGCCGTCCGTCTGACCACCAAGAGGACCGGAGTACGCACTCGGACTCGTAGTATTGGAATCGCTGCCGCTCGTGATTGAAGGTGACCTACCCGTTCGGAAGAAACGATTCGGCACATCGCCACGGTCGTTGCAACTGCCGAGGATTTCTCGGGGGTTGAGAACAAGGAACGCGTCTCTTGGGGGCACTATGCAAATTCTGCACAGAGTCGCCGAACCGCCTGTTGTTCCAGTTTCAACGCGATCTCGCGTGCGAAAAAAACCGGCTCTGACGCGACGGATGGCCGTGGCCCTCATGGGGTGTAGCGCGCACGGACGCCGCCATGCACGCCATGCACATGCCCGCCCCCGTTAGTCGCTCCCTGACGCGAAGGCTGTGACAACTCGTTCAGAATGCCGCAGTGGGCGGCATCCTGGGCCTCGTGACAACGGTCGCGCAGGCTCTTGAGCTGCCCTTCAAGCGCGCGAAGTTCGCGGATGCGGGCAGCAACGTGGCCGATGTGCGCATCCAGCAGCGTGTTCACGTCGCCGCAGTTCTCGGTGGGTGCGTCCTTGAATCGTAGCAGGATGCGAATCTCGTCGAGTGCCATGTCCAGCGATCGGCAATGGCGAATGAACGACAAGCGCTCGACGTGGGTGTCATCGTAGATGCGGAAATTGCCCTCCGTACGAGCCGGGGCGGCCAGCAGCCCTTCCCGCTCGTAATAGCGGATCGTCTCGATCTGCGTGCACGTCACTCTTCCCAGTTCGCCAATTCTCATCGTGCTTGCCTTCAAGGCCGGGATAAAGGTTCCTGCCTGCATTTTAGTCGCTTGACTCTGTAGTGACTACAGATTGTTAAATGACCATTAACGCCAGGCAAAGGAACCGAACATGAGCGAATGCAATGTCAGCGGCTGTGGTTGTCCCTCCGGGGCGCCATCACCGGTCGAGTCCTGCCCCCGCGGCCCCGAGCGGGCGCTGTATCGCATCGACAACATGGACTGCCCCACCGATGCTGCGCTCATCCGCAACAATCTGGAGCCCCTCGACGGCGTGACGGGACTCGATTTCAGCCTGCCGCAGCGCACGGTGGCCGTGAGTCATCGCCTCGACTCGCTGGCCATGATCGAAGCGACGCTGCAAGCCTGCGGCATGCGGGCACGGCGCATCGATACGGCAGTCGATCATGTGCGCACGGTGCTCACGATCGCCGGGATGGACTGCCCGACCGAGGAGGCGCTGATCCGGACCAAGCTCGTCGGCATGAACGGTGTGGCCGCGCTGGATTTCAACGTGATGCAGCGTCGCCTGACCGTGACGCACAGTCCGGGGACGTTGGACGCGACCCTGGCAGCCCTGCAAGCCATCGGTTTCGAGGCGAAGGTCGAATCGGGGGGCACGGCGAATGTAGTCGCACCGGCAGAATCACGACCCAAAACGATCTGGTGGCCGCTGGTGCTGGCCGGGGTCACCGCGACGCTGGCCGAGGTCGTGGATTGGATCAACGGCGGCGACGACTGGACCGTCGTAGTGCTCGCGCTGGTGTCGATTTTCAGCGGAGGCCTGTCCACTTACAAGAAGGGCTGGATCGCGCTCAAGAACCGCAATCTGAACATCAATGCACTCATGTCGATTGCGGTTACGGGCGCGATGCTCATCGGACACTGGCCGGAAGCGGCGATGGTGATGTTCCTCTTCGCGCTCGCCGAAGTGATCGAAGCGAAATCGCTCGACCGAGCGCGTAACGCGATTCGCGGCTTGATGGATCTTGCGCCCGAAACCGCGACCGTGCGCCAGGGTGATGGAAGCTGGGTGGCCATGCCGGCGACGGCCGTGCCGCGGGAGGCCGTGGTGCGCGTGCGCCCCGGTGAGCGGATTGCGCTCGACGGCGTGGTGATCAGCGGATGTTCGACGGTCAATCAGGCGCCCATCACCGGCGAGAGCCTGCCGGTGGACAAGACTGAAGGCGACAACGTGTTCGCGGGCACGATCAACGAGGCGGGATCGTTCGACTATCGGGTGACGGCCGAGGCCAATCATTCCACCCTGGCCCGCATTATCCACGCGGTCGAATCGGCCCAAGGCAGCCGCGCACCAACCCAGCGCTTTGTCGACCAGTTCGCCCGTATTTACACACCGGTCGTGTTCGCCGTCGCGCTGCTGGTGGCCATCGTGCCACCGCTGGCCTTCGGCGGCGCATGGATGGACTGGATCTACAAAGCGCTGGTGCTGCTGGTGATTGCCTGTCCGTGCGCCCTGGTGATCTCGACGCCGGTCACGATCGTCAGCGGTCTCGCCACAGCCGCCCGCAAGGGCATTCTGGTGAAAGGCGGCGTCTATCTTGAAGAGGGGCGCAAACTCGCCATGCTGGCGCTCGACAAGACCGGCACGATTACGCACGGCAAGCCCGCCCAGACGGACTTCATGGCACTGCGGGGCGACGCGAACCTGGCGCATATCCTGGCAGGCAGTCTCGCCGCGCGCTCGGATCATCCGGTCTCGCTGGCGATCGCCCGTGCCGCGACCGAGATGGGATGGGTGTTGCGCGAGGTGACCAATTTTGCCGCCATTCCGGGCCGGGGTGTGCGTGGCGGCATTGACGGTCACACCTATCAACTCGGCAACCATCGACTGATCGAGGAGCTCGGGCTGTGCTCACCCGACATCGAAAAGACGCTTGACGCGCTCGAACGCCAAGGCAAGACGGCGGTGCTCTTGGCGAACCAGACCGAAGTGCTGGCCATCTTTGCAGTCGCCGACACGTTGCGCGAAACGAGCCGTCAAGCCATCGCCGATCTGCATTCGCTGGGCGTGAAGACGCTGATGCTCACCGGCGATAACGCTCATACGGCCGAAGCGATCGCCCGCGCGGTGGGCATCGATGAGGCAAGGGGCAACCTGCTCCCTGAGGACAAGCTCAAGACGATCGAGTCGCTCCTGAAGAACCGGCAGGCCGGCAAGGTCGGCATGGTGGGGGATGGGATCAACGATGCCCCCGCATTGGCCCGCGCGGACATTGGCTTCGCGATGGGGGCGGCGGGTACGGACACCGCGATCGAGACAGCGGACGTGGCGCTGATGGACGACGATCTGCGCAAGATCCCGACGTTCGTGCGCTTGTCGCAGGCCACATCCGACGTGCTGATCCAGAACATCGTGGTGGCTCTTGGCATCAAGGCGGTATTTCTGCTGCTCACGGTAATCGGGCAAGCCACGATGTGGATGGCGGTGTTCGCGGATATGGGGGCGAGTTTGCTCGTCGTCGCAAATGGGCTCCGCTTGTTGCGGCGATAGGGGTGAAGAGCTCTGAAGGTGTTCTTTCTGACGACAAAGGAGTATGCGAAATGAAGAAGATGACCTTGATTGCAGCAATGGCGGCAGCCGTGCTTCCGGCCGCGCCGGGCATGGCGCAGTCGACGGCGAACCCGCCCGCGAGCGACACGCAGGTGCAACAGCAAGCCCCCGACATCGCCGAGTTCGACAAGCAGATGGCGCAGATGCAGCAAGGCATGCAGCGGATGCAGGAGCAGATGGAGAAGATCCGCCAGACCCAGGATCCGCAGGAACGACAGAAACTGCTTCAGGAGCACTGGGAAACGATGCGAAGCGGCATGGGAGCGATGCACGGCATGTGGGGACCGGGCATGATGGGGTGCTGTGCGGGCGGCCCGATGATGGGCGGCGGAATGAGGGGCGGTCACATGATGGGATGGCGCGGGATGGGGGACTACTACTCGAAGCTCACCCCGGATCAGATGAAGCAGCGCCAGTACATGATGGATCGCTACATGGGCATGCAGCAGCAGATGATGGACCACATGATGCAGCATCAGGGCTACATGTCGACGCAGCCGCCTCGGTGAGGATGCGGGAGCCGTACGAAGTCTGCCGCCCCTAGGGTCGAGCCCGATCGTTTCCGGTCGGGCTCATCCGCCCGAAGACGACGATCTGGCGTGGGGATTTGACCTCCCTCAGACCCTAGGCATCATGCGTGCAGTCGCTTGGATGCTTGAAGTGTGCCGCGAGCAAGAGCACATTGACGATCGAGAAAGCGGCCACCCACAGCAGCGGAATCGCCGCGAAACCCGACCACATGATCTGCGTCTCGGTACACGTTGTGATCCGGGCGCATGAGGCGGCCTCCCCCGGCGCGGCGCCAGTGATCAGCACAAGGTGGGCGACCGCGACCAGCCAGCCGATGCCCCCCAATGGCAGAGCGTAGTACACCACGTTTCGGTCGTACAGGATGATTCCGACCATCAGGACCGGAACCAGTGGGAACATGAAGACGCGTAAGTACCAGCAGATCACGCAGGGCACAATCTGGAGCATTTCACTCAGGGCAAGCGCACCGATCACCGACAGGCCGGCGATCGCCCAGCACATCAAAATCAGCGTCCAGGCGACACCAAAGAGGTCTTCCGCCGCGGAGCGTTTGTGGATGTTCATTGATTCGGATCTCGGCGGCCAGGAGAAGGTGCGCAAACGGGAGCGAAACGGCAACGCGTTGTTATGGACGGCGATCAGTCGAGCGGCAATACGCTCGCAGCGTGCCAGCGACTGTCCGTGGCGAGCGTTTTCCCGCTCGGCGCAACCACTCGTTCGAGAAAGTGGAGACTACGCCATGTGCGCGGGCTCGAACAAGAAATCAAACGGTACGAGGACCGCTTACCGGCTCGTGGCAGATGCAAGAAGACTGAAACCGGTCGTCGTCCTGCCGGCGGACGACCGGGCGAACGGCTTGCCGCCATGCATGCGCGCGATCGCTGCGACGATCGACAATGCGAGTCCGTGTGACGGTATTCGCCGACATGGGAGCCAGCCTGCTGGTGGTGGCAAATGGACTCCGGTTATTGCGGGGATGAGGATCACACGCACCTCGCAACGTGGCTTGTCACCGCGCCTAGATTTTCCCGGAAGGCTGCAGCGCGATGCCATGCCAACCAGTGCGATCGCCGCCCCGCCGGATCCCAGCGCGTCAGCGCGATGCAGTCGACGAGACGCAGCCACAGCAGCGCAACGACGATATCCATGCCCTCATAGGCCGCGTGATTGCGGCCGGCTGCCGGCGGATGCAGGGTCAGCAGCCAGGCGAAAAGTACCAGCGACGCGGCTGGCGGTAGTGGTAGTGGTAGTGACAGCCAGGTTGTTCTGGCTTGCTCTGAAACCCGCGCGATTGCTTAGCGTACGATCTTTTCGAATTCTGCGGGCTCCCCTGAATGTGAGGACCGGGAGCGCCATCGCCGCGCCTCGCGAAGTTCGGCATGTCGGCCCCGGATGAATGCGCTTGTCATTCACTCGCAAATTCATTAGATTGACAGAATGAACCGGCAAATCGTCAAGGAACTCCTGTACGAACAGGTCGCCCGCATCGGCAAGGCGGTCTCCAGCCCCAAGCGGCTCGCGCTGCTGGAGTTGCTCGCGCAGGGCGAGAAGACGGTCGAGCAGCTCGCGGAGGAGCTCGCCATCGACATCAAGCTCGCCAGCGCGCACCTGAAGGTCTTGAAGGACGCGCGGCTGGTCGGTTCGCGTCGCGAGGGCAAGTACGTGATCCACCGCCTGAGCGGAGCCGACGTCGCCGGCCTGTGGGTCAGCTTGCGCGAGGTCGCCGAGGAGCATCTGCTCGAGTTGCGGATGGCGCTCGACAGCATGACGGCCGACCCATCGCAGCTCACCTCCCTCGATCGCGCGGCACTCCTCGAGCAGGCCCGCAGCGGCGAGATCGTGGTCATCGACGTGCGCCCGCGCACCGAGTACGACACCGCCCACCTGCCGTGTGCGCGTTCGATGCCGGTGGAGGAGATCGAGCGGCGCGTCGCGGAGCTGCCCCGCGACAAGGAGATCGTCGCTTACTGTCGTGGCCCGTTCTGCCTGCTCTCGGACGAGGCGGTGCGCCTGCTCGCGGCCCGGGGCTTTCGCGTGCGCAAGATCCTCGACGGCGTCAGCGAATGGCAGGCGGCGGGGCTGCCGGTCGAGGGCGCCCGCCCGAACAACTGAAGAACGACCCGCCATTCGGTGCGGCGGCGCGGGGCCGGCGCGGCGCATGCGGGCAATCCGGAACGCAGGAGGGGAAACGACATGGCGACGATGCTCTTCATCCTCAACGACGCGCCCTACGGCAGCGAACGCGCGTACAACGCGCTGCGCCTCGCGGGTGCGGTCGCCGGCAAGCCGGAGCAGCGGGTGCAGCTGTTCCTGATGGCCGACGCGGTGGGCTGCGCCAAGGCCGGCCAGAAGGTGCCGGAGGGCTACTACAACGTCCAGCTCATGCTCGGCAAGGTGCTGCGCCAGGGCGAGGTCGCGCTGTGCGGCACCTGCATGGACGCGCGCGGCATGACCGAGGCCGAGATCACCGAGGGGGCGCGGCGCTCGACGCTCGCCGAGCTCGCGCAGTGGACGGTCGAGGCTGACAAGGTCCTCGTGTTCTAGGAGGACGGGACGATGTTCTTCAGGCAGCTCGCAACCCGGGAATCCTCGCTCTCCTACTTCTTCGGCTGCGCCGGGCACGCACAGGCGGTGGCGGTGGACGTCGTCGCGGGCGATGAGGACTGGTTCGTCGAGGAGGCGCGCAGGGCGGCGGTCGAGATCCGCTACGTGATCGACACCCACGTCCATGCCGACCACTATTCAGGCGGCCGCGCGCTGGCGCGGAAGGTGGGCGCGCCGTACTGCCTGCACGCCTCCGACACGGGGCGGGTGCATTTCGATTTCCGCCCCCTCGACGACGGCGAGGTGCTCGACGTCGGCAACGTCAAGGTGAAGGTGCTCCATACGCCCGGCCACACGCCCGACAGCGTCTGCCTGCTGGTGACCGACCTGCGCCGGGGCGAGGCGCCGTGGTTCGTGCTCACCGGCGACACGCTGTTCGTCGGCGCGGTGGGGCGGCCCGATCTCGCGGGCCGCGAAGCGGAGATGGCCGGCCTGCTCTACGACAGCCTGCACGCCAGGCTGTTGTCCTTGCCGGACGCGCTGGAGATCTTCCCCGGCCACCAGGCGGGCAGCGTGTGTGGCGCGGGGCTCTCCGGCAAGCCCTCGTCCACGCTGGGTTTCGAAAAGCGCTGGAACCCGGCGCTCGCGATGGACCGCGCGGCCTTCGTCGATTGCCTGACGCGCGAGATCCCGCCGCGGCCGGCCGACATGGAGGCGATGATGCGCGCCAATCTCGGCCTGACGGACTGAGCGATGCATACCGCCGCGGTCCCGATCCGCCTCGGCCTGCGCGAGAACCTCGGCCAGTTCGCGCTGCTCGTGCTGGTCAACGCCTTCGTCGGCGCCATGGTCGGCCTCGAGCGCAGCATCCTGCCCGCCATTGCGGAAGGCGAGTTCCACATCGCGGCGCGCACGGCGATCCTGTCCTTCATCGTCGTCTTCGGCGTCACCAAGGCGCTCACCAACTACTTCGCAGGGCGGCTTTCCGACCGCTTCGGCCGCAAGCATGTGCTGGTGGCCGGCTGGCTGGTGGCGATCCCGGTACCCTTCCTGCTGATGTGGGCGCCGGACTGGGATTGGGTGGTGGGCGCCAACGTGCTCCTCGGCGTGAGCCAGGGGCTTACGTGGTCGACCACGGTGATCATGAAGATCGACCTGGTCGGACCGAAGCAGCGTGGCCTGGCGATGGGGCTGAACGAATTCGCTGGCTACTTCGCGGTGGCGGGCAGCGCGCTGGCCACCGGGTGGCTTGCGGCCGCCTACGGATTGCGCCCCGAGCCCTTCTACCTGGGCGTGGTGTATGTGGCCGCCGGGCTGCTGCTTTCCGTGTTCGCCGTGCGCGAGACGCGTCACCACGTCGCCCACGAGGTGCGCACGCATCACGCGGAAGCGGACACGCCGACGCAGGGCGAGATCTTCCGCCGCACCTCGCTCACCGACCGCAACCTCTCCAGCGTGAGCCAAGCCGGCTTGGTGAACAACCTCAACGACGGCATGGCCTGGGGGCTCTTCCCGCTGATCTTCGCCGCCGCGGGGATGACGCTGGAGAGAATCGGCGTGCTCGCTGCGATCTATCCGGCGGTGTGGGGCGTCTCCCAGATCTTCACCGGTGCGCTGTCCGACCGCATCGGCCGCAAGGGGCTCATCGTTGGGGGCATGTGGGTGCAGGCCGTCGGCATCGCGATCACTGCGGCGAGCGGGAATTTCGCCGTCTTCGCGCTCGGGGCGGTGCTGCTCGGGCTCGGCACCGCGATGGTCTATCCGACCCTGCTGGCCGCGATCGGCGACGTCGCGCATCCCGCCTGGCGCGCCTCGGCGGTGGGCGTGTAT
>NZ_WTVK01000084.1 GCF_012910805.1 Aromatoleum evansii
GAGGCAGACGGCCCGGGGGGCTGCCAGGGGTGGCCGTCGAGATAGGCTCCCACCCTGCGGATCAGCCCGAACAGGCCGCCGTCGCGATAGTCCGGCAGCACGGCATCCTGCGGCAATGCGATGGCAGGCGCATCGGAGGAATCGGGTTGCCGGGATGGGGGCATGGTGGGGAGGAGGAAAAACAAAAAGGGAAGGTGCATCAGCACCTTCCCTTTGTCAAATACTGGAGCGGGAAACGAGTCTCGAACTCGCGACCTCAACCTTGGCAAGGTTGCGCTCTACCAACTGAGCTATTCCCGCGTATACTTCTGGAGGCGCGAGCCGGAGTCGAACCGACCTACACGGATTTGCAATCCGGTGCATAACCGCTTTGCTATCGCGCCAGTTTCTGCCTGACTCCCGATACGCCTCGATCGGGTGGAAAGGCTTTACGGAGCCTTTCCGAGAATTTGGAGCGGGAAACGAGTCTCGAACTCGCGACCTCAACCTTGGCAAGGTTGCGCTCTACCAACTGAGCTATTCCCGCGAAAGACCGCCATTATAGGTCGTAATCTGGCGGTGTCAACTACCCTCTTGAACCTCCTTCTCAGCGATCGCGCTGGGGCTTCTTCTTGCCCGGTTTGAAGGCGGTTCCCTGTGTGTCGCGGCGGTCGGTGTGGAAGGGTTTGCCGCCGTGCGGGCGATCGCTCGCCGGCTTGCCGGCGGGCTTGTCCCAAGGTTTCGCGTAGGGTTTGCGGGGCGCATCCTCGCCGCGTGGAGCGGGTTTTGCGCCGAAGCGCGGGCCGGCTCCAGGGCGAGGACGTGCGGCGTCCCGCTGGGCTTCGTCGCGGTCCAGCGGGCGGATATTCAATTGGTGCTGGCGCACGCGCACACGACGCAGGATGTCGATGACGTCGTGGGGGAGGTCGGCCGGAAGTTCGACCGTGCTGTAGTCCTCGTACAGGTTGATCTGGCCGATGAAGCGGCTCTCGATGCCCGCTTCGTTCGCGATCGCGCCCACGATGTCCTTCGGTGTCGCCTGCTGGTTGCGTCCGACCTCGATACGGTAGCGTTGCAGGCGTCCGTCGGAGAAATCGCGGCGGCGTTCCAGGATTGCTTCGCGGTTCTCGCGCGGGGGGCGCTCCGCGCGTGCTGCGGTCTGAGTGGCGATGTCCGGGCCCGCGCTCTGCGGCAACTGGAGGGGGCGCTCACGCTGCGCCAGGAAGGCGAGGGCGGCGGCGATGTCGTGGATGTCGGCGTTGTGGCTGTCCTCCATGCCGGCAACGACGTCGTGGAAGAAGTCGAGATCCTCGGATTCGAGCACCGTTGCGACCTGATGCCGGAAGGCCGCCACGCGCTTGTCCGCGACGGCCTCGCGCGACGGGAGTTGCAGCGGCTCGATCGGTTGCCGTGTCGCCCGCTCGATCACCTTGAGCATGCGCATCTCGCGCGGCGCGACGAACAGGATGGCAGTGCCGGTGCGGCCTGCGCGACCGGTGCGGCCGATGCGGTGAACGTAGGCCTCGGTATCGTAGGGGATGTCGTAGTTGATGACATGGCTGATGCGCGGCACGTCCAGGCCGCGCGCGGCGACGTCGGTGGCGACCACGATGTCGAGGCCCCCGCCCTTGAGCTGCTCGATGACCCGCTCGCGCAGCTGCTGGGTCATGTCGCCGTTCAGTGCGGCGGCGGCATAGCCCCTGGCCTCGAGCTTTTCGGCGAGTTCCACTGTGGCGGTCTTGGTGCGCACGAAGACAATAGCCGCATCGAATTCCTCCTCGACCTCGAGGATGCGGGTGAGGGCGTCGAGCTTGTGCGCGACCGCGATCTGGCAGAAGCGCTGGCGGATCGTGGTCACGGTCGTCGTGGCGGCCTTGATCTTCACCTCGCGCGGATCGCGCAGGTAACGGTGCGCCACGCGGCGGATGGCGTCCGGCATCGTCGCCGAGAACAGCGCCGTCTGTCGTTCGATCGGGACGTGTTCGAGGATCCATTCGACGTCGTCGATGAAGCCCATGCGCAGCATCTCGTCGGCTTCGTCTAGCACCAGCGTCTTGAGACTGTCGAGATCGAGGCTTTCGCGCTCGATGTGATCCATCACACGCCCCGGGGTGCCGACGACGACGTGCGCGCCGCGGCTCAGCTGGCGCAACTGCACGACCATGCTCTGGCCGCCGTAGATGGGCAGCACGTGGAAGCCGGGAAGGTTCTTCGCATAGCGCTGGAAGGCTTCCGCGACCTGGATCGCGAGTTCGCGCGTGGGCGTCAGCACGAGCACCTGCGGCTTGCGGGCGGAGAGGTCCAGGCGGTCGAGCAGCGGCAGCGCGAAGGCTGCCGTCTTGCCGGTGCCCGTCTGGGCTTCGCCCAGCAGGTCATGTCCGGCGCGCAGGTGCGGGATGCAGGCCGCCTGGATCGGCGATGGGGTTTCGTATCCGATGCCGGCGAGGGCTTCGAGGATCGGGGGGCTCAGCTCGAGCTGGGCAAAGGATTCGATAGTCGTGTTCATTTGGATTCGTGAGGTGGGATTGTGTCGTGTGCCCGATGTTGCCTGCATCGTACCGAAATCGCGGGGTGGTCGCTTGGTGCCGATACCGCCTGCTGTGTGACCGGGGTTACCGACGGGCGAAGGGCCGTTGTGCCATCGTCACGGCCTTTCGTTCATCATCAAGGAGTGGATATGCTGGAAGTCGGACGTATTCGCGGTGTGCTGGCCGCCGCCCTGTGCGTATGTGCTGGATCGGCCTCGGCCGGCGAGTGGCAGTTCCTGCCGATCCTTAAGGACGGCTACAAGCCGGATTTTGTTCTGTCCGCGGTGGGTGGTGCGCTGGATCCAAAAGGCGCGGACCGTCACACCTATGCCGGGCTCGAGCTTGCGATGAACTGCGGCCTGTTCCAGACGCCGACCGGCGTCGTGCGCACGAAGATCTCGTACGGCGGCTACGACCATGACGGGCTGGAGTATCGCACCTTCGAGGTGAATCCGCGCTGGACCGTGCCGGTCGCCCAGAACCTGTCCTTCGGGGTGGGGCCGGGTATCGGCTACGTGCGTACCGAAGTGGGCAGCCGGGATACCCACATGTTCGCCTGGCAGGTCGGTGCGGATCTGGATTACCGGATGGGCCGGATGAGTCTCGGGGTCGGTGCGCGCTGGCAGGACACGCTGGACAAGACCGTTGCGCCAGGCACGAACGGAGCGGAGAACTGGCTCGTGCAGGCGAAGATCGGACTCGCCTTCTGAGTCGGTGACCGCAGCGGGGCGGACGGGCATGGCCGGTCCGCCCCGCTGGCTCTCAGGCCTGCAGCGCGGTGCCGCGGTGGGCCTGGATGATGGGCAGGATCTGCCCGAAGATCTTGGGACTGCCGGCGACGACATTGCCGGTCTCCATGTAGGTGCCTTCCCCGGCAAGGTCGCTCACCAGGCCGCCCGCCTCCTGGATCAGCAGCGCGCCGGCGGCGATGTCCCACGGCTGCAGGCCCATTTCCCAGAAGCCGTCGAGGCGCCCGCAGGCGACGTAGGCGAGGTCGAGCGAGGCCGCGCCGGGGCGGCGGATGCCGGCAGTCTTCTGCGTCAGGTCCTTGAACATGGCGAGGTAGGCGTCGACATGGTCGAACTCGCGGAACGGAAAGCCCGTGCCGATCAGCGATTCGTTCAGGCGGACGCGCTTCGACACGCGGATGCGGCGGTCGTTGAGGAAGGCGCCGCGGCCCTTGGTGGCGGTAAACAGCTCGTTGCGCGTGACGTCGTAGACGACACCCTGTTCGAGTGCGCCGTTCTTCGTCAGCGCGATCGAGATCGCATACTGGGGAAAACCGTGGATGAAATTCGTGGTGCCGTCAATCGGGTCGATGATCCACTGGTATTCGCTGTTAACGGACTCCCCGGATGCGCCCGACTCCTCTGCTAGAATGCCGTGCTCCGGGTATGCTTCGCGCAGCACCTCGATGATGGCGGCTTCGGCGGCCTGATCGACCTCGGTGACGAAGTCGTTCGGGGACTTGGCCTGGACCGACACCTGGTCCAGCTGCAGCGAGGCGCGATTGATGATGGAGCCCGCACGGCGGGCGGCTTTCACTGCGATGTTCAGGGTGGGGTGCATGCGCGTCGGTCTCGCTGGAGTCGGGGGCCCGGAGAGCGTCCCGCTCGAAAGAATTCCAATAAAACGAAGTATTTTAATATGAACGGAGCCATCGCGCTCGACCGCATCCGCATCGTACTTTCCCGTACAAGCCATCCCGGCAACATCGGCGCCGCTGCGCGCGCGATGAAGACGATGGGGCTCGGTCGTCTCTGGCTGGTAGATCCGGCCTCCTTTCCCGATCCGGTGGCCGAGGCGCGCGCCTCCGGTGCCGGCGATCTCCTCGCGGCCGCGCGGGTAGTTGGCTCGCTCGAGGAGGCGCTCGAGGGCACGATCCTGTCCGCCGCCGTCACGGCGAGGCGGCGCGAGCGCTCGGTGCCGGTGCGCAATGCGCGCGAGGCGGCCCCCGAACTGGTGTCGTTCGCCGCACAGGGCGAGGTTGCGCTGGTGTTCGGCAACGAAACGAGCGGACTCACGAACGAGGAGGTCGGGCTGTGCTCGATGCCGGTGACGATTCCGGCGAATCCCGCATTCTCGTCGCTCAACCTCGGCGCCGCGGTGCAGTTGCTGTGTTACGAGTTGCGCATGGCGGCGCTTGATCCGGTTCCCCCGGCGGAGCCTCTTCCGGACCTGGCCGCCTTCGAGGAGGTGGAGGGTTTTCATCGTCATCTGGAACGGGCGATGACCGTCAGCGGATTCTATGACCCGGCAAATCCGAAGCGCCTTCTGCAGCGCGTGCGCCGCCTGTTTGGCCGCATCCGGCTCGAAAAGGAGGAGGTGAATATCCTCCGCGGCATCATTAGTGCGCTGGAGCGCAAAGCTGAGTAAAATACTCGGAATTAAGAAACCGGATACCGGAGCAAGTCACTCATGTTCAGACGTCTGCGCGAAGACTTGGCCAGCGTTCGCGAACGCGATCCCGCCGCCCGCTCTACCTTGGAAGTGCTGACCTGCTATCCCGGCGTGCATGCGTTGTTCCTGCACCGCTTCGCGCACGGTGCGTGGAAGCGCGGCTTTTACTGGGTGGGACGGTTCACCAGTCACGTCAGCCGCTTGCTCACCGGCATCGAGATCCATCCGGGCGCGACGATAGGTCGGCGCGTGTTCATCGACCACGGCATGGGGGTGGTGATCGGCGAGACGGCCGAGGTCGGGGACGACTGCACGATCTATCAGGGCGTGACGCTCGGCGGCACTTCACTGTACCGCGGGACGAAACGCCATCCGACGCTGGGCAAGGGCGTCGTGATCGGCGCCGGCGCGAAAGTGCTGGGTGGTTTCACGGTCGGTGACGGCGCGCGGGTCGGCTCCAATGCGGTCGTGGTCAAGCCGGTGCCGGCCGGGGCCACGGCGGTCGGCAATCCGGCTCGCGTGATCGAACCCGATCGGGATAACGCACGTGACCGCGCACGTGAACAGAAGGCCGAGCAGATCGGCTTCTCCGCCTATGGCGTGACGAAGCAGATGGACGACCCCCTGATGAAGGCCCTGCACGGCTTGCTCGATCATGCAGTGGAGACGGATCGCCGTATCCAGATGCTGGTGGAACGCCTTGAGAAGGCCGGACTCACTCTTGACGAAGCCATCGAGAAGAGCGACGAGTTCGATGCAGAGCGGCTGTCGAAGATGGTCGACTGAGTGACATTTGATTAGTTGACTGATTTTGTCGGGCTCCGTATAGTTGAGCGAAACGTTCGGGTATTCCCCCGGGCGAGAATCTCCGCGAAAGAAGGAGCTCCGACATGAGACTGACCACCAAAGGACGTTTTGCCGTCACCGCCATGATCGATCTGGCATCGCGCCAGGCCGAAGGGCCGGTGACGCTGGCCGGCATCGCTGATCGACAGAAGATTTCCCTGTCGTATCTGGAACAGTTGTTCGGCAAGCTGCGTCGCCACAAGCTGGTGACGAGCGTGCGCGGTCCGGGTGGAGGTTATCGGCTGGCGCGCGACATGGGACGCATCACCGTTGCCGACATCATCGTTGCAGTGGATGAGCCGCTTGATGCGACCCAGTGCGGCGGCAAGCAGAACTGCCAGGATGAGCATCGCTGCCTGACGCACGACCTGTGGGCCAATCTCAACAAGCGCATGTACGAGTATCTCGACTCGGTGACGCTGAATGCGTTGGTGCATCGCGAAGTCAAGGCCGATCCGGACATGAGCGTCCTCAAGGACGTGCGGCGGCGCGCGCTGGTCGCGATGCGCGAGGCTGCAGCGGCCTGACGGGACGGTCCCCAGCGTGTTCGCTCCCGTCTATCTCGACTGGAACGCCACGGCGCCGCTGGAGCCGGTTGTGCGCGAGGCGATGCTGCCGTGGCTGGGCAGCCGCTTCGGCAATGCGTCGAGCCGGCACGAATACGGGCGGCAGGCGCGTGCGGCGATCGACGAGGCGCGGGCGAAGGTGGCTGCGGCGGTCGGCGCCCATGCGACGGAGGTGATCTTCACCAGTGGCGGCACCGAGGCGAACAATCTGTTCGTGAAGGGTGCGGCGGGCCTGATGAAGCCGGGGCTGATCGCGATCAGCGCGATCGAGCATCCGTGTGTGCGCGAGCCGGCGAAGCAGTTGCGGCGTGCAGACTGGACGCTGCGTGAGATCGCCGTGGATCGCGCGGGCTTGGTCAAGCGCACGGACTGGCTGGCGGTGCTGGCGACCAAGCCCGCGCTGGTGTCGGTGATGCTCGCGAACAACGAGACGGGTGTGCTGCAGGATGTTGCGGCGCTCGCCCGCGAGGCGAAGGATGCGGGCGCCTGGTTCCACACGGACGCCGTGCAGGCGCTGGGCAAGATTGGTGTGGATTTTCGTGCGCTGGGCGTCAATGCGATGACGCTGTCGGCGCACAAGATCGGCGGTCCCCTGGGGGCGGGCGCCCTGGTTGTCGACAAGCGACTGGAGCTGGCGCCGCTGCTCGCCGGAGGCGGGCAGGAGCGAGGCCTGCGCTCCGGCACCGAGAACATTGCCGCGCTTGTCGGCTTCGGCGTCGCGTGCGAGTTGGCAGCGGCCCGTGTGTCCGGAGAGAATGTCCGTTTGTGCGGACTTCGGGACGCGCTGGAAGCCGGGCTGGCAGCGCACGGCATGCGGATCTTTTCGGCCGGCGCGGCACGATTGCCGAATACGGTGTTCTTCGCCGCGGAAGGCGTCGATGGCGAGACTCTGGTGGCGCGGCTGGACCGGGCTGGCTTCGCGTGCGCGAGCGGGTCTGCGTGTTCGAGCGCGAATCCCGAGCCGTCGCATACCCTGCTGGCGATGGGCGTCGAGCGCGAGGTGGCGCGCGGCGCGGTGCGCGTCAGCCTGGGGCGCGATACGCAGGAAAGGCATGTAGTCGATTTTCTGGCCTGCCTGGGGCAGCAGATGAGCGAACTGAATAATCTGACCGCCGTGGCGGTTCAATGATCGACGGAGGAGTACCAATGCTGAAGTTTCCGATTTACCTGGACTATTCCGCTACCACGCCGGTCGATCCGCGCGTCGCGCAGGCGATGATCCCCTGGCTCACCGAGCATTTCGGCAACCCCGCGAGCCGTTCGCACGCATACGGCTGGGAAGCCGAAAAGGCCGTCGAGGATGCGCGCGAGCAGGTTGCGGCCCTGGTGAATGCCGATCCGAAGGAAATCGTGTGGACTTCAGGCGCGACCGAATCGAACAACCTCGCGATCAAGGGTGCCGCGCAGTTCTACAAGGGCAAGGGCAAGCACATCATCACGGTGAAGACCGAGCACAAGGCCGTGCTCGATACCTTCCGCGAACTCGAGCGCCAGGGCTTCGAGGCGACCTATCTCGACGTGCAGGAGAACGGCCTGATCGATCTGGCGGCGTTCAAGGACGCGCTGCGCCCGGACACGATCCTCGTTTCGGTGATGTTCGTGAATAACGAGATCGGCGTGATCCAACCGATCGCCGAGATTGGCGAGATCTGCCGCGAAAAGGGGATCACCTTCCACGTCGATGCGGCCCAGGCGACGGGCAAGGTCGAGATCGACCTGCAGAAGCTGAAGGTCGACCTGATGTCCTTCTCCGCGCACAAGACCTATGGCCCCAAGGGTATCGGCGCGCTGTACGTGCGGCGCAAGCCGCGTGCGCGCCTCGAGGCGCAGATGCACGGTGGCGGCCATGAGCGCGGCCTGCGCTCGGGTACGCTCGCGACGCACCAGATCGTCGGCATGGGTGAAGCCTTCCGCATCGCCCGCGAGGAGATGGCGGTCGAGAACGAGCGCGTCCGCATGCTGCGCGACCGCCTGCTGAAGGGCTTGCAGGACATCGAGGCGACCTATGTGAATGGCGACCTCGAGCAGCGCGTGCCGCACAACCTCAATATTTCCTTCGCGTATGTCGAAGGCGAGTCGATGATCATGGCGGTCAAGGACATCGCGGTATCGAGCGGTTCGGCCTGTACGTCGGCGAGCCTGGAGCCGTCCTATGTCCTGCGCGCGCTCGGGCGCAACGACGAACTGGCGCACAGCTCGATCCGTTTCTCGATCGGCCGCTTCACGACCGAAGAGGAAATCGACTACACGATCGACCTCATGCACAAGAAGATCGGCAAGCTGCGCGAGCTGTCGCCGTTGTGGGAAATGGTGCAGGAAGGCGTCGATCTGAATACCGTGCAGTGGGCAGCCCACTGAGCACCCGACTGAGACAGGAGAACGATAATGGCATACAGTGAAAAAGTGCTCGACCACTACGAGAACCCCCGCAACGTCGGCGCCTTCTCGAAGGATGATGATGGCGTGGGTACGGGCATGGTCGGTGCCCCGGCCTGTGGCGACGTGATGAAGCTGCAGATCAAGGTGGGCAAGGACGGCGTCATCGAGGATGCCAAGTTCAAGACCTACGGCTGTGGCTCGGCGATTGCATCGAGCTCGCTGGTGACCGAATGGGTCAAGGGCAAGACGGTCGAGCAGGCGCTCGAGATCAAGAACACGCAGATTGCCGAGGAGCTTGCGCTGCCGCCGGTCAAGATCCACTGTTCGATTCTCGCCGAGGACGCCATCAAGGCGGCCGTGGCGGATTACAAGAAGAAGCACGAAGGCTGAAACCGGGAGGCGGAATCATGAGCGTCACTGTTAGCACGAGCGCAGCCAGGCACGTTTCGAACTTCATCGCCAAGCGCGGCAAGGGGCTGGGGATCCGTCTCGGGGTTCGCACGTCGGGTTGTTCGGGCATGGCTTACCGCCTCGAATTCGTCGACGAGACGCATGAGGACGACGTGGTGTTCGAGAGCAACGGCGTGAAGGTGATCGTCGACCAGAAGAGCCTGGCCTATCTCGATGGCACCGAACTCGATTTCGTCCGCGAGGGCCTGAACGAGGGGTTCAAGTTCAATAACCCGAACGTCAAGGACTCGTGCGGCTGCGGCGAGAGCTTCAACGTCTGAGCCCGGCGGTCCGGATCCGATGAGCATCGACCTCCAGCAGGATTTCTTCAGGCTGTTCGGGCTGCCACGCCGGTTTCGCATCGACGAGGCGGCGCTGGAACTCGCCTACCATGACCTGCAGGGGCGCGTGCATCCTGACCGTTTCGCGCATTTGCCCGACAGCGACAAGCGTCTGTCGATGCAGTGGGCAACGCAGGTGAACGAAGGTTTTCGCACTCTGCGTAAGCCGCTGTCGCGCGCGACCTACCTCCTCGAGCTGATGGGCGTCGACGCCGGACTGCATACGAACACCGCGATGTCGCCGACCTTCCTGATGGAGCAGATGGAGTGGCGCGAGGCGGTCGAGGAGGCGCGGGCGGCGGGTGAAGCCGATGAACTCGCGCAGTTGCACACGCGCCTGCGCCAGCATTCCCGCGAGGTGTTCGACGATCTCGCCCGGCAGTGCGACGACGAGCAGGACTATGCCGGTGCCGCTGAAACCGTGCGCCGGCTGATGTTCATGGAAAAACTACAACACGAGATCGACGACGCCCTCGAGGCGCTGGAGAGCTGATGGCACTTCTGCAAATCGCCGAACCCGGTCTGTCGACCGAACCGCACAAGCACCGCCTCGCCGTGGGCATCGACCTCGGCACCACCAACTCGCTCGTCGCGACCGTTCGCAACGGGATCGCGGTGTGCCTGGTCGATGAGGACGGCCGTGCGATGGTGCCGTCGATCGTGCGCTACCACGCAGACGGTAAGGTGGAGGTCGGCCGCAGCGCCGGCGTGGCGCATGCGACCGATCCGAAGAACACGATCATCTCGGTGAAGCGCTTCATGGGGCGCGGCGTCAAGGACGTCGCCTACATCGAGTCGATGCCCTACGACTTCGTCGATGCGGATGGAATGCTGCGCCTGCGTACCGTGCAGGGCGTCAAGTCGCCGGTCGAGGTGTCGGCGGAGATCCTCAAGGTGCTGGCGGCGCGTGCACAGGCAAGCCTCGGCGGCGAACTCACCGGGGCGGTGATCACCGTGCCCGCCTATTTCGACGACGCGCAGCGCCAGGCGACGAAGGATGCGGCAAAGCTCGCCGGCATCAACGTGCTGCGGCTGCTCAACGAACCCACGGCAGCGGCGGTCGCGTACGGCCTCGACAACGCGGCCGAGGGCGTCTATGCGGTCTACGACCTCGGTGGCGGCACCTTCGACCTGTCCATCCTCAAACTCTCGCGCGGCATCTTCGAGGTGCTGGCGACCAACGGCGACGCGGCGCTGGGCGGTGACGACTTCGATCATCGCCTGTTCTGCTGGGCACTGGACCAGAGCGAGATCGACCCGCCTTCGAGCGAGGACGCGCGCCGTCTGCTGCTGAAGGCGCGCGAGGCGAAGGAATTGCTGACCGCGTGCGAGGAAGCGCCGATCAAGGCGACGCTCGGCAGCGGCGAAAAGGTCGACCTCGTGGTCACGCGCGACCAGTTCGCCGACATGACGAAGCATCTCGTGCAGAAGACCGTTGCGCCGATGCGCAAGGTGCTGCGCGATGCGGGGCTGGCTCCCGAGGACATCAAGGGTGTCGTGATGGTCGGCGGTGCGACGCGCATGCCGCACATCCAGCGCGCCGTGGCCGAATTCTTCGGCCAGGAGCCGCTGACCAACCTTGATCCGGACAAGGTCGTCGCGCTCGGCGCGGCGATCCAGGCCAACGTGCTGGCGGGCAACCGCAAGGACGAGGATGACTGGCTGCTGCTCGACGTGATCCCGCTGTCGCTCGGTCTCGAGATGATGGGGGGGCTCACCGAGAAGGTCGTGCCGCGCAACTCGACGCTGCCGATCGCGCGGGCGCAGGAGTTCACGACCTACAAGGACGGTCAGACCGCCATGGCCTTCCACGTCGTCCAGGGCGAGCGTGAACTCGTCGCCGACTGTCGCTCGCTGGCGCGCTTCGAGCTGCGCGGCATCCCGCCGATGGCCGCCGGCGCGGCGCGCATCCGCGTGACCTTCCAGGTCGATGCAGACGGCTTGTTGTCGGTGTCGGCGCGCGAAATGTCGTCTGGCGTCGAGGCGAGCGTGTTGGTGAAACCGTCCTACGGCCTGACCGACGACGAGATCGCCGGCATGCTGCGCGACGGCGTCGAGCGGGCGTCCGAGGATATCGACGCGCGGGCCTTGCGCGAGCAGCAGGTCGAGGCCGATCGAGTGATCGAGGCGACGCTCGTGGCGCTGGAACAGGACGGCGAACTGCTCAGCGACGAGGAGCGCGCGGCGATCGACGCGGCCGTTGCCGCAACCCGCGAAACGGCCGCCGGGCACGACCCGCGTGCCATCAAGCGCAGCACGGAAGCGCTCTCCCGTGCTACCAACGAATTTGCCGCCCGTCGCATGGACAAGAGCATCCGTTCGGCGCTGGCGGGTCACAAGGTGGATGAGATTCAGGTATGACGCAGATCATCGTATTGCCGCACGTGGAGCTCTGTCCGGACGGGACGGTGATCGAGGCGGAGCCTGGCACCTCGATCTGCGACGCGCTGCTGCGCAACGGCGTGGAGATCGAGCACGCGTGCGAGCAGTCCTGTGCGTGCACGACCTGCCACGTGATCGTGCGCGAAGGCTTCGCCTCGCTCAACGAGGCTGAGGAGGAGGAGGAGGATCTCCTCGACAAGGCCTGGGGCCTGGAGCCGCAGTCGCGCCTTTCCTGCCAGGCGGTTGTCGCCGAGACGCCGCTGGTGGTCGAGATTCCCCGCTACACCATCAACATGGCCCGGGAGGGCAAGCACTGATGAAGTGGACCGAGGTTCAGGAGATCGCGATCCAGCTCGCGGACAAGTTTCCCGAGACGGATCCTACGCGCGTCAATTTTGTCGACCTGATGAACTGGGTGATGGCCCTTCCCGAATTCGACGACGATCCCAAGCACTGCGGCGAGCGCGTGCTGGAAGCCATCCAGCAGGCCTGGATCGACGAGGTCGCCTGACGGGCGCAAGGATTCTGCCGCGCGCCGCTGGGCTGCCTCAGAAGCGGATCGCCTCGTCCGGCTGCTCGTTCAGGCCCAGCCAGTAACGGGCGATGAGCGCGCTGGCGCGCTCGAATTCCCGTTGGTCGCGGGGCTTCCGCACGTAGCTGTTGGCGCCGAGGCGGTAGGCTTCGCGGATGTCTTCCGGCGTGCAGGCGCTTGCGAACATCACGACGGGCAGGAGCGAGGTCCTGACCTCGGCGCGGATGCGGCGTAGCACCTCCAGGCCGTCGATCCGGGGAAGGTCGGGATCGAGCAGCACGACCGCCGGCTGGCTCGCCGGCCTGGGTGCCGGGTAGTCGTCTGCGGCGGAGAGGAAGGCGAGGGCCTCGATGCCGTCGCGCGCGACGACGACGCGGTTGCCGAATCCACCTTCGCGCAGCGCAGCGAGGACCCGGGCTTCGTGCGCCGGGTCTCCTTCAACCAGCAGGACGTAACTGCTGCCAGCCATGCCGCCACCTCCGCAGTCCGGACGAGTCGTGGCAGCGGCACAGCGGGCCGCCGCCCGCAGGTGTCACGCCGGGGTTTCCGGCAGTTCCTCCGCGCGCAGCAGGAAGACCATGTCATCACCGCCGCTGGACGACAGCCACACGAAGGGCAGGTCGGGGAATGCCGCTTCCACGATATGACGATTATGCCCCACTTCGACGGCGAGCACGCCACCCGGATTGAGGTGAGTGCGGCCTTCGGCGAGGATGCGGCGTACCACGTCGAGCCCGTCCTCGCCCGCCGCCAGTGCCATGCGCGGCTCGTGCAGGTATTCGGCCGGCAGCGTCTCCATCGAATCGGCGGTCACATACGGCGGATTGCTGATGATGAGGTCGAAACGGCGTCCCGCAAGCCCGTCGAAGACGTCGCTCTTCACCAGCTCGACCTGCTCTTCGAGGCCGTATTCGGCGACGTTGAGGTGGGCGACCTCGAGAGCGTCGTCGGACAGGTCGGCGCCGACCACCTCGGCATTCGGGAATGCGTGTGCCATCAGGATCGCCAGGCAGCCCGAGCCGGTGCATAGGTCGAGCGCGCTGGTGACCTGCTCGGCATCCTCCACCCAGGGCGCGAAGCCGTTTTCAAGCATCTCGGCGAAGAAGGAACGGGGAACGATCACGCGCTCGTCGACATGGAAGCGGAAATCGCCCAGCCATGCCTCGCCGGTGAGGTAGGCCGCGGGGACGCGCTCCTCGGCGCGGCGTTCGATGACCGCGAACAGCGCTTCGCGTTCCTCGGCGGTGATGCAGGCGTCGAGGAAGGGTTCCAGCCGGTCGAGCGGCAGCGACAGGGTGTGCAGCAGCAGCCACACCGCCTCGTCGTAGGCGTCGTTGCAGCCGTGGCCGAAGAACAGGCCGGCCCGGTTGAAGCGGGTGACGGCGTAGCGCAGCCAGTCGCGCAGGGTCACGAGTTCGGCGAGCGGGCCGCTCTCGTGTTCGTGCACGTGTTCTTCGCCATTGTCACAGTGTTCGCAGTGTTCGCTCATGCTCGGTCTCGTCAGCGCGCGAGGAGGGCGCGCAGGGTACGTTCGTAGATCAGGGAAAGCGGTTCGATCGCGTCGACGGCGACGCGCTCGTCGAGCTTGTGAATGGTGGCGTTGACGGGGCCGAACTCGACGACTTCCTTGCAGATGTCGGCGATGAAACGCCCGTCGGAGGTGCCGCCGCTGGTGGATAGTTCGGTGTCTACGCCCACGGTTTCGCGGATCGCGCCGCCGATGGCCGCGACGAGTTTGCCGCGGCCGGTCAGGAAGGGCTTGCCGGAGAGGTGCCAGTCCAGCGTGTAGTCGAGGCCGTGGCGGTCGAGCACGGCGTGGGTGCGCTGCTTGAGCTCGTCGGCGGTGCTGACGGAGGCGAAGCGGAAGTTGAACAGCACTTCGCACTCGCCCGGAATCACGTTGTTCGCGCCCGTGCCGGCATGGATGTTGGACACCTGCCAGGTCGTCGGCGGGAAGAATTCGTTGCCCTCGTCCCAGCGTGTCGCGGCGAGCTCGGCGAGCGCCGGCGCGAACTCGTGGATCGGGTTGCGCGCGAGCTGCGGGTAGGCGACGTGGCCTTGCACGCCCTTGACGCGCAGCGTGCCGGAGAGTGAGCCGCGGCGGCCGTTCTTGATCATGTCGCCGAGTGTCTTCACCGAGGTGGGCTCGCCGACGATGCAGTAGTCGAGAGTCTCGCCGCGGGCCGCGAGGGCCTCGACGACCTTGACGGTGCCGTGGGTGGCGATGCCTTCCTCGTCCGAGGTCAGCAGCAGCGCGATCGAGCCCTGGTGGTCGGGGTGGGCGGCGACGAAGCGTTCGATGGCGGTCACGAAGGCGGCCAGCGAGGTCTTCATGTCGGCGGCGCCGCGGCCGTAGAGGTGGTCGTCACGCACGGTCGGCTGGAAGGGATGCGAAGTCCAGGACTCGAGCGGACCGGTAGGAACGACGTCGGTGTGGCCGGCGAGGCACAGCACCGGGCCGGTGTCGCCGCGGCGCGCCCACAGGTTGGACACTCCACCGGTGTCGATGCGCTCGCAGCGGAAGCCGAGCGGGGCGAGCCGTGTGCCGATGAGGTCCAGGCAGCCGCTGTCTTCGGGCGTCACCGATGGACGGGAAATGAGTTCGCAGGTGAGCGCGAACGTGGCGTTCGGGGAAGAGTTCGTCATAGCCATCGAACGCTTCGTCGCCGCCCACCCCGACCACCAGGGCTCGATCGCGCTGCTGCTGACCTCGGACGAGGAAGGCATCGCCACCCACGGCACCGTCAAGG
>NZ_WTVK01000085.1 GCF_012910805.1 Aromatoleum evansii
GGATTCGAGCGGGCGGGGGACGAAACCGGGGGCGATGCGCTCGCCGCGCTGCGCCCGGCGGACATCGCGATCCTCGTGAACAGCCGCACCGAGGCCAACGCGGTGCGCGCCGCGCTCGCCGCGGGCGGAGTGCGCAGCGTCTATCTCTCCGACCAGGAATCGGTGTTCGCCAGTCCGCAGGCCGCCGAGCTGCAGCAGTGGCTCGCGGCCTGCGCCGAGCCGGACGACGACGGCCTGCTGCGCGCGGCGCTCGCCACGCCCTGTCTGGGCCTGGACTGGGCCGCGCTCGACCGCCTGCGCCACGACGAACTCGAATGGGAAGAGCGTGTGCTGCAGTTCCGCAGCTACCGCCAGCTGTGGCGCCGCCAGGGCGTGCTGCCGATGCTGCGGCGCCTGCTGGGCGACTTCGGCGTGCCGCGGCGCCTCCTCGGCGGCGAGGAGGGTGGGACGGGCGCGGGGAGCGACGGCGAACGGGCGCTCACCGACCTGCTGCATCTCGCGGAGCTGCTGCAGCACGCGAGCGTCGCGCTCGACGGCGAGCACGCGCTGATCCGGCATCTGGCCGAGCAGCGCGCCGACGCCGGCAACGGCGACGATGCGAGGAAACTGCGCCTCGAAAGCGATGCCGACCTCGTGCAGGTCGTCACCGTGCACAAGTCCAAGGGCCTCGAATACCCGCTGGTGTTTCTGCCCTTCGCCTGCACCTGCCGCCAGGTCGATCCCGACGACCTGCCGATCAAGCTGCACGAGGCCGCAGGCGCGCTGCGGCTCGTGCTGGAGCCGCAGGGCGACGACATCGCGCAGGCCGACCGCGAGCGACTCGGCGAGGACCTGCGCAAGCTCTACGTCGCGCTCACCCGCGCGCGCCACGCGACCTGGATCGGCGTTGCGCCGGTGGAGAAGCTCGAACTCAGCGCACTGGGCTATCTCCTCGCCGGCAGCGCGTCGATCGCCACGGATGCCCTGGCCGATGCGCTGGCCGCCCTGCGCGGCGACTGCGCGCACATCGCGGTCGAACCCGCGCCGGCGCCCGCGGGCGAGCGCTTCGCCCCGCGCGTCGCCCGCAGCGAAATCGGCGCCGCGCGCGAACCGCGCCGGGCGGTGCGCGAATTCTGGTGGATCGCGAGCTATTCGGCGTTGCGCACGGCGGAAGCGGAGGGCGTCGCCGCCGAGGTGATCGCGGCAGGCACCGCGCCGACCGCGGAACCCGTCCCCCCCGCGGCGGAAACCCCAGCCGAAGAGACCTTCGCCGAGACCCTGGCCGAAGCCCCCGGCAGCCCCGCCGCGCCGGCGGGCGACCAGCGCCTGCACCGCTTCGCGCGCGGCCCCGGCCCCGGCACCTTCCTGCACGAGCTCCTCGAATGGGCCGCGCGCGAAGGCTTCGGCCGCGTGCTCGCGGCGCCCGAGCGCGCCCGCGACATGATCGCGCGCCGCTGCGCCGTGCGCGGCTGGAGCCAATGGACCGAGGCCCTGACGCGCTGGCTGCTCGATTTCATCGCGACGCCGCTGCCGCTGCCCGGCGGCGACTCCACGCGGCTGGCCGACCTCGCGGGGGCGCGGCCCGAGATGGAATTCTGGTTCGAGACCCACCGCGCCGACCTGGTGCGCCTCGACGCCCTCGTGCGTGCCCACACGCTCGGCGCCGCACCGCGCCCGGAACTCGCGCCGGGCCGGCTCAACGGCATGCTCAAGGGTTTCATCGATCTCGTCTTCGAACACCAGGGGCGCTACTACGTGGCCGACTACAAATCCAACTGGCTGGGGCCGGACGACGCGGCCTACACCCCCGCCGCGATGCGCGACGCGGTGCTCGCGAAGCGCTACGAGCTGCAATACGTGCTCTACCTTTTCGCGCTGCACCGCCTGCTCAAGTCGCGCCTGCCCGACTATGACTACGACCGCCACGTCGGCGGCGCGGTGTACCTCTTCCTGCGCGGCAGCCACGCGCCGACCCGCGGCGTGCATGCCGAGCGCCCGCCGCGCGCGCTGATCGAGGCGCTGGATGCGGAGTTCGGCATGGTGGCCGCGGTCGGGGAGGTGCGGTGATGACGCGCACGAGCAAAGGCCGCCGTCCCGGCGCCGAGTTCATGGACGACCTGTTCGCGGGCGCGGACGATCGCGGCGCCGCGGCGCGCGGCGATCTGCCCGCGCTGCTGCGCCGCTGGGCCGAGCGTGGCTGGCTGCGCCCGCTCGACCGCGTGTTCGCGGGATTCCTGCGCGACGAGGCGCCCGATGCCGATCCGCTGCTGCTCCTGGCCGCGGCGCTCGCGAGCCATCAGCTCGGCCGCGGCCACGTGTGCCTGGACCTTGCCGCGACGCTCGCGGACCCGCGCTTCGCGCTGTCGCTGCCGCCCGAGGGGGACGACGACACCGACCTGCCGCCGCTGCCCGACGAGGTGCTCACGGGCGTGACGCTCGAACGCTGGCGCGCCGCGATGGCGCACCCGCTGCTGGTCGCCGGCGGTGCCGGCACGACCCCGCTCGTCCTCGTCGGCTCCCGCCTCTACCTGCGCCGCTACTGGCAATACGAATGTGACGTGCGTGCAGGCATCGACGCGCGCCTCGCCGCGCCGCCCGCGGACCTCGATCCGGCGGCCTTCCGCCAGGCCCTCGACGCGCTCTTCCCGCCGCGTGCGGGCGGCGCCGTCGACTGGCAGAAGCTCGCCTGTGCGCTGGTCGCGCGCAGCGCCTTCGGCATCGTCACCGGCGGCCCCGGCACCGGCAAGACCACCACCGTCGTGCGCCTGCTCGCGTTGCTGCAGAGCCTCGCGCTCGCCGGCCCGCAAGGCCGCCCCTTGCGCATCCGCCTCGCCGCGCCCACCGGCAAGGCCGCGGCGCGGCTCAACGAGTCGATCGCCGGGGCGGTCGCGCAGCTCGATCTCGAGCGCCTGCCCGGCGGCGAAGCCGTGCGCGCGGCGATCCCGGTCGCCGTCGGCACGCTGCACCGCCTGCTCGGCAGCCGCCCCGACACGCGCCACTTCCGCCACGATGCGCGCAACCCGCTGGCGCTCGACGTGCTGGTCGTCGACGAGGCCTCGATGGTGGACCTCGAGATGATGGCCGCGGTGCTCGCCGCGCTCCCGGCGCGCGCCCGTCTCGTGCTGCTCGGCGACAAGGACCAGCTCGCCTCGGTCGAGGCCGGTGCGGTGCTGGGCGAACTGTGCGCCCGTGCGCGTGAGGGCTACTACACTCCGGCGACGCGCGACTGGCTCGCCGACGTGACCGGCGCGCGCCTCGACGACGCCCTCGTCGACCCGCAGGGCGAGCCGCTCGACCAGGCCGTGGCGATGCTGCGCGTGAGCCACCGCTTCACGGCCGACAGCGGCATCGGGCGGCTGGCCGAGGCCGTGAATGCCGGCGACCGGGCGGCGATGCATGCCGTGTTGAACGGATCGGGGGCGCAGCGCTGCGTCGATCTCGCGCGCCTGCGGCTCGCCGGTGACGCGGACCTGCGCGCCCTGGCGATCGACGGCGGCGCGGAGAATTTCCCCGGTGGCGGGCTGCTCGCCGGCAAGGATGCGCCCCCGCCGCCGGCGGGTTTCGGCCATTATCTGCAGGTGATGCACGACGGCCGACCCGGGCTGACGGCCGGCCAGGACGACTTCGAGCGCTGGGCGCGCGCGGTGCTCGCCGCGCAGGGCCGCTTCCAGCTGCTGTGCGCGCTGCGCCGCGGGCCGTGGGGTGTCGCAGGGCTAAACGAGCGAGTCGCGCGCATGCTGCATGCGGCCGGCCTGATCGAGGCCGACCACGGCTGGTATCCCGGCCGCCCGGTGCTCGTCACGCGCAACGACTATGGCCTGGGTCTCATGAACGGCGACCTCGGCGTGACCCTCGAATTGCCGCGTCCCGCGCCGAACGGCGACCTGCAGTGGGGCCTGCGCGTGGCCTTCCCTGCGGGCGACGGCAGCGACGGCGTGCGCTGGGTGCTGCCGAGCCGCCTGCAGGCGGTCGAGACGGTGTTCGCGATGACCGTGCACAAGTCGCAGGGCTCGGAATTCACCCATGCCGCGCTGGTGCTGCCCGAGGCGCTGAACCCCGTCCTCACGCGCGAGCTCGTGTACACCGGCATCACCCGCGCGCGCCGGTGGCTGACGCTGGCGACGGCGGGATCCGACCGCGTGCTGGACGAGGCGGTCGACCGGCGCGTGCTGCGCGCGAGCGGCCTGATGGCCGCCCGTAACGCCTCCTGAACCTGCGGACAAGCGGCTCAGCGGACGATATTCACCGCCCCTTCGTCCGTGCCGCCGCCGCTCGACTGCACGCGCACCACATCACCCGCGACCGCGCGTACCGGCGAACTGCGCACGTCGATCTGCCACGCGCCGGTGGCATCGGAGGTCACGGTCGCGATCGTTTCGTTGGTGCGCACCAGTACGGCCGTGATTTGCGCGCCCGCCTGGTTCGTCACCCCGCGCACTTCCCACCGGCTCGTGTCCGCGCGGTAGTTGCTGCGGGTCAGGTCGACGGTATCCATCGCCACCGGCTGCGCGGTGATGGTCACGGTGGTCGCCGGCGACACCAGGCCGGTCGTATCGGCGACCGTGTAGCCGAAGGTGTAGGTGCCTGCCGCGGCTGCGGTCACGAGCACGTCGCCCGTCTGCGGGTTCTGCACATCGAGCCCCGGGGGCAGCGGGAACTGCAGCTGCACGGTCGTGCTGTCCATGTTGCCGTTCGCGTCGGTGTCGTTGGCAAGCAGGTGCACCTCGGTCGCCAGGCCGACGAACACGTTCGCGGCGTCGGCGGTCGCGACCGGCGCACTGGCCGGTACCGTTCCGGCCGGCGGCGGGGGCGGCGGCGCCGTCACGCCGTCTACGGTCGCGGTGGCCTGGCTCAGGTTGCTCAGGTTCACCGCCAGCACCTGCGACGGGCACGCGCCATCCGAATCGACCTCGCCCTCGTTCACGATCACGCTGTAGCGATAGGTGCCGAACTCCGGCGCCTCGATGTCCACCGTCGTGCTCATCGACCCGTACAGGTAATTGGTTTTCGGGTTGCGGAACTCGATCGTCGCGGCCGAGGGCAGGTAGGACGCGCCCTGTACCTGCAGCCGCGAGCCGGGCACGCAGCCCGCTTTCGTGATGCTGGTCTTGGGTACGGCCGGATCGACCAGGGTGCCGCCCGCCGCTTCCAGCGAGAAGTGGTAGAAGTTGCCGTCGTCGCCGAAGTAGCCCTCCAGCGCCGCGAAGGTGCCGACCGGGATCGACGCCGGCTGGACCGCGAAGCCGTACTCGTTCTTGTAGCCCTTGGAAAGCAGGCGTGGATCCTTGCTCTCCAGCATCGGTATGTCGAGCAGGCTCATCACCCCGGCATCGTTCTTCGTCAGCGACCCCAGCAGCACCGTCTCGGCGGGTTCGATCGCGACATCGTTGATCACCGGTGTCGCCACCGCGCCGTCGGGCGAGAGCGTCACCTCGCCCATCAGGATCGCAGTCGCGCCCACGAAACCGTCTCGGAACAGGCCGGGGAAGCGTGTCGGGTCCGTAAGCTCGGCCGCGCTCAGGGTCTTGGTTGGCGTGTGGATCGTCGCGCCCGGCGGCACGAGGAAGCTGCGGCCGAAGATCGTCAGTTCAACACCCGTGCCGTCGGGGCGGTTGTAGATGCCCCGCACGACACCTTCGACCTCGAAGGGGATGGGGGCGGCCTGGGCGAAGGCGGCGACCGGGGCGCCCAATGCGCATATGAGGGCGAGCGTGCGGACCAGCGGTTTCAGCGGAGAGGCCGGCAGCGACCGGCGCGTGGATTGTTGGTTCATGACAGGGCTCCTCGGAAACTCCGATGTTTATGGGGAACTACGCGCGCATCGGGCTTCCGCAAGTCATGTGCCATACCGCCAAGGTCGTAAAGTTGTATCCGGATATATGTATCTGCCGCTTGTTTTCTGGGAAATCGCGGGGAAAAATGGGTGGGGAATATCACCCATATTGGGGAAATCGATTCGCCCAAAATGGCACATGAATGCACTTTGGCGGGCGACATCTTGTAACGTTAAGTCGTTCACGGCCCCCGGTAGCGATTGCGCGCACACTGTAACGAGGTGTGACTGGGGGATATGACCCGTCACGCACGCTCGAGGAGTTCGCACGGTCATGGATGGGAGCCGGAAACCTTTCAACCTGCGCAGGTGGTTTTCCGTCGTCAGCCTGCTGGTGACGGGTGGGGCGGCCATTGTCTCGGGCGCGATCCTGTCCAACTTCTTCGTCACCGAAGCGATCAAGCGCGATGCCCTGCTGACGAAACAGTTCATCCAGTCGATCGCCGAGATCGAGCTGCGTCACGCGCGTTTCGGTCTCGCCAACGTGTCCTTCGGCGCCATCCTCGACGAGCGCCGGTCCGCCGGGGAGCTTGGCCTCGAGCCGGAAAACCTCGCGCGCGCGCGCCAGGAATTCTTCGATCACCTGCGCAACATGCCCGAGGCCCTGCTCGCGACGGTGTTCGCGCCGGATGGCTACGTGACGTGGTCGTCCAATGCACTGCTGATCGGCAAGATGCTGCCCGACAACCACGAGCTGGCGGAGGTCATCGAGCGCCGGGACGCGATCGCTGGCGGCCATCTCAAGGGCACCGCGGGCGGCAAGGTCGAGCAGCAGTTCGTGCGCTATCCCGAGGACTTCTATATAGAGAACTACGTGCCGCTGTTCGACCGGGACGGCACGGTGGCCTCGGTCGTCGAGATCTACAAGGAGCCGCGCGACCTCATCCACTCCCTCAAGCGCGGCTACCTGCTGATCTGGCTCGCCGCGCTGCTGTCGGGCGCAGCGGTGTATGTGTGCCTGCGCTGGATCATCATCCGCGCCGCGCGCCAGATCGACGACCAGCAGCGCGAGATCGTCGAGAACAAGACCCTCGTCGCGCTCGGCGAGATGTCTTCCGCGGTCGCACACGGCCTGCGCAACCCGCTCGCGTCGATCCGTTCCAGCGCCGAAGTCGCGCTCGAGCTCGGCGATCCCTCGACCGCGAAGAACCTCAACGACATTGTCACCCAGGTCGATCGTCTCTCAAAATGGGTACGAGAATTGCTTCAATTCTCCAAGCCGATCAGCGATGAACGCGAGGCGGTGAAGATCGACATGGCCCTGGAAAACGCGCTGTCCACCTACGAGGTGCAGATCCGCCGCGCCGGCATCGAAGTCGACTGGACGCCCGACGCGGCGCCGACGGTCGAGGTGCATGCGAACGGACCGCTGCTCGAGCAGGTGCTCAACAGCGTGCTGTCCAATGCCATCGAAGCCATGCCGCGCGGCGGGCGTCTCGGCGTGGCTGTCGAGGTGCCCGCGCGCGGGCGCGTCGCCGTGAAGATTTCCGACACGGGCTGCGGGATGTCGGAGAAGCAGCTGGAACTGGCCTTCAAGCCCTTCCACACGACGAAACGCAACGGGTTGGGTGTCGGTCTGGTGCTGGTAAAGCGGATAATGGAGCGATTCGGGGGCGGCGTCGCGCTGGAGAGCAGGGAGCAGGCGGGAACCACCGTGAGTCTGACATTCAAGGTAGCGGAGCAGGAGTAAGGAAATGCCAAACACGATCCTGGTCGTCGAAGACGACGAGATCCTGGGCGACAACATTTGTACCAGCCTCAAGCGCAACGGCTGGGACGCGCAACTGGCGGGCTCCTCGGAAGAGGCCCTCAAGATGCTTGCGGTGCTGCATCCCGAGGTCATCCTCACCGACCTCAACCTGCCGGGCATCACCGGCATCGAACTGATCGGCAAGGTGCGCGAGGCCGAGCCCGAGGCCAAGGTCATTCTCATGACCGGGGATGGCAACGTGCAGCGCGCGGTCGAGGCGATGAAGGCCGGCGCCTACGACTACCTCACCAAGCCCCTCGTGCTGGCCGAGCTCAAGCTGCTCATCGAGCGCGCCCTGAACGCCCGGCGCATGGAAAAGACCCTGTCCTTCTACCAGGAGCGCGACACGCGCGACGCCGGCGTGGGCGCGCTGATCGGCGCATCGGCCCCGATGCAGGCGATGAAGCACATGATCCGCCAGCTTCTCGAGGCCGAGCAGCACATGCCCGCGAACGAGCTGCCGGTCGTCCTCATCAACGGCGAAACCGGCACCGGCAAGGAACTCGTCGCGCGCGCCCTGCACGTCGATGGCACGCGCAGCAGCGGCCCCTTCGTCGAAGTGAACTGCGCCTCGATCCCCTCTCATCTTCTGGAAGCCGAGCTCTTCGGCCACGAGAAAGGCGCCTTCACCGACGCCCGCGACCGCCGCGCCGGCCTGGTCGAAGCGGCCGACGGCGGCACGCTGTTCCTCGACGAGATCGGCGAGATCGACCTCGCGCTGCAGGCCAAGCTGCTCAAACTGCTGGAAGAGCGCACCATCCGCCGCCTCGGCTCGGTCAAGGAGATCAAGGTCAACCTGCGCATCATCAGCGCCACCAATCGCGACCTCGAGCAGATGGTGCGCGAGGGCAAGTTCCGCAGCGACCTGTACTTCCGCCTGCGCATCATCTCCATCAAGGTGCCGCCGCTGCGCGAACGCGGCGAAGACATCGTCACGCTGGCGAAGCACTACCTCGAACAGCACGCCCGCCGCTACGGCAAGCCGGGACTGTATTTCAACGACGACGCGCTCGCCGTGCTGAAGAGCTACGCCTGGCCGGGCAACGTGCGCGAGCTGCGCAACATGCTCGAACAGACCGTGCTGCTCGCCGCAGGCAAGGCCATCACGCCCAACCAGCTCGCGATCTGCCCGGGCCTGTACGGCACCTGCGACCGCGACTTCCACTCGCTCGACAGCTACTGCATGTCCGTTCCGGCGAACGGCGTCAGCGTCCCCGAAGTCGAGCGCGACCTCGTCGTCAAGATGCTCGACAAGACCGACTGGAACGTCACCAAGTCCGCGCGCCTGCTGGGCCTCACGCGCGACATGCTGCGCTACCGCATCGAGAAGCTCGGCCTGGAGCGCCCGCAGCGCTGACGCGAAGGAATACGGGAAGGGAGGGAGAGGGGGCGCGGTGAGAGCCGCGCCCTTTTTCCGATGTGCGAAGTACCGGACGGTGGGCTTTCCCTGTGGGAGCGGCTTCAGCCGCGAATCGGCGCCCATTCGCGGCTGAAGCCGCTCCCACGGTATCCAGCGTGCCCCGTGAGGCGAGGCATCACGATCACTGGATACTGCTTGCCAGCTCGAAGATCGGGATGTACATCAGGATCACGATGACGCCGATCACCAGGCCGATGAAGGTCATCAGCAGCGGCTCGAACAGGCGCACGAACCACTCGATGAAGCGGCTCATCTCCTCGTCGTAGAAGTCCGCGGTGCGCTCCATCATCTCGCCGAGGTTGCCGGCGTGCTCGCCCGCGCGCAGCATGCGCAGCGATACCGGCGTCGCCATGCGGTTCTCCTCCAGCGCCCACGACAGCGCGTGGCCCTCGCGGATGCGGGCGGCGACTTCGTCGAGGCGGGTGCGTGTCGCCACGCCCAGCAGGCCGCGCACCATGCCGATCGCCGTCAGGATGGGGATGCCGCCCTGCAGCAGGATGCCCAGCGAGCGGTAGAAGCGCGCCATCTCGTAGATGAACAGGCGCTTGCGGATCGCCGGCACCGACTCCAGCAGCTGCGACAGCGCGCGCCGCACCGGCGGCTGGCGCAGCAGCAGCGCCGCGCCCGCGAGCGCCGCGAGTGCGCCCAGCCCCAGCTCCAACTGGTGCGCGTGCAGGAACTGGCCGGATGCCAGCAGCACGCGCGACAGCCACGGCAGGTTGGTGCCCACGTCCTCGAACACCGCGGCGAAGCGCGGCACCACGTAGCCGATCAGGAACAGCAGCACGCCGCAGCCGACCACGAACAGCAGCGCCGGATACACCGCCGCGCTGACGATCTTCTGCCGCACCTCGTCGACGCGGCTGCGGTAGGCCACGTAGCGGCCCAGCGCGGCGCCCACGTCGCCGGTCTTCTCGCTCGACTGGATCAGCGCCACGTACAGCTCGGGGAAGATTTCAGGCGCGTGCGCCAGCGCCAGCGCCTGCGACAGCGACTTGCCTTCGTACAGCGCGCGCACCAAGTCGTCCAGCACCTTGCGCGCGTGGCCGTCGCTCTCCTTCTCGGCAAGGCTCTCCAGCGCGTCGATGAGCGCGAGGCCCGCTTTCAGCAGCGTCGCCAGCTCCTGGCTGAAGAGCACCAGCGGGAAGGTCTCCTTGCGCTGCCAGCGCAGGGCTGGCAGGCGTTGCGCCGCACGCAGCGACATCACGCGCAGGCCCTGTTCCTCGGCCTGGCGGCGGGCGTCGGCGACGCTGGTCGCGTCCAGCGTCAGCGCGACCACGCCCGCATCGCGACCGACCCCCTTGACGTGGTAGCGCATGGCGGCACCCGGCGCGACGCGGCTGGCGCGTCACTCCCAGCTCGTGATGTCGGCGTTCTCGCCGTCGCCGCCGGGCTGGCCGTCCTTGCCCAGCGAGTACAGGTCGTACTCGCCGTGCTCGCCCGGCGCCACGTAGGCGTAGTTGCGGCCCCACGGGTCCGCCGGCACGGCCTTCTGCAGGTAGGGGCCGCCCCACTTGGTCTCGTTGCCGGGGCGCGTCACCAGTGCCGTGAGGCCCTGCTCGGTCGAGGGGTAGTGGCCGGTGTCGAGGCGGTACAGGTCCAGCGCCTTCACCAGGCCCTCGACCTGCGCGCGCGCGGCCTTCACTTCCGACTTGCCGAGCTGGCTGAAGTACTTCGGCGCGACGAGGCCGGCGAGCAGGCCCAGCACGACCAGCACGACCAGCAGTTCCAGCAGGGTGAAGCCGCGAGTGTGGCCGCGCAGGGGGCCGCGCGAGGTGGCGCCGGTGAGGCGGCGGCGGAGCATTCGACGATCATCCATGGGCTTGGTCGCTCAGTTGATTGAGTGTCCGCCAGTGTAGGAACAGGCTCGCGGCGGCGTCAATTTTGGGGAGCAGGAAACATGCCCGTGGCGTGACGCGCGTCGCGGCGCGGCGGCGCGCGGCATGGCGCTTGCGTAATCCCCGTGTGAGTGGGGAATTTTCCCCAATCAAGACACAAGAACGGGAGATCCCGCATGCCCTCGCCAGTTCCGCTGCTCCTCGCCGCCTGTCTCGCACTGCCGCTCGCCGCGCACGCCGATGTCTATATGAAGGTCGAGCCCGACGGTTCGGTCACGCTCACCGACGAACCGCGCCGCGGCTTCGAGCGCATCGTCGCTTCGCCCGGCCCCGCAAGCGGGGGCAAGTCCCCCATTGGCGGGACCGGCATGCTCGCCGCCGCAGCGGCCGCCAACACCGGCAGCCTGCCCTATGCGCCGCTGGTCGCCGCGGCCGCGGCCGAGCACGACCTGCCCGAGGCGCTCCTCCACGCCGTGATCCGCACCGAGTCGAACTACGACCCGGGGGCGGTGTCGCCCAAGGGCGCGGTCGGCTTGATGCAGCTGATGCCCGACACGGCGCGCGAGATGGGGGTCGCGGATGCGCGCGATCCGGCGGACAACATCCGCGGTGGCGCGCGCTACCTCAAGCTTCTGCTGGAGCGCTTCGGCAACGATGTGGGCATGGCCGTCGCGGCCTACAACGCGGGGCCCGGCGCGGTCGCGCGCAGCGGTGGCACCCCGCCTTTCGCCGAGACGCGCCGCTACGTGCCGCGCGTGATCGAGCATTTCGAGCGCCTCGGCGGACGCCGTGGCGGGCGGGTGTCATGAGGGGTGGGGAATCAAGCCCAAATCTGGGGAAAGGCGCCCATGATCCCCGGCGGCCAGGCTAAACCCTTTGACGGCGCGGCGTGTGCCGATGTCGAAGGTGTGAATAAGCCGTTCTGTATATGCAGATCTCGTGATGAATTGCCCCCGGAAGTGGGGGTGGAGATTGGGGGAGTTCACCCGCAGTGGCGCCGGAAGCCGCGAAATACCTGAGGAATGGTAGTGCCGGAAATGCTGGCACGGGGGTTGCTGAATGTCCCGCGGGACCTTCCCGCAACGCATCCGCCGGGCCGAACTGCCAGTGTTCCATCGGACGACGTGGTGTCAGGTGAGGGGTCTGCGGACCCCGAGCCCAAAAATCTAACCCTTCGGAGATTTTGAAATGGCCAAGAACATTCGTACCCTCGTCGCCACTGCCGCAATCCCGTTTGCTCTGTTCGCCGGCGCTGCGTCGGCTGAAACGACATGTGCGGCACCAACGGTCACGTTCAGCCGGGTGAGTTCGTGCGAAGCCTTGGACGCCGTGAATGCGGCGATCCAGGCTGCAAACGACACGTGCCAGTTCATGACGGGCAATGCGGCGACCAACTACGGGAACCTGATGACCAAGCTTTTGACTGCCGATTCGAAGCTTGCCTCAAATGATCAAAAACCGGCTGAGAGGAAGGTCGAAGGGGCAGAGCTGGCGCTGTTGGGCATCATTGAAAAGACAACCGAGTGGTCGAACATCCTGCCGCCGCAAAAGAAGAAGCTGACCGAGAGCGCCGCGTATTCGATCAACACTGCGACCATGGGAGCACTGACGAGTTGCACCTTGTATGTGCCGACGTACTGATGTGATGGTGAATCGTTCGTAGTCGAATTGGATTGACAGACGTATCCAATATAACTGCCCAAGGACGGGGAATGTGCCGCCTGTGCGGCTACCCCGGTCGGCAGGAGGCGGGCGTAATGCCCGCGCAGGCAAGCAAGGGAGTTTGCCCAGGGTGTGCGGCGTGCACGGCGAAGCGGCCGTGTGCGAGGCGACCTCGCATGATGCGAATCAAGGAATTCGTCGGGCAGTACCGGCACGGTATGTCCCTTGCCTGTCAAACGAAGAACGCAATGCAGCAAGCGAATTCCCGGGCGTGCGCCCGCGGATTCGTGCCCGAAACCCCTGACCCCGATAGAGGTTTGAAATGGCCAACAAGATGCGAACCCTCGTCGCCGCCCTCCTTGTTCCCTTCGTGTTCGGCGCCGGTGCGGCCGGCGCGGCGCGACCGAGTCCGGTCGAGTACCAGTTCGTGAGTGCCTGCGCGGGGGAACTGGCAGGCGTCGCAGCGGTGATCGGCGCGTCGGCGTTCTCCGGCAAGAACGCCGCGGGGAACAAGGACGGCCTGCTGTCGAAAGTCTATGGGGCGGACCAGAAGGTGTACCAGAACAAGCCGCTGGAGGCGGAAGGACTGCTGTATCAGGTGGCGGACAAGGCGAACGATCTGGCGAACCAGGGCAAGTTGGCCGGCGCAGACGCAGCCGGGATCGTTGCCGCGGCCACGCTGCCGGGCGACGCCATGACTTGTGTGATGGGGCAGCAATAGCGCGAGGTGGCTGAGAGGGCTGCGGGCGACCCGGCCGATGCCATCCGGCAAGGCGGTTCGTGCAGCACGAATGCGATGAGCATGGGCGCTATTCCGGCCAGGTACGGATCGAACAGCACGGCGAGGCAGCCGTGACGGCGTCCGGCCGCACGTCATCCTTCTTTTCGAGCCAGCAGGGCGAACGTATCGTCATCGCCGTGCTGGCTCTCGTCATCTGGCTGGCGCCGCTCGTTGCGCTGAGCCACACGACGATGCGCGGCCCGCTGCCGGGGTCCGACATCTGCCGCACGCCGTCGGCCAAGACGCCGTCCGAGCAGCCGGTGGCCGAAGCCGATCATCGCTGCCACGAATGCTGCTGCTCGGCCGTCCGCCTCGGTGGCGGGCTGCCGGCGACGGCGGGCTGGTTCTTCCTCCCGGCATCCGCGCCCGTGCTTGCGGGCGATGCCGCCCACGCACCGCGCCGGCTCGAGTGGCGCGACCTCGCGCCGCCGCCGCGCGCGCCGCCTTCCGCAGCCGGAATCGACGCCACCGAACCCCGCATCGGCTGACCGGCCGCTGCGCTCCGATTCCGCGTTATGCGGCCGCGGGCCGTCCCGCTCCGACGGCGGTCCGGGCCCTGGGAGGCATCATGTCCTGCGTACTTCGTCCGCTGGCTGCGAGCGTGCTCGCGCTCGGCCTGTCGGTACCCGTTTCCGCCCTGGCGTCCTGCGGGGCCACCTTTTGTTCGGTCAATACCAGCTCGGCCTTCATGCACGCCGGCCTCGCGGGCGCTACGCGCCTCGACCTGCGCTTCGAGTTCATCGACCAGCGCCACGCGATGCATGGCGACGACAATGTCTCGGTGGGCGAGATTCCGCGTCACCATGACGAGAAGCGCACGCTCAACCGCAACCTGCTGCTCACGCTGGAGCGCGATGTCGCGCCGGAGTGGACGCTGGGCATGACGCTGCCGCTGGTCGACCGTGACCACCAGCACGTCCACAACCATCATCACGGCGACGAGGTGCATCACATCCCCGCGAGCTGGGATTTTCGCGAGCTCGGCGACGTGCGCCTCAAGGCGCGGCACGAGCTGCTCCCCGGCCGCGAACAGGGGATCGGCGTCAGCGTCGGCGTGAAGCTTCCGACCGGGCGCAGCGACGTGAAGAACAGCGACGGCGAGGAGGCGGAGCGCAGCCTGCAGCCGGGCAGCGGTACCACCGATGTGCTGCTGGGGGCGCACTGGCGCAGGGAGCTGGCGGGCGGCTCGACCGCCTTCGCGAGCTTGGCGGCGGAACTGGCCACCGCCGAGCATGACGATTACCGTCCCGGTCATCGCACGCACCTGGACTTGGGCTGGGTGAAGCCGATGACCGATCGCCTGAGCATTCCGGTGCAGCTCAACGTCGCCTTCAAGGCGCGCGACCGCGGCGCGGAGGCCGAGCCGGAGGATACGGGCTCGACGATGGTGGCGCTGAGTCCGGGCATCAACTGGCAGATGTCGCCGCACTGGCAGCTTTACGCGTATTACCAGCGCCCGATCTACCAGCATGTGAACGGCGTGCAGCTCACGCCGCGCTGGAGTGCGGTGCTGGGGGCGACGGTCGCGTTCTGAACCGGAACGTCGGGGGCGGGCGTGGC
>NZ_WTVK01000086.1 GCF_012910805.1 Aromatoleum evansii
GGGATGGGTTCAGCAGGGGGCGCCGAAACCCATCCCCCTCCGAGCCGTCCAGTGCCGGCTTTGCACAGCCGGCCCGCTCAGCCGGCGCGAAGCCGTGCTTCGCGAAACCCCGGCTTCGCCCCCCTTGAAGGGGGAGGGATGCCTCAGGCGGCGAGCGGCGGATAATCCGTATACCCCCGCGGCCCCGGGGTGTACAGCGTGCCCTGGTCGAACTCCGCCAGCGGCGCGCCGTCGCGGAAGCGGCGGACGAGGTCGGGGTTGCCGATGAAGTAGCGCCCGAACGAGACCGCTTCGCCTTTGCCTTCCGTGAGGATGCGTTGGGCGCTGGCGAGCTTGAAGCTGTCGTTGGCGATGATCGGGCCGCGGAAGTTGGCGCGGGCGAGCGCCAGGGCGTCGAGCTCGCGCACGGGCGAGCGCATCACGTGCAGGTAGGCGAGGCCCATCGGGTCGATTGCCTGCAGCAGGCCGGTGTAGGTCCGCACGGGATCGTCATCGACGACGTCGTTGAAGGGGTTGGCGGGGCAGATGCGCAGGCCGACGCGGCCCGCGCCGGCGGCAGACGCCATCGCTTCCAGGGTTTCGACGACGAAGCGCAGGCGCTTTTCCGGGGTGCCGCCGTAGGCGTCGTCGCGCAGGTTGGTGTTGGCGGCGAGGAACTGCATCGGCAGGTAGCCGCTGGTGCAGTGCAGTTCGACGCCGTCGAAACCGGCTTCGAGCGCGTATTCGGTCGCGCGACGGTATTCGGCGATGACGCCGGGGATCTCGTCGGTGCGCAGCGCGCGCGGCAGGTCGTATTCGACCATGCCGGCGACGTCGGTGAAGATCTTGCCGGCGGCGCGGACGGCCGAGGGGGCGACCGTTTCGGTGCCGGGATCCTTGTTGAGGTGGCTGGCGATGCGCCCTACATGCATGATCTGCAGCACGATGCGCCCGCCTTCGCGATGCACGGCGTCGGTGACTTTGCGCCAGCCGGCGACCTGCTCCGGCGTATGGATGCCGGGCGTGCGGCAGTAGCCCTTGCCGTTGGCGCTGGGTTGCGTGCCCTCGGCGACGATTAGGCCGGCGGTGGCGCGCTGGCGGTAGTACTCGACCATCAGCTCGGTGGGCACGTCGCCCGCGCCGGCGCGGCTGCGCGTCATCGGCGCCATGACGATGCGATTGGCGAGTTCGATGTCGCCGAGCGTGAGCGGGGAGAACAGATCTGGCATGTGCGGGCTCCTTCAGCGGACGCGGATCTTCGGCGCGGGGGTGCCGCGCCGCATCGTCTCGAGGAATTTTTCGAGCGGCGCGGGCGGCGCGACCTCGGGCAGCGATTCCTTGTCGGGGCGCTCGGCCCAGAACTCCTTCCATGACGGAAACAGGTCGTGGAAGGTGCCGACGTAGGGCTGGCGACCGGGCCAGCGCATCTTCATGTCGCCGATGGGTGGCTTGTTGAGGTCGGTCGCGTACCAGTAGCAGGGCAGGCGGCGGCGGAACAGCCAGCGGCCGTCGATGCGCTCGTAGTCGTCCCAGTACAGCATCTGCATGATCACCCACTCGCCGCCGCACTCGTGCTCGTTCTTCGAGTAGACGACGCCGGTGGCGTGGTCGCGGTCGATGAACTCGATGATGTGCTGGCCGAGGTGGTGCGAGGTGCCGGTGAATTGCTCGCGCAGGGTGTCGTCCTGCCAGGCTTTGAAGTGCGCGCGGCCGACCCGCTCGCGCCCGACGCGGATGTCGGGTGCGAAGAGGTTCACGTGCGCGTCCATGTCGCGCATGTCGAGCGACAGCGAATACTTCGCGGCGAGCTGGCGGATTTCGTCGATCGATTCGAGCCGGTCGATGCGTTCTTCGAGCGTGGGCGTGCTCATCGCGTTCCTCATCACAGCGCGGTGACGAGGACGGCGGAGCGGCCCCCGTCGACCGGCAGCGCGGCGCCCGTGATGTAGGAGGCGTCCGGCCCGGCGAGGAAGGCAATGGCGGCGGCGAGTTCGTCGGCCTGGCCGACGCGGCCCATCGGGATGAGCTTCTCGGTCGTGCGGCGCGAGTTCTCGTCGGCGAGCATGCCAGCGGTGGCCGGGGTCTCGACGACGGCGGGGATCACGACGTTCACGCGGATGTTGTCGGGAGCGCCTTCGGCGGCGGCCGCGCGCGAGAAGTTCATGATCGCGGCCTTCGCGGCCGAGTAGCCGGCCATCCACGGCGTGCCGAGCGTGCCGCAGATCGACGAGAGGTTCACGATCGCACCGCCGCGGCCCTTCATCAGCTTCATCGCGGTGCGCGTGCCCCAGAAGGTGCCGTCGACCGAAGTGGCGAAGTTGGCGTGCCAGTCGGTGGTGGAGGTCGATTCGATCGCGCCCCAGGTGAAGGCCATCGCGTTGTTCACGAGGATGTCGAGGTGGCCGTGGCGCTTCGCGGTGTCTTGGAGCGCGGCGACGAACTGGGCCTCGTTGCCGACGTCGACGACGACCGCTTCGGCCTTGCCGTCCTTGGCGACGATGGCGGCGACGACTTCGTCGAGCGGTTCCTTGCGCCTGCCGCAGATGACGACCGTGGCGCCTTCGGCGGCGAGGCGGTGTGCGGTGGCGGCGCCGATGCCGGAGCCTCCGCCGGTGACGAAGGCGACCTTGCCGTGCAGTTTTCCGGACATGCTCTTCTCCTTACTTGAAGTACGAGCCGCCGTTGGCGACGAGATCCGAACCGGTGACCATCGCGGCGTCGTCGGACGCGAGGAAGGCAACCGTCGCGGCGATGTCGGAGGGTTCGGCCATGCGGCCGAGCGGGATGCCGGCGACCATGGAATCGATCCAGGCCTGCGAGACGTTGGCCATGATCGGGGTGTTCACCGGGCCGGGCATCACGTTATTCACGCGGATGCCGCGCGGCGCGAGTTCGCGTGCGAGGCTGCGCGTCATGCCGGTCAGCGCGGCCTTGGAGGCGGCGTAGTGCAGCGCGCCTTCGCCGGAGATGGCCGAGGTGCTGGAGATGTTGACGAGGGAGCCCTTGATGCCGTGTTTGATCATCACGCGCACGGCCTCGCGGGTGCAGAAGAAGGTGCCGTCGAGGTTCACCTGCATGACGCCGCGCCAGCCTTCGTCGGCCATGTCGCAGATCAGATCGGGATACGTGGTGGGTTTCTCGCCGCGCGCCATCTGTTCGCCGCGTTCGTTCATGCGCGCGAGGAGCTTGTCGAAGCCGTCGTTCTTGGCGCTGCCGATGCCGGCGTTGTTCACGAGCACGTCCAGGCGGCGGAAGCGGCCGTCGACTTCCTCGAACAGGGCCTTCACGGCAGCGCTGTCGGCGATGTTGCAGACGCGCGCGATGCCTTCCTTGTTTCCTGTGAGGTCGAGCGTCTCCTTCGCGCTGGCTTCGTTCACATCCACTGCGACGACGGTCGCGCCTTCCTGCGCGAGGCGGATTGCGATGGCGCGGCCCATGCCCTGGCCGGCGCCGGTGACGACCGCCACTTTTCCTGCGAATCTCATGCCATGTCTCCTGGAAAAAAAACTGTTGGTGTAGGGTGAGCGTAGGGATGCCGCGGTGGCGTGCCATCGTCCGATGGGACTAGCGCGGGACGAGGCGCAGGGCGGCGTTCAGGGGCGGCGCTCAGGCCGCGTGCGCGAGGCGGGCGTCGGACAGGGTCTGGTTCGTCCAGGTCTTGAAGGCGCGGCGAAAGTTGCTGACGCTGCTGTAGCCGAGCATGTAGCCGATCTCCTTGGGCGTTAGCGTCGTGTGCTGCAGGTACTGCAGCGCCAGCTCCCTGCGCGTGTCGTCGAGGATCTTCTGGTAGCTCTGGTCTTCGTCGACGAGACGGCGGCGCAGCGTGCGCGCGCCGATGTTGAGATGCTCGGCCATCTCCTCGAGCGTCGGGAAGTCGCCTGGATGGCCCACCAGGTAGTCGCGGATCAGTTCCGACAGCCGGGCGTCGCGGCGCTGCCGGGCGGCGAGCATCTCGCACTGGCTCGCGCACAGCTTGAACACTTCCGGGTTGGCGAGGCTGATCGGGTCCTGCAGGCGGTTGATGTCGAAGACGACGAGGTTGCGCGACTGGTTGAAATACACCGGGCAGTTGAAGCGCTTGAGGTAGGGCGTGACGTCCGCGGGTTGGGGGAAGGTCAGGTGCAGTTCGAGGATGGGGAAGGGGCGATTGGTCAGGCTGGACGCGAGCTGAATGGTCTGGCTGACGAATTCCTCGACCGCGAAGCGCATCACGTCGCCCAGGCGATACACGTCGTGGATCTCCGAGAACCAGCGCCCGTGCATGATGGTGTTGGTGGTCGAGAAGATGTGCTCGTTGAGGCCGCGATAGCGGTCGTAGAGCTCGCGCGAATCCTTGAGCGTCGAGGCGCTGAGCGCCGCATAGCCGAGGATGCCGAGGTCGCTGACGCGGAACTCCTCGCCCAGCGCGATGCCAAGCCACGGGTTGCGGGTCAGTTCCAGCATGTTGAGGATGACGCGGCGGTACTGCGGCGGATGCGGCAGCATGTCGTGCTCGGCGCCTTGCCCGGCGCGCAGTCCGGTGCCGGCGAGTACCCGTGCGGCGCCGATGCCGCGGCTGGCCATGCGGGCGAGGTAGAAGTCGAGTTTGCCAGTCGGTTTCAGGTCGTTCATTGTCGTCTCCGTCCGTATCCGTCGCGCTCCGAGTCGCTTGATGCGTCTTTGGCCGCATCGGAATCGTCGTCGATGCCTCGATCGGGCGCATCACCCGATCGCATTAAATCCCGCTCTCCGGTAGGGGCTTGCACGGCGGGCGCGGCCGTAATGCAAAGGAACGATGCGGGTTTGCGGGCCGCGCGCGAGAGTGCGGGCGAGGCTTGTGATACGGATGAGGAGGTCGCCGATGAACGAAATGCAGGGGATCATCCAGTGCTGGGAGCGCCTGCGCGGACTCGGCGAACATGCGGCGCTGGCCACCGTCGTTGCGGTGGAGGGATCGACCTACCGGCGGCCCGGGGCGCGCATGCTGGTGAGCGCGGACGGCGAAAGCGAGGGCTCGATCAGCGGCGGCTGCCTCGAACGGGATGTCTTCCGCCAGGCCGCGCGGGTGCTGCACAGCGGCGAGCCGGCGGTTCTCGTCTATGACTCCACCGACGAGGATGTCGCGGAGGGCTATTCGCTGGGCTGCAACGGCGTCGTCGTCGTGCTGGTCGAGCCGGTCGAGCCGGAGGGATCGTCCGCCGCGCTCGATTTCATCGCGGATTGCCTGGCGCGGCGACGTCGCGGCGCGCTCGTGACCGTTTATGCGGTGGAGGGCGCAGGCGGCGCGCGGATCGGTGCGCGTCTTGCCGTCTCCGACGACCGGTCCGTCTGCGCGCTGGGCATCGACGATGCGTCGCTGCGTTCGCGGCTGGAGGGCAAGGCGCGCGAAGCGCTGCGCGATGGGCGATCCACGCGGGTTCGGCTGCGCACCGCGGAAGGGCAGGTCGAAGCCTTCGTCGAGTTCATTTCACCCCCGCCCGCGCTGACGATCTTCGGCGCCGGCCATGATGCCGTCCCGCTCGCAGAGTTCGCGAAGGCGCTCGGCTGGCACGTGAGCGTCGTGTCGCGCAACGCGGGGCATGCGATCCATGGCCGCTTTGCCGGGGCGGACCGGGTGCTCGTCGCGGACGCCGAAACGGCCTTGGCCGGGCAGACGGATGAGGGCGGTGCAATCGCCGCCGTGATGACGCACAACTATTTCGAGGACTTGCGCGTGCTACGCGCGTTGATCCCGCGCCGTCCGCGCTACGTCGCGCTGCTCGGCCCGAAGCGGCGCACGGAGCGGCTACTCGTGGCGCTGGAGGACGAGGGGCTGGACGTGCGAGGCGAGGCGCTTCCGTGGCTGCACGGCCCGGCGGGGCTGGACATCGGCGCCGATACGCCCGAGGAGATCGCGCTCGCGATCGTGGCCGAAATCCGCGCTGTCATCGCCGGGCGTACGGGCGGTTTTGCGCGCGTGCGGCGCGGGCCGCTGCATGCGCGTGGCGAGGGGGGCGGAACGGTGGTCGTGGAGGGCGTGGAGCGGGGCGAGATCGTGTGCGGCTTGGCGGCGCCTTGAAAAGCCCCCGCCGCATCGCGGGCGAAACTTGCGGCGCGAACCGCGATTCGTGTCGTGACGTAAAATCCGCCCATGACATCGAATGAAATGAACGAAGCCGCAGCGGACGATGCAGCCGCCCCCGTGAAAGAGCCGTGCCTGTGGTGCGACGACGGCTGGACCGCCCGCGTCATCAAGAACATGGACGACGACGGGTGGGCAGTCGAAATGATCAAGGATGGCGAGCCCGAGCCCGCCCTGGTCGGGCCCTGGACGATGGGGCGCGACAAGAAGAATCCCAAGCCGCTTGATTCCGCTGCCTTCAACACGCTCGTGAAGACCGCCTCGGAAGTCCTGCGCCGCCACGAGCAACAGCTGCATGCGACGCTTCACAAGAAGCTCACGGTGAACACGGAGTCCGGCCCGGTCAACGTGACGCTCGACATCGTCGCCGACGAATACGACCCCCATGCCCTGTTGGGGGCCTGCGACGCCGCGGGCGAAGAATTGGCCCAGGTGCGCGTGGATGCGGGGTTCAAACTGACCAAGACCAGCGCGCACGCGTGGATCGAGGATGACTTCCGCAGGCCCGACTGATCGGGCTTCCCGGTAGCGCCCTGTGGCAGCTCAGCCTCCGGTCGCCGCCTCGATCTCCTCGGAGAGCTTCAGCCAGCCGTCCTCGTGGGCGTTCAGGGTTTCTTCGATCTGCTGCAGCTCCTTCCCCAGCTCGGCGATTTGCTGCACCGACGGGGAGCCGGCCAGGCGAGCTTCGGTTGCGTGCTTGCGCGCCTGGACTTCGAGGATCGTCTGCTCCAGCTTGCCGAGGTCGCGCTTGAGGCTCTTGAGCTTCTCCGGGCTGATCCTGTTGGCGGGAGCCGGTGCCGGCGCAGTCTCGTGCTTAGGGCTCTTGAGCGAGGCTTTGAGCTCTTCGCGGGCACGGCGGGCTTCGTCGAGCAGGTATTGCTGGTAGTCGTCCAGGTCGCCGTCGAAGGGTTCGACGCCGCCGCGCGCCACCAGCCAGAACTCGTCGCACACCGAGCGCAACAGGGCCCGGTCGTGTGAGACCAGCATCACGGTCCCCTCGAATTCGTTGAGCGCCATCGCCAGGGCTTCGCGGGTGGCGAGGTCGAGGTGGTTGGTCGGTTCGTCCAGCAACAGCAGGTTGGGGCGCTGCCACACGAGCATGCACAGCACGAGGCGGGCCTTTTCGCCGCCGCTCATGGTGCCGACCGGCTGCTGCACCATGTCGCCGCTGAAGTTGAAGGTGCCGAGGAAGGTGCGCAGGTCCTGCTCGCGGCCGCTCTGGCCCGCCGGCAGGCCCTCGCGGGCCATGCGCACCATGTGTTCGAGCGGATTGTCCTCGGGGCGGAGCACGTCCAGTTCCTGCTGTGCGAAATAGCCGATGCGCAGCCCCTTGCCCTCGGTGACGACCCCGCTGGTGGGGGCGAGGTCGCGGGCGATGGTCTTCACCAGCGTGGATTTGCCGCGGCCGTTGGCGCCGAGGATGCCGATGCGCTCGCCGGCCATGACCGACTTGTTCACGCCGCGCACGATCACCGTCGGCGGCGTGCCGGCCGGGGCACCTTCCGGCGCCGGGTAGCCGAAGCAGGCGTCTTCCATCGCCAGCATGGGGTTGGGCAGGTTGAGCGGTTCCTTGAACTCGAAGGTGAAGTCGGCGCTCGCGAGCACCGGTGCGAGCTTGTCCATGCGGTCCAGCGCCTTGACCCGGCTCTGCGCCTGTTTGGCCTTGCTGGCCTTGGCCTTGAAGCGGGCGATGAATTTCTGCAGGTGGGCTATCTTTTCCTGCTGCTTGGCGTAGGCGTTCTGCTGCAATTCCAGCTGCAGGGCGCGGGTGTCCTCGAAGGTCGAGTAGTTGCCGCCGTAGCGCGTGAGCTTGTGGTTTTCGATGTGCACCGTGACGTCGGTGATGGCATCGAGGAATTCGCGGTCGTGGCTGATGACGACCAGGGTGCCGGCGTAGCGCTTGAGCCAGGCTTCGAGCCAGACCAGGGCGTCGAGGTCGAGGTGGTTGGTCGGTTCGTCGAGGAGCAGCAGGTCGGACGGGCACATCAGTGCGCGCGCCAGTTGCAGGCGCATGCGCCAGCCGCCGGAGAAGCTGTTGACCGGATTGCACAGTTCGGTGGTCTTGAAGCCGAGCCCGAGGATCAGCGCCTGGGAACGCGCCTGGGCATCGTGGGCGCCGGCGTCATGCAGCGCCATGTACGCGTAGGCCATGCGTTCTCCGTCTTCGCTGGCCTCGGCGGCCGCGACTTCCTGCTGCGCGGCGAGCAGCGCAGTGTCGCCCTCGATCACGAAGTCGGTGGCCGACTGGCTGGTTTCCGGCATGTCCTGCGCCACCTGCGCCATGCGCCAGGCCGCGGGCATGAAGAAGTCGCCGGCATCTTCATGCAGCGTGCCGTTGAGCAGGCCGAACAGCGAGGACTTGCCGGCACCGTTGCGCCCGACCAGGCCGACCTTCTCGCCGGGGTTGAGCGTGACGGAGGTGCTGTCGAGCAGCACCTTGGCGCCGCGGCGAAGGGTGACGTCCTTGAGGGTGATCATGGGAATGAGGCTCCGGTGTGGAATTCGAGTGGCGGGCGGATAGGGATAGGAACGCGCACGCGGAACCGCACTGCGGAGTTCGACCGAATCGGGAAGGTCGCAAGGATACGTTCTTTGGGGGCGTCGTTGGCACGGAATTGCCCGGCGCGCTGAGGGAGTTCGGCGTGGTCACCGAGCTCACGTGTACTATCCGGTCTTGCTCACTCAAGGGACGCATCTCCTAATGCAAAGGGAAGGCCAGGAAAAACCCCGATACGCCGTCGTGGCGGCCGTACAACTGCCGAACGTGAGCGACGTCGAGTTCGAGGCGTCGTTGACCGAGCTGCGCGAACTCGCAAAGACATTGGGGCTGACCGTCGTCCAAACCTTCGTTCAGAAGCGTTCCGGCTTCGACACGAACGGCTACCTCGGCGTCGGCAAGCGGCAGGAGATCCGCGAGTACGTCGATGGCTGCAGCGCGCAGGAGATCGACGCGATCCTGGTCGATCACGAGATATCGCCGTCCCAGGCGCGCAACCTCGAAGTCGAGGTGGGCTGCGAGGTGATGGACCGCACCATGGTCATCCTCGAAATCTTCCATCGCAACGCGCGCTCCCGCGCCGCACGCGCGCAGGTCGAGATCGCGCGCCTCGGTTACATGGCGCCGCGCCTTCGCGAGGCGGCGAAACTCGCCGGGCCGCAAGGGCGCCAGCGCAGCGGCACCGGTGGCCGTGGCGCGGGCGAGTCGCACACCGAGCTCGATCGACGCAAAGTGCGTGACCGTATCGCCGAGCTGCAAGAGGAAATCGACGCGATGGAGGTCGAGCGCAAGACGCAGCGTGCCCGACGGCAGGGGCGCCAGAGCCTCGCCGGCGTTGCGCTGGTCGGCTACACGAACGCGGGCAAGTCGACCCTGATGCGGGCGCTCACCGGTAGCGAAGTGCTCGTCGCCAACAAGCTTTTCGCGACCCTCGACACCACCGTGCGGGTTCTCTACCCGGAGAGCGTGCCGCGGGTGCTCGTCAGCGACACCGTCGGCTTCATCAAGAACCTGCCGCACGGGCTCGTCGCGTCGTTCAAGTCGACGCTCGACGAAGCGCTGGACGCATCCCTGCTGCTTCACGTCATCGATGCCAGCGATCCGGGATTCCTGCGCCAGCTGGAGGTCACGGACCACGTGCTCGAAGAGATCGGCGCAGACGTCCTGCCGCGCCTGCGCGTCTTCAACAAGATCGACCACGTCGGCGATGCCGACGCGCAAGCCGAATGCGAAGCGGCGTTGCGGGCGCAGTACCCCGAATGCGTCGTCATGAGCGCCCGTCGCCCCGACGACGTCGCGAAGCTGCGCCAGAAGATCGTCGCGTTCTTCCAGCAGGATCTGGTCGCCGCCGAACTGTTCCTTCCCTGGTCCGCGCAGCAATGGCGCAAGGACATTTATGCGAATTGCGAGGTGCTGGAGGAGCGCGCGGACGACGAGGGCGCGTTCTTCCACGTGCGCGGCGAGCGCAACACTGTGGAGAGCCTGCGCGAGCAGTTCGAGCAGGTGCGATGAGGCGAGGGTAGCGGGGCAGCCTGGTGGGCGTCGCTGCGGGCGGGGTCGCGGTCAGCCACGCCTCAGGCTTGTAGGGCAGCGCTGCCGCCGTCACGCCCGACCAAACACGCGCCGGAACAAGCTGGCGAGGCGCTCGAAGAAGACCTTGAAGACCACGCCGACGAGATTGATCGAATCCTCCTTTTGCGGGAGCGCGCGCGGTGCGGCGGAGGCGGTCGGGGTGGTGGCGGTGTCGGCCGACGTGGGCTGGGCCGAGGCTGCCGGCGTCTCGTCGCGCTGCACTTCCAGCAGCGCACGCACGTTGTTGACGTATTTCCTGATGATCTGCGCCGACACGCCCTCGATCATGCCGCGGCCGACCTGGAGGATGCGGCCGGTGAGGTCGATGCTCGATTCGCAGCTCACCTGCGTTGCGCGACCGTCCGCCGAGGGGGCGAGGCGCGTGAGGATGGTGCCGCTGACGGTGCCGCCACCGCGTTCGTTGCCCGCGGCGAGCAGCTTCACCGTGTGTGTCGCGGCGTCCTTATCGACGTAGGTGATCGTACCCTGGTATTGCGCGGTGACGGCGCCGATCTTGAGCTTCACCGCGCCGACGAAACTGTCGGCGTCGACGATCTGCGTCAGCGATGCGCCGGGCATGCAGGCGACGACGTTTTGCGGGTCGAGCAGGAACTGCCACACGGCCTCGACCGGGGCGGCGACCTCGAAGTTTTCCTGGATTTGCAGGGCCATGTCGGATCCTTGTTCGCGGTTGTCGTGAAATTTCGGGTTCAGCCGACGCAGGCGGGCTGCACGGGGCAGGCCGCGGAAGGCATGTCGCGCGGGGCATCGGCGCGCTGGTAGAGGGTCGTGCGGCGCCACAGCGGCCGGCCGATGCCGGTGGCGATGTGGTTCATGCCTGCGCTGTCCATTTCCTGGCCGTTGAGGCCGCCGGCCGCGCGCGTGATCGATTCGTACATCAGCGTGCCCCCGAGGTCGTTGGCGCCGGCCTGCAGGCACTGAGCCGCGCCGCCGGGCCCCATCTTGACCCACGAGGTCTGGATGTTCGGGATCAGCGGGTGCAGCGCGAGGCGCGCCACCGCATGCATCAGCACGGCCTCGCGTGCGCTGGGGCCGGAGCGGCTGCGGCCCTTGTGCCACAGCGGCGACTCCATGTGCACGAAGGGCAGCGGCACGAATTCCGTGATCCCGCCGGTGTCGCGCTGGAGCTGGCGCAGCTTGAGCAGGTGGCGCGCCCAGTGGCGCGGGGTGTCGACGTGGCCGAACATGATGGTCGAGGTCGTGGGCACGCCGACTTCATGGGCGGCGCGCACGATGGACAGCCATTCGTCCGTAGTGAGCTTGTCGGGGCAGAGTTGCGCCCTCACCTCGTCGTCGAGCACTTCGGCGGCTGTGCCGGGAAGGCTGCCGAGGCCCGCGTCGCGCAGGCGCCGCAGGAAAGCCGCGGGCGATAGGCCGAGCGTCGCGGCGCCGTGGCGGATTTCCAGCGGCGAGAAGGCGTGGATGTGCATGTCCGGCACGGCTGCGCGGACGGCTGCGACGATGTCGAGGTAGGACTGGCCGGTGTAGGCCGGGTGGATGCCCCCTTGCAGGCACACTTCGGTGGCGCCGCGTCCCCGGGCTTCGAGCGCGCGCCGCCCGACCTCGTCGGCGCTCAGCACGTAGGCGGGGCCGCGCAGCGATTCGGCGCTGCGTCCCTTGGCGAAGGCGCAGAAGCCGCAGCGGTGCTGGCAGATGTTGGTGTAGTTGATGTTGCAGTTGGTGACGAAGGACACGCCCTCGCCGAGTGTCGCGGCGCGCAGGCGGTCGGCGGCGTCGATGACGGCCGCGTAGTCGCTGCCGCGGGCTTCGAAGAGCGTGATGACCGCGTCTTCCGACAGCGCATGCCCGGCGCTCGCCCGGTCGATGAGATCGAGGACGGGGTTGGCGGGGGTGCGTGCGTCGGCGCTGCTGCGGGACAAGGGCGGAAGCGGCGCTCCGCTGCCCGCGTGCCAGTCGTCGTCCCGTGCAAAGCCTGCCGCATCGGTGTGACGCAGGATGGCGCGTGCGATGTCCGGCGCGGTCCAGCGGGCCGCTTCGCGCGCGAAGCCGGGGCCCAGCGCGAGGCGTTCGACCAGCTCGCGGCCGGCGGCTTCGGTCGCGCGTCGTAGCGTCGCGATCTGCGGCCAGACGGCCTCGGGATTCACGTGGTCGGGCGTGACCGGCGAGACGCCGCCCCAGTCGTTGACGCCGGCACGGATCAGCGCGTCGAGCTCGCCCGCGCGCAGGTTGGGCGGGGCCTGGATCGACATTTCCGGGCCGAAGATCAGGCGCGCGATGGCGATCGTCCATTGATGCTCGGCGAGCGTCGGCTCGGGGGAGTTCGCCATCGCCGTGCGGGGCTTGGCGCGGAAGTTCTGGACGATGATTTCCTGGATGTGGCCGTGGCGGTCGTGGAGATCGCGCAACGCGAGCAGCGCGTCGATGCGTTCGAGGCGGGTTTCGCCGATGCCGACGAGAATGCCGCTGGTGGTCGCGACCGCCTGCTCGCCGGCGGCGCGCAGCGTCGCGAGGCGCACGTCCGGGTGCTTGTCGGGGCATTTCCAGTGCGCGCCGCCGCGCTCGCCCAGGCGCGTGGCCGTCGATTCCAGCATCAGGCCCATGGAGGCGGCGACCGGGCGCAGCTGCGCGATTTCGTCCGCCGACAAGGTGCCGGGGTTGAGGTGCGGCATCAGGCCGGTTTCGTCGAAGATGCGGCGCGCGATGGCCGCGACGTACTCGACCGTGCTCGCGAAGCCCAGCGCGGCGAGCGCCTCGCGTGCCGCGGGATGGCGCAGCTCGGGTTTCTCGCCGAGGGTCAGCAGGGCCTCGCGGCAGCCGGACAGCGCGCCGCTGCGGGCGATGGCGAGCGCCTGGTCGGGGCTGAGATACGCGTGGTGGGCGCCGCGCGGCGTCTCGGCGAAGGTGCAGTAGGCGCAGCGGTTGCGGCACAGGCGCGTGAGCGGGATGAAGACTTTGCGCGACCAGCCGACCGCCGTGCCGTGGCCGGCGAGGGTCAGCGCCTCGGCGGTCGCGAGGATTGATCCCGGTTCCGGCGCTGCCGCGAGAATGGCGGCGCCATCGGCATCCAGCCTCCGCCCTGCGCCTACGTCGGCAAGGATTCGCTGTGCACTGTCGGCCATGGCATGGGTTTCCGGTGGAGGGTGGAAAGGTGGCGGTCTGTCGCGTCGCGACGGGATACGAGCCGCGGGCGAAGGGGGACGGCGAGGCGCGCGAGGTCGGCCGGCAGGTCGACGTCGAAGGCCAGGCCGGGTCGCTCGACGATCGCCGGCACGAGTCCGCAGCGCAGCGCCTCGGCAACGTGGATCGGGAAGCTTTGCGTGCCGAACTGGAAGCGGAAGTCGCTGCCTGCCCCGAGGTAGATGGCGTTGGTGCCGACGCGGGCGCGATCGGGGGCCAGCGCGAGGCCGGACTGGCGGCCGCGCAGCACGAGCTCGTCGATGTCGGCCGCGCCAGCCAGCGGCAGGTCGCCGTGCATCACGACCAGTTCGCGGGCGCCCTCGCAGGCAAGCGAGAGGGCCGCCTGCTGGACGGAGTGGTTGAGCCCCAGACCGCTGTCGGCGAGGATCCGCACGGGGCGCCGCGTGAGATCGGTCGCGGGGGTGACGATGGCGATATGCTCGATCACGGACGAGCCGAGCAGCGCGTCGAGCACCTCGTCGAGCATCGCGCGCACGAGGCATTGACGCTCGCCCGGACCGAGGACGCCCGACAGCCGGCCCTTGCCCAGCGCGGGCAGCTTGATCGGGATCAGCGCCCAGCAGCTCACGGCCGGCTCCCTGCGAGGGCGGAGCCGCTGAGGGGGAAGGACCGCTGCGCCGTCATGATCGTGGCTAGCCGGCGACCGCGGCGAGCTCGCCGGTAATGCGGATGCCGGCGCCGTCGACGGCGTAGTTGCGGTTCATGAAGATCAGGATCGACGTGAGCGCTTCCGCCGCGGCGGAATTCGCCAGTGCGCCGGCATGAAGCCCGCGCAGGCCGGCGTCGTCGGCGAGTTGCCGGATCGTCTCGCGGGCGTCCTTGTCGTCGCCGAAGACCAGCACGTCGCACTCGACGTCGACATCGGTCGCGAGCTTGTGCGCGGCGACGTTGTGGAAGGCCGATACCACGCGCACGCCCTCGCCGAGCAAGGCCTGCGCGCGCAGCGCGGCGCAGCCTTCGGGCGGCAGCTGGACGCGCATGACCTTCGGCGGGACGAGCGGCACCGTCGTGTCGACGACGATCTTGCCGGCCACCGCCGGGCGGATCTCTTCGAGGACGGCCGCCTGCGACGCGAAGGGCACGGTCACGACGACGATGTCCGCCTGGCTCGCGGCGGCGGCATTGGTGCCGGAAGCGATCTCGCGCTCCAGTTCCGCACCCAGCGCCTGTGCCGCCGCGCGGGCCTTGTCGGCGTCGCGCGAACCGATCACGACCGTGTGGCCGTGCTTCGCCCAGCGCCGCGCCAGCGCCGCGCCCAGATGTCCCGTCCCGCCGATCACCCCGATGATGGGTCCTGTCCCGTTCGTCATGTCTGAGCCCCTGTTCGATGTGGGGCCAAAGCTATCAGCCGGGGGGAAGGGCCTGCATCGTTCTTTTG
>NZ_WTVK01000087.1 GCF_012910805.1 Aromatoleum evansii
AGACAGAGCGCGACCGCCGCGCCGCGAACCGCCGCACCGCCCTCGTGCTCGCGGCGGTCGCGCTCGCGTTCTTCGTCGCCGCGCTGTTCAAGTTCAAGGGGCTCGCCCCATGAGCGCCCAAGGCCGCGTCGCCGCGGAAAATCGCCGCCTCCTGGTGCGCCTCGCCGTCGCTGCCGTCGTCATGTTCGGCTTCGGCTTCCTCCTCGTCCCCTTCTACGACAAGATCTGCGAAGTCACCGGCATCAACAACCTGCTCAAGCCCGACGCCGTCGCCAACACCCAGATCGACCTCACGCGCACCGTCACGGTCCAGTTCGACGCCAACATCCACGACCTGCCCTGGCAGTTCCGCCCGCTGCAGACGCAGATCAGCGTCCACCCCGGCGAGCTTGCGACGGTCGCCTACGAAGTCTCCAACACCCGCAGCGAGCCGGTCACCGGCCAGGCCGTTCCCAGCTACGGGCCGCAGCTCGCGGGCCAGTACTTTCGCAAGCTCGAATGCTTCTGCTTCGCCAAGCAGACCCTCGCCGCCGGCGAGAAGCGAACGATGCCCGTCGCCTTCGTCGTCGACCCCGGCCTGCCCGCGGACGTCAAGGTCATCACCCTCTCCTACACCTTCTTCGAGATCGCCGGACGCCGCATGGCCAGCGACGGCGCGGGAGGCCGTTCGTGATCGCCATGCAGAACGATGATCCGCGCCACGCGCTGCCCAGCGATCCCTCCACCCCGCCACGCGCAGGCTTCCTTGAAACACTGCGTGCCGTGCTGTGGTCATTCATCGGCATCCGGCGCCGTCGCGACTACGAACACGACGCCCGCTCACTCGACCCCCGCGCCGTCATCGTCGCCGGCCTGCTCGCGGGGCTCGCCTTCGTGCTCACCATCGTCGCCGTCGTGCGCCTGGTGGTCGGTTCATAAGGTATGGGAGAAGAAGGAGTAGGAACATGACGCAAACCTTCGAAAAGTACTTCGTCCCCGAGCCGTCGAAGTACCCCATCTTCGGCTCCATCGCGCTGCTGCTCTTCGGCAGCGGCGCCGCGATGTGGCTCAACGGCGTAAAAGTCGGGCCGTGGCTCTTCTTCCTCGGCATCGCCGTGCTCGTCTTCATGCTGTTCGGCTGGTTCGGCCAGGTCGTGCGCGAATCCGAAGGCGGCAATTACGGCCGCAAGGTCGACCGCTCCTTCCGCTGGTCGATGGGCTGGTTCATCTTCTCCGAGGTGATGTTTTTCGCCGCCTTCTTCGGCGCGCTGTTCTACGCCCGCGTCCTCTCCGTGCCCTGGCTCGCGACCGGCGACACCATGGAACTGCTGTGGCAGGGCTTTGCCGGCGGCTGGCCCACCGCCGGCCCCGACAAGCCCGATCCCTTCACGCCGATGAGCGCCTGGGGCATCCCCGCGATCAACACCCTGATCCTGCTCAGCTCCGGCGCAACCCTAACTTGGGCGCACCACGGCCTGCGCCACGACCGGCGCGGCCAACTCAAGCTCGGCCTGCTCGTCACCATCCTGCTCGGCATCCTCTTCCTCGGTCTGCAGATCTACGAGTACCGCCACGCCTACGCCGAACTCAACCTGCGCCTCGATACCGGCATCTACGGCTCCACCTTCTACCTCCTGACCGGTTTCCACGGCATGCACGTCACCGTCGGCGCGATCATGCTCACCGTGATGCTCGGCCGCGCGATCGCCGGCCACTTCAGGCCGGACGACCACTTCGGCTTCGAGGCCGCCGCCTGGTACTGGCACTTCGTCGACGTCGTGTGGCTGCTCCTCTTCCTCGTCGTCTACCTTCTGTGAGCCGTCTGCCCGCATGAGCCTGCGCCGCAACGCCCGTCTCCATCCCGTGCCGCTCCTCGCGGGCGTCGCGCTCGCGCTGCTGACGCTGCAGCTGGGCAACTGGCAGACGCGCCGCGCCGCGGAGAAGGCCGAACTGCAGGCCGAATACCGTGCCGCAGCCGAGCATCCTGCCCAGCCCCTCGACTCGACCTCGCCTTCCGAGTGGCACCTCGTCGAACTCCGTGGCGAATGGCTCCCCGGCCGCAGCATCCTGATCGACAACCGCGTGCACCAGGGGCGCGCGGGCTACCACGTCTTCACGCCCCTGCAGCTCAAAGGGCAGGGGGGCGTCGTACTGGTCAATCGCGGCTGGATCGGGGCGGGCGGAGATCGCGCGAAGGCGCCCCCGCGGATCTCCAATCCGCCCGGCGAAACCGTCGTCGCCGGCCGCGTGCGTCATCCCGCGGAGAAGCCCTTCATGCTCGCCGCGGACGCGCTCTCGGGCATGGTGTGGCAGGCGCTCGACCTCGCGCGCTACCGCGCCGAAACCCGACTTCCGGTGGCGGATTTCTACGTGCAGCAGACCAGTCATGCCGACGACGGCCTGATCCGCGACTGGCCCGAACCCGACGCCGGCATCGACCGCCATCGCGGCTATGCCCTGCAGTGGTACGCGCTCGCCGTCCTCGCCACAGGCCTGACCCTGTGGTACCTGTGGAACGCATTCCGGAGGTCTCGCCATGACGAGCGCCAGCCTCTCTGAACTCCCGCCCGCAGCCGCCCGCACGCGCGCGGGGCGCCGTACGCTCTTGCTGCTCGCCTTCGTCTGCGCGCTCCCCGTCCTGGCGTCCTATTTCGCCTACTACGTGTGGCAGCCCGACGGCCGCAGCAACTACGGCGAGCTTCTCGTGCCGGCGCCCCTCGCCGCAACGCGTCTCGCCGGCGTCGCCGGCCAGCCCGATTTCTCCGTTGCCGAGTTCGAGGGCCGCTGGACCCTGCTGTTCACGGCGCCCGGCGCCTGCGAGCGGCCCTGCGCCGAGGCGCTCTACCTGATGCGCCAAGTGCGCCTCGCACAGGGCGAGGCGATGGGGCGCGTCGGCCGCCTGTGGCTCGTGACCGACCCAGCGGTGCCCGAGTCGGGAACGCTCGCCGCGCATGAGGGATTGCGCGTGGCCCGCAGCGCGCCGGCCTGGCTCGCCCAGCTGCCCGGCGCCGAACGCGGGCGTCACGTCTATCTCGTCGATCCGCGCGGGCAAGTGATGATGCGTTTCCCCGAGAGCGCCGACCCGCGCCGCGTGATCAAGGACCTGCAGCGCCTGCTCAAGTACTCCGCGCTCGGACGGGGGCAAGTCGTGCATCCCGCAGGGTTGGGCGAGGAACGGGCCGCGCAATGACCGCCTACCGCCGCCTCATCCTCCTCGCACTCGCGCTCACGGCCGTCGTCGTCGTATTCGGCGCCTACGTTCGCCTCGCCGATGCCGGCCTCGGCTGCCCCGACTGGCCGGGCTGCTACGGCCAGCTTAGTCCGCACCACGCCGCCGACGAGATCCTCGAGACCCACGCCGCCGACCCCCACGGCCCGGTCAGCCTTCCCAAGGCGTGGAAGGAAATGATCCACCGTTACCTCGCCGCCAGCCTCGGCCTGCTGATCCTCGCCATCGCCTTCCTCGCCTGGCGCCGCCGCGGCACTCCCGGCGTCGCCCCGCGACTCGCCGCGGCCCTGGTCGGCGTGGTGATCTTCCAGGGGCTGCTCGGCAAATGGACCGTCACGCTGCTCCTCAAGCCCGCCATCGTCACGGCCCACCTCCTCGGCGGACTCACGACGCTCGCGCTGCTCGCCTGGCTTGCCCTGCAGGCCCATGCATCGGCGCGCACCGAAGTTCCCCGCCGCTTCCTTGCCCTCGCGCGTACCGCTTTCATCCTCCTCGCGCTGCAGATCGCGCTGGGCGGGTGGACCAGCACGAACTACGCCGCGCTCGCCTGTGCAGACTTCCCCTCCTGCCAGGGCAGCCTGTGGCCGGCGGCCGATTACGCGAACGCCTTCCATGTGCTGCGCGAGCTCGGCATGACCGCCGACGGCGATGCGCTCCCGCTCGCCGCGCTCACTGCGATCCACTGGTCCCATCGACTCGGCGCCGTGCTTGCGGGCGCCGCGCTGCTCGCGCTCGGCGGCGCCCTGCTGCGGCGCGCGGGGACGCGCCGTTTCGGCGCCGTCCTGCTGCTCGCGCTTGCCCTGCAACTCGCCCTTGGCATCGCCAACGTCCTGCTCGGCCTGCCGCTGTCGCTCGCCGTCGCCCACAATGTTGGAGCGGGGGTGCTGGTCATCGTCATGGTCTGGATCAATCATGGCCTGCGCGGGGCCCGTCTTCCCGCAACGGTCGCGCAGAGGAGGGCACGCCATGCGGGCCGCGAAAACTCTTACGCCTGAAGCGCACGTTGCGTCTGCCCGTCTGCACGCCTTCTACGTGCTGACGAAACCGCGCGTGAATTCCCTGATCGTCTTCTGCGCGATCATCGGCATGTTCCTCGCCGTCCCGGATGGACTGCCTGCTCCCGCCATCGTCCTCGCGGCCACCGTCGGCATCGCCTGCGTCGCCGGCGCCGCGGCCGCGATGAACTGCCTCATCGAAGCCCATATCGATGCGCGCATGAGCCGCACCCGCGGGCGCCCGCTACCGCGCGGCGAACTCGGCCCGCGCGAAACGCTCGCCTTCGCCGGCGCCCTGGGCGGCAGCGGCCTCGTGATCCTGCACCAGCTCGTCAATCCGCTGACGATGTGGCTCACGCTCGCAACCTTCGTCGGCTACGCGGTCGTCTACACCATCTTCCTCAAGCCGCGCACGCCGCAGAATATCGTCATCGGCGGCGCCTCCGGCGCCATGCCCCCGGTGCTCGGCTGGGCCGCCGTCACCGGCGAGGTCAGCGCCGACGCGCTGCTCCTTTTCCTCATCATCTTCGCGTGGACCCCGCCGCACTTCTGGTCCCTCGCGCTCTACCGCAGCGCCGACTACGCGCGCGCCGGACTGCCCATGCTGCCGGTCACCCATGGCTCCGAGTTCACGCGCCTGTCGGTGCTGCTGTATACATGCATCCTCTTCGGCGTCACGCTGCTGCCGTTTGCGACCCGCATGAGCGGCGTCGCCTACCTCGCCGCCGCGATCCTGCTCGGCGGCTGCTTCCTCGGCCGCACATGGCGCCTGTACACGGACTACAGCGACACCCGCGCGCGCCGCACCTTCCGCTTCTCCATCCTCTATCTGTTCTTGCTCTTTGCGGCTTTGCTGGCGGATCATTACCTGCGTTACTGATCCCCACCATGTCCCGGTCCCAGGAAAGATGCTCCGCACCCTGATTGTCGCCGCAACACTCGCCGTCGCAACGCTCGCCGCCTGTTCCAACCCGTCCGCCACCACCACGTTCCGCGCCACCGACATCACCGGTGCCGACTACGGCAAGGGGTTGGCGCTCTCCGACCACACCGGGGCCCAGCGCACGCTGGCCGATTTTCGCGGCAAGGTCGTCACCCTGTTCTTCGGCTACACGCAATGCCCGGACGTCTGCCCGACGAATCTCGCCACGATGGCCGAGGTCATGCGCAAGCTCGGCCCCGACGCCGAGCGCGTGCAGGTCCTGTTCGTCACGGTCGATCCCGAGCGCGACACCCAGCAACTGCTTGCCCAGTACATCCCGGTGTTCGATCCCCGCTTCCTCGCGCTGCGCGGCGATGCCGCGCAAACCACGGCGGTCGCCAAGGAGTTCAAGGTCTTCTACCAGAAGAGCGGCGACACTTCGGGTAGCAACTACACCGTCGATCACTCCACGGGAACCTATGTCTTCGATCCGGCCGGGCGCGTCCGTCTTTACGTGAAGCACGGTGAAACCGCCGACAACATCGCGGCGGATATCCGCAGCTTGCTTGCAGGGAAATAGGGCCTGCGGGGTAGCGCTGCCGGAGCGCAAGAAAGCTGCCCGAGTGCGGAACGGGCACTCTGTGGGAGCGGGACGACGAGCTCAGTGAGCAGGAGGAGAGGCGGTGTGGGAGCAGCTTCAGCCGCGAATCAGCGCCAATTCGCGGCTGAAGCCGCTCCCACCGGATCGCGGCGCAGCCCTCAGGCCGTGAGCAGCCCGCGCATCTTCTGCATCGCCTTCGCCTCGATCTGGCGGATGCGCTCGGCCGAAACTCCGTACTCCGCAGCAAGTTCGTGCAGGGTCGCGCTGTCGCCTTCCGACAACCAGCGTCGCTGCACGATGGTCCGGCTGCGCTCATCCAGGCTCGCGAGCGCCTCGTGCAGTCCGACGTCGTGCAGGTGCGCGAGTTCGGCCCGCTCCAGCACCTCCGAAGGCTCGGCGTGGGGGTCCGGCAGATAGGCGATCGGCGCAAAACGATCGTCATCGTCGTCGCTATCTCCCTCGAGCGGGATGTCACGCCCGGTCAGGCGCGTTTCCATCTCGACGACTTCCTCCGGCTTCACGCCCAGTTGCGCCGCCACTGCCTGGATTTCATCGCCGCTCAGCGTCGTCGAATCCTGCTTCAGGCTGCGCAGGTTGAAGAACAGCTTGCGCTGCGCCTTCGTCGTTGCGATCTTCACCAGCCGCCAGTTCTTCAGCACGTACTCGTGGATCTCGGCCTTGATCCAGTGGATCGCGAACGACACCAGCCGCACGCCGCGCGCGGGGTCGAAACGCTTCACCGCCTTCATCAGGCCGATATTGCCCTCCTGGATCAGGTCCGCATGCGGCAGCCCGTATCCCAGGTAGCCGCGCGCGATCGCGACCACCAGGCGCAGGTGCGACATCACCAGCCGCCGCGCCGCTTCCACGTCGCCCTCGTCGCGCAGGCGCGTCGCCAATTCCACTTCCTCGCCTTCCGAAAGCATCGGAATGCGATTTACCGACTGGATGTACTGATCGATGCTGCCGACGGCGGACGGGACGGGGAAGGACAGGGCTTGGGTCATCTACGGAATTCCTCCATGCGCGTGATCTTAGCACTCAGCGGCTGAGAGTGCTAAGGGCAAAAAAGAGTTCCCGCCGAGCCATCATCTCCTATGCCGTCCACGTGCAATTCCTGCGGCGGCCTATCCGCCTCGGATGATCTTTAGGTCGGAAATGACGCCAGACCGCGGGTTCCGGCCGGCACACAAGCATTTCCCGCAAGTACAGGTGGCTGAACGATCCGGTGGCTGTTGCACCCATGCAACAACTTTTATCCATTTGCGGTGTTCGCGGCGAACGATTCTTGCACCGTGGCGGGACCGTTGCGCACAATCGTGGCAACTTCTCGCTTGAGAGGTAAGTCGGGCCGGGGTTGCGACCGCGGCTTCAGCTTCAATTAGAGGAGAAATACATGCAAAAGAAACTGATCGCCCTGGCCATCGCCGGCCTGGCGTCCGCTCCGGTTTTCGCGCAGACCAACGTCACCGTTTACGGCGTCGTTGATGCGACCGTCGAGTCGGTGAAGGCCGACGGCGGTGACGCTGTCGAAATCGAGCGTCGCACCCGTGTCACCTCGAACGGCTCGCTGATCGGCTTCCGCGGCACCGAAGACCTGGGCAACGGCCTGAAGGCTCTGTTCCAGGTCGAGAGCGGTTTCGCTGCTGACGGCACCGGCACCAGCACCCTGGCGACCCGCGACACCTTCGTGGGCCTGAACGGCGGCTTCGGTACGGTGCAGCTGGGCAAGCTGACCACGATCATGCGTGCCGCCGGCGCCAAGGTTGACTTCAACCCGGCCGCTACCGGTATCGGATTTGCCGGCGCGACCTACGGCACGATCAATGGTCTGAAGACCCCGATCGACGACCGTCTCAACAACACCGTCATGTACACGACGCCGAGCTTCAGCGGTCTGACGGCGCAGCTGGCTTACACCGCCGGCGAGAACCGCAAGGCTGCTGACGCCAACAGCGGCGAAGGCGTGAACGGTCAGGGTTATCAACTGGCTGCCGCCTACGAGAACGGCCCGGTCTACGTTTCGGCTGGCTACGCGCTGCACAAGGATCTGCAGAATGCGTCCATGGCTGACATGCTGAATCCGGCTGTTGTTACCACGGCTGCTGGTGTTACGACGACCGCTCCGTTCAGCGACGATCTCAAGACCGCCCGTATCGCCGCCAAGTACTCGTTCCCGAGCAACACGACGGTTTCCGCGCTGTGGGATCGCACGAAGTACGAAATGTCTGCTGCCGCTCTCGGCGAAAGCAACGTCAAGCGCAACGCCTGGCTGGTTGGCGTTGAGCAGAAGTTCGCCGGCAACCAGGCTGCTTACCTTGAGTACACGCGTTCGCGTGAGCTGAAGGGTGATGTTTGCGACGTGACTGACTGCAATAACACCGAGTTCTCGCAGTGGACCCTCGGTTACACCTACAGCCTGAGCAAGCGCACGATGGTCAAGGCGTACTACACCCGCTTGAACAACGACAGCAACTCGCGCTCGGATTTCTATCTGTCGAGCGTGAGCGGTGGCAGCCAGGTCGCCAACGGCCAGGATCCGCAGGGCTTCGGTGTCGGTCTGCGTCACACCTTCTAATTCTGGTTCTTCCGGAATTGATCGAAACGGGCGCTTCGGCGCCCGTTTTTTTCGTCTACGCTTCCAGTTTTCATGCGGGTGCGCGCGATGCTGAGGCATGGCGGTTTACCCGTTTTGGGCGCATTCATTTTCCGCTGCGTTCTTGCTGTTGCAACGATGCGACAGTTGTGTGACCGATCGATGCGCTTTCTCTTCCCTCGCTTGTTCCGCCTCCTATAATCCTCCGGTGCCTCCGCAGTGGCAGCGGATCCCTACCCGGGCTCCGGATCAGCCTTGTTGCGGAAAGCCGACAATCAATCCATTACAAGTGGGGAGTCGAATCAATGCTGAACGTCAAGACGCTGGCCATCGCGCTGGCTGCCATCGGTGTCGCAGGCGCCGCTCAGGCGCAATCCAACGTGACCATCTATGGCCGCGTGAATACCTCGCTGGAACAGACCAAGGTCCAGGGCGAAGATAGCGTTACTCAAGTAGTCAACAACAGCTCGCGTATCGGTTTCCGCGGCAACGAGGATCTGGGGAATGGCCTGTCGGCGCTGTTCCAGGTCGAGAGCGGTTTCCGTTCCGATTCCGGCGGTGGCAGCCTGGCCAGCCGTGACACCTTTGTCGGCCTGAAGAGCAACCTGGGTACCGTCAAGCTGGGTTACATCACCAGCCCGCTGTATTACGCGACGCACGACTACCTGGGCATGCACAACCACGACACCGGCAACTCGTCGGATCCGTTCCTGTGGTATCAGGCGTTTGACCCGGACAACTTCTTCGTCCGCAACTCGGTCAGCTACGCCAGCCCGACGATCGGCGGCTTCACGTTCGAAGCGCAGTATTCGGCGCTGAACGAACAGGCTGCCAACACAACGGTTCGTAACGTTCCTGAGGCTCGCAATGACCGCCCGACGCACTACTCGGCGACGGTGAGCTACGACAATGGCCCGCTGCATGTCGGCTTCGGCTACGCGCAGACGAACCGGTACTACCTGTTCGACGAAGGCAAGAGCAAGGACAGCATGCTGGTGCTGGCCGGCGTATATGACTTCAAGGCGGTGGTGGTCGGCGCGCTCGCCGAGCGCAGCAAGTCGGAGAACGGCGGTCTGCAGGCCCAGACGGGCCTCACGGGCGAGCAGGATCGCAACTACTACCGCGTCGCGGTGATGGTTCCGGTCGGTGCCAACGAGTTCCACGTGAACTATGGCGTCGCGCAGGACTGGAGCGACACCGATGACACCGGTGCCAAGCAGCTCACGCTGGCTTACAACTACAACCTGTCGAAGCGCACCAAGGTCTACGCCCAGTGGACCAAGATCGACAACGACAAGCAGAAGGTGTCGATCGACAACGGCGGCGCGTATGACGGCGGCGGCGCATACAGCTTCCTCGGCTCGGCCGCGGGGCTGGACAACACCTCCTTCGGTGTCGGCCTGCGCCACAACTTCTGATAGTTGCAGTTCCGCAAATAAAAAGACGGGCGCTTCGGCGCCCGTTTTCGTTTGCGGCAGGTCCGCGATGTTTAGGCGGTCGAGTTCTGCCTCTCAGCGCTCGTTCCGGCCCTGCAGCGAGTTCAGGACGGCGCGCTGTTCTGTCGGCGAGAGGAACAGTTGATACAGGTTTCGGCTGTTCGTTCGAGTGCTGCCGCCGTAGCGGAGCGCTTGTGTTTCGGCATGCGATAGCGGCAGGTGCATGAGGACGGCGGGGGCGCCGACGCGCGGGCAGGTGAGGTGAGGGCCTGCGACACGGTAACCCAGGGTGCGGCGGTAGTAGGAGGTGTGCCGCGGGTGCACTTCGATGTAGCTGTCGGTCATCCCATGCATGAGGCGTGCGATGATGAAACCGAGGTGGAAGATGGCTGCCAGCGTCTCGGGCGTGCTGTGCTCGGGATCCATTGCGAGTCGCGTGACTTCGCACACTTGCCCGCCGCGGCTTCGCGCGGAGTCGATTTCCGTGCGGTAGAGCGTGTCCGCGAGAAGACCCTTGCCGAGGTCCATGCCAACCGTCAGGGTTCCGAACGGCCGATCGCCTCGGCAGGCCACCAGGGTCGTCTGGATCGGTTGTCCCGGGGAATCGTGTCCCTGGTAGGGCGTGAGTCCGCGCCACGAGTACATCCGGTGGATCAAGCGGTCGACGTCGGCGCGGAGCGGGCCGTGCGGCGGGACGATTCTCAGATGGTAGCCATTCCGCCGCAGGGCGAAATCGTGGTGCAGGATTTCTCCGCGGAAGCCGCGGCGGGCGTGCGCTGCTCCGCTCGGGCTGCGCACGCTCTGCTGGCGTGCTTCATGGCTGCTGGCAACACTATTCATCGCGTCCGTGCAGGTCCTGATAAGTCAATACTTGTGGGGAAACTATCCGTTCCAGGGTGTGAAAACTTTAACGGCGAGCCTGTTTAAGTGCTGTAAGCGGTTGTGTAATTGTTCCTGTTGGGACGTGCCCAAAGTCACCTAGCATGTGCAAAGGCTCGCTGTGCTTGTTCGACGCCGACGAACGTGGGAGGTATTCAGTCATGAATTTCGGTGCATCGAAGTTGGGGGCCCGGATCTGCAACCTGTGCGCGCTGTCGCTGTTCCTCGGGGTGCTGGCCGGTTGCGCAACATCCGCCCATCCGCCCGCCCCGGCTGGCGCGGCGGAAGCTGAATACAACTACGTGATCGGGCCGGGCGATTCGGTAAATATCGTGGTGTGGCGGAACCCGGAGCTTTCGATGTCCGTTCCGGTGCGCCCGGACGGGAAAATCACTACGCCGCTGGTCGAGGATCTGCCGGCGCTGGGCAAGGATGCCTCGACCCTGGCGCGCGATATCGAGAAGGCCCTGTCGAAGTTCATCCGCGAGCCGGTGGTCACCGTGATCGTGACGTCCTTCGTGGGGCCGTATAGCGAGCAGATCCGCATCGTCGGCGAGGCAGCAAACCCGCAGACGCTCCCGTATCAGCAGAAGATGACCCTGCTCGACGTGATGATCAAGGTGGGTGGCATCACCGAGTTTGCGGACGGCAACGCGGCGACGATCCTGCGCACGGCCGAGGGAAACAAGCAGTACAGCGTTCGCCTGAAGGATCTCGTGAAGCGGGGGGATGTGTCGGCCAACGTGGAGATGCGTCCGGGAGACGTTCTGATCATCCCGCAAAGCTGGTTCTGATCTGTTGCCGACTTCCCAGGTAACCGCGTGACTCCGGTCGCGGGAACTTACAGGTAGATCCATGGAAGAGCTTCTGACCCGGTTTTACGGCTACTTGCGTGGAATGTGGCGCTTCCGCTGGTGGGGGCTGGCCGTGACGTGGGTGGTGGGCGTCGTCGCGGGATTCGCTGTCTATTCGATCCCCGACCGCTTCGAGTCCTCTGCGCGTATCTATGTCGATACGCAGTCGGTCCTGCGGCCGCTGATGTCCGGCCTTGCCGTGCAGCCGAACGTCGATCAGCAGGTGGCGATCCTGAGCCGTACCTTGATCACGCGTCCGAACGTCGAGAAGCTGATCTCGATGGCCGATCTCGATATCACGACGCGTACGCCCGCCGACCGTGAATCGCTGATCACGACCTTGATGAGCGACCTGGAGATCCGGGGTACGGGGCGGGACAACCTTTTTACGCTGGCCTATCGAGACCGGGTGCCCGAACGCGCACACCGGGTCGTGCAGGCACTGGTGTCGCTCTTCGTCGAGTCGGGGCTCGTCGGGAAGCAGCAGGACTCGAGTTCGGCCCGTCGCTTCATCGATGAGCAGATCGCAAACTATGAGGTGAAGCTGACCGAGGCCGAGAATCGGCTCAAAGATTTCCGTCTGCGCAACATGGCCCTGCTCGGGGATGGGGGGCGGGATTACGTTTCGCAGATCGCGGAGTTGATGAATCGCCTGAACGAGGCCCAGCTCGAGCTGAGGGAGGCGGAGAATTCGCGCAGTTCGCTCGAGCGGCAACTCGCGGTCGAGGACCCGATGCTGCGGACCGATCCGCCGGATCCGTCGATGGTATCGGTTCCGGAAGTCGACGCGCGCCTGGCGGTGCTGAGGAAGAATCTCGACGAGATGATGCTGCGTTACACCAACGAGCACCCGGACGTGGTCGGTGTCAGGCGCGTCATCGCGCAGCTCGAGGCCGAAAAGCAGCAGGAAATCGAATCGATGCGCAAGGCCGGGGGCGGGCAGGGAGCGGCACCCGGCGCCAATCCGGTGTTTCAGCAGATGAAGATGGCGCTCTCCGAGGCGGACGCGAAGGTGGCCTCGCTTCGTGCCCGTCTCGCCGAGCTGAATTCGCGATTGGCTCAGTTGCGTTCGCAGCAGGAGCTGTTGCCGAAGATCGAGGCGGAGCAGACCCAGCTGAACCGGGACTATAACGTCCATCGGCAGAATTACGAGTCGCTCGTGCAGCGCCGTGAATCGGCCGCGATGTCGGTCGAGATGAGCGCACAGGGAGGGATTACCGAGTTCCGGGTGATCGATCCGCCTACCGTGCCGCGCACGCCCGCAGCGCCGAACCGGCTCCTGCTGATGCCGCTCGCAGGCTTCCTGGCCCTGGCGGCAGGCGTCGCGGTCACTTTCCTGATCGCGCAGTTCCGCCCAGCTTTCGTCGAACCGCGTGGTTTGCGCGAAGTAACCGGCCTTCCCGTTCTGGGGGTGATTTCGCTCTTGCCCGATCCCGCCAGGGAAAAGGTGGAACGGCGCCGGTTGATGATGTTCGGCGGAGGTCTCGCGAGTTTCGCCGTTGCGGTCGGGGCGATGACGGTGCTGCTCAAGTGGCTGCAGACGTGAGCCGCATCCGGGAGGTTGTTTCATGAGTCTGATCGAGAAGGCGGTCGAACGGCTGGATCAACTGAAGCGGGCAGAGCAGGGGCTTGCCGGTGGGGATGCGTCCGCCGCGGCGAGTCCCGTGCAGGACCCGGATGCGGTTGCGCAGCCGGCCAGTGCCGCGGTAACGCGGGAGGCGGTTGCGGTGAGCCGGCGCGACGCCGTGGGCGCTCATGCGGATGGCGTCGGTCCGGCGCACGCCGTGACCCTTGACCTTGCGAGGTTGAGCCGGATGGGCATGGTGACTCCCGATCTGCCGCAGTCGGCGATTGCGGAAGAGTACCGGGTGGTGAAGCGGCCGCTGATACACAACGCCCAGGGGCGGGGGGCTGCGCCGGTCGAGAGCGGCAACCTGATCATGGTCACGAGCGCCTTGCCGGGCGAGGGCAAGTCGTTCACGGCGATGAACCTCGCGATGAGCATCGCAATGGAGCTCGACAACACTGTCTTGCTCGTGGATGCGGATTTCGCCCGTCCGTCGATCCTCCAGCGCCTGGGGCTTCCCCCGCGCAAGGGACTCATGGATGTGCTCGTGGGAGACGTCCCGGATCTTTCGGACGTGATGCTGCGCACGAACGTGGAGAAGCTGTCGATCCTGCCGGCGGGTATGACGCATCAGCGATCGACGGAATTGATCGCGTCGGATGCGATGACTCGCATGCTGGAGGAGATGGCTACCCGCTACGCGGAGCGCATCATCGTGTTCGACTCTCCCCCCCTGCTATCGACGACCGAGGCGCGGGTGCTCGCGTCGCACATGGGGCAGGTGGTGGTGGTGGTCGAGTCCGGGCGAACGACGCATGGTGCCGTCAAGCAGGCATTGGGCACGATCGAGAATTGCCCGGTGAAGCTCCTGGTCCTGAACAAGGCGACGGAGGGCGCGCGCGGTGGCCTTTACGGCTATGGATACGGATACGGATACGGCTACGGCTACAGATACGGGCGGAGTCATGGTTCCGATGCGCACCCGGATGCTGCGGCCTAAGTTGAAGCCTGTCGTCACGGCCTTCTGCGCCGGATTGGCGTTCGCGGCGATTTCCTTGCCCGGCGTGGCGAATGCCCAGAGCGTTGAGGTTCGGCCCTTCGTCAGCGCAACGGTAACGTACTCGGACAATGTCGGCGCCGATGCGCAGGGAGGCGACGGAGATCTGAGCCTGGAGGTGGCGCCAGGGGTATCCGTGTTGCGCAATAGCGGACGCTTCCGCGGAAACCTCAACGCGACGGTGCGCAATGTCGCGTACATGAGCGAAACGGACCGCAACGACTCCTTCCTGACGCTCAACGGGCATGGGCAGTTCGAAGCGGTGGAAAAGACCTTGTTCATCGACATGGACGCGTCGATGAGCCGGAATAACCGTTCGGCCTTCTTTGGCCGTGCCGCTGGCGATCCCCAAGATATTTCAAGCGACAACGAAACGCGAATGTTCGGTATCGGCCCCCGGTTCAACTTCAGGCTGGGGCCGGAGACGAGCGGTACGGCCAGTTACATGACGCGCTGGATGAGCGGGGGGGGCGGGCTGGATAACCGGCGCGACTCCGAGCTGAATGCGCAGGTCTCCAATCCGGTGCAGTTCGGGCG
>NZ_WTVK01000088.1 GCF_012910805.1 Aromatoleum evansii
AAACCGCCCATGCTCATCATCGGTGCCATGATGCGAAAGCTCGTTCATGTCGCCTTCGGCGTGCTCAAATCGGGAAAGGCTTTCGATCCCGCTATACATGGCGCTTGACCCGGATAACAGTATCTACGCAAGTTCGCGCGATTTCCCTTTACGTCTTCAACTGTTCCCCGATCGGCAGCGTGCGGATGCGCTTGCCGGTCGCGGCGAACAAGGCATTCACCAGTGCCGGCGCGATCGGTGGGACGCCCGGTTCGCCGACGCCGGTCGGCTTCGCGGCCGAAGGCACGATATGCACCTCGACCGCGGGCATCTGGTCGATGCGCAGCACCGGGTAATCGTGGAAGTTCGACTGCTCGACGACGCCGTCCTTGAGGGTGATCGCCCCGCTCAACGCGGCCGAGAGCCCGAAGCCGATGCCGCCTTCCATCTGCGCGCGGATGACGTCGGGATTCACGGCGATGCCGCAATCCACCGCACACACGACGCGATCGACCTTGAAGCTGTCGTCGTCCGCGACCGTGACCTCGACCACCTGCGCGACATAGCTGTTGAAGGACTCGTGCACCGCGACGCCGCGGCCGCGCTTGCCGGCTTGCGCCGGGGCGAGCGGCTTGCTCCAGCCGGCCTTGTCGGTGGCGAGTTTGAGTACGCCCGCGTGACGCGGATGCCCGCCGAGGAGGGCCTGCCGGTACGCGACCGGATCGGCGCCCGCAGCCGTGGCCAGCTCGTCGAGGAAGACCTCGGCCGCGAATGCCGTGTGCGTCGAGCCCACCGAGCGCCACCACAGCACCGGCACCTTCACGTCCTTGCTGGTGGTGTGCAGCTCGACCTGCAGGTTGGGAATCGCGTAGGGCAGGTTCGCGGCGCCTTCGACCGAAGTCGCGTCGATGCCGTCCTTGACCATCGCGCTCTCGAAGGGCGTGCCGGCGAGGATGGACTGGCCGACGACGCGCTGCGACCACGCGAGCGGCTTGCCCTGCGCGTCGAGCGAGGCGCGCAGACGGTGCAGGTACAGCGGGCGGTAGTATCCGCCGCGCATGTCGTCCTCGCGCGACCACACCAGCTTCACCGGCGCCTCGCCACGGATCGCCTTAACGATGTGCGCCGTCTCCAGCACGTAATCGCTGGCCGGGTTCGCGCGCCGGCCAAAGCTGCCGCCGGCATACAGCATGTTGAGCTTCACCTGCTCGGGCTTGAGGCCGAAGAACGCGGCCAACGCGTGCTGGTCGCCGGTCTGGAACTGCTCGCCGTTCCACACCTCGCAACCCTGGGCGTCGAGGCGCATCACGCAGTTGAGCGGCTCCATCGGCGCATGCGCGAGATAGGGGAAGGCGTATTCGGCCTCCAGTGTCTTCGCGCCTTCGCCCAGTGCCTTGTCCGCGTCGCCGTCGTGGCGCGCGACGAGGCCCGGCGTCGCGGCGAGCTTGCGGTAGTCGGCGAGGATCTGTTCCGTGCTGCCACGGTAGGCCTTGCTGTCATCCCACTCGATCTGCAATGCGTCGCGGCCCGTCTTCGCGGTCCAGTAGTCGTGCGCCAGCACCGCCACCCCCTGCGGGATCCGCGTCACGCGCAGCACGCCGGGCACCGCGCGCGCGGCCCGTTCGTCGACCGTGCGCACGGTCGCGCCGAAGCGCGGCGGGTGCGCCACGACGGCGACCAGCATGCCCGGCAGCTTCACGTCCTGGGTGAACAGCGCGCGTCCGGTGGTCTTCTCGACGCTGTCCTTGCGCGGCACGTGGCGCCCGATCAGCGTGAAGTCCTTCGGATCCTTCAGGCGCACCTCCTGCGGCACGGGCTGCTTCGCCGCGGCCTCGGCCAGCTCGCCGAAACTCGCCTTGCGTCCGCTCTTCGCATGGCTGACGACGCCCGCCTTGACGCGGATCTCGCCGACGGGGACTTTCCAGCGCGCGGCCGCCGCCTGCACCAGCATCGCGCGCGCACTCGCGCCCGCGTGGCGCATCTGCTCGAAGGAGTTGGCGATCGCGGTGCTGCCGCCGGTGCCCTGCGACGGGCCCCACAACAGGTTGTTGTAGCGTTTCGCGTCGGCCGGTGCACCTTCGACGACGACCTGTGCCCAATCGGCGTCGAGCTCCTCGGCGACCAGGGTCGCGAGACCGGTGTAGGTGCCCTGGCCCATCTCCAGATGCTTGGCGACCACCGTGACGCGGTTGTCGCTGCCGATGCGTACGAAGGCATTGGGCGAAAAGGCGGCCTCGCCGCCCTGCGGCCCCTTCGCCGCAGCGGCGAAGGCCCGCTCGGCGCCCGGCAAGGCGAGCCCGAGCGTGAGGCCGGCGCCGGCCTTCAGGAAGTCGCGGCGCGACACGTTCTCGATGCGGATCTTCATGCCGCGCCCCTCCCCGCGAGGCTCTTCGCGGCTTCGTGGATTGCTGCGCGGATGCGCACGTAGGTCGCGCAGCGGCACAGGTTGCCGGCCATCGCCGCGTCGATGTCGGCGTCGCTCGGGCGTGGTGTCTTGGCCAGCAATGCCGTCGCCGCCATGACCTGGCCGGACTGGCAGTAGCCGCACTGCACGACGTCGAGCTTCTGCCATGCTGCCTGCACGGCGGCGCCGACGCGGTTTCGGTCCACATGCTCGATGGTCGTGACCTGCTTGTCGGCGACCGCGGACACCGGGGTAGAACAGGACTTCACCGCGACGCCGTCGACATGCACCGTGCACGCGCCGCACAGCCCCATGCCGCAGCCGAACTTCGTCCCGGTGAGCTCCAGTCCGTCGCGCAGCACCCACAGCAACGGGGTGTCCTCGGGCATCGCGGTGTTGACCTTGTGCCCGTTGAGGATGAATCGGGTCATCTGCAATCTCCTGTGGGGGCGGCCCCGGTCTCGCGCCGGAATGCCGATGCCCACAGGGTAGATTATTTGCGGGGCAAGATCGACCCGTCTGTCCTACCAGATGTAATACATCAGCGCCCAGGGCACGACTGCCGCCGCGGCAGCGACGGCGAAGGCGCACTGCGCGGCGACGCGCCGCAGCGTCGGCGCCGGGGTGCGGCGGATGTGCGTGAAGGCGAGGACGAGGCTCGCCAGCGCCGCGGCGGCGAGCAGCGTGCCGCGTGCTTCGGGCAGCGCAGTGAGGATGACGCCCTCAGCCGAGAGCAGGGTCACGGTCAGGCCCGAGAGCCCGAGGAACACGCCGGCACCGCCCAGCGGGATCAGCGCGTAGGCGAGCCGCAGGTGCGCGGCCGCGTCCCCCAGCAGTCCGGCGGCCACGCGCAGCCACAGCGTGATCCAGCCGCCCAGCACCAGCGCGGTGACGCCGATATAGGCGAGGATCATGAGGCCGTCGAGCCACGTGAATACGTCGTTCGCCTCGGGGTAGTGGGTCAGCAGCCACCACGGGATGTCGTCGCCCAGCAGCGCGAACGCGTCGTGCTCGACCAGCCATTCCGCCGCCGCGAGCTTCGCGCGCACGAACCACGGCGAGGCCGACCACTGGAAGGCGCCGATCGCGGTGCCGATGATGCCGAACACCAGCAGGCGCACTTCCCAGCGGTCGGCGTCCTGCGCGTCGAGCTGCGCGACCTCGCTGCCGGGCACGCGCGCGGCGAGGCTCACCGCGTCGCGATGGCCCGCGCAGCGTCCGCACATGTGGCAGTCGGCTGCGCTTTCCATGCGGCGGATGTCCACCAGCGGCGCGCAGTTGATCGGGATGACTTTCTTCGTGCCGTACGCCTCCCAGGCCTCGCGGTCGGTGCGGAAATGCACCGGCGCGAGGCGCGACAGCAGCCCGAACACGCCATTCACCGGGCACAGGTGGCGGCACCACACGCGCTTGCCGCGGCCATAGACGAGGCCCACGGCGATCGCCGCTACGGTGGAGCCGCCCAGCACCAGCAGCGCCGCCTTCGGGTATTCGTACACACTCACGAGCTGGCCGTACACCGTCGTGCCGAGGAAGGCGACGAAGGGCCAGCCGCCCCACTTGATCCAGCGCGGCACCGGGCGGCCGAGGCCGAAACGCGACACCTGCTCCGAGACGAAGCCCTCGGGGCACATCACGCCGCACCACACGCGCCCCATCAGCATCATCGATACCAGCACGAAAGGCCACCAGATGCCCCAGAACGCGAACTGCGCGAACAGCGTCAGGTTGTTCCACAGGCTCGCCCCGGATTCGGGCAAGGGCAGGAAGGCGGGCGTGATGACGAGGAACAGGTAGGCCGCGAGGATCACCCACTGCGCGCCGAGGATCCAGCCCCGATGGCGGCGCATGAGTTCGCCGATGCGCGCGAGGCGCGGGGAGGCGGGGGCAGGGGCCGCGCAGGTGTTCATGCCGCGGACCTCCGCTGCACGCGTCCGAGCAGCGCGACCAGCGCCCAGTAGCTCAGCCATGCGATCAGCACCATCAGCGAGGGCTGCGCGCGATAGCCGGCGAAGGCCGCGGCGATGCCGCCCGCAGTGCTGCCGTCCTCGAGCAGCATGGAGCTGTCCCACACCGGCTCGATGAGCGGCGGCAGCCATTCCAGGTCGATCAGGCGCTCGACGCCGGACACCAGCAGCGCGGCGGCGAGCAGCAGCAGCACGATCTCGCTCACACGGAAGAACACGCGGCCGGGCAGCCAGCGCGCACCCGACAGGATCACCCACGCGGTCGCGAGCGCGAGCACGAAGCCGATACCCGCGCCGGCGAACAGGCGCGCGAGCGTCTCGCCCGACTGCTCCATCGCCAGGCCGTAGAGGAACAGCACCGTCTCGGCCCCCTCGCGGCCCACGGCGATCGCCGCGAGCAGGGCGACCGAGGTCCCGCCGGCCGTCGTGGCTGCGCGGGCGAGGCCGGCTTCGAGATCACGCTTCATGGTGCGACCGTGCGAGCGCATCCACAGCACCATGTGCGTGATCAGGCCCGCCGCGGCGAACACGATCGCGGTCTGGAACAGGTCCAGCGCGTCGGCCGCGAGCCAGCCATGCACGCCCAGCATGGCCAATGCGAGGAAGCCCGCCAGCGCCAGCCCGCCGCCGACGCCTGCCCACAGGTGATGCACGCCGATGCGGGTATCGCCGCGCTCGCGGATCCACGCGAGCAGGATGCTGATGATCAGGATCGCCTCGACGCTCTCGCGCCACACGATGAACAGTGCGTTGCCCATGATGCCTGCCTCCGGAAAACCTTACTTGGCGACGAAACGGCCCTTCGCCGTGTCGGGGTGGAACTCGCCGAAGAAGGGGTAGGTGCCCGGTTTCAGCGGCGGAAAGATCGTCGTGCGCGTGACGCCGGGGCCGACCACCAGCTCCTTGAACGGCGTGGTGGTCTCGAACTCCTCCGGGCCGGCGTTGCGGTTCGTCAGGCGCAGGCGGAAACGGGTGTTGGCGGGGACTTCGATCGTCTCGGGCGAGAGGCGACCGTTCTCCGCGACGACCTCGAAGGTCGGCATGTCGGCACGTGCGGCGGCCGGGGCGGTGAGGAGGGCGGCCGGGAGGACGATGCCGAGGACGGAGGCAAGCAGGCTGGCTGGAGTCATGGCTGGCGGAGGCTATCCGTGGAAACGAGAAAACCCCGCCCGGCGGGAAACCGGGCAGGGCGGATGGAGCGTTGGCGCTCAGAACGCATACAGGGCGCGTACCCCGAAGGCGGTCATGTTCTTCGCGTCGCGGTTGGCTGCCGCGCGGCGCACGTACTGCAGGTCCGGCGTCAGCGACAGCTGGTCGTTCAGGTGCCAGCGGTAGTACAGCTCGGCGACCTGTTCCGCGCCACGGGGGGTGTAGCCGAAGACCGGGGCGCCTTCGTCATCCACGAGTCCTGCCGCCTCGCGGCGGAAGTCGCTGCCCGAATGCAGCCAGCCCCACGCGAGGCCGACGCTGTCCGCGCCGCGGCCCCACGCGTCGCCGGTGAGTTCTCCGCCCACCGTGAACGCGCGGTCGAAGGCCGCCTTGCCCGAAGTCGCCTGGCCGTAGCGGGCGAACAGCGTCACGTCCTCATGCACGCGCTGGTCGACGCTCGCGCCCCAGCCGCTCGCCGTGTCGCGCGAGCCGTCGAAGCCCTCGTACTGGCCGTTGCGCCATGCGTACAGGCGGTAGTTGCCGTCGAAGCCCATGTTCTTGCGGCCGTATTCGAGCTGGCCGATCACGAAGGGCTTGTCGAAGCTGCGCCCGAACCGCGCGCCTTCACCAGCGCCGAAAGCCGCGAGCGACACCTGCCACCAGTCCGGCTTGTCCATCTCGTTGCGGTACGCGAGGCGCACGCCGGGCGTGAAGCCGTAGCTGTCGGCGCCGACAGCGCCGCCCGAGTCCAGCATCGGGTTATGCACGAAGACGTTGTTGAGGAATTTCTCGGCCTCGTTGTCGGCGATCGCGTTCTGGTCGAAGAACACGAAGGGGTCCATCTTGCCGACGGTGAATTGCAGGCTGTGCGGCGTATTCGCCGCTTCGCCCAGCGGCGTAGTGAGCTGGTACCAGGCCTGCGCGACGATTGCGTAGGTCTCTTCCGAGGACGCTGCGCCGGTGCGGAACCCCAGGCTGTTGAACGCGCCGGTGAACGTCGGCTGCAAGCCGGTGAAGTCCTCGCCCTGGCCCATGCGCAACTGGGTGAAGAACTCGCCTGTGCCGCGCCCGATGTCTCCTGCAGGCACCGTGATGCCGAGGTCGCCGCGCCACGACAGCAGCGATTCGCGCTCGCCGTTGTCCCGTGCGCGGCCGTTGATCTGCTGCGCGACGGCGGCGACGCTGCCCTCGATCGCGATCCCGTCGAGCGCCTGCGCGAGCTTCGTGGGCGCGCCCATGTTGTTGGTGCGCTCCTCGACGGCCTTGAGACGGATCGCGAGTTCCGGCTCGCGTTCGCTGATGCGGTCGCTCTCCAGGCTTGCGGCCAGATCCTGATTCGCGCGCTCCAGGGCCTGCACGCGCTGCGCGAGGGCCGAGGCCGGTGCCGCCGTGCCGGCGGCGAGCTTCGCTTCAAGCTCGGTGTTGCGCTTCTCGAGTCTTTCGATGCGCTCGGCCAGGCGCTTCATCTCGGCGAGGAGCTTGTCCTGCGCCGTCGGCGCTGCCTGGCTCGCGCACGACAGGCCCGCCACGGCGACTGCGATCGCCGTGCGGGCAAAGCGTGCGGCCTGCATCAGTAGCCGCCCTTCTTGCCGATCCCGGCGTAGGTGAATTCGTTCTCGACCTCGAAGGCCTTGAACCACGGACGCACGCCGGTGGCGCGGTCGGTATGGCGGCCGAAGTGGGTGCCGTGGCTCGCGCCCGGCGGCAGGATCGTGTACTTGACCTTGTACTTGCCAGGACCGGCAAGTTTGACGTTGTCGCCGTAGTGCGGGCCGTCGCTCGCGACCATGGGCATAAAGTCGCCGGCGAGCTTCCAGTCGCTGCCGACTTTGGTGATCTCGAACTTGACGGTCAGGTAGGGGATCCAGCTGCCTTCCTCGAAGCCGTTCGGATTGTTTGCCAGCGCGCGGATGTCGGCCTCGATGTGGACGTCGGTTTCCGACGCCTTCTTCATCATGCCTTCCGGTTCCATGTCGATCGGCTGCAGGTACACCGCGGCGATCTCCATACCATTGCGCTGCTGCGGCGCGCCGATGGGATATTCGAGAGCCTGTGCGGAGAACGATAGGGTGGCGAGAGCGGCCAAGGCAACGGAACGGAGCGAGAGACTGAACATGAAGCTTTCCTCTTTCTGACAGACGCAGGGGTGTGATCGCAAGTACGCAAATCGCTTGAATGCTGATGCAAATAATAACGACAATGAGAATTACTCGCAATGACAATTATCGACGCGGGTTGCGAGGAAAAGGGGCAGCGTCGGTCGTCAAGCACCAACGGCCGCGCCGCTATGCGACAGGGAAGGGCGGTAAGGTCGGCCTTGCGGGAGGACGCTTCAGCCCGGCGTGGAACCGTTCCCGGATCCCGCCGCGGCGGACCACCCGCCGCCAAGCGCCTTGTAGAGGTCGACCGTGCCGGTCAGCCGTGCGAGGCGCTGCTGCGCGAGCTGATCCTGCGCCAGGAACAGGGTGCGCTGTGCATCCAGCACCGTCAGCAGGTCGTCGGCGCCCTCGCGGTAGCGCAGTTCGGCGAGACGCAGGCTGCGCGCGGCCTCGCCGCGAATCTCCAGCTGGCTGTCCTCGAGGCGGCGGTCGCGCTCGGCATTGCCGAGGGCATCCTCGACTTCCTTGAGTGCCGTATGCACCGCGGCACGATAATTCTCGACCAGCTCCCGCCGGCGTGAGCGCGCGGCCTCGACGTCGTTGCGCAGCCGCCCCCCGTCGAAGAGGGTGTGCGCGAGCCCCGCGGTCAGGCCAATGGTGCTGGCCGGGTTCGCCAGTGACAGCAGGGTCGTTGTCGCGAGACCGGCCGAGCCGGATAACTCGAAACGCGGCAGCAGCGCCGCACGCGCTGCGGCAACATCGGCGTCGGCGGCAGCGAGCAGCGCCTCGGCGCTCGCAAGGTCCGGTCGCCGGGTCAGCAACTCGGACGGGAGCCCCGGGGCGACCGACGGCACTTCCAGCGTCGTGAAGGATTCCGGCGTGAGGCTGAAGCCTTGCGGCGGCTGTCCGACGAGCAGTGCCAGCGCGGTGAGCGCCTGGCGCTGCAGCGTCTCCAGCGGCGGCACGGCCGCACGCCGGGTCAGCACCGTGGTGCGCTGCCGACTGACATCAAGGGCGGACGCCGCGCCGTTGCGATAACGGGTTTCGACGATGCTCAGCACGCGCTCGGCGATTGCCAGGTTGTCCTGCGCGATGGCGAGCCGCTCGCGCGCGGCAAGCCAGGCGAAATAGGTGTTGGCTACGCTTGCCACGAGTGTCAGGCGCGTGGCGTCGTAGTCATGCCGGCTCGCGGCGAAGCTCGCTTCCGCTCCGCGCACGTTGGCCGCGATGCGGCCCCACAGGTCCACCTCGTAGCTGATCGAGAGGTTGGCGCCGGACGACTCGCTGTCGACCGCGCGGCTGCCGTCGCCCGGGTCGCTGCGTCGCCACCCCGCGTCCCCGCCGGCGGCGGCTGCGGGCAGGAGCGAGGCGCCCGCGACGTGCAGGGCGATCTCCGCCTGGCGCACGCGTTCGACGGCGGCGCGGAAATCCGGATTGTCGGCCACGGCGGCGGCGACGAGCGACTCCAGCTGCGACGAGGAGAAGGTCCTCCACCATTGCGGCTCGGCCCGCGCGGCGCCCGCCCCAGCAACTTCGTTCCAGTCCGCCGGTATGGCGATTTCAGCCCGTGTTGCCGGTTCGGTCACGGCACAAGCGGACAGCGTGAGCGCGAGGCCGGCCGCGAGCGCGGGCAGGAGCCGGGGCATCTGGAAATGGCGGAGAGGGCGGCAGGACGGGGGGCGGTTCATCGAGGCATCACTCTGACGCAAGGGCGACCACCGGGTCGAGGCGGGCGGCCTTGCGCGCGGGCAGGTAACCGAAGATCAGGCCGGTCGCGAAGGCGCAACCGAAGGCGAGCAGCACGGGGGGCAGCGAATACACGACAGGCTTGTCGAAGGCCTCGATCACGGCCGCGGCACCCAGGCCGACGGCGACCCCGATCAGCCCGCCCAGCGCAGACACGACCAGCGCCTCGATCAGGAACTGCTGCAGGATGTTCTTCATGCGTGCGCCGGTCGCCATGCGGATGCCGATCTCGCGCGTGCGCTCGGTGACCGACACCAGCATGATGTTCATGACGCCGATGCCGCCGACCAGCAGCGAGATCGCAGCGACGGTGCCGAGCAGCACGGTCAGCGTGTTCTGCGTCTCCGACGCGCTCTCGATGACCTGCGCCATGTTGCGGATCTGGAAGTCCTCGATGCCGGAGTGGCGCGTCTGCAACAGCGCGCGCACCGCCTCCTGCGTGTCGTCGATCTGCTCGACGTCCTCCACTGCGACGATGGCGCTGCGCAGGTGGCGCTGGCCCGTCAGACGCAGGCTGCCGGTCGTGAACGGCACGAAGATCACGTCGTCCTGGTCCGAGCCCCACGGCGTCGCGCCCATCGGCCCCATCACGCCGACCACCTGGAACACGAGGTTGTTCACGAGCACGTACTTGCCGATCGGGTCCTCGTCGCCGAACAGGGCATTCGCGACCGTCTGGCCGATTGCGGCGACCGTCGCATAGCGGCGCTCGTCGCCCTCGCTGAAGAAGGTGCCCCGTGCGACCGGCCAGTCGCGCGCGATGGTGTAGTCGGCGCCGGTGGCGGTCGCCGAGGTGCGGTGGTCGGCGTTGCCGTAGCGTACGGTCACGCCCGTGCTCTGCTCGGGCACCGCCGCGAGCACGTTGGGCAGTTCGACGATGGCCGCCACGTCCTCGCTCACCAGCGTCGCGATCGTGTCGCGGCCGCGCTGGTTCGGCGCGCCCGGCCGCACGGTGAGGAGGTTCGTGCCCAGCGAGCTGATGCGGTTGATGACGTCCTGCTTGGCGCCGTCGCCGATCGCGAGCATCGCGATCACCGCCGCGACGCCGATGACGATGCCCAGCAGCGTCAGCGCCGCGCGGAACAGGTTCGCGCGCAACGCACGCAGCGCCGTGCGCGTCGCCTCGACGAGGTCCGACAGGTGCGAGGTGCGGTCGATGTGCGGCGCGAAATCGGGCTCGGGGCCGACGGGCGGGCGCGGGCCCGGATCGGAGACGACGTTGCCGTCGCGGATCTCGATGATGCGCTGCGCCTGGTCGGCGACCTCGCGCTCGTGCGTGATCAGGATGATGGTGTGCCCCCCTGCCGAGAGCTCACGCAGGAGCTGCATCACCTCCGCGCCGCTCTTGCTGTCGAGCGCGCCGGTCGGTTCGTCGGCGAGGATCACGCGGCCGCCGTTCATCAGTGCGCGGGCGATCGACACGCGCTGCTGCTGGCCGCCGGAGAGCTGGCTGGGGCGGTTTCGCGTGCGCTCGCCCAGGCCCAGCGCCGTCAGCAATTCAGTCGCGCGCGCGTGGCGTTCGGCCGGCGGCATGCCCGAGTAGACCGCCGGCACCTCGACGTTCTCGCGCGCACTGGCGCCGCCGATCAGGTTGTAGCTCTGGAACACGAAGCCGAAGGTCTCGCGCCGCAGCCGTGCCAGCTCGTCGCGCTCGAAAGCCGCGACGTCGCGCCCCATGAAGCGGTAGGTGCCGCTGGTCGGGCGGTCGAGGCAGCCGAGGATGTTCATCAGTGTCGATTTGCCCGACCCCGAGCTGCCGACGATGGCGACGAACTCGCCCGGATAGATCGTCAGGTCGATGCCGTGCAGCACTTCGACGGCAAGCTCGCCGCTGCGGAAGGTCTTGGTGATGCCGGACAGTTCGATGAGCGGCTCGCCCGAGGGCTGGCGCCGTGGCGAATCCGCATCCAGTCCGGCGATCAGCGGTTCGGCTTTCATATGCGTGGTGTGCGGCGCGGCGCACTGGCGTTGCCGCCCTTGTCCACCGGGGCCATGCCGGACACGATGCGCTCGCCTTCCTCGAGGCCGGACAGGACCTGGGCGTGGATGCGGCTGCGCACGCCGATCTCGACCTGGCGGTCCTGCAGCGGCCCTTGCGCGGGGGCGACCTTGACCGTCACCGTGCGCGGCGCGGCGCCCGCGCCCGTCTTCGCGTCGGGTGCGTTCGGTGCGTCGGCCCCCGCTCTGGCTGCTCCCGGGCCGCCCGCGGGGCGCCCATCCCCGCCCGCAACCGCCGTCTTCACGCGCTCCGCGCGCCCGCTGCGGCCCGCGGCCAGCGCCGACATCGGAACCAGCAGCGTGTCCTTGGCCGCCGCGACGACGAAGAACACCTGTGCCGTCATCTGCGTCATCAGCGCCCGGTTGGGGTTCGAGACGTCGAACAGCGCGTTGTAGAGCACGACGTTGTTCTGCACCACCGGTGTCGGCTCGATCTTGCGCAGCTTGCCTTCCCAGCGCCGCCCCTCGCCGCCGAGGATGGTGAAGTAGGCGTCCATGCCCAGGCGCAGGCGGCTCACGTCCGCCTCCGAGACCTGGGTCTGCACCGTCATCGTCGTCAGGTCCGCGACGCGCAGGATCACGGGCGCCTGCTGGCTAGCGATCAGCGTCTGCCCCTGGCGCGCGGTGATCGACACCACGGTGCCCGACAGTGGCGCGTAGATGCGCGCGTAGTTCAGGTTGGCCTCGTCCGCGCGCAGGTTCGACTCGGTCTGGTCGATCTGCGCCTTGATCGCCTCGACCTGCGCCTGCGCGGACTGCAGGGCGGCCTCGGCATTCTGCAGGCTCTCGCGCGTCGTGGCGTCCTCCGCCATCAGGTTGCGCTGGCGCTTCACCTGCACCTCGGCCAGCGTCCGGCTCGCCTCGCGGTCCATGAGCTGCGCTCGCAAGTTGCGCAGCTGCGCGCGAGTTGCGTCGACGCGGCTCTGCAGCACGATGGGGTCGATCTCGGCGAGCAGGTCGCCTGCCTTCACCTCCGAGCCGACCTCGACGTGGATCTTCTTGAGCTGGCCCGACACCTGCGCGCCGACGTCGACGTAGTCACGCGGCTGCAGCGTGCCGGTGGCCGTGACGACGTCCTCGACGTCCCCGCGCGTCACGGTCGCGAACTGGTAGCGCGCCAGCTCGTCGGGCGGCGCGAAATACCGCGTCCACGCGAACCACCCGCCCGCGCCCAGCACGCCCAGGGCGACCAGGGCAATCACGGCGCGGCGCAGTCGGCGCGGCTTGGACTCGGGGGATGAAGTCATGTCGTGGTTCGGCAAGTTGTCGGGTCTAACGTCGAAGTGTCGCCGCAGGGCTGCAGCTTGGCAAATGGATATTCCGTCGAGCTGGCGCGACGCCGCGCGGGCACGGAGATCACAGCGCGAAGGATAGCGAATGCCCGCCTGTGCTTTGTATCGTATTGCAGCGCGGGGTTCCCGGCGAGATCGGGAGCGCGGCGAGGGCGCGGTGGATATGTGGAAGCGGCTTCAGCCGCGAATCGACAGTGTCACATGCGACACCGCCCATTCGCGGCTGAAGCCGCTTGCTCCCACGGGAGGGGGCCTGGCGGCCCCCTCGGTCAGTGCTCGGGTACGGTGATGAATCCCATCTTCTGGATGCCGGCGGTGCGCGCCGCCGACATGATCTCGGCCAGCTTCTGGTAGCGCGTCTCGCGGTCGGCGCGCAGATGCAGCTCGGGCTGCACCGGTTGCGCTGCAGCCGCTGCGAGCCGCGCCGCGAGCTCCTCGTCGCCGATCTTCTGGTCGTTCCAGTACAGCGTGCCCGCGGCGTCGAGCGCCAGCGTCACGGTGTCGGGCTTCTCGTTGCTCGCCTGGCTCGCCGCGGTCGGCAGGTCGATCTTGACCGAGTGCGTGAGCAGAGGTGCCGTGATCATGAACACGATCAGCAGCACGAGCATCACGTCGATGAGGGGGACCATGTTGATCTCGCTCATCGGCGCCGAACCGCCCTGCTCATTGAAGCTGCCGAAGGCCATCACGCGGCTCCCGCGAGCTTGGCCGCTGCGGCCGGCGCGACGGCACGCGGAGCCTGTTCGGCGGGGGTGCTGGCAAGGCGCGTTCCGGTGGTGAACCACGCGAGCAGGTCGTGCGCGAAGGCGTCGAGTTCCGACAGCTCCAGCCGGTTCGCCCGCGTGAAGGTGTTGTATGCGAGCACGGCCGGAATCGCGACGAAAAGGCCAAAGGCCGTCATGATCAACGCCTCGCCCACGGGGCCGGCGACCTTGTCGATCGTCGCCGCGCCGGAGGTGCTGATGCCGATCAGGGCGTGGTAGATGCCCCACACCGTGCCGAACAGGCCGATGAAGGGCGCGGTCGAGCCGATCGAGGCGAGAACCGTCAGCCCGGACTCGAGCTGCGCGGTGGACAGGGCGATCGACTTGCGCAGTGCGCGCGTGACGAATTCATCCGCGTCGAGCTTGCCGCCCAGCGTGTCTGCGGCAGTGTGGCGGCGCAGGTGCTCGGCCGCGGCCGCGCCCTGGCGTGCCAGCGCCTCGAAGGGCGAATCCGGCGCGATCTGCGATACGCGGCGCAGGCCCTCGTCGAGATTGGCGGCGCTCCAGAAGCCCTCGACTGCGCTGTCGAAGCGGCGCGCGCGCAGCTGGCGCGTCGTGCGTACGGCGATCAGATACCAGCTCGCCACCGACATCACCACGAGGGTGAAGGCGACGAGTTTGATGACGATATCCGACTGGGCCCACAGGTGGGACAGCCCGAAAGTGTCGGTCAGCATGTTCAGTTTCCTTCGAGTTTGAATACGATGGGGACGATGACCGCGGCGGCGACGGGCTGTCCGCCCTGTTTCGCCGGCACGAAGCGCCAACGCTGCACCGCCTCGCGGGCGGCGGCGTCGAGGCGCGCGTAGCCCGAACTCTCCGCCAGATCGACCTGTGCCGGCAAGCCCTCCGCCGTGACCTGCACGCGCAGCATCACCTTGCCCTCCTCGCGCATGCGGCGCGACAGGGGGGGGTAGGCGGGGGC
>NZ_WTVK01000089.1 GCF_012910805.1 Aromatoleum evansii
GTTGGGGTGGGGATGGGTTACGTAGGCGTGGCAGAAACCCATCCCCCTCCTAACCGGTAGTCTCGGCTGCGCCTCGCCGCTCCACAGGCGGCGAGCTGTGCTCGCCGAAACCCCTGTTCCGCCCCCCTTGAAGGGGGAGGAACAAGGTGCCCGAACAGACTTCAAACATTTTGATTGCCAAGTTGATAGCTCCGCCGCCCATCCAGCCCTTCTTCCCCGATACGGATCCTGCCATGAGCACTGAAACCGACATCCGCGCCCTGCTGCGGGAGATGTTCACCGCGGCGGTGCAGGCCGCCCAGCCCGAACGCTGCATCCCGCGCCACCTGCCCGCGCCGCCCAAGGGCCGCACCATCGTCATCGGCGCCGGCAAGGCCTCGGCGGCGATGGCGCAGGCGCTGGAACGCAACTGGCCGGGGCCGATTTCCGGCCTCGTCGTCACCCGCTACGGCTACGCCGTGCCGTGCGAGCGCATCACCATCGTCGAGGCGGCCCACCCCGTGCCCGACGCCAACGGCCTCGCCGCCGCGCGCGGCATGCTGGAGACGGTGCAGGGCCTCACCGCGGACGACCTCGTGATCTGCCTGATCTCGGGTGGCGGCTCGGCGCTGATGCCGCTGCCGGCCGCAGGCGTCACGCTCGAGGACAAGCAGGCGATCAACCGCGCGCTGCTGAAATCCGGCGCGACGATCTCCGAGATGAACTGCGTGCGCCGCCACCTCTCAGCGATCAAGGGCGGACGGCTCGCCGCGGCCTGTCATCCGGCGCGCGTCGTGAACCTGCTGATCTCCGACGTGCCCGGCGACAACCCGATCGACATCGCCTCCGGCCCCACCGTCGGCGACCCGACCACCTGCGCCGACGCGCTGGAGATCGTCGCCCGCTACGGCATCGATCTCCCGGCCGCGGCGCGCGCGCTGCTCGAAAGCGGCGCGGGCGAATCGATCAAGCCGGGCGACGCACGCCTCGCTCGCGTCACGACCACGCTCATCGCCACGCCGCAGATGGCGCTCGAAGCCGCCGCGAAGGTCGCCGCCTGCGCCGGCTTCACGCCGGTTCTGCTGGGCGACAGCATCGAGGGCGAAGCGCGCGACGTCGGCAAGGTCATGGCCGGCATCGCGCTGCAGGCGCGCCGTCACCGCCAGCCCGTGGCCGCGCCCTGCGTGCTGCTGTCGGGCGGCGAGACGACCGTCACGGTGCGCGGCAACGGGCGTGGCGGACGCAACGTCGAGTTCCTGCTCTCGCTCGCGGTCGCGCTGGATGGCGAGCCGGGCGTGCACGCGGTCGCGGGCGACACCGACGGCGTGGACGGACTCGAAGAGATCGCCGGCGCCTTCGTCACCCCCGACACCCTGAAGCGTGCCTGGGCACAGGGCATCCGCCCGCGCGACAGCCTCGCGAACAACGACGGCCACGGCTTCTTCGAGGCGCTCGGCGACTCGCTCGTGACCGGGCCGACGCTCACGAACGTCAACGATTTCCGCGCCATCGTCGTGCTGTAACCGAAGGCAACGCGTCGAGGGCGCCGACCGTGGGAGCGGCTTCAGCCGCGAATCGGCGCCCGTTCGCGGCTGAAGCCGCTCCCACGGAACAACGTCCGCGTGGCGCAATAAACGAAGCGCAGTATCCACAGCGGAAACATCGACACAAGCGAAATCAGGAGAGAAACAATGAAAACCATCAAGGCCCTCACCCTCGACGACGTCAAGCGCATCGCCGCAGCCGCCGAAGCCGAGGCGCTCAGGAACGGCTGGGCCGTGACGATCGCCGTGTGCGACGCCGGCGGCCACGCGCTGTGGCTGCAGCGCCTGGACGGCGCCCCGCTCTCGAGTTCGCTGATCGCGCCCGAGAAGGCGCGCACCAGCGTGATGGCGGGCAAGCCGAGCAAGGCGCTGGAGGATATGATCAACGGCGGCCGCTTCGCGGCGCTGGCGATGCCGGTTGTGCCGCTGGAAGGCGGCGAACCGATCGTCGTCGATGGTGCCGTGATCGGCGCGGTCGGCGTATCGGGCGTCAAGGCCAGCGACGACGCGCAGATCGCCCGCGCAGGCATCGCGGCCATCGTCTGATCGGACAAGGAATGTAGGGCGGGAAAGCGAAGCGCATCCCGCCAATCCCAACGGCCGGAAGTGTCTCGACCGCCGCGTGGCGGGATGCGCTTCGCTCCTCCCGCCCTACGTATCCCTGCGAGCACCACCACAGAACAACGAGGAGACACCCATGAGACGCCACCGCCAGTCGCGCATCCTCGCGACGCTCGGCCCTTCGAGTTCCACCCCCGAGCGCATCCGCGCGCTCGTCGAGGCCGGCGCCGACGTGTTCCGCCTGAACTTCAGCCACGGCAGCCATGCCGACCACGCCGAGCGGCTGCGCCAGATCCGCGCCATCGAGCGCGAGGTCGGTCGTCCGATCGGCATCCTGATGGACCTGCAAGGCCCGAAGCTGCGCATCGGCAAGCTCGCGCAAGGCAAGGTCATGCTCGCCGCCGGCAGCCGCTTCCGCCTCGACCTCGACGCGAGCGAGGGCAACGCCACGCGCGCCAATCTGCCCCACCCCGAGATCTTCGCCGCCCTCGAAACGGGCACCGAGCTGCTGCTCGACGACGGCAAGCTGCGCCTGCGCGTCGAGGCCTTCGGCCCGGACTTCGCCGACACCACCGTGCTGGTCGGCGGCCCGCTGTCCGACCGCAAGGGCGTGAATGTGCCCGGCGTCGTCCTGCCGATCTCGCCGCTGACGCCCAAGGACCTCGCCGACCTCGACTACGGCCTGTCGCTGGGCGTCGACTGGGTGGCCTTGTCCTTCGTGCAGCGCCCCGAGGACGTCCGCGAGGCGCGCGAGATCGTCGGCGACCGCGCGTGGATCATGGCCAAGCTGGAAAAGCCCGCCGCGATCGAGCGCCTGGACGAGATCGTCGCGCTAGCCGACGGTGTCATGGTCGCGCGCGGCGACCTCGGCGTCGAACTGCCGCCGCAGCAGGTGCCCATCCTGCAGAAACGCATCGTCCGCGCCGCCCGCGCCGCCGGCAAGCCAGTCGTCGTCGCGACGCAGATGCTCGAATCGATGATCAGCGCGCCGGTGCCCACCCGTGCCGAAGCCTCCGACGTCGCCACGGCGATCTACGACGGCGCCGACGCGGTGATGCTGTCGGCAGAATCGGCGTCCGGCCAGTACCCGGTGGAGGCGGTCACGATCATGGATCGCATCATCACCGAGGTCGAGCAGGACCCCGACTGGCGCGCGGGGCTGGAGGCCAGCCACATGCCGGCGCAGGCAAACACGCCGGAGGCCATCTGCTGCGCGCTGCGCCGCGTCACCGCGTTGCTGAACCCGGCGGCCACCGTCGCCTACTCCAGCAGCGGCTTCAGCTGCCTGCGCGCCAGCCGCGAACGCCCGAGCACGCCGATCCTGGGCCTCACGCCGCAGCTCGCCACCGCCCGCCGCCTCGCGCTGGTGTGGGGCGTGCATCCGGTGCCCTTCGAGGACGTGCATGACGTCGCCGAGATGGTCGAGCACGCCAGCGCCGCGGTCGTCACGCACGGCTTCGCCCAGCCCGGCGACGACGTGGTGATCATCGCCGGGTTGCCCTTCGGGCGCAGCGGCAGCACCAACCTGCTGCACGTAGTGAAGATCCCGAAATAATCCCCCTCCGCAGGCCGTTCCGCGCCGGAATGGCCTGCAAATGCGTCGCATTTCGACTACATCCTTAGAAGGGCACCACGCCCTTACTACAAGGAGAAGTCGATGAAAGACGCAACCGCGCTCGTCGCGCGCATTCTTCTCGCGCTGATCTTCATCGTCGCCGGCTGGGGCAAGCTCGGCGCCGGCTACGCCGGCACGCAGCAGTACATGGCGTCAATGGGCGTCAGCGGCGCCCTGCTGCCGCTCGTGATCTTTGCCGAACTCGGCGGCGGCCTGGGCATCCTCTTCGGCGCCCTCACCCGGCTCGCGGCGGCCGGCTTGGCCGCCTTCTGCATCCTCAGCGCATTGTTCTTCCATACCGATTTCGCGAACCAGATCCAGTCCATCATGTTCATGAAGAACCTCGCGATCGCCGGCGGGATGCTGATGCTGGCGGTACATGGCGCAGGCGCGTGGAGCCTCGACACGTGGTGGCAGGCACGCAGGAAATGAACTGCGGGGGCGTCCGCCGATCGTAAGTCGATATTCGATCAACACAAGGCCACCACCCAGGAGACGCCCCGATGCCTACCGTCCGACTCCTCGCCATGCCCGGCAGCGCACGCCGGGATTCCTGGAACCGCAAGCTGCTCGCCGTACTCGTGCGCGGTGCGCGGGCGGCCGGCGCCGAAGTCACGCTGTACGAGCCGCGCGACCACGAGATGCCGCTCTATGACGGTGACCTCGAAGCCGCCGAGGGCATCCCGCCCGCCGCGGCACGCCTGCAGGCCCTGTTCGCCGAACATCACGGCCTGCTGCTGGCGACACCCGAATACAACGGCTTCTTCCCGCCGCTGGTGAAGAACACCTTCGACTGGCTCTCGCGCCCCCTGCCCGACGGCTCGGGCAAGCCCGGCACGGTGCATGTGCGCGGCAAACCCGCGGGCATCGTCGCCGCCTCGCCCGGCGCGCTCGGCGGCATCCGCTCGCTGCAGCACACGAGGCAATACCTCTCCAACCTCGGCTTCCTCGTCGTGCCGGATCAGGTCGGCGTGCCCAAGGCGGATAGCGCCTTCGACACGGAAGGTCAGCTGCAGGATGCGCGCGTGCGGACGTCGGTTGAAGCGGTCGGCGCCGCCGTCGCGCGGCTCGCGATGAAGATTGCGGGCGGCTGATTGCCCGGCTGTTAACAGGGCAATCGAATAGCGCCCCCGTTCGCCCTGAGCTTGTCGAAGGGCATTGGCAGGGCTTCGACAAGCTCAGCCCGAACGGTATTTGGTTGCCGGGTTAATAGCGCCCCGGCGAGGATTCAGTTGAAACCGGGCGCGAAGTCCGCAGGCACCGCCTCGCTCGGCGGCCGCGCCTGCACCGCGGCCAGGATCCCCGCCAGAATCTCCGCCGGCGACGGCGGGCAGCCCGGCACACTCACATCAACCGGGATCACGTTCGACACGCCGCCGCAGCTCGCGTAGCTCTCGCCGAAGATCCCGCCGTTGCAACCGCAATCCCCCACCGCGACAACCAGCTTGGGCGCCGGCGTCGCGTCGTAGGTGCGCCGCAGCGCGACCTCCATGTTCCGCGACACCGGCCCGGTCACGAGCAGCAGGTCGGCGTGGCGCGGACTGGCAACAAAGCGGATGCCGAGCCCCTCGATGTTGTAGTAGGGGTTGTTCAGCGCATTGATCTCGAGCTCGCAGCCGTTGCACGACCCGGCATCGACGTGCCGGATCGCCAGCGCGCGGCCGAGGATGGCGAGAATCTCGTCATGGATCAGGTGCGCGGGGCGGTGCGTGCCCGCCAGCGGTTCGGGCGCCGGCTCGGTGACACGACCGCGGCGGGCGATGTACTTCAGGATGTGCCACATTACAGATCCTGCCCCGAGTAGCTGAGGTTGAAGGACTTGTTGATCAGCGGGAAGTCCGGAACGATATTGCCGATGATCGCGTGCTCCAGCACTGGCCAGTTCTGCCATGAAGGATCGTGGCAGTGGCAGCGCACGATGCGCCCCCGCGCGTCGGTTTCCAACGCGACGAACACCTCGCCGCGCCAGCCTTCGACCCAGCCGGCCCCGATGCCGTCCCGCGTCGCCAGCACCGGCTCATGGACTGCCCCGCCCGGCAGCCCGGCGGCGAGCGCATCGATCATCCGCAGCGACTCGAAGCATTCCTCGAAGCGCATCGCGACACGGGCCGCGACGTCGCCATTGCGATGCGTGCGGGCCGCGACCGCGAGGCCGTCGTAGGGCGGCCACGGGAAGTCCGCCCGCAGGTCGGCCGTCTGCCCGCTCGCCCGCCCGGCGAGCCCGGTCAGGCCCAGGCGTGCGGCGAGTTCGGGCGTGACGCGGCCGGTCGTCACCAGCCGGTCCTGCAGTCCGGCGTGCTCGTCGTAGATGTCCTTCAGCTCGGCAACTTCGCTCGCGATCGCCGTCACCTGGCGGCGCAGCTTCGCGCAGCTTTCCGCGTCGACATCGCGCGCAACCCCGCCCGGACGCACGCAGTCCATCATCAGGCGATGGCCGAAGCACTCGCGGTTGAGGCGCAGCCAGTCCTCGCGCAGGCGCGAGAACTGCGCGAGGGCGAAGCCGAACGCCGCGTCGTTGCCGAGCGCCCCGAGGTCGCCGAGGTGGTTCGCGACGCGCTCGCGCTCGAGCATCAGCGCGCGCAGCCAGGCCGCGCGCTCGGGCACCTTCACGCCGACCAGCGATTCGGCCGCCATCGCGTAGGCCCAGGCATACGCAACGGTGCTGTCGCCCGACACCCGCCCGGCGAGACGCGCGCCCTCGTCGGTATCCATGCCCATGAAGCGGCGCTCGATGCCCTTGTGCTTGTAGCCGAGCCGCTCCTCGAGCCGCAGCACCTTCTCGCCGACGACCGAGAAGCGGAAGTGCCCCGGTTCGATCGTGCCGGCATGCACCGGCCCGACCGCGATCTCATGCACGCCATCGCCTTCGACGAGGACGAAGGGGTAGGCATCGGCCTGCGCCTCGAAACGCTCCTGGCCGGTGTGCTCGAGGCGCAGCGGGAAATAGTCCGCCGGCCACGCGCCGTGACGCAGCCACGGGCGGACGTCGCCCGCATCCTCGGCCTCGACGCCGACCAGGTCGCGCGCGGCGCGCTGCATGCGGATCGCGGCGGGGAAGAAGCGCGAGATGTCCGGGTAAGCAGGCCTTTCCGCCTCCAGCCCGAGCTTCGCCCACAGCAGTCCGTCCGCGGTCGCGTATGCCGCCGACACCGCGAAGCCGTCGCCCGCACCACGCTCGTCGCTGCCCCACAGGCTCACGAGCCGCCCCTTCGCCTCCGCCACGGCCAGCGCCAGCGCGCTCCACTGCGCGGCATGCACCCGCGCGCCGAAGATCGGCACGGGCGCGTCGAGCCGTTCGAAGCGGCAATCGAGCCCGAAAAAGTCCACTCAGGCCTCCCGCCGGGCCGCCCCAAGGGAGGCCTGCGCCCCCTCGGGGGGGTGAGGAGGGGAATTCGCGAAGCACGGCTTCGCGCCCGCCGAACGGGCCGGCTGTGCACAGCCGGCCCTCCACGAAACCTGTGAGCGTGGGGGTAGTTGCACTCTAGCCTCCGATCATCTGGGCCGCCTGCCGGTACCAGCCGTCGAGGTAGGGCGGGATGTAGAGCCCCAGCATCAGCGCGAGCCCGAGATGGACAAACACCGGCAGCAGCGCCGGCGGGTGGGCGAGCGGGCGCAGCGAGGTCTCGCCGAACACCATCGGCTGCACCCGCCCGAAGATCGCCGCGAACGCGACGCCCAGCGCCACGAGCAGGAAGGGCGTGGCCCACGGCGCCTCGCGCATCGCCGTCGTCAGGATCAGGAACTCGCTCGCGAACACGCCGAAGGGCGGCATACCGAGGATCGCCAGCGACCCGAGCATCAAGCCCCAGCCGACCGTCGGACTCACCTTCAGCAGGCCGCGGATGTCCTCCATCGCCTGCGACCCGGCCTTCTGCGCGGCGTGCCCGACGGCGAAGAAGATCGCGGACTTCACCAGCGCATGCACCGTCATGTGCAGCAGTCCGGCGAAGTTCGCGATCGGCCCGCCCAGGCCGAACGCGAAGGTCATCAGGCCCATGTGCTCGATCGACGAATACGCGAACATGCGCTTGACGTCGCGCTGGCGCGACAGGAAGAAGGCCGCGACGACGACCGTGACGAGGCCGAAGCCGATCATCATCCGCCCCGGCAGCCCGTTCGCGAGCGCGCCGTCCGCCAGCACCTTGCAGCGCAGCAGCGCGTACAGCGCGACGTTGAGCAGCAAGCCCGACAGCACCGCCGAGATCGGCGTCGGGCCTTCGGCATGCGCGTCGGGCAGCCAGTTATGCACCGGCACCAGGCCCACCTTGGTGCCGTAGCCGAGCAGCAGGAACACGAAGGCCAGCGACAGGATGCCGGGATCGAGCAGGTGCTTGGACTGCGCCAGGTGCGTCCACAACAGCGCGCTCTCGCCGCCGCCGATCGCGCGCTCGGCCGCGAGGTAGAGCAGGATCGTGCCGAACAGCGCCTGCGCGATGCCCACCCCGCACAGGATGAAGTACTTCCACGCCGCCTCGAGGCTCGCCGGGGTGCGATACACCGACACCAGCAGCACCGTCGTCAGCGTCGCCGCCTCCATCGCCACCCACAGGATGCCGAGGTTGTTGGTCGTCAGCGCCACCAGCATCGTGCCGTTGAAGAGCTGGTACATGCTGTGGAACAGCCGCATGCGCCCGGGCGTCATCTTGCCGTGGTCGCGCTCGATGCGCATGTAGGGCCGCGAGAACAGCGAAGTCGTGAAGCCGACGAAGGCAGTCAGGGTGACGAGGAAGACGTTCAGCGGATCGACAAAGAACCACTCGCCCCACACCGTGAGCGGCCCGTCGCGCACGACGATCACCGTGAGCCACACGGACGCGGCCAGCGTGAGCAGGCTCACGCCCGCGTTCAGGTCCCCGGCCCGCTCGCGGTGGCCCCACAAGCCGAGCAGCACGCCACCCAGCAGCGGAATCGCGAGGACGAGGGCGAGGGGATCCATCAGTCTTCCTTCAGCTTTTCGAGATGGCGGATGTCGAGGCTGTCGAACTGCTCGCGGATCTGGAACATGAACACGCCGAGGATCAGGATGCCCACCAGCACGTCGAACGCGATGCCCAGCTCGACGATCATCGGCATGCCGCTGGTCGCCGCGGTGGCCGCGAAGAACAGGCCGTTTTCCATCGACAGGAAGCCGATCACCTGCGGCACCGCCTTGGCGCGCACGATCATCATCAGGAAGGACAGCAGCACGCAGGCGAGCGCGATGCCGAGCGTGCCGCGCGCGACCGACGCCGACAGCCCGGCGATAGGCGCGGCGAGGTTGAACGCGAAGATCACCAGCACGATGCCGATCAGCATCGTCGTCGGGATGTTGAACAGCGTCTCGACGTCCCAGCGCACGTTGAGCCGGTCGATGACCCGGTGCAGCAGGATGGGAATCAGGACCACCTTCAGCACGAAGGTCAGCACGCCGGAGAAGTACAGGTGATGCTGGCCGGTGAGATAACCGACGATCAGCGTCGCCGCCGCGAGCGCCGCGCCCTGCAGCGTGAACAGGTGGATCAGCGTGAGGATGCGGCGCTGCGCGATCATCGCGAACGCGAGCACCAGCAGCACGACGGCGAAGAGGTTGATCGATTGGGCGAGGAGCGTGTTCATGAGTGCCTAGGCTCCGAGCAGCACATGCACCAGCAGCGCGATCACCGCGAGCAGGAAGGCCGTCGCGAGGAACTCCGGCACGCGGAAGAGGCGCATCTTCGCGTTGATCGTCTCGATCAGCGCAAGCAGCACGCCACCGACCGCGAGCTTCACGACCAGCATCGGGATCGCGAACAGGATCGCGAGCGGCGTCCCCGCCTCGGCCACGCCCCACGGCACGAACAGCGCGAGGCCGATGCACGAATACGCGAACAGCTTCAGCGACGCCGCCCATTCGACCAGCGCCAGATGGCGCCCCGAATATTCCAGGATCAGCGCCTCGTGGATCATCGTCAGCTCCAGGTGGGTGGCGGGGTTGTCGACCGGCACGCGCGCGTTCTCCGCCAGCGACACCATCGTGAAGGCGACGCCCGCCACCGCCAGGCTCGGGTAGATCGCGAAGGGCTGGTGCGCGAGCGTTTCCACGATCATCGCGAGCGAGGTCGACTGCGTGATCAGCGAGGCCGAGAACAGCACCATCAGCAGCGCCGGTTCGGCGAGGAAGCCGATCAGCATCTCGCGCCGCGCACCCAGCGTGCCGAAGGAGGTGCCGATGTCCATCGCCGCGAGCGAGATGAACACCCGCGCCAGCGCGAACAGGCCGACCAGCGCGATCGCGTCGGCCGCGGGCGCCAGCGGCAGGTCAGTCGACAGCGTCGGCGCGATGCCGCACGCGAGCGCCATGCAGCCGAACATGATGTAGGGCGCGACGCGGAAGATCGGCGAGGCATGCTCCGCGACGACCGACTCCTTGTTGAACAGCTTGTGCAGCACGCAGTAGGGCTGCAGCAAGCCCGGCGCGCGCCGGTTCTGCAGCCATGCGCGCCACTGGTTCACCCACCCCGTCAGCAGGGGCGCCAGCGCCAGCGCGAGGATGACCGCGAGCAATTGCGCGAACAGGCCGACGATGCTCATGATTTCACCACCAGCAGCAGGACCATCAGGGTCACGAAGCTGTACAGCAGGTAGATCGCAATGCGCCCCTGCTGCAGCCGCCCCACGCCACGCGCGATGCCGGCCGTGAGCCGCGCGACCGGCAGGTAGAGCCAGTGCCAGAAATGGTCCTCGATCGTGACGCGGTAGTGCGGTTTCGCGTCGAACGGCGACGGCAGCTCGCGCCGCATGCGGAAGAAGGGCTCGAAGATCTGGCGGATCGGCTGGCCGAAGCCCTCGGCCGAATCCTGCATGCGCGCTGTTTGCGCCGGATAGCCACAGTCCCATGCCGGCGCGCGGCGCAGGCGCCCGTGATAGAACTTGCGCACGAGCACGACCGCGAGCAGCACCGCGACACTGACGACCAGCAGGAATACCAGCGGGCTGTAGCTCGCACGCTCGGGCGAACTCGGCGACAGCAGCAGCCAGCCGTTCGCCCGCACCGTCTCGGCGATACCGCCGCCCACCAGCAGTTGCGTGACCGGGTCGATCAGGCCGATCGCCGCCACCGGGAACAGGCCCAGCAGCACGCAGCCCGCCCCCAGCCAGACGAGGCCTGCGCGCTCGAGCGGCGACGCCGGATGCGCGTCGGCGAGCTTCGGCTCGCGCGGCTGGCCGAGGAAGATCACGCCAAAGAACTTCACCATCGTATAGCCGGCCAGCGCGGCGACCAGCGCGATGCCCGCCGCGAGCACCGGCACCATCATGTTGAGGAAGGAATCGGGCAGCCCGGTCGTAAACAGAAAACTCTGCAGCAGCAGCCATTCCGACACGAATCCCGAGAACGGCGGCAGGCCCGAACTCGCCAGCACCCCGACCAGCGACAGCCACGCCACCCAGGGCATGCGCCGCATCAGTCCGCCGAGCTTGCCGAGGCTGCGCTCGCCGGTCGAGTGCAGCACCGAGCCGGTGGCGAGGAACAGCAGGCTCTTGAAGAAGGCGTGGGCGAGGACGTGGTACAGCGCCGCCGTGAGCGCCAGCGCCGACAGCGCCTTCATGCCGTAGGCGTTGAACAGCACGCCGAGGCCGATGCCGACGAAGAGCAGGCCGATGTTTTCGATCGACGAATACGCGAGCAGGCGCTTCATGTCTGTCTGCACCGCGCTGAACACGACACCGTACAGCGCGGTCGCGAGGCCGACCGCCAGCAGCAGCACGCCCCACCACCACTGCTGCGCACCGAGCAGGTCGAAGCTCACGCGCAGCAGGCCGTAGATCGCGGTCTTCAGCATCACGGCGCTCATCAGCGCGGACACCGGCGACGGCGCCGCCGGATGGGCCTCCGGCAGCCACACGTGCAGCGGCAGGATGCCCGCCTTGGCGCCGAAGCCGAGCGTCGCGAGCAGGAAGGCGGCCGATGCCCACAGCGGCGACAGCGACTGTGCGCGCATGTTGGCGAAGGTGTAGTCGCCGGTGTTGGCCTGCAGCACGCCGAAGCACAGCAGGATTCCGATCGCGCCGATGTGGGCGATGAGCAGGTACAGGAAACCCGCCTCGCGGATCGCCGGCACGCGGTGGTTCGCGGTGACGAGGAAGAACGACGACAGCGCCATCGTTTCCCACATCACCATGAAGGCGTAGGCGTCGTCGGCCAGCACGACCATCGCCATGCTGGCGAGGAAGAGGTGGTACTCGAGGCACATCAGTCCGGGCGGCGTGCCCTCGCCGTGGCGGAAATAGCCCGCGGCGAAGACCGAGATGCCGACGGAGGTCGCGCCGATCACGAGCAGGAAGAAGGCCGACAGCCCGTCGAGGCGCAGGTGGAAAGGCAGGTCGGGCAGGCCCAGCGCGAGCACCGCGGTCTCCGGGGTGCCGGCCAGCGCAGCGGCGGCGAGTCCCGCGAGCGCGGCCGCCAGCACGGCCCCGGCCGGGAACAGCACGCGGGCGACGAACGCGGTGTTGCGCAAGGCCGCGATCCCGGCGAACCCCAGCGCGAGCCAGCCCGCTACGACGATCAGGATCCAGTCGAGAACCAGCACGCGCCCTCCCCCGGTGTCAGCGGTGATCCCGGCCGACGGAGCACGCACCCGCCGGGTGCCGCACACGTTCGGACGGTGCTACGCAGCAATCGCGAACCGCTTCCCTTTCACCCACCGGCAGGACTCCTCGAGATGCGTCATTGCGTTCGTATCTGCTGCACACTACATTAATACCAATACCGCTTTCAATGTTAATTTGATGTTAATTGCCGCAATCGCCAATGCGTGATGAAAGAGAACCGAACTGCCCGCCTGACCCTGCTGATCGACCCGGAGAAGAAACGGCTCTTCGAGGAGATCTGCGCCAGCAAGGATCTGACGCCCTCGCAGGTCGTGCGCCGGCTGATCCGCCAATACGTGCAGGAAAACGCCGGCAACCGCACGCTGCCGGAGTGGCTGAAGGACGACTGAGCAGCTTTGTGGCGCGGATGAGCCGAAGGCGTTATCCGCCGAATGCGAGACGTGCGAGCGTGATCGCGGCACGGCGGAAGGCGCTGCGCTTTTCCGCCCTACGATCCGTTCATGCAGTTGATCGGGTCAGGGCGCCCGCCGACGCACCTCGCCCGATGCCGCCGGATCGGCCATGCGGGCCGTGACCAGCCCCGGCAGTTCGGCCCGCTCGAACACCGGCTGCGCCGCGCCGTAGGCAAGCGGCACGCCCCAGCGCACCACCTCCATGCGCCCGTCGAGATGCTCGACGATCGCGGTGCAGCTATCCACCCAGTCGCCGCAGTTCAGGTAGCGCACGCCCTCGATCTCACTGTCCGCCGCCCAGTGGATGTGGCCGCAGATCACGCCGTCAAGCCCCTTGCGGCGCGTCGCATGAGCGATCGAGGCCTCGAAGTCGAAGATGAAGTTCACCGCGCGCTTCACCTTCTGCTTCGCAAAGCCCGCCAGCGACCAATAACCCGGCCGGCGCAGCAGGCGGCGCAGGCGCGACAGCCACAGGTTGATGCGCACCAGCGCGTTGTACGCCACGTCGCCCAGCAGCGCGACCCAGCGATGGTGGCGCGTGACCTGGTCGTACTCGTCGCCATGCACGAGCCAGTAGCGGCGCCCGTCCGCCGCCTCATGCACCCATTCCGACTCCACGCGGATGTCGCCGAACGCGATTCCCACGTACTCGCGCAGGGCCTCGTCGTGGTTGCCGGGGATGAAGAACACCTTGCAGCCCTGGCGCGCGCGGCGCAGCACCTTCTGCACCACGGTGTTCTGCGTCGCACTCCACTGAATGCCGCGGTTCATGGCCCAGAAGTCGACGATGTCGCCGACCAGGTAGAGGTAGTCCGAGGGATGTTCGCGCAGGAAGTCGAGCAGCCGCTCGGCCTGGCACGCACGCGTGCCGAGATGGACGTCGGAGATGAAAACGGAGCGTACCTGGGGCATCGTCAGCGCACCGTCGCCTTGACGGGAAGGAGGTCGGGAAGCGCATCCTGCGCGTCGTCCACCACGCCCTGTAGCAGCGCCGCAAAGCGGTCGTGGATGCGTTCCCAGTCGAGCGATTCGCTGCGCCGGCGCGCCGCCAGCCCCATGCGCGCGCGCAGCCCGGCGTCGCCCGCGGCGACGAGCGATTCGGCGACGAAGGCCGCCGCCGCCCCCGGGCGGACCAGCAGGCCGTCACAGCCGTTCGCAATCACCTCCGCCGCCGCCGCGCACTCGTAGGCCACCACGCACAGTCCGCTCGCCATCGCCTCCGGCGTCACGTTGCCCCAGGTTTCCGACAGGCTGGGAAACAGGAACAGATCCCCCGAGGCATAGTGCGCGGCCAGGTCCTCGCCGCGGCGCGCGCCGGCAAACACCACGTCGGGATTGGCGGCCTGCAGCGACTTGCGCAGCGGCCCGTCGCCCACGATCACGAGGCGCGCGGCCGGGTGCCGGCGGCGGATCGCCGCGAAAGCCTCGAGCACCAGCGGCAGGTTCTTCTCCGGCGCAACGCGCCCGACCCACACCACCGCGAGGCCCTCCGCGCC
>NZ_WTVK01000008.1 GCF_012910805.1 Aromatoleum evansii
TCGACGAGCGCAAGATCACCGAAGTGCTGGAATTCACCAACCTCAAGGACAAGGCGCACCGCAACGCCGCGACCGAACTGGCGCTGACCGAACTGAAGGCGCTCGAGGTCGCGAAGGCACTGTCGACCAACCCCAAGCTGCTGATGCTCGACGAGGTGCTGGCGGGTCTGGAAACCAACGGCAAGCGGCGCTTCATGGGCATGCTCAAGGAGCTGCACGAGAAGTTCGCGGTCGGCATCCTGATCATCGAGCACGACATCGAGACCATCAGCAAGCTGTGCCATCGCGTGGCGGTGCTCAACTTCGGCGAGCTGATCGCCGACGGCACGCCCGATGAGGTCTTCCGCGATCCGGAAGTGATGAAGAGCTACACGGGAGCCGCCCATGCTTGAGATCGAGAACATCCGTGCCGGCTATGGCGCCATCAACGTGCTGTGGGACGTCTCGCTGACCGTCGCGCCGGGCGAGCTGACCACCATCATCGGCCCCAACGGCGCCGGCAAGACCACGCTGCTGCGCGCGCTGATGGGGCTCGTGCCGGTGACCCAGGGCAGCATCCGGCTCAACGGCAAGCCGCTCAACGGCACCGCGACGTGGAACATGCAGGACTCCGGCGTCGCGATGATCCCCGAGGGGCGCATGATCTTCAAGGACATGACCATCGAGGAAAACCTGATGCTCGGCGCGTTCGCGAAGCAGCATCGGGTGCAGGCGCAGGAACGCTGCGAGAAGGCCTACGCGATGTTCCCGCGCCTGCGCGAACGGCGCACCCAGCCGGCCGGCACGCTCTCCGGCGGCGAGGCGCAGATGCTGGCGATGGCGCGCGGCCTGATGTCCGACCCCAAGCTGCTGATCATCGACGAACCCTCGCTGGGCCTCGCGCCGGTGGTGGTCAACGAGCTCTTCGAGATCCTCGCTCGGCTCAAGGCAGAAGGCCGCACGATCGTGCTCGTCGAGCAGAACACCCACCAGGCGGTCGGCGTCGCGGACCACGTGTACCTGATGCAAAGCGGCAAGGTCGTGCTGTCGCAGCCGGCGTCCGAAGTCAGCCTTGAAAAGCTGCATGACCTCTATTTCGCACACTGAGAACGCGGTCGTGGCGGCCGGTCCGTACGATCACGCGATCGGCTCGGGCTTCGCCCGCCAGCTCGGTTGCCGCGTCGTGCGCTGGGAGCCGGACTACGTAGAGGTCGAGCTCGATATCGCCCCCCAGCACCTGAACCGCGCAGGAACGGTTCATGGCGGGGTGATCGCGACCCTGATCGATGTCGCCTGCGCGCTGGCCGGACTGCATTCCAGCGATCCGAGTACGGTGCGCAAGGCGGTGACGCTGTCGCTGAACACCAGCTTCACGGGCCAGGTGTCGACCGGTACGCTGCGGGCGCACGGGCGCGTGCGCTCCGGCGGCAGGAGCATCTTTTTCGCGAGCACGGAGGTGACCGATGGCGACAGTCGCCAGGTCGCCCACGGCGAGGCAGTGAACCGCTACCGCCGTGGCAGTGAAAACCCGCACGGATCGCCCGACGAACACATCAACAGGATGAAGACATGAAGATTCTGGTCCCCGTCAAACGCGTGGTCGATTACAACGTCAAGGTGCGAGTGAAGGCCGATGGCACCGGCGTGGATATCGCGAACGTGAAGATGTCCATGAACCCCTTCGACGAGATCGCCGTCGAGGAAGCTGTGCGGCTGAAGGAAGCCGGCATCGCCACCGAGGTCGTGGCCGTGAGCTGCGGTGTCGCGGCCTTCCAGGAGACGATCCGTGCCGCGATGGCAATCGGTGCCGACCGCGGCATCCTGGTCGAGACCGATGTCGAGCTGCAGCCGCTCGCCGTGGCGAAGCTGCTGAAGGCGCTGTGCGACAAGGAGCAGCCGACGGTCGTGATCTGCGGCAAGCAGGCGATCGACGACGACTCGAACCAGACCGGCCAGATGCTGGCGGCGCTGATGGGCTGGCCACAGGCCACCTTCGCGTCGAAGATGGCACTCGGCGACGCGGGTGGGCAAATGAGGGCGACCGTCACGCGCGAGATCGACGGCGGCCTCGAGACCCTCGAGATCAAGCTGCCGGCGGTGGTGACCACCGACCTGCGCCTCAATGAGCCGCGCTACGCGACGCTGCCGAACATCATGAAGGCGAAGAAGAAGCCGCTGGAGACGGTGAAGCCGGCCGACCTCGGCGTCGATGTCGCGCCGCGCCTGGCGACGCTGAAAGTCGCCGAGCCGCCCAAGCGCAGCGCCGGCGTGCGCGTCGCGGACGTCGCACAACTCGTCGACAAGCTCAAGAACGAAGCGAAGGTGATCTGAACATGGCGATCCTGGTTATTGCAGAACACGACAACGCGAGCCTGAAGGCCACGACCCTCAACACGATCTCGGCCGCTGCGAAGCTCGGTGGCGCGGTTCACGTGCTGGTCGCCGGCGCCAACTGCGGCGGGGCTGCCGAGCAGGCGGCGAAGGTCGCCGGCGTGGCGAAGGTCCGCGTCGCCGATGCCGCCCACTACGACTCGCAGACGGCCGAGAACGTCGCCGCGCTGGTCGTCGGGATAGTGGCAAATGAGGCGGCCGGCTACACCCACATCCTCGCCCCCAGCACCGCCAACGGCAAGAACGTCGCCCCGCGCGTCGCCGCGCTGCTCGACGTGGCGCAGATCTCCGACATCGTCGCCGTCGAATCGGCCGACACCTTCGTGCGCCCGATCTACGCCGGCAACGCGATGGCGACCGTGAAGTCGTCCGACGCCGTGAAGGTGATGACCGTGCGTACGACCGCCTTCGAAGCTGCCGCGGTGTTGGCAAATGAGGGTGGCTCCGCCGCAGTCGAAGCCGTGACGGCCGGTCCGGACCTGGGTCTCACCGCGCTGACGGGGCGGGAACTGACGAAGAGCGCGCGTCCCGAACTCGGCGCGGCGAAGATCATCGTGTCCGGTGGCCGCGGCCTCGGCAGCGGCGAGAACTACCACTCGCTACTCGAGCCGCTCGCCGACGCGCTGGGTGCCGCGCTGGGCGCGAGCCGTGCTGCCGTCGACGCGGGCTACGTGCCGAACGACTATCAGGTCGGCCAGACCGGCAAGATCGTCGCGCCGCAGCTCTACATCGCGGTCGGCATCTCGGGCGCGATCCAGCACCTCGCCGGCATGAAGGATTCCAAGGTGATCGTCGCGATCAACAAGGATCCGGAGGCGCCGATCTTCCAGGTGGCCGACTACGGCTTGGTCGGCGATCTCTTCGAGGTCGTGCCGCAGCTCGTGCGGACGCTCGCCTGAGCCGGCGACGCCGGTTCAGGCTGCGGAGTCCACGTTGTCGGGGGGATCTTCCGGCGCTCGAGCGACGAACGAGGTCGCGCGGTGGGCTGTCGCGCTGACGATCATGCTGGGGACGACGTCGGTCGTGCTCGCGACGACCATCATCAACGTCGTCCTCCCCGACATCATGCGCGACTTTGCCGTCGACCAGGGGCGCGTGCAGTGGCTCGCGACCGGCTTCCTCGCGGCGATGGCCGCGACGATGCTGACGACCGCCTGGTGGGTGCGCGCCTACGGGCTGCGCCGCACCTACACCGTGGCCCTGGCGGTCTTCATCGCGGTCTCACTCGCGGGCGGGCTCGCGACGTCGATCGACGCGCTGATCCTGTCGCGTATCGCGCAGGGGGCGATCGCCGGGGTGATCCAGCCGCTCGCGATGATCGCCCTGTTCGAGGTCTATCCGCCCGAAGAGCGCGGCAGCGCGATGGCGGCCTACGGGCTCGGCGTCGTGCTGTCGCCGGCGATCGGACCCGCGCTCGGCGGCGTGCTCGGGCAGCTCTTCGGCTGGCGCGCGGTGTTTTTCGTGACCTTGCCCCTATGCCTCGCCGCACTCGCGCTCGCGCCGACCCGGCTCGCGTGCTTCGAGCGGGGCGACGCACCGCGGCCGGCCTTCGACGGCCTGGGCTTCATGCTGCTGTGCGCCTTTCTGCTGTTCGTCCTCGGCGGACTCGCGCACGCACAGCGGCACGAGCTTTCGCTGGCGGGCCTCGCCTTCGTTGTCGCTGGGACGCTGGTTTGCGCCGCAGCCTTCCTTGCGTGGGAGTTGCGCCGCAGCCACCCGATGTTCGATCCCCGCGTGTTTCGCGACCCGGTCTTCGCCGCAGCCGCGGCGGTCGGCTTCGCGTACGGCATGGGCCTGTACGGCTCGACCTTCCTCGTGCCGCTGTTCGTGCAGACGGTTTCGGGTTTCTCCGTGATGGAGGCGGGCATCCTGCTATTGCCGGGAGGACTTCTGCTGGCGCTGTCCATTCCGCCTGCCGGCCGGCTCACCGACCGCCATTCGCCGCATTACATCGTCTGCGCCGGGCTCGTGTGCTTCGCGCTGTCTTTCCTGCTGTTCGCCGGCTCGACCGCGCACACCGGCTTCTGGGCGCTCGCCGCGTGGATCGCGGTGGGTCGGCTGGGCCTCGCGATGATGATCCCGGCCCTCAACGCGGGCGCAGTGCAGGGCTTGCCGCTCGCGCAGATCGCGCAGGGCGCGGGCGCGCTGAATTTCGTGCGCCAGCTCGGCGGGGCCTTTGGCACCAGCCTGCTGTCGCTGTTGCTGCAGTGGCGCCTCGCCGTGCATCAGCAGGAGACGGCCGCCGCGCTCGAGGCGGCGACGCGGGCCTTCCATGACAGCTTCTTTGCGGTGGGCCTCGTGTTCCTGTCCGTGCTCTTGCCAGGCTGGCGCATCCGGCGCGTGACCGCGCCGACCTATTGAATCGACCAAGGAAAAACGACCATGCAACGCGAATCGATGGAATTCGACGTCCTGATCGTCGGCGGCGGCCCCGCGGGGCTGGCGGCGGCGATTCGGCTGAAGCAGCTCGCGAACGAGAAGGGCACGGAACTGTCGGTGTGCCTGATCGAGAAGGCCGCCGAGATCGGCGCGCACATTCTCTCCGGCGCGGTCATGGACCCGCGTGCGCTCAACGAGCTGATCCCCGACTGGAAGGAACAGGGCGCGCCGGTCACCACCGCAGTCACCGAAGACCGCGTGATCTTCCTCAACGAAACCGGCGGGCGCAAGGTGCCCAACGGCCTGCTGCCGGACTGTTTCCTCAACCACGGCAACTACATCGTGCGCCTGGGCAACGTCGCCAAGTGGCTCGGCGAACAGGCCGAAGCGCTGGGCGTCGAGGTCTATCCGGGCTTCGCCGGCGCCGAGATCCTGTATGACGAGACGGGCGCCGTGAAGGGCGTCGCCACCGGCGACATGGGCGTCACGCGCGAAGGCGAACAGGGCCCCGCCTACCAGCCGGGGATGGAGCTGCACGCCAAGTACACGCTCTTCGCCGAAGGCTGTCGCGGCCACCTGGGCAAGCAGCTCGAAGCGAAATTCAATCTGCGCGACGGCGTCGATCCGCAGACCTACGGCATCGGCCTGAAGGAGCTGTGGGAAGTGCCGGCCGAGCGCCATGAGCCGGGCGTGGTCGTGCATACCACGGGCTGGCCGCTGCCCTCGGACACCTACGGCGGCGGCTTCGTCTATCACCTCGAGGACAACCTCGTCGCGATCGGCTACGTCGTCGGCCTCAACTACACCAACCCGCACCTCTCCCCGTTCGAGGAGTTCCAGCGCTACAAGACCCACCCCGAGATCCGCAAGTACCTCGAGGGCGGCAAGCGCCTGGCCTACGGCGCACGCGCGATCGCCGCAGGCGGACTGCAGAGCCAGCCGAAGCTGGTGTTCCCGGGCGGCGCGCTGATCGGTGACGACGCAGGCTTCCTCAACGCCGCCCGCATCAAGGGCAGCCACGCCGCGATCAAGAGCGGCGCGCTCGCCGCCGAAGCCGCCTTCGAGGCCGTGACGGCCGAACGCCAACGCGACAAACTCGCCGCCTTCCCCGAGGCCTTCAAGTCGAGCTGGCTGTACGAGGAACTGCACAAGACGCGCAACTTCAAGCCCTACATGAAGAAGGGCCTGTGGATGGGTTCGCTGCTCTTCGGCTTCGACCAGAAGGTGCTCAAAGGCAAGGCGCCGTGGACGCTGCACAACAGCTCGGACCATGACAAACTCAAGCCCGCCGCCGAGTGCCCGAAGATCGACTACCCGAAGCCCGACGGCGTGCTGACCTTCGACCGCCTCTCCTCGGTGTTCCTGTCGAACACCAACCACGAGGAAGACCAGCCCTGCCACCTGCAGTTGAAGGACGCTTCGGTGCCGATCGCGGTGAACCTCGCGAAGTACGACGCCCCCGAGCAGCGCTACTGCCCGGCCGGCGTGTACGAGATCGTGCGCGACGAATCGGGCCAGAACGCGAGGCTGCAGATCAACGCGCAGAACTGCGTGCACTGCAAGACCTGCGACATCAAGGATCCGACGCAGAACATCAACTGGGTCGTGCCGCAGGGAGGCGAAGGACCGATCTACCAGGGGATGTGACGGGCAATTTTTACGGAAAGGTGCCAATCGAGCGCATCAAAGGTCGTTGGGTTCCAACCAACGATTCGTCGCGCGCCAGCGATCGACACTTTGGGCTGCTGGGACGCCGCGGCAATCTGAGCCCATACCACGCCGCGCGCGCCAGATCGGCGAAGCTGGCTGGATCAGAGTGTTCATGTGTCCACCGGCCATGGAGACGGGGGTAATGTGAATAAACAAAGCATGGTTGTGGGTGCCTGTACTGGCAGGATCATTACCGCCGCGACCCTGCCACCCAGTGGCTGCGCGATTTCATCGGGCAGCCGTCAGCCGCTGATGCGAAGTGATGGCCGCCTATGGTCGCCGCACGACCAGCGCCGCTCTCCACGAGCATCCGCAACTACGTATCGATGATGGTATTGGCCCGTGGATCTGAGGATGGTTGGCGTGATCGGCGCCGATCGACGTCACGCCGGGGACGCTCTCGGAGCCGAATCGACTTCAGATGCTCAGCAGGTGCGCTCCGGATCGCACGTTCATTTCTGCAAGTTTTTCCAGAGATGCCCCGACTCAAAGCGTTCGCGCGAGCCGAATCCGCGGGAGTTATCGATGAAATACAGAACGCTCGCTCGCAGTCGATACCACGCGATTTTGTTCAACGCCATTGCAATTACCTGGTCAGCCAGTCGAGCGTCGGTAAAGGGGAACTTTCGGGCGAAACGGGTAGCAGCCTGTGCGCTAGCTGGAACGTCCAGTCGCGTCACGTCACCTTCCAGTTGTATCCCCCTGACTTGTCGCCAGTCCGAGTAGTCATCCTGCACCGTGGCCGCAACACGTGGGTCGGCCGCGAGATTGCGGGCGTGTCGCGTTGACGGCGCGGACAGGGAATAGACGTCCGGACCATCGTTGACGTAGAAAACCGCTGCGGCCCAAGGGCCTTCTGGGCCTTGCGTCGCGAGCGTCATGACGTGATGACATCGCAGATAGTTCAGGAGACCCTCGTGCGGATCGTCGCGCATGACGAATCACTTTATCTCAGGTGGTCGCGCGACATCCGCGTTCTGGCCGCGATCGCGCAGCGCATGGTCGGCGATCACGAGAGCCAGCATGGCCTCGGCGATCGGCACCGCCCGAATTCCGACGCAGGGGTCGTGCCGTCCATGCGTTTCGATCGTGGCCGGCTCGCCATCGACGTCGACGGTATTGCCAGGAACACGGATGCTTGACGTAGGCTTGAGGGCGATGCTCGCGAGAACGTCCTGACCGGAGGAGATCCCGCCGAGGGTTCCGCCGGCCCGGTTGCTTCGGAAGCCCATCGGCTCGATTTCGTCCCGGTATTCGCTGCCTGTTTGTTCGACGCAGGCAAAGCCGTTCCCGATCTCGACGCCTTTGACCGCATTGATACTCATCAGAGCATGTGCGATGTCGGCGTCCAAGCGGTCGAACACCGGTTCGCCGAGCCCCACGGGCACGCCGCGGGCAACGACGTTTACCCGCGCGCCGATGGAGTCGCCCGCCTTGCGCAGGGAATCGAGATAACGCTCGAGTTGTGGGATCTTGTTCGCGTCGGGAAAGAAGAAGGGGTTTCGACCGATCTCGTCCCAATCGATGTGGTCGGCGGAAATCGAACCCAACTTCGCGACGTATCCCCCGATTTGCACCGCAAAACGTTGCTTCAGGAATTTCTTGGCGATCGCACCGGCGGCCACGCGTGCAGCGGTCTCGCGCGACGACGAACGCCCACCTCCCCGATAGTCGCGAATCCCGTATTTGCGCTGATACGTGAAGTCGGCGTGCCCAGGGCGAAACAAGTTCTTGATGCGCGAGTAATCCGTGGAGCGCTGATCGGTGTTGCGGATCAGGAGAGCGATCGGGGTTCCAGTGGTGCGGCCTTCGAATACGCCCGAGAGTATCTCGACCTTGTCGTCCTCGGACCGTGCGGTGGTGAAGCGCGACTGTCCGGGTCGGCGGCGGTCGAGGTCCGGCTGTATGTCGGTTTCGTTCAACTCGAGGCCCGGCGGGCAGCCATCGACGATGCAACCAATGGCCATGCCGTGGCTTTCACCGAAAGTCGTCACCACGAACAGCCTTCCGATCGAGTTTCCTGACATCAAGCTTCTCTGGCAGTGCTTCGATATCAAGCTCGACAACTGACGACGCGATCCAGGCAGGCGGCGAGCCAATAGCTGTAGGCCTCGGGCCGCTTACGCACGTCGGTCGTCAATTCCGCCAGAGGAGTCCACTTCCAGTCGTCGGCTTCGTGCGGATTCAATATCGGCCCTCCGTCATACTGGCCGAAGAACACATGATCGAATTCGTGCTCGATCAAGCCATTGCCGAGGTCCGCGCAGTACACGAAGCCGAAAGCCTCCTGCAGTTCGCAATCGATCCCCATTTCCTCCTCCAGCCGACGCCGTGCCGCGACCGCATTCGCCTCCCCAGGGCGGGGATGGCTGCAGCAGGTATTGCTCCACAGTCCGCCCGAGTGATACTTGGCAAGTGCACGCCGCTGCAGCATGACCTGGCCGTCGGAATCGAAGACGAATATCGAGATTGCGCGGTGCAGTTCGCCACGGCGATGCGCCGCCATCTTGCCCGTAAAACCGACTTCACAGTCGTGCCGGTCGACGAGAATGACCTGGTCTTCCATGGAATTTCCACTCGCAAGAGGTTGGCGCCTTTCGCCCGCGGAGGTGGGCTCCGACGGCGCGAATCCGGTCCGCGGCATATCGCCGCGCGCTGCATGAGAGTCCAACCTATGAACTAACATTCGGCGCATCGCCCGCGGTTGAGCAAAATTTATGTCTAGCGGCGCGCATTGACAAGGTGCAGGCACGGAATAGAATTCCACCATATGGACGAAGGATGGGGGTGGGCTGTGAGTGACAAGAACGGGCCGGGCGCGGGGACTCAAAGTATTCAGCGTGCCGCACACGTACTTCGGATCATTGCTTCGCGTAACGGGACGGGGCTGCGTCTGGTGGATATCGCGGCCCATTCGAGGCTGGAACGGCCGACGGCGCATCGCATTCTGAAATGCCTGATCGCCGAAGGGCTCGTCAGTCAGGACGCCGAGAGCCGGCGCTATTTTCTGGGGCGTCTGGTTTTCGAACTCGGCCTTGCCGCCTCGACGAGCTTCAATACGAGAGACCTTTGCCGGCCGGCACTGGTGCGGCTGGCAGAGAAGACCGGTGATACGGTCTTTCTGACGATACGCAGCGGGTTTGATACGGTGTGCATCGACCGCGCCGAGGGCTCGTTTCCGATCAAGACGCTCACCTTGGACGTCGGTACGCGGCGGCCGCTCGGCGTTGGGGCGGGCGGCCTGGCGCTGCTGATGTCGCTGCCGGCCCCGGCTGTCGATGAGATTGTTTCGGCGAACGCATTGAGGCTGGGGGCGTACAACGGGCTCACGGTCCCGGTGTTGATGCGTCTGCTGAAGCGGTGCCGGGAGCTCGGGTACGCCCTCAATGATGCTCATGTCACGCCCGGCGCAACCTCGGTCGGCTTGCCGATCCGTTCGCGTTCGGGCGAGCCGTTTCTCGCGATCAGTATCGGAGCGATCTCGAGCCGGATGACTGAGGAGCGTCAGCAGGAGCTGGTAGCTCTCATCCGCGCCGAAGTCACGATTCTGGAAGGCGCGGTCAGCGACACCGCTCGTCCGTGAGGGCCTGAGTTTCCCCGGTCGCGCGCGGCGCCGGCCCGCCGCCATCCGTTTGACCTCGGCAGGCCCGCGGTGTCCCGTGACGCCGCGGCGATCGTGTGCGGCTCCTTTTTGCACAACGTCCGGTGACGCGCCGCCGTCGCCGGCAGTTCCCGTTCTAGCTCCGCGGGCGCCCGTAACGCGTCGGGCGCCGCATTTTCCATTCCCTGTCCGAGCTCCATCGGCCATCGCGCGCGCTGCAAGAAGAGTCCAAAATGTGGAATTTAAAGTCCACGAGGTGGATTGTTTGTGCGGGCGCACATCACTAGAGTTGCATCCAAGTCCAAGTTTGCAAGCGCTAACAGCAGAGGTGGACGGGCGCCGCAGTCCATACTGTGGACTGTAACAGGCGACCGATGGACCGCAATCATTCCTGGAGTGGGGGACGTATGAAAAGACTGATAGTTGGTATAACGGGCGCCACGGGTGTGATCTTCGGCGTCCGCTTGCTCGAGGCGCTGAAGGACACCGACGTCGAAACCCATCTGGTGTTGAGCAAGTGGGCGATCCAAACGATCGAGCACGAGACGCCGTATACGGCCAAGCAGGTGCGCGCGCTCGCCGCCGTCGATCACGTCGAGGGCAATATGGGCGCGTCGATCTCGTCGGGCTCGTTCATGACCGAGGGCATGGTCATCGCGCCATGCTCGATGCGCAGCCTCGCGGCGATCGCGCACGGCACCGGCGACCATCTGGTGCATCGCGCCGCCGACGTAATCCTGAAGGAGCGGCGCCGCCTCGTCCTGGTTGCCCGGGAAATGCCCCTGAGCGACATCCATCTGGAAAACATGCTGAAGCTCTCGCGCATGGGGGTGACGATCATGCCTCCGATGCCGGCTTTCTATAACCATCCGGAAACGCTCGACGACATGGTCGATCACGTCGTCGCCCGGATTCTCGATCAATTCGGCATTCCGGCCGAGTTTGCGCGGCGGTGGGAGGGGGAGATGCGCGGCAAGAAAATCGCGAATCTCCGGCCGCAACGGCAATAGCTCAACCCTCAATAGCTCAATCCGCAATTTCAAGCTCAATTCAAGGAGACAGTGCGATGAACGATCTGGTGATGAAGGGGATTAGCGAAGCAATGAGCAGGGTTGGCGAAAAGGACCTGCGCCAGGCAGTCGAATGGTTCCGCAGCAAGGGCTATCTGGTCGAAACCGACAAGGAGGTGAATCCCGATCTCGAGATTACCGGCCTGCAGAAGATCTTCGACGGCAGCCTGCCGATGCTGTTCAACAACGTCAAAGGCATGCCGCATGCGCGCGCGATCACGAACCTGTTCGGCGACATCCGCGTCGTCGAGGAACTGTTCGGCTGGAAGGATTCGCTCGAGCGCGTCAAGAAGGTCGCGCACGCGATCGACCATCCGTTGAAGCCGATCATCATCGGCCAGGACGAGGCGCCGGTGCAGGAAGAGGTCATCACCGAGGACCTCGACGTCAACAAGTGGCTCACCGCGATCCGCCATACCCCGCTCGAAACCGAATTGACGATCGGCTCGGGCATCTCCTGCGTCGTCGGGCCGTACTTCGACGGCGGCAGCCACATCGGCTACAACCGCATGAACTTCCGCTGGGGCAATGTCGGCACGTTCCAGATCTCGCCGGGATCGCACATGTGGCAGGTGATGACCGAACACTACAAGGACGACGAACCGATTCCGCTGACGATGTGCTTCGGCGTGCCGCCGTCCTGCACCTACGTCGCCGGCGCGGGTTTCGACTACGCGATCCTGCCCAAGGGCTGCGACGAGATCGGCATCGCCGGCGCGATCCAGGGATCGCCGGTGCGCCTCGTCAAGTGCCGCACGATCGACGCCTATACCCTCGCCGATGCCGAATACGTGCTGGAAGGCTACCTGCATCCGCGCGACAAACGCTACGAGACCGCCGAGTCCGAGGCGGCGGACATCCAGGGGCGCTTCCATTTCCACCCCGAATGGGCCGGCTACATGGGCAAGGCCTACAAGGCGCCGACCTTCCACGTGACCGCGATCACGATGCGCAAGCGCGAAAGCAAGCCGATCATCTTCCCGCTCGGCGTGCATACCTCGGACGATGCGAACATCGATACGTCGGTGCGCGAGTCGGCGATCTTTGCGCTGTGCGAGCGCCTGCAACCCGGAATCGTGCAGAACGTGCATATCCCTTACTGCATGACCGACTGGGGCGGCTGCATCATCCAGGTGAAAAAGCGCAACCAGATCGAGGAAGGCTGGCAGCGCAACTTCCTCGCCGCGATCCTCGCCTGCTCGCAGGGCATGCGCCTGGCGATCGCCGTCAGCGAGGACGTCGATATCTACTCGATGGACGACATCATGTGGTGTCTGACGACGCGCGTGAATCCGCAGACGGACATTCTCAACCCGCTGCCCGGCGGGCGGGGCCAGACTTTCATGCCGGCCGAACGGATGACGTCGGGCGACAAGCAGTGGACGGCGTCGAACACGCAGTTCGAGGGCGGGATGGGGATCGACGCGACGGTGCCGTACGGCTACGAGAATGACTTCCACCGTCCGGTGTATGGCGTCGATCTGGTCAAGCCGGAGAACTTCTTTGGTGCCAAGGACATCGAGAAGATGAAGTCGCGCATGGCCGGCTGGGTCCTGTCGTTGGCTCGCACCGGGCGTTAAGCAGCCCCCAGGACGAAAAGGAGCGCACCCATGTTAAGCGCATACCGCGTCCTGGATCTCAGCAACCGCGTCGGCTGGTTGGCCGGGCGGTTGCTGGCCGATCTCGGGGCCGATGTCATCAAGGTGGAGGGGCCCGGCGTCGCCATCGACGCCCCCGACTGGCAGGCCTACAACGTCAACAAGCGTCTGCTCCGGCTCGATCTGGAAACGTCCGAAGGTCGATCGCAGTTCGACCGGCTCATCGACCATGTGGACATTCTCATCGAGTCGGTTCTGCCGGGCGAACCGGCGGCCGCGTGGCTTGACCCCGCCCGGTTACGCCAGCGCAATCCGCGCCTGATCCAGGTGTCGGTGACGCCGTTCGGCACGGACGGCCCACGCGCCGAATGGCTCGCCTCGGACCTCGAATTGATGGCGGCAGGCGGCGCGATGTCGCTCGCCGGCGAGCCGGGCGAGACACCGCTGCGCGTCACGGTGCCGCAGTCCTACAGCTGGGCGGGCGCGCAGGCGGCGGTCGGCGCCCTCACCGCGCTGATCCACCGCACCGCGACCGGTCAGGGCCAGCGCGTCGACGTCTCGGCCCAGGCCGCCGTGATCCTCGCGCTGTCGCACGCCCCGGCGTTCTGGGACATGGAAGGGACGAATCCGACCCGTGCCGGCGCGTTTGTCAGCGGCCGTTCGGTGAAGGGGGCGCGCTTTCGCGCCTTCTGGCCCTGCGCGGACGGCTATGTGAACTTCGTCCTGTACGGCGGGCCGGCCGGACGGCGCACCAACGCCCGACTCGTCGAGTGGATGCGCGAGTGCGGCGTGGAGCTCGGGGTGCTGGCGCAGATCGACTGGATGCGCTTCGATCCAAAGCTCGCGAGTCAGCAAGACGTCGATGACATGGAGCGCCCGATCGCCGAGTTCTTTCTTCGCCTCGCGAAGCGGGACTTTCTCGAGCAGGCGAGTCGACGGGAAATGCTCGGCTACCCCGTTTCCACCGTGCAGGACATCGCGACCGACCCGCAACTCGGCGCCCGAGCGTTCTGGCAGGACCTGCCGGGGCCCGACGGCGCCCCCCAGCGACATTGCGGCAGTTTCGCGATCGTCGATCGGGTGCGTCAGCCGCTGCGCCATCGGCCCGGCACGGAGATCGATGTCGCAAGCTTGCTCGCTGAATGCGGCGTGGCCGCGGAAGGGGCGAAGGCCGCCACGGCGGCGACGGAGGGGCAATTCGTATGAGCGCGATTTCTCAAGCCCTCGACGGGGTCAAGGTGGCCGAGTTCGGTGCGTATGCGGCCGGACCCCATATCGGCAAGATGCTCGCGACGTTCGGTGCGACCGTAGTGCACGTCGAGTCGCATCAACGTCCGGACGGGTTCCGCACCGAATATCCGCCCTTCAAGGACGGCAAGCCAGGACCGGATCGGAGCGGCTGCTTCGCGATCCTCAATGACTCGAAGCACGCGGTGACGCTCGATCTGAAGACGCCGGCCGGCATCGACCTCGCCAAACGACTCGTCGGCTGGGCCGACATCGTCGTCGAGAACATGCGTCCGGAGGTGATGGACCGGCTCGGACTGGGCTACGAGACGGCGCGACGATTGAACCCGGGCATCGTCATGATCTCGAGCTGCAACATGGGCCAGACCGGTCCGCGCGCGCACACGCCGGGCTTCGGCTCGCAGTTGTCGGCGCTTGCCGGGTTCTGCGGCCTCACCGGTACGCCGGACGGCCCGCCGATGCTTCTCTACGGCCCTTACATCGACTTCATCGCCTCGACCCTGGGGGCGACGGCGGTGCTGGCCGCGCTCGACGGTCAGCGGCGAACCGGGCAGGGGGCGTGGATCGACCTGGCGCAATATGAAAGCGGCCTGATGTTCGTCGCCGGCGCACTGCTTGATTACCACGTCAGCGGGCGCGTCGCCGAACGGGCCGACAACCGCGATCCCCGCGCCGCACCGCACAACGCGTACCGCTGCCGCGACGGCGCCTGGCTCGCGCTGTCGTGCTGGTCGGACGATGAATTCGGGCGCCTTGTCGAGACGCTGGGGTTCCCGGAACTGCGCGCCGACAGGCGCTTCGCGACGCTCGACTCGCGCCAGGCAAACCTCCGCGATCTCGACGAGCTCATTGCCGCAGGCCTGCGGTGGCGGGGCGCCGAGGAGACCGCCGGGCGGCTCCAGTCCGCACGGGTTCACGCCTATCCCGTCAACACGATCGCCGATTTGTTCCGCGACCCGCAACTCGCGTATCGACGCATCTGGCGTCGTCGGCGGCATGACGGGATCGGCGATGTCGCCTGCTATTTTTCGGCGTTCGATCTGTCCGCCACTCCCGGCGAGGTGACCGCGGCCGCCCCCGGCATCGGCCAGCACAATGCCTACGTGTTCCAGGAGCTCCTCGGCCTGTCCGGCGAGGAATATGCGGCCTATCAGGGCAAGGGCGCCTTTCAATGAGGCGCGCCGGCTCGCGGCGGCGACGCCCTTGCCCGCGAGGTCCGTGAGCACGGGCAAGGGCGCCCGCCCCCGGCCCGGCGGGGTCGCGGAAAAACCGGGTTGGCCGGACGAGGACACGAGTCCAATTCGTGGAACCTTATTTCGGTCGGGCGAGCCCGGCTGCGTTGATCGCGACAAACGCAGTCCTGATAATCCGGGCAAGGAAACGCGATGAAACCACAACAAAGATAAGTCCTTGATCGGGACCCCGCTCCGACGCTGCTAGTGATTCAGAAGCGACTACAAGGAGGAGACAGACATGTTGCGCATCATCATTTGCGGCCTGGCGTTCGCGCTTGCGAGCCTGGGCGTATCGGCCGAATCGTACAAGATGACCCTATCCGGCGCGAGTCCGAGCGGACTGTGGACCATGATCGGCATGGGTATCGACGGCGCGGTCAAGGACAGCTTTCCGGGCTCGACCATCACCTACCAGACCTCCGGCGGGGGGCTCGCGAATATCGCGCTGATCGATCAGGGCAAAGTCGAATTGGGAATCGCGCACGACGTCGAATTGCACATTGCCAATCTCGGTGCGAAGCCCTTCCCCAAGCCGATTACCAGCCTGCGGGCGATTGCACTGCTATACAACTGGGCGCCGATGCAGATGGTCATCACGAAGGCGTTTGCGGAAAAATATGGCATCCACAGCTTCGACGATATCGCGGTAAAGAAACCGCCGCTGCGGGTGGCCTTCAACAAGCGGGGCAACATCACTGAGCATGTCGCGGTAGCGATGTTCAAGGCGATCGGTGTGACGGTGGACGACATCAGGAATTGGGGTGGCGACATCATTTACGCAGCATCCGATGAGCAGGGCGATCTGATGAAGGACAAGAGGATCGACATGTTCGCGAATGGCGTGTTCGTCCGGACCAGTTTCATCGTCCAGGCCGGCGACGCCGTCGAGCTCGTTCTGCTGCCGGTTTCCGAGCGCGTGATCAACAATCTGTCCCAAGAGCTGCACGTTGCGCCCTTCGTCATCAAGGCTGGAAGCTATCCCTGGCAGACCGTCGATGTCCCGACCGTCGCACTCGGCGCCGTGTTGGCGGTCAATAGCAGGATGGACGACAAGGTCGCGCATGATCTCGCCGGCGCGCTGCACAAACACATCGAGCGCCTCCAGGGGGCGCACAGCAGCCTGAAGGTGATCACGCCCGAGTTCCTCGCGAGCCAGAAGGTCATCCCGTATCACCCGGGGGCGGAAGCCTATTACCGGGAAGCGGGCCTGCTGAAATAGGTAGGACGAGTCAGCACCGGGGCGGTCGATGCGCGCCGCCCACCCGGTCCTTGCCGACATAACCGGGCAAGGGTCACGGACTGTCATCGGCCCTGCGGGGCCGGGCGATTCACGTCTGCCTGTAGCCCCGACCCCATCGGTATACGCGTTTCGTTCGCTTCGACGCGCCCCGGTCGATCGATCTTCGTCGCGGGTCTTCAGGACGTGAATGCCATGCGGAGAACTGAACGTGTCCACTATGAGCCTTTCGTTTCTAAGCCGATTCCTGACGACCGGCGCCCGCCGCGATCCGGCCAGTTGGGCCGGGCACTTGCTCAAACCCCTGGCGGCGCTGATCGCGCTCGGGATCGTGTGGGTGACGACGATCCAGATGGTGCCGATCTATTCGATGACGATCGTATTTCTCGGGCTGATGCTCGCGCTGGTTTTCCTGACCACCGGCGCGACGGCTGCGTCGAGCCGCGACCGCGTGCCGGCCTCGGATCTGCTTCTTGCCGCCGCCAGCCTTGCCATTTCGGCGTACTTCTGGTTCCACAATGAGCGGATCGTCACCCGCATCACGCTGCTCGATGAACTCACTCCGTGGGACGTCGTCTGTGGCAGCGGATTGCTGCTCGTCACCCTCGAGGCAACGCGGCGCACGGTCGGGCCCGGCCTCACGTCGATCGTGCTGGCGTTCCTCGCCTACAATCTTTGGGGCCATCAGCTGCAGGGCGCATTCGGCCACGGTGAGATCGACTATCTCCACTTTCTCGACGTGCTCGCGTTCACGACCGACGGGATCTTCGGAGCCCCGATCCGGGTCGCACTGACCTACGTCTTCTTGTTCGGCCTGTTCGGAACGTTTCTTTCGCGCACCGGCGGCGGGGACTTCTTCTTCGACGCGGCCTCCGCATTGAGCGGGAAGAGCCCCGGCGGCCCAGCGAAGGTCGCGGTCGTGTCGTCAGGCCTCTACGGCACGATCTCCGGAAGCCCGACGGCCGACGTGGTCACGACCGGATCGATTACGATCCCGATGATGAAGCGGCTCGGTTACTCCGGCGCGATGGCCGGCGGGATCGAGGTTGCGGCCTCGACGGGCGGATCCATCCTGCCCCCGGTGATGGGTTCGGCGGCCTTCATCATGGCCGAGTTCACCGGCATCCGTTACACGGAGATCGCCGTCGCGGCGATTGTGCCGGCCTTTCTCTACTACTTCTGCGTATACCTGCAGGTGCATCTGTATTCGCTCAAGGCGGGAATTACCGGACTCGAAACGGTGCCCGCGTTCGGCGAGACGATGCGGCGCGGCGGAATGTTCGCCGTTCCGTTGATCGCTCTGGTGGTCGCGCTGCTTGTCGGATACTCGCCCAATTTCGTCGCCGCGTTCGGCACGCTCGCCGTGATCGCGGTGGCGATGTCCAGGCGCGACACGCGTCTCGGTTTCACGGCCTTCTACGAGATCCTGGCGGAGTCGACCCTGCGGGTCGTGCCGGTCGTGGCTGCCTGCGCCGCGGCCGGACTGGTCGTCGGCGGCTTGTCGATGACCGGCCTGGGCGCAAAGGTCGCCGATTTGATCTTCCTGATCGCCGGGTCCAACCTGCTTCTGACGTTGGCGGTCGCGGCCGTCGTCACGCTATGCCTGGGCATGGGCATGCCCACCCCGAGCGTCTATATTCTCGCGGCGGTGCTGGTCGCGCCGGCGCTGACGAAGCTCGGCGTGTCCGTGCTCGCCGCGCACCTGTTCCTTGTCTATTACGCGAGCCTGTCGGCGATGACGCCGCCGATCGCCGTCGCGGCGTTTGCGGCCGCGCCGATCGCCCACGCGAATCCCCTCGCGGTCGGCCTCGCGGCGGTGCGAATGTCGATGACCGCGTTCGTCGTTCCCTTCGCCTTCGTCTACCAAACCGGTGTTCTTCTGTCCGGCACGCCGTTGGAGCTGGTGCTCGCCGGCGCGGCGGTGACGATGGCCGTCGCCTGCCTGTGCCTCGCGGCCGAGGGCTACTGGAAGGGGCGGCTGCGCGGCACGCATCGGCTGTGCTTCTTCGTCGCCGGCGTCGGCCTGATGGTCCCTTCGCATCAGGTTCAATTGGCTTCGGCCGTCGCGGCGGGGATCGGCGCGTGGATCGTGCTGCGCGGCAACTTGCGGGGCAAGAGTGGCTGCGACGCGCCGTCGAAGTGACCGGTGGCCGTCGCTTGAGGAGGCCCGAAAGTCTACCGAGGTAAGCGTGTTCAACGATCCGGTGACGCTAATGATCACACGAGTCCCGCGAGTAGGGCGGGAGAGGGAGTGGGAGTCGCTGATGGAGGGGGCCCTCCGCGCCGCGCGCGCCTTCCCGGGCAACCTCGGAACGCTGATCCTCAAACCCGGCCGCGAGGGCGAACGTGCGTATCGAATTCTCGTGCGCTTCGACAGCTCCCGGAATCTGCGTCACTGGGAGGAATCGCCGCAGCGCCAGAAGGTGCTGAAGCGGCTGGAATCGGTGGAGAGTGAACCAGTGCTGATCGAACGCGCCATTGGCCTGGAGACATGGTTCGAGCCGCCGGGGACCGCGGTTCCGTCCCAGCCAATGGCTCCGCCGCGTCACAAGATGATGATAGCCAGCAGTATCGGCGTGTATCTGACGATCACGCCGATGTTGATGGTGTTACGGCCCGTGCTCGATCGGCTACCGGTCTATGTTGCTACGATGGTGCTCGTGCCGATCGCGGTGCTCGTGCTGACCTATGTCGTTATGCCCGCGATTACGAAAGTGCTACGCCCGTGGCTCTATCGGGGGAGTACGGGTGGGTGATCAGGGGTTGGTGCGCGTGCGTTATCTCGATGGTCGTCGGGTCATCGACCCGGTTCTTATTCACGAGGGGAGGCAGATGTCATGCGCTTGACAAGTAGTTGTTTTCAGGTCGATGGAAGAATCCCGGACGAATGCGCATTCGCGGTGCATCACCCGGAGTCGCGCATCGTCCTGTCACGGAATCTCAACCCCGACTTGGCATGGAGCGATCTCCCCGCGGGAACGCGATCGCTCGTGGTCATCTGTCACGACCCGGATGTCCCCTCCGTGCTTGACGACTTCAACCAGGAAGGGCGCATCGTTTCGGCTGGGACGCCGCGGATCGACCTGTATCACTGGGCTCTGGTCGATGTGCCTCCCGATCTGCAGGGCATTGGGAAGGGGGAATTCTCGGACGCGGTCGTCCCCGGCGGCAAATCCGGGCCGCAGGCGCCGCATGGTACCCGTCAGGGGCTCAATGACTACACGCAGTGGTTCGCCGGCGACGAGCGCATGGCCGGACAGTATTTCGGCTACGACGGGCCATGTCCGCCGTGGAACGACGAAATTCCGCATCGCTACGTGTTCACGTTGTACGCGCTGGACACGCCGACCTGCCCGGTGGCGGGAATCTTCGGCGCACGCGACGTCATCGCGGCCGTTCGTCCGCATCTGTTGGGCACCGCGACCCTGACCGGCCGCTACACGCTGAATCCCGAGGTTGCCATCTGACGGGGCGTGGCTGGAACCGATATTCATGACCAACGATGGAGACTTCGAATTGCTTACTTCAGCTTGCGTCCGCGCCGCGCTCGAGGAGGACATCGGCGGCGCCGACTATACGGCGATGCTGGTGCCGGCGGAGCGCCAGGCCCAGGCGATCGTGATCAGCCGCGAAGCAGCGGTGGTGTGCGGGGGGGCTTGGTTCGAGCAGTGTTTCCGCGAACTCGACGCGGCCGTCCAGATTCGGTGGCGCGCGAAGGAGGGGGAGGAGGTCGCGCCGGGGGACGTCGTGTGCGAGATCCGCGGCAACGCGCGAGCGCTGCTGACCGCCGAGCGCACCGCGCTCAATTTCCTGCAGACCCTTTCCGCCACCGCGACCGCGACGCGGCGATATGTGGCGATGGTCGCCGGAACGAGGGCGCGCATCTACGACACGCGCAAGACGCTGCCGGGGCTGCGCCTGGCCCAGAAGTACGCGGTACGGGTCGGCGGCGGACACAACCACCGCATGGGACTTTACGCGGGGGTATTGATCAAGGAGAACCATATCGCGGTGGCGGGAGGAATTCCCCAGGCATTGAGCGCCGCGGCGGAAATTGCACCGGCGGAAATCCCGTTGCAGATCGAAGTGGAGGACCGCGCGGAGCTTGAGGCGGCGCTCGCCGCCGGCGCGAAGCTGATCCTGCTCGACAACTTCAGTGTCGAGCAAATGCGCCACGCGGTCGCCATCACGGCGGGGCGGGCCGAGCTCGAAGCGTCAGGCGGAATCACGCTCGACAACTTGCGCGAGGTGGCGGAAAGCGGCGTGGATCGCATCTCCATCGGAAGCATCACGAAGGACGTCAAGGCGATCGACTTATCGATGCGAACCGCTTGGTAGGGGAGAGGACGATGTTCCAGAAGCTTGCTATCGAGGAACCGGAACAAAGGGCGGCACCGGGCGGTGCGGACCGGGGGTGCGACGTCAGCGGCACGGCCCAGCGTCGCGTGCGTTTCATCGCCTCGAGCCGACTGCCCACGCGTTGGGGCACGTTCGTCGCACACAGTTTCGTCGATTCGGTGCACAAGGAGCACCTCGTTCTGACACTGGGCGAGGTCGCCGGCGCAGGGGCGGTCCTCACGCGTATCCATTCGGAATGCCTAACCGGCGATGCTTTGTTCAGCCTGCGCTGCGACTGTGGCCATCAATTGCGCAGCGCACTGAAACGGATCGGCAGCGAAGGCCGGGGCGCGCTGCTCTACCTGCGCCAGGAGGGGCGGGGTATCGGGCTCCACAATAAAATCAGGGCGTATGGTCTGCAGGATTGCGGCGCCGATACCGTGGATGCCAATTTACGCTTGGGCTTTTCTGCCGATGCCCGGGAATATGCGGTCTGCGGGCCGATGCTTACACATATCGGCGTGCGGCGACTTCGCCTGATGACGAACAATCCGGCGAAGACCGATGCCTTGACCGCAATGGGATTCCAAGTCGTCGAGCGGGTGGTATTGCCGAGCGGACGAAACGCGTACAACGCGGCCTACCTCGACACGAAGGCGTGCCGCATGGGACATGTCTTCGATCTCGTGGGCGAGAGTATCGGCGCGGAGCAATAGGTCGTGGCCATGCAACCGCGGCAGAAAACCGGTTCGCGGGGCGCGGCAATTCGTGCATTGCTGGGGTTCGCAGGCGGCGTCGGACGCTCGGGTATTGCCGGCATACGTGTAAAAAATAGGACTTAGGGAATCATCCCAAATCGGACCTTGACCTTGATTTCGTCAAGCCAACCGTTCCGATAGTGCTCCTTCAGGCTGCTGACTTGCCCCCGGGCGACCCCCGAGGTTTGTGCAAGGAGCTCCAGCGAGACCAGGGAGTCGAGACCGCCCAGCCGTCCTGTCGCCACGATGGCGGCCTTGTCAGCCGTCGACACCAGCACGAGGACATGAGGCAGTAACCCTTGTGCATTCAACCAGGCGAGCAGGTGAAGTTCGCCATCGTCGAGTGCCTGACATTCAGGATGCTGCAAAGCGAAGACCGCAAGGTCGCGTTTGCCGACCGCGTGCCGGGCAGCAAGCCCGTTGATGAGCTCATCGTGATTAACGACGATTCGACCGGGTTCAGTGGGGTCGCCGGTCTGGGTTTCTTCGATGCATTTTTCGACGGTTTCGATGGCATAGTGCTGGCAGATTGCCGTCCAGCAGCCCGTGCGAAACGCCTCCAGGATGACATTGGTGTCGACGAAGACGCGGCGTTTGCTCATCTGCGACAACCTCTTACTGTTCGAAGGGGCTTGCCAGTGAGTGCTCAGCAAAAAGGTCGGCCAACTGTGGCAGGGTCATGCCTAGCGCCTTAGCAGCCTTGCGGACCGACAGGCGCCCCTTGTCGATGGCTGCATGCAGCATGGTGACGAAACTGACGGACAGTCGCTTGGGGGTGCCCGATGTCGTTGGGCGCTGCCGCTCCTGTTTCAGCGCATCGCGAGTCTCCTCGCCAATCCACTTCATGTTGTACAGACGCCACGCAAGCGCCATTGGCGAAACACGCAGTTCTGCAGCGATATCAGCCAGATGGTCGGTATCGTTGATGTGGCGCTTATCGATGAGATGCTCAAGCGAGGCAGTTGGCATGAGCAACGCAGCGGCAAAGTTATTGGCCAGTTGTTCAATACGCCGGGTACGGCCACGCTCTTCATACGAGTTCGATTCGCGGTGTTCCGGTTGCATTGCGTCCCACGTCAGCGCGTGAAAGAGTTCGTGAGCCAGGTCATAAAAGCGGCGGGCTTCACTTTCGTTTCGGTTGATCAGGATGACCCCAAGGTCCTGCAGATGGCACGTCGCACCCGAGATCGAATCTCCCTCGGGGGTCGTGACTGTGTCGACGAACAGGATCGGGATATCCAGCTTGTCTTCGATGCTCTCGATCAGACGTTCGGCCGGCACCTTGCCCAAATTCAGGGCCTGAACCAAGTCTTCCGCGCGGGCGATTGCCTCTTCAAACGTAGACTGCGTCGTCAGTCGCAGGCTGTGCTTGAGCGGATTGACCCGACCCTGTTCCCCTTCGCGCAACCAACGCAGCAGACCGATCCACTGACCGGCGTGCAGTTCGAAATCGTCCAGAGGGTCTTTGGGAAGCGCGGGTGACGCCCGCCAGGAAAACTCGGCTTCACCGACCACGGCGAAGGGATCCAGGAAATACTCCACGTCGCGCTCCAGGACATCCGACAGCGTGACCAGCTCATCGGGGTGGAGGCGACGCTTGCCGTTTTCGATGTCGGAGATGCTTTGCCGATCCTTGAGCCCGAGCACCTCCGCCAGTCGTTCCTGATTCCAGTCGGCGGCCTCGCGTGCAGCTTTGACGCGATACCCGATGAGGCGATTGGAAAGTTGTTCAAGCATGGCGGGGACTCCTCTGACTGGGGTCGGTTGAATATTCTATTCTTGCGAACTATGTTTCGCAAGAATTTGACGCGAACTAACATGTGCAAGCGTCGTGATCCAAAGCGCACCTGCTCAATCACAAGGCTGGCACGATCTCGAATGAAATCTTCGCGCCCACGGTCACAGTGCTGGACGTGCAAGGAGATAAGCCGGCAGCGCCCGTTGCCCACGCCGCGGCCCTATCGAAGCAGCAGGAGGTCAGCGATGAGCGGCCCCGGTCATCACCGACCAACGCTGCTGAACAGCCCATCGCCCTGTTGCACGCCAATGTCGTGCTTGCCGTGACGGACGCAACTCGCCCTTCGCATATCAGTATGATAAAAGCACCTGTCTTGCCATCTGGACGTGCAAGGTCGGACCCTGGCCCAGGGGGCACGGAAGGCAGCCAGCAAATGAAGAGTGCCGCGCCAGCGGCTCAACTCGGCGGAGGGAAAAAATGGAAGAGCGGCAGGCACAAGGCAATACTGCCTCTGTAGACCACGCGCATCACATCGATGCAACGTTGGTCGCGAAGCTGAATCTTGCGGACTTCCAGAACGCAGTCCCGCTGCTGCGAGAGCTCAGCGTCGCGAATGACGCTGCCGAGACCATCACCGGTCTCGAGCTTCGCCTCGAATCGGCCCCGGCCTTTCTTAAACCGAAGCTCTGGCGGATCGACGCCGTCGCCGCGGGTAGTCGGTATCACGTCACCGACCTGGACGTGGAACTCGATGGCGGGCTGCTGTCGCGCCTGACCGAAGCCGAGAAGGCCACGCTATCGTTTGGACTGCGACGCGCTGGCGATATCCCGGACGAACTGGCTCGCCGCGACTGCATCGTCGAACTTCTGCCGCGCAATCAGTGGGGCGGGCTGTCCCATCTACCGGACCTTGTGGCGGCGTTCGTCCAGCCAAACGAGCCGGCCGTCGAGCGCCTGCTGAAGCAGGCGGCTGAGATTCTCCGTAAAAACGGTCGAAATCCGGCACTGGACGGCTACAACGGTGGCCCGAAACGGGCGTGGGAGCTCGTGTCCGGCATCTGGAGCGCAGTTGCGGCGATGGGCCTCGACTATGCATTGCCGCCGGCGAGCTTCGAACACGCCGGGCAGAAGGTGCGCGGTCCGGCGCAGATCGCCGAGTCCGGGTTGGCGACCTGCCTCGATCTCGCTTTGCTCTTCTGCTCGGCCCTCGAACAGGCGGGCCTGAATCCGCTACTGATCTTCACCAAGGGGCATGCCTTCACCGGGGTCTGGCTCAAAGCCGAAGAGTTCTCAACCACGGTAGTCGACGATGTCACCGCACTGCGCAAGCGCGTCAAGCTTAAAGAGCTCGTGCTGTTTGAAACGACGGTCGTTACCCAACGCCCCGCACCGTTGTTTTCCGAAGCCGCCCGGCTCGGCGAACAGCAGATTTCCGAGGAGAAGGAAGAAGGCTTCGAGCTTGCGGTGGATATCCGTCGTGCCCGCCTGCAGCGGATCAAACCACTGGCAAGCCACGAGGAGCCTGTCGCCGTTGCCCCGGCCGAGCCGCCCCCTGTGGTCGAGCTTCCGGTCGAAGATGCTCCGGATCTGCCCGACGAAGACATCACCGTCGAGGCAGATCCGGCCACGCTCGATCCCAAGGATCGACTCGCACGCTGGCAGCGGAAGCTCCTCGACTTGTCGCTGCGTAACAACCTGCTGAACTTCAGGGCCGGAAAGAAATCGCTGCGACTCGACGCGCCCGATCCGTCCTCGTTCGAGGACCTCCTGGCCGGGGGACAGTCCGTCAAGCTCCTGGCGCGGCCCGACCTCATGGACGGTTCGGACCCGCGCAGTCAGGCGATCTATGAGGCGCGCGAGCGCGAGGACCTGCGCCGGGCGCACGCCCTCGACGCCCTGAAGCGATGTGAGGTGTTCGTCGGTCTCGCGCAGGATGAGCTGGACGCGCGCTTGGTCGAGTTGTACCGGTCAGCCCGTAACACCATGCAGGAAGGCGGCGCCAACACGCTGTTCCTCGCCTTGGGCTTCCTGTCCTGGACGCGCGACGACAAAGCCGGCCAGCGCTACCGCGCGCCGTTGATCCTCGTGCCGGTCACGCTGAACCGCAAGAGCGTCCGTTCGGGCTTCACCTTGACCCTCCATGACGACGAGCCACGGTTCAATCCGACGCTCATCGAAATGCTACGCCAAGACTTCAAACTCAATCTCGGCGTTGCTGAGGGCGAGCTCCCCAAGGACGAGGCCGGTCTCGACGTCGCCGCCATCTGGCGGACGGTCTCGCAGGCGATCAAGGACATCAAGGGTTGGGAGGTGACGGAAGACGTCGCGCTGGCGATGTTCTCCTTCGCCAAGTACCTGATGTGGAAGGATCTGACCGAGCGCACCGATCAACTACGCGAGAATCCGGTGGTGCGTCACCTTATCGACACGCCCCGCGAGCCCTATCCCTCGGGCGTGGCCTTCCCGAATCCCAAGCGCCTGGATCACGATTTCGCGCCGGAGCAGACCTTCTGCCCCCTCCCGGCCGACTCCTCGCAGCTTTCGGCAGTCATGGCCGCTGCCCGCGGCAAGGACTTCGTCCTGATCGGCCCGCCGGGGACCGGCAAGAGCCAGACGATCTCCAACCTCATCGCGCAGTGCCTGGCCGAGGGCAAGCGCGTACTCTTCGTCTCCGAGAAGATCGCCGCCCTCGACGTGGTGTACCGCCGTCTGCGGGAGGTCGGCCTGGGGGAGTTCTGCCTCGAGTTGCACTCCAGCAAGGCCCGCAAGCTCGATGTACTGGCCCAGCTCCAGCGTGCCTGGGAGGCCCGCGGCGAAGTCGATCCCGAAGTATGGCGCACGGAGGCGGCGCGGCTGAACAGGCTGCGCAGCGAACTCAACGCCTATGTCGAGCGATTGCATTACCGGCACCGAAACGGCATGACGATCTTCGAAGCGATTGGTCGCATCGTCGATGGGGCGAATCTGCCCGCCCTGGCCATGTCCTGGAACACGCCGGGCTTGCATGACGTTGCCGCCCTGGAAACGCTGCGCGACATCGCCGACCGTCTGGAAGTAAACGCCCGGGCGGTCGGGTATGACCGTCTCCTCAACAATCCGCTGGCGCCCATCGCGCATGGCGACTGGTCACCCAATTGGCAGCAAGCCGTGCTCGATGCGGCGCGCGCTGTCGTTTCCGTGGCCGCGGCGGTCGAGCAGGCCGCTGAGCGATTCCTGCAGGCGATCGGACTTTCGCCAATCACGCTGGACCGCAGGACCCGTGGGGCCGTGGCCGTACTCGCTCGTACCCTGCCGAATGCCGCGGGGCGCGACTGGCGCTTCGTGTTACGGGCCGATGCGCGCTCGATCGGCGAACGGCTGCAGGCCGGTACCGCGCTCCTGGCCCGGCACCGGGCTGCAAATGACGCGCTCTCACCGCAATGGCCGGAGGGGGTGGTTGCCGCATGCCTGCAGGGTTTGCAGCTCCTGCAACAACGCCGGAAGACACTGGCCCAGATCCCCCAGCCGTGGGCAAGTGACGTGGCCGATGAGCTGCGGAAAGGCATCGGGCTTCTGGACGAGATGCTCCAGGCGACGAAGCAACTCTCGGTGCAGTACGGCGAAGGGGTCGAGTTACTCAACGTGAGCCAGCTCCAGCGCGAATGGGCCAAGGCGGAGAAGGCGATCTGGCCCCTGTCGTGGCTTGGGAAGCGCCGCATCCGCAAGCTGCTGGATGGCGCCGTCGCCGGTGAGGGAGAGCCCGATGTGGCGAAGGATTTGCGCGCGCTCGTCCGGATCCGCTCGCTGCGTGCCGAGGTCGCCGCCCTCGAAATCGGTGCTGCGACGGACGGCGTCTGGGCCGGCCTGCGGACACGTGCGGAGCTCGCCCAGTGCGCGCTGAGCTTTCAAGGCGCGCTGCATGCCGCACGGAACGAGGAGCCGTGGGACGATAGTGGCTTCGACCCCATCGCCGAAGGGCGCTGTGGCGAGCGCATGGCCACGGCGCTCGCCCAGCTGCGGGAGCTGCGGGCGCTCGATGGCGAGCTGAAAGCGCTGGATCACCTCGGCGCCGCCACCAGCGGCCTATGGGGTGGCCTGCAAACCCACACCGATCATCTCGCTGCCGCACTCCGTTTCCTTGCCGCCGTGCCGGACGTGCGGGAATCGGGGCGGTTGTCCGGCGATCACGAGGCGGTGGCCCAGGGCGCGTGCGGCGCCGTTTTGGCGAACGATCTTCGGCAATTGCATGAGCGCGCCGAGCTCGAACGTCAGCTTGCCGACTACGATGACCTGCGAGAGCTCACGGCTGGGCTGTGGAACGGCCTCAAGACCCGCATCGACGAGGTCGAACAGGCCCTGAAGTTCCAGAGCGCGATTTCGGCCGCGGTGGCGAGCCTAGCGAGCACACCGGAGCAGATCAGCGCGGTCAAGGCGCCGCTCGAGCGCCTCATCGGGGAGGGCAATGCCCTGCTGGCTGCCGGCGGCGCGATCGCCGAATCCGGCAATACCTATCTCGAGGCATGGGGCTGCTTACAACCGGCTATCGACCACCTCGCAGGCGCCGGGTACTTCTCCGACAGCACCAAGAACGAATTCGGCGAGCGAGCACTCGACGAGCTCATGGCGCGCTGCGCGGCCATCATCCACGCTGAGCACCGTCTTCACGCCTGGTGCGCGTGGCGCAAGACGCGCGACCAGGCCGTGGCGCAGAGCCTGACGTCGCTCGTGGCGGGCATCGAGCAGGGCTCCGTTGCCGAAGGGAGCGTGCGTCGCGCCTTCGAAACCAACTACAGCCGCTGGTGGCTGAACGCGGTGGTCGACGAAGAGCCCGTGATCCGCAGTTTTGTTTCGGCCGAGCACGAGAAGCGCATCGACGACTTCCGGGCGCTCGACGACCGCTTCACCGCGCTGACGCGGGCCAGCATCCGCGCCGCGCTGTGCGCGGAGCTCCCCACCCAGGAGAGCGTCACTCGCAACTCGGAGTGGGGCATCCTGCGCCACGAGATGAGCAAGAAGAAACGGCACATGCCGCTTCGCGAGCTGCTGTCGCGAATTCCGGCCGCGCTGCCCAAGCTCACGCCGTGCCTGCTCATGAGCCCACTGTCGATCGCGCAGTACCTCGCCACCGATGCCTGCGCCTTCGATGTCGTGGTCTTCGACGAGGCATCGCAGATCCCGGTATGGGATGCGGTGGGTGCGATCGCCCGCGGCAAGCAGGTCGTCATGGTCGGTGACCCGAAGCAGCTGCCGCCGACCAGTTTCTTCGACCGTGCCGAGTCGGATCTGGACGACGAGGATGTGGAAGGGGACCTGGAGAGCATCCTCGACGAGTGCCTGGGGGCCAACCTGCCGACCATGAATCTCGCGTGGCACTACCGTAGCCGCAATGAGAGCCTGATCGCCTTCTCCAACCATCGGTACTACGGCGGTTCGCTCGTCACCTTCCCGTCGCCGGTCACCGAGGACCGAGCGGTGAGCTTTCACCACGTCAGCGGCGTGTACGAGAAAGGCGGCGCCCGCATCAACAAGCCGGAGGCCAAGGCGCTGGTCGCCGACCTGGTCGCGCGGCTGAAATCGCCGGGATTCAGCGCGTCGGGCCTCACTATCGGGGTGGTCACCTTCAATTCCGAGCAGCAGGCGTTGATCGAGGACCTGCTCGACGAGGAGCGCCGCAAGGATCCTTCCATCGAACCCCATTTCGCCGAGACGGCGCTGGAACCCGTGTTCGTGAAGAATCTGGAAAGCGTCCAGGGGGACGAGCGCGACATCATGTACTTCTCGATCACCTACGGCCCCGACCATGCCGGTGCAGTCTCGATGAACTTCGGCCCAATGAATCGCGACGGCGGTGAGCGGCGCCTGAACGTGGCCATTACCCGCGCCCGTCACGAGCTGCGGGTCTTCTCCAGTCTCAAGGCCGAGCAGATGGATCTTGCTCGCACCCAGGCTGCGGGCGTGCGTGATCTCAAGCACTTCCTGGAGTTTGCCGAGCGAGGTCCGCGCGCTCTAGCGGAAGCCTCCAGCGGCAGCCTGGGCGGCTTCGAGAGCCCGTTCGAGGCGGGAGTGGCCGCCGCGCTCGCCCACAAGGGCTGGCAACTGCACACACAAGTCGGGGTTTCCGCCTTCCGCGTCGATCTCGCGGTGGTACATCCCGAAGCAGCGGGCTCCTATCTCGCCGGGATTGAATGCGACGGCGCCACCTACCACCGGTCAGCCACGGCCCGCGATCGGGACAAGCTCCGCGAGCAGGTCCTGCGCGGCTTGGGCTGGGAAATCCTGCGGGTCTGGTCCACCGACTGGTGGATCGATGCCGAGGGCACCCTGAACACGCTCGATGCCCGCCTGCGCGCACTCCTCGAGGCGAGCAGCGCCAAGCGCGCCGCGGAGGCGGAGAGGGCAGAAGAGGCATCACGGCTCGTGGCCGAAGCCGTGATCGCCCGGGTCAAGGAGCAGGCGGAGGCGGAGGCGACGCCGGCCTCTCCCGAGGAGGCCGACTCGGCGGGGACACCAGCCGACGGCGCCACATCGGATGCTGACAACTGGAATGGTCATCGCGATGCGGAGATCGCCCCCACGACATATACGAGGAACGCCGCGGCATCGCCACCTGCGGCGACCGCCGTCTTCGTCGAAGCAGACCCGGCGTCGGTGGTTCCGGCCGTCAATCCGGACGCGTTTTTCGAGGCGGCCTATGACGCTACGCTGAGCGCGCAGATTGCCCACGTCGTGAATGTCGAGGGACCCGTGTTGGACTCCGTGCTCGCCCGCCGCATCGCCCGCGCCCACGGTTGGTTGCGGACCGGTTCGCGCATCAGGGAGCGGATCGAGGCGCTGGCCGCGCAGGCGTACTCGACCACCAAGGAAGACGTCGGGACGTTCTACTGGCCAAATGGCGTCGATCCCATAACACCCGTCGTGTTCCGGGGATCGGCCGATGCTGCAAGGGCGGTCGACGAAATCTGCTTGGAGGAGCTTGTCGCGCTGGCGCGCGATGTCTTGGCCGACGGCACACCGGAGGATGACTGCATCGTCGCGATGGCCCGCCGGGCAGGCTTGCACGCGCTCAGGGCGCCAAGTCGCGCCCGCTTGGAGAAGGCGATGCAATGTGCGGTCGCTCGACGAACGATGTAGGAGCGCCGCCACCTTCGGTAAGGTCAAGTTCGAATTGTAATTCGGGCCGGTGTTGGCATGAGCGGAGTCGGGGAAGGACAGGCCTCAGTCGGACGCATGGGGTGCGCGGCGCGAGTAGGTGCGGAGGCTCGTCGGTCGAAACGACGTTCCGCTCCTGCGGACCGAACGACTGCAATCTGCGCGAACTCGGGACACTCGCTGTCGACCGGGGCTCGGCCATGCTGACGGTGCCATCAGTTCAGCGAAACGACCGGTATTGAACACTCTCCCGACATTGCCGATCGTGGTGGCACTTGAGTGGCCCACACCGCTAACCGTGTTACCACCGGCTGCACAAACGCCGCTCAGTTAGAGCGTTTGCAGGGTTACAAGGCCTTGATGGTTCTGTTGGGCCCGTCAGGCCTTGGATCCTTGTAGCCCGGAGCCAAGGAGGCGTTGCTTGCACCATAAAGCGCCAACGGGTCTGGCAGCCAGAGCGCGTACTCAAGACCTCTAAGACTATGATCGGGTGAGCAATCTACCGTCCAACGTCGAAGCATATAGCCTGCATTCGCCGCTCGTACCTTCACCTTCAACACCCCGTCCGGCATGTCGTAATCCATTCGAACGACTTCCGGTCGCGGATGTTCGGGGTGGGGTATCAGTTCAAGCTCGATGATGCGACTCCACTGGACGTCGTGCTCGACGGTTTCCTCCTTCGCGATCGGACTGTCCTCCAGTACGGTCGGGTTCGCCATCCGCGTGAAAACGAAGTCGCGGAATTGCTGACTGCGGCGGTCGAAGGCGCGCACATGCCAGCGAATGCCGATATCAACTAGCGCCAGAGGGACAATTTCCCGTTGGGTTTTGCCGCTCTCTATCGACGTATAGCCAAGGCTGATCGCTTTGCCTCTGTTGATTGCTCGCGTAATTGGCGCGAGTACCGACATCTTCGGCAGGCTCAGCGCATTCGGGAACTCGCACCGGACCATCGGCTGCAGTTGGTTCCCAATTCCCTCACCGAACCCCTGTGACAAAGCGGTTAACACCCGCTGCGGTGAGTGCTCGAAAAGCGGAGTGAAGGCCGGTGTGGGTCGATATACCTTTGTAGTTGGGTCCAACTCCAAGTTCTCGGGCGCAATCTCCCTGTATTGCGCGATGTCCCGGGTAGCGCCGGCTGGCCCTGTCTCGAAGCGCTCAACTACGTCTGCGCGACGCAGCTCACCCAAGAAGTACAGCTTGAAGTCGATGTGAGAGAGACGCTCGCGCTGAACTAGTGGGAGGTGCTCTAGGTCGCGTTGGCGACGTTCAGTCATGCTTTCCATCATTTTGTAATGATAGCCCGACTCGAGCAGGACTGAAACTCATCTTACACTGTTGACGTGATCAGAATGATCACATATCATGGCAATCGTGGGTGTGACCCGTCATCATTGCTAAGAACATCCGCCGGAATCTGCGCCTCGCATTGCGGTGGGCTGACACCATGCACCTCACACTAGGAATTTTCGCCATGAAGCCTACGAACCCAGTCCCCCTGCACGACGTCCAGTTTCAAGATCTGCCCCGCGGAATCAGTTCGGTCCGAGCCTTGCCTGATGCCGAACTGGCTGCGCTATGGGATAGCATCGTTGTCGGGGATGGCATCAAGGACACGCTGCTTGCTCAGGCCGTCTTGAACTACACGCTCCGGCCGAAGGTAACGCCCAGCGTATTGCCGATGCATGGCGTCATTCTGCTCGTTGGTCCTCCAGGTACGGGCAAAACTTCGCTGGCCAAGGGCTTGGCCAGCATGGTCGCAGCCTTGATGAAGGGGGCAAAGTTCCGTTTGGTAGAAGTAGACCCCCATGCGTTGACAAGCTCGGCTATGGGGAAGACGCAGCGGGCTGTTGGGGAGTTGTTTTCTCAGTCGATTGCCGAACAGGCGGTTAACGGGCCGACTATTGTGCTGCTGGACGAGGTCGAGACGCTGGCAGCCGACCGCACGCGAATGAGCTTGGAGGCCAACCCCGTCGACATCCATCGTGCGACCGACGCCGTCTTGGTCCAGCTTGACGCCTTGGCTGCTTCCCATCCGCAATTGTTGTTCTTGGCGACGAGCAACTTCCCGCTGGCCATCGACCAAGCTTTCACATCGCGATGTGACCTAGTCATCGAGGTGCCGCTGCCGGGTGCACAGGCGGCCCGCCAAATTCTGCACCAATGCCTGAGCAGTGTCGGCGAGATGTTCCCGTCCATCGCTAGACTGGCCGATAGTCGAGAGTTGGACCGCGTGGCTGAGACGGCCGCTGGTCTCGACGGCAGGACGCTGCGCAAGCTCGTCGTCAACGCGATGGCGCTGCGCAAGGAAACCGCGTTAGACCCAAACAAACTGACCCTAGCCGACCTGGAGGCCGCCGCACGAAAGGCACAGAGCAGCAGGGCTGCCGCTAAAGGGGAACATCAATGACGACTGTGGTTCGGCGAGACTTCCGCAGCATTCCTCACCGCGATGCGTCGGCTACTTGGGCCGCGATTGTCGAGTTGCTAACTGCCGGCGGGGACGACGCAAAGCGCAAGGAACTCCAAGCAGTAGCTGGGGTAGCTTGCAGTGTTATTGCGGACCAAGGTCCGCGTGAGAGTCCCATCGTTGCCACCTGCGATGGACCGCGCACACGTATCTATTGCAGCTACGATGACGACGCGCTGGACGACTCTAACAGCAACGAGACAAAGCTCGGCTTTGATGCCCTCAAGGGTGACTGGCAGGTATCGCTGCCTGTTGCAGAAGAAGATCTGGCTTGGGTGCAATCAGCGCTTACGCAGCACAGCACACGCGTCGTCGCCCGCGACAAGAATTCCGGAATTGCCGTCGAGAAGGAAGAGCGGGCCGCAGCCAGTAATTCGATGACGTTGGATGTGGAAGGGTTTTGGAAGTCATGACTACCGTATCGGCATACTCCTACACCCACTCCGTGACGTACGTGGCGGACAACGTGCTCAAGAGCTTGAAGGACATCATCCGTTTGAGCGGCATGGACCCGACCAAGCTCACCAACGTGTGGGAGAGCACGCACAATGCAATCCGAACCTGGCTGGCGAGCGAGCACCTAGAGAAGGTCGTACTCGAGGTCTACAACCCGGTGACCAACGCGCTGGCTTTGCGTTGGGATATCGACATCGTCTACCAGTGGTCCAGCAGCGATGGTGCGTTCTATACGGACACCGACCAACTCAGGTACCACATCAAGAAGGCCGGTGTCGCTCCGGCCAGCGCGAGCTACGACATCTTGCTCAAGAACAAGCCCGGTTGGCCTGCCGTTGCCGGTTGGGGGGCAGGCTCGTTTCGTGCGACCGATGGCATGATCCGGCAGAGCCTTGGCTCGACGATTGAACACAGCGGGCTGGGTGGCAGCGCCGCATATTGGAGAACCCGCTAATGCTGAACTTGGATGAAGCCTTCAGGAAGTTCAAGAGCCGCCTTGAACTCAACGACCGCGAGCAAAAAAACGCTAGCAACCGCCACACCGAGGTGCGCGAACACATCAGATCGCGGTTTTCCATCAGCCGCGACTTCCTGACAGGGTCCTATGCTCGGCACACCAAGACGAAGCCACTGAAGGACATCGATATATTCTTTGTTCTGGCCGAATCGGAGCGGAAGACATACCGAGAGAAGGCGCCTAGCGTGGTACTTGATGACTTTCATAATGCGCTGGTCGATAAGTACGGAAAGGACGCAGTGCGCAAGCAGGGCAGGTCGGTCAATGTTGACTTTGGCGTGGTCGTCGATGCCGACGACAATACCGACTACCGCGTACTCAGTATTGATGTGGTTCCGGCCTTTGCTGACGGCGAAAACTACGAGATCCCCAATGGCGACACCGGCAAATGGATGAAGACCAACCCGGAAATTCATGCTCAGGAGGCGAAGGATGCGCATCAGGCCTACTCCAATGAGTGGAAGGGCCTCGTGCGAATGGTGAAGTACTGGAACAACAATGCAAAGCACGGAAAGGATAAGCCGGTGAAGCCATCATTTCTTATTGAGGTGATGGCGCTGCAGTGCCTACATGGAGGCTGGCAAGGGCGGTTCGACTACGAGATTCAGGCTTTCTTTTCCTCATTGGCGGACCGCATTGAGGATGAGTGGCCCGATCCTGCAGGTCTAGGCTCTCCCGTGAGCAACGGCATGGATGAACAACGCAAAGCCCGAGCCAAGGAGCTGCTCCAGGCGGCAAGCCGTGAGGCATCGAACGCCATCAACCTGGCGCGCAAGGGCCAGAACGGTGAAGCGCTAAAGGCTTGGCGTCAGTTGTTTGGCCCCAAGTTCCCGCTATCCTGATGAACGACATCGTAACGAGACCCAGGTGTTCTCTGCACTTGGGTGCGCCATCGGCTTGCAGCCGCCCCAACATTCACTCTGAATTCCTTGCCTATGCCAACTTCCAGGCCCTCGACTGCTCTCCTGGCACCCGACAACGATGTGTCATGGCTGCGTGACGCCTTTGCCAAGGTTCAGACCAATCTGAGAAGTCAGATGGAGCTGGCGTCTCAGTCCATTAGTCATGCCGGTACGATGGGCTCGGTCAACGAAGAGCATTGGCTGGACATCTTCCGGTCCTACCTACCCAATCGGTACGACGTTGCTAGCGGCATCGTCATCGACAGCGTAGGCGGCCGAAGCGATCAGATTGACGTGGTTGTATTCGACCGGCACTTCACACCGACTTTGCTTGACCAAAAGAATCACCGTTACATTCCGGCCGAAGCCGTCTACGCGATGTTTGAGTGCAAGCCGACTATCGACAAGGCCTACATTGAGTACGCTCAGGAGAAGGCCGCATCGGTACGTCGCATGCATCGCACGTCCGTATCCATCGCGCATGCCGGTGGTGTCTACAAGCCCAAGGAACCATTTCGGATACTTGCGGGGCTTCTAGCGCCCCGTGCCGGTTGGGCGGATGGGCTTGGGGAATCGCTTCGCCGCAACCTAGGCACAGAGGATATCTCTAAGCTCGACTGCGGCTGTGCACTGGAGCATGGCAGTTTCGATTTTCATGACGGCGAATTGCTGGTCGCGACAGAGCAAGGTGCGCTGATCTTCTTTCTGTTCCGCCTGTTGTCGCGCCTTCAGTCATTGGGAACAGTGCCAGCCATCGACTGGGCGGCCTACAGCAGAATTATTCGCGCATAGGGAACCGCGAGATCACCGAGGTTCTTACCCAGGATATTGATATTGGTTGCCTGCCCCATACCCAAGTTAAAAATGGTCCGTGGAGGCCAACCGCTTTAGCGAAGTGAGGGACGGGTTGTGCGCTGCCGTTCGGTCCGCGCCAGAGCCGCCGTCCAGGTCTGAAGCCAGCTTAGCGGCAGCAGTAGCGCGTGTGTTTCTCGGAATTGATGTTTGTTCCAGCCGAGGACTTGTCGCTAAGTGGTCGTCTGGTTGGACGGAGGGTTTCAGCGTCGGTCAAGGCCTACCAACCAATCCGATGTTTTTGCTCCGTCTCCTTGTGTCGGGCATCGTCATCCGAGTGCAAATACTGACTGGTCGTCTTCAGGGATTCGTGGCCTAGGTTGTCACGAATCGAGCGTAGATCAATCTGCCGGTCGGCCATGTGCGAACCGGCAGTGTGCCGCAACCAATGCGCTGAGGCCCGCTCGAGCTGGTCGGCTCGAGCGGCATAGGCATCGCCCCGTAATCGCAGCCGCGCCGCCGCACCGTCGAAGACTTTTTTCACGATCGCATGTAGCCCAGCTCGGGTGAGCGGCCCCCGTGATTTGCCAATGGGAAGCACCAGCGGTGTGTCTTCGGCGGCCGTAGGGTAGGGCGGAAGACCACACTCTCGCCGGTAGCGGGCCAGTTCAACGATCATCTCATTTGTTGCCGGCACTAACCGCTCCTTCTCGCCTTTGCCGAGCACTTCCAGCCACCAACGCTCTTCCCCGTCTCGATCACGCCGGCAGAAGAACGCGCCCATCGTGTTGCAGCCGACTTCGGAAATCCGCAGTCCGCCCAGGTAGAGGAGGGTGAAGAGCCACCGGATTCGAAAATAGTGCGCACGCAGGCGATCGGTCTCGCACGGCAGCCCCTCGATGTAGGCTTTGACCTCCTGCCAGAGATCGGCGTCAAGGTAGCGCGTAATGCGAGGTTTTGGGCGCCGCGTGCGGTGCCGCGAGAGCGAGAGCGGATTGCCGGCCAGGTAGCCCGCCTGGACCAGCCACGCGAACATCACGTTGAGGATGACCATCGCCTGGCGCTGACTCGCCGGTGACAGTGGTCCATAGAACGGACGCCAGCGCGGATCGCCGCGCGGATGCTTGCGCCCCCCACCGGCAACCCATTTGTCGCGCGGCTGCGGGTCGGCGAGAAAGCGCTGGTACACGAGGAAGTCCTCGTGCGTGAGCGACGAGATCGGCCGTCCGAGCTGGAACACCGCCCAAAGGTACAGCCGCTCGGCTTCCTTGCGGTAGTTGTCGAAGGTGGTCCGGGTGTCGGCAAAGCGCGCGAGCCACGCCTGAATGGCTTGCAGGTCGTTGGCGGCCGCAATCTGGGCAACTTTGCCGACGGCACGGTTGTGGCCGTGACTGCCATCCAGATCCGACGGAAGCTGAAGGCCCTCGAACGGGCCGGGAACTAAGAGGGAATCAGCCATTTTTCACGTCCTCGGAGTGATTCCAGGACTCACTATTTCCTAACCACGAACGTGCCGCAATTTTTCGACATTAGAGTCATAATGTCAAATCTTAGGCGCAGGGCGTAGGAAGTAATACGTGTTACGTTGTAGTATTTATAAAATTCCCGTCAAACATCGCCGTTTGTCCTGTGAAGCTCAGTCGCAGCCATGAACATTGAAAGCGAAATCCGTGAGGCCATCGACGCGCTGCGCGACACGACGGCGAACACTCAAGAGCTGTATCGAGAGGCTTGCGCGCTATTGTTCTTCCGCTACGGCATCACGCCGACCGCCAACAAGCTCTATCACTTCGTCAGAAAAGGGAGCATGTCTGCGCCGGCGGAAGCCTTGGCGCGTTTCTGGGAGGAGTTGCGAGAGAAGAGCCGGGTCCGCATCGAACACCCTGACCTTCCTGACACACTAAAAGCGGCGGCCGGGGAACTTGTTGGGCGGCTATGGGGTGAGGCCCAAGCGGCAGCACACGAGAATCTGAATGCATTTCGAGAGGAGGCCGACGCTCGCGTCACGGCTGCCGACGCCGCAACGCTGAGCGCTGAACGCGAATGGCAGGTTGCCAAGCAGCAAGTCGAACGTCTGCATGAGGTACTCGATGACTCCTCGGAGCGCATCCTTTCGCTGGAACGCGTTTTGGCGGCGGAGCGGGCGGAAAAGGAAGCACTTGCCGGACAACTGTCAGCAGCGAGGCGACAGCATCAGGCGCTCGAAGCGGAACTATCGGCAGCACGCAAGGACTTCGCGTCCGAGCTCGAAAAGCAGCGCGATGCTATGCGGCGCGCGGAAGATCGCCATGAAGCAGCCGAGAAGCGTGCGTTGCTGGAGATCGACCGCGAACGCACGACCACTGCGAAGGCGCAGAAGGAACTGGCGCAAATCCGGCAGTCGAATGCCGATCTTGCTCAACGGCAGCGTGACGAACTGAGAGCTCTTGAACAGGAGCTGGGAGACGTTCGCCAACGCCTGGGAGCGGCAGAAGGCAGCCTCATCAAGATGAGGGAGGGTGCGGAACAGCACCTCGCACAGATGAACGTGATGCGCGAGCAGCTTTCACAACGGACAACCGAGGCTGCGCTCCTGCAGCGCGAGCTGGAGCTCCGTGACGAGAAGATCAAGACGATGGCGCAGCAAATGCGACCCGCCCGAGAACCGAGCGATGCATCCCCCAGCAGGCCTAAGCCGAAGCCGCGAAGACAGAAATCTTTTTCGTCGGATGCAGTCGCGGGTGCAGTAACCACAACACCGCCCCCGAAAGCTCGATAGATGAGGATCGCTAAGCGATTCGTCGCGGATCAACCCTTTCACTCGTCGCCCGTGCTTTTGTCGTTGGGATCCTCGTGCAGGATCGTTTCGTGATCTTGGCCGCCGTAGAACACGCCGATGATGGAAACCAGATCGGCCGCGACGTCGAAGGCCATCGAATCGACGCTACAAGTCGGCACTCTCAATCGCGTCAGCGAGTCTAGAATACAAACAGGGCTGGATTGATGCTGCTCACGACTAGAAGCATCGCTGTACTGTTCAGCGGCTTTGCTTCGTCTGGCTGTCGCCATTTTTCTGTTAAAAATGGTGCCATCTTTCTGTAACCCGTCGCTGAACGCGTACCCGCCCCGCCGAAATCCTGTTGCATTCACGATAATGTGGCTTATCGTGAATGAAAGTAAAAAACGGCGTGAAATCACGCCGCGTTATACGTTAAACTGCAAAAACTATGTCGTTACGCTTCAAATCCATGGATGATCTCGGCCGCGGTGCGTGGCGCGTCGCGTCAGAAATGCCGCTCAAACCTGCAGCGCCGGCCCGTCCGCGTGCGCGTCGCACGTCGACCGGTCCAACCCCGCATGACCTGCTGTGGGATGCGGTACGCGCGCGCTGGCCGCAGGCCGAGCGAGAATTGCCCGGCGCCGTCGAAGGCCGCAAGTTCCGCATCGACATTGGCTTTGCCGCCGCCCGCTTGGCCGTCGAGGTGGATGGATTCGCATACCATGGCAAGCATCTGGGCGACTTCAAGCGCGATCGCGAGCGCCAGAACCTGCTCACCGTGGCCGGATGGCGGATCCTCCGATTCACCGCCGCCGATATACGTCAGACCCCTGAACGATGCCTTGAACTAATCGAGGCTGCACTTCTTCTTCCTCAATAGGTGCAACGTGACCGAAATGCAAGAATCCCCGCCCCTGGACCGTCGATCCAGTCGTCGGAACGAGGTATTTGCCGCCTGCAACCGGGTATGTAGCCGGGGTAAGAAACCTTCTCTGAGCGAGGTTCGGGCGGAGGGTGTGAAAGGCTCCGATGGCGACGTTCATACCTTCATCAAGGCGTGGTACGAGGAAGTGTTCTCAACCTACCTCGGCAAACGCGACGCGCTTGGTATGCCTAGCGATGTTGCGGAGCTTTTCTCAGACGTCTTTGCGCGTTGCCGCGATCTTGCGGCCGCACAGTTCGACGTTGAGCGTCTGCGACTTGCGCGGGAGCGCGACGAGGCGAATGACCTGGCCGACGCCTTGCGTGAGCGTGTTGCACAGCTCGAGGAGGTGCTGCGCGTTCGTGATGATGAACGTGCTCGGTTGCAACTCGATCTCGCCGAGATCCGCGATCAGCTGGCTGGGGCGAAAACCGAGATTGCGGAATTCAAGCGGCTGCTGCGCACGCGCGAGGACGAGCATCAGACGGCTCTCTCCAATCGTGACGCTGAGCACGCACGGGCCCTCGAAAGGCAGCAGGCAGCGCATCAGACTGCGCTGGATGAGAAGTCACGAACGATCGAGCGTCTTGATCTCGAGCGAGAGCGCATGGATGCGCAATACCTCGCCGTGCAGGGAGAGAAGGCAGCGGCCGTTGAAGCTCAACGCAAGGCCCAAGCCAGTGCCGAACGGGCGGAGCAGCAGCGGGCGAGCGCCGCGGTGAGGATCAACGAGTTGGAAGGTCAGTTGCAGCGCGCCAACGGCGAATGTGATCGCCTGCGCACCGAGGTGGTGAATCTGGAGCGTCGCCTCACGCGGGACCGCTCGGCCCGCGACCACGACACCCCCCGCTTCCTGCGTAGGATTCGAGGTCAGTCGTAGTGGCCTGGGCCGTCTTCACCATAATAATTCGTCGACACGCCAGCGCCATGACGCTCCGCTTCGTCCCGACTATTGTAGTAGCCCGGCCCCCAGCGTTCGTCTTGCGGCTCCTCGTTGGTGGAACTTCCGAAGAAAAGTTTCGCCAGTCCCGCAAGGAAGATCGGCATCACTATCCAGGTCAGCGGATCGAAGTCCATTTGTTGTTACCTCCTGTCTACGTTTTCAGTATCTCGCAAAAGCGCGCGGCCGCAACCCCTTGATTGAGGCGGCGGCCGCAGCGGGATGTCAAGCGATCAGGAATAACGGGGGGTCGGCGCTCCTGCGCCGTTCGGGTTCAGCAATCCGTGTAGCTCGAGGCGGTCGTTCGTGTGTCGAAGCGCATCGCGTGGCGTGATCGACTGCTCCTTGACGAGTCGGCACAGGGACTGGTTCAGGGTGTGCGACATCTTGTCCCGTCCGGACCGCATCCAATCCACAAGAGCGCCGTATTTGTCGGGCTGTTCGATCATTTCCCGAACCTCGTCGGTTTGGTTCATCAAGACCTCGGTCGCCAGGACGCGATCTGACCCGTCGCCGTTTGGAACCAGGGTTTGACTCACGACACAGTGCAGTGTGTCGGCGAGCGATCGGGCGCGATGCGGTGTTTCGTCTGGGAACCACGAGAGCATCTTGTTCAGGCTGCCCTTCGCCGAATTGGTGTGGAGCGAAGCCAGCACAAGGTGGCCCGACTCGGCGGCCAGAAAAACGGTGTCGGCGGTATCCCGGTCACGGATCTCCCCCACCATGATCACGTCGGGTTTCTGTCGGAGGGCATCCCGCAGGCCCTGCGCAAAACTCGGGGTGTCGACCTTGACCTCTTTCTGGCTGAAGATCGACTTCCTGCGCGAATGCACATACTCAATCGGATCTTCGATGGTGACGATGTGCGCGTGGCGCGTCTTGTTGATGTAGTCGAGCATCGCGGCCATCGAGGTGGTCTTGCCGACACCCGTGGGGCCGGTGAACAGGATCAATCCCTTGGGCTGGTCGAGTAGCGTGCGCAGATACATCGGGAGGCCCGTCTCTTCCAGCGACAGCGGGTTGAGGGGCTGGCGCCGCACGTTGATGGCGATGCTGAGTCCCGAGCCAATGGTGTAGGCATTGACGCGCAGGCGGCAGCTCATCAAGTCGATGGCGCGCGAGATCGCCGCATAGCTGATGTTCGCCTGCCAGTCCGGGTCGATGGAGGTGAGAAATGCCGAGATGTCGCCTGCGGTAAACGGCGGGTAGTCCGTCACCTCTTGCCAGCCCATTGGCATCCTCAGCATGAGAGGGCGTTCTAGCTCAATGTGTATGTCGCTGAAGTTGATCGGACTGGCAATCAAGTCCATCAAGACCTCGTGAGCGCGCGCATGGTCGTCGTCATGATCGAACGCGCCGCCGAGTTGAATTGCCTCTTCATGCCCCATATTGAGTCCTCGTGTGAAGGCGAAGGGGCCGCGCCCCCACGCCGTGGTACTCGGCGCTAGTGCGCCAGTTGTTCAAGTGTTCCAAGTTCCTCGCGCACCGCGCTCATCCATGCCAGGGGGTTTGCGTTGAGTTCTCCCGTGGCAAACTCTTCCGGTGCGTTCTTGCCGCCCTGCCCGGCCTGTTCGTCGTCTTCATCTTCGCCGTCAAGCTCGAGGTATTCGGCGGCCTCAAGAAAGTCCTCGCTGCAATCCTCGAACGGGCCATTGGCGAGGCCGGCTCGCACTGCGTCCTCGAATGCCGCTTGGTTGAGGCCGGCATTGGCCATGTCGTCGGCGTGCTTCTTGGCAAGCTGGGCGCAAGTGAGCAGATCGACGGTCGGCACGATGTCGACGTAGTAGAAGATCGACTGCCGTGATCCGCTGCTCGATTTCTGGCGCAACCGCAGTTGCAGTGGCACCCCGAGGAGCTTGCCGCCGAGCATGGCGGCGAGGCCCGTGAGCTTGGCGCGGATCGTCCGCGCGGTGTTGAAGCCGCCGCTGCGCAGAATGTAGGTCGACAGCGGGTCGGCCTTGAACGTACCGCTGTCCTTCACGTCAATCTGGACGTTCAGGCGCGTCATCAACTTGCAGCGTGCCATCTTGCCGTATTCGCAATGGTCAGCGCCGGGGCATGTCGTGGCTTCGACCGTCGCACCCGATTTGCGCCGGGCCGTCTCGCCGTCGCCGGCGCACAGCATGCGGCCGTCTGCCCCGAAGGCCTCGTAGCGTTCCCGCACCGACAGGTCAGGATCGTTGAACATCAGCTTGATCGGAATCCATTGGATCTTGTCGGCGGCCTGGCCGGTATCCGCTGCCACACACTCCTGCACCGGATGCGGCACAAAACGGCCATCCCGCTGATGTTGCGCGGTGATCTGGAAGTGGTTGAGTTTCGAGGGCAATTTCTTACCGCCCTTCTCGACCTTTTCTCCGATGGTGATACGCCCGACGGTGGGGATGGTGTATGCGAAATTCTTGATCTTGCTCATGTCGATCTCCATTGCCATCGCGGCTCTCATTGCCGCTGCCATGTAGATCAGACTACCCCTCAAGATGCCCGATTCAAGCCCCATTCGACCCCCCGAAAAGGACAGGCTGTGTCGCATAGGGGACGTACAGTGGATGGCGCGGAGCGCCTGCGTCCTTGGTGGTTCCAAGGCAGTACACCGCGACGTTCTGCTCACGCAGCATCGCCAGGACGGCCTCCCCACGCCCACGGTGCTGCCCGTGAAATCCCCACGCAACAATCACACGTCCTGCGTCCTGCACGGACGCGAGAATTGCTGCGTCATTGTCGGGGCCGATCGGATCGTCCGTCATGTAGAGCATCTGCGGATCGGTCGAGCGGAGCGCGAAGATATTGGCCACGCGCAACCCGCCGTACCCTAGATGCATTGCGCGTCGCTGGCATCGCTCCACGGTCGGGTCGTTTTCGAGTTCTGTGGCGGTCGACGGGTTGAGCATCACGAAGGTGACGACGGGCTTCGGCGCGTCCCACTGACGCCACAGCGAGTAGCGATACCGTCCGCACGGCGAATACGTCGCGCCGGACAGTTGGGGGAAGAGAATCGTGGTCTGCTGCATGGTCAGTTGAGGCGCACCTGGAATACCGGCACCGCGGCGGGTACGCCAACCGGGGCGAAGATCCCGGTTGGGCCATGCACTGCAGACACAATCTCGCGTGTCGCGGCAGTCGTGCCGGCACCGAATGCGAAGTCCGTACGCTGGGCCAGCAGGTCGCCGAACTCGACGCCGGCGATCGGCGCGGCGGCGTAGATCGTCACCGTTCCGCCGATGACCTTGTTGCGCCAGCGCGCATCGCGCACATACCAAGGAGGGAAACTCAGGAAGGCGTCAGGCACAGAGTTGGCGGCCCACGGCGCGGTGTAACCGAGCGGTTGCGCGGCGACGAAGCGGCCCACCGCGTTGCTGTAGACAAAGAAGTTGTCCGCGAGCGCAGTCGGTGCGCCCTGTGAGGAGGCGACTTCGGCCATCGATGTCTGGTGCAGCACGTACTGTGCGCCGGTAATGGAGGTCAGGACAGCGAGAACGAACATGATCCACATGATGTCACCCCATCCGTCCAGTCAGCATCTGGGTTTTCTGGAGACTGATTTCGGAGCCGAGGCGCTCGTAGTGTCCGCTGCGGATGATGGCCCGCGCACTGGAATTGGTGCGTACCGTGAGCATTTCCGCTTCCAGACGGCGGGGATTGTTTCCCGTCAGCCGCAAATGCAGCACCATGGCCAGCCCGTCGGACATGAGCGCCTGAGCACTCGCGGCTTCCATGCCTTCGCTGGCCATGACCTCAAGACGACGCAGCGCGGTTTGTATGTCTTCCGCGTGGAGCGTCGATACGATCAGGTGCCCGTTCACGCCGGCTCTGAGCACTTCCAGGGCGGCTTCCCCGTCGCGCATTTCTCCGAGAAATATGAGGTTCGCGCCCGACCGAAGGATGTTCCTCGTTGCTGCGGCATATCCGCCTTCGTTGGACGCGGCCTGCGTTTGGAAACAGATGCCGGGACCATGTGTTCCCTCCAGCGGCATTTCCACTGGATCCTCCGCCGTGACGGCGACGCCGCCATAAGCGACGAGTCGCTCGGCCACAAGCGCACCGGCGGCCGTCGTCTTGCCGGATTTCATCGCACCGGAAATGATGACCAAGCCCGTGAGCCCTTCTTGCATCAATTTCTGAGAGTACAACTGAGGTAAGCCCAACTCGCGCAGGGACGGTATCTGCGGCGGCATGCGCCGCAACACGTAGACCGTTCCGGATACTGATTGCAGCACGGCGACCCGGTAGGCGTAGCCGTCGTACTCAATTCGGAAATCCGGCAATCCCTTGGCTTGGGCCTCCGCATAGGCGCATGCCTTGCGCAGCATCTCAAGATCGTCTTGGAGTTCAGGCCCAGCCTTTACCGGGTTGGTCGGCGCCTTGGGCACCTCCGAAAAGCGATTGCCCATTTTCGGATGGCCCAGGTAGAGATCCGCAAAGAGCATGTCGCGGACTTTATGAGCGGGTAGCGTTTCAAGCGGAGCCATTCGAAAATCGGTAAGCGTGGATGTTGTCGATGGATGCCGCCGAGCGGCGGTTGCGGCCACTCGGCGGTGTCTTCCTGCGATTAGTTGCTGCGCCACACGATGGTGTTGGTCGCAGCGTTGCACCCGGTCGCGCCCGCTGCCTGTGCCGGGGTGATCGGCGTCGGCATTGCCGCAGCACCGTTGACCGCGACGCTCTCGAAACCAGCGCTACCGGAAATCAGGTCGATGCACACGTCCTGCGGCACGCCGGCGTACGAGATCGTGAACTGGTTGTTTGCGCCGGTCACCACAACTGCGCTGTTCCAGGCGTTGAATACGTTGGCGCCGGCGACGCGCAGGGTTGTCGGGAACTTCTGGGCGGTCGCGATGGTGGTGTTGAGGCTGCCCGTGCCGAAGCCTGCCTGCTGTCCCATGAAGAGCTTCTTCACGTTCATCTGGATCGAAGTGACTTCGTTGAGCGCACGGTTCGCGTTCGCGCCGCCGAAGGCCGAGTTGAGCAGCATCACAGCACCGAGAATCACCACCGCGGCAATGCCGAGGTAGGAAATGATTTCGAGCAGCGACGCGCCGGCCTGTTTGTGGAAACGATAGTTCTTGGCGAGGGTGACGGGTTTTTTCATCGTGTAGCTCCTGATGGATGACGAGGTTTGAATCTAAAAAAACGGGGCAATCGAAGGGGCTAGGTGAGGTTCATGGCTTAGCCCCCCATGGAACGGCTCATGGCGGCGATTTCCTGCTGGATCGCAAAGAATCCGCCGACGATCCACATCAATGTCCCGGCAATGATGCCGAGCGCTAATCCAGAGAGGACTTTCATTTGAGCGCGAACGGCATCGAGGCCTGTCTCCATCCATTCGTTGGCGACCTTGTTGATCGCTTCGGAGAAATCGCCGCTGTGGCGCGCATAGATACCGAGGTCGCTGACTAGCTCACGCGATGGGAAGTCGTATCCCGACGTGCGCATGGCTTCACCCGCATCCAGTCCGGAGTTCAACCCGAACAAAAAGGCGTCGATGCGCTCCGCAAGGTAGGGCGAGGAGTTCGCCAGCATGGTCTTGAGTGCGTCCTGAATGCGTCCTGACGAGCTGAGCATCGATGCCAGCGCAAGCATGAATCCGGACCCCACGACGAGCCGGTACAGCGAGTATGGCGGCAGCTTGTCAAAGGTCACGCGCACGCTGCCGCGCCACCGCGGGAGCGAGGCGATCACGATGGCGATCATCGCCACGATTCCGACGATGAGCCATGCGCCATAGGCGATCACGAACTCGCTCAGTTGATAGAGCGAGTAGGCCAGCTTTCCCCATTTGTTCACGTCAAGGATGCGCGTGAACTCGGGGATCACACGCGTTCCAAACAAGAAGAGGTATGCCAAGGTGGCAGCGAGCAGAATTGCCGGATAGAGCAAGCCGCCGATTACGGCACTCCGAATCTCGTTGGAGGCTTTCACCACCCGAATGACTGAGCGCAGGGCCTTGGGCAACTCACCCGAACTTTCGCCCGCAAGCAAAATCATGCGTTCGGTCACCGGGACCCAACCATCGATGGCGTCAGCAAAGCGACCACCGCTGTGGATGACGTTGCGCCACTCCTGGTAGACGATCGCCATCGCCTCCCCTTTCTTGCGCCCCTCGTCCGACTCGATGTCGTAGAGTTCCTTGAGGATCTGGTCGATGCCCACGCCATTATCGAGCATGGTCGCGATCTTTCCGTACGCCCGCAGTCGGTTTGCTGCGCCGAACTGCAACTTTGCGAACGTGACGTTGAGGTTCATGTGAATCAAGCCTTTGTGGTCAGCGGGGCGTAAGCGTCCGAGTCGGCCACGATTGGACCGAGCATCTTCCAAGCGGCGAACGGATCGACAATCCCCTCACGGATCTTGTGGATGGCGTGTTGCATGAAGGACTCGCCGCCCATCTCTTTGAGCCAGTGCCCACGCGCCTCGACGCGCTTGCCTGCTTGCAGGAGGGCGCACAGTTCTGCGGTCGGGCGGATGACCTCGGCGACTACGGTACGGCCGGCGGTGCCGCCGCGGCAGCATTCGCACCCGGAGCCTGTCACGAACAGATCGCCGAACGAGGAGCCGAAGGTATGCTTCAGTTGCGCCACCTGGCGCGGGTCGTATTGACCCACCTTGTCGTGCAACGGCGCTTTGCACTTCGGACACAGCTTGCGGATCAGGCGCTGCGACACGAGTCCGGTCAGGACGGTGTGATCGAGCAGCATGTCCTTGTCCATGCCCATATTGATCAAGCGATCAATGATGTTGAGCGCATTGTTCGCATGTAGGGTCGTCCAGACTTGATGACCGGTGGTTGCAGCGCGTAGAGCCAAATCGGCGGATGGCAGATCGCGGACTTCCCCGATCATGATGACATCCGGATCGAGGCGCATGGCCGAGCCGATGGCAGCCGTAAATACCTCTGCCCGTTGCGCTTGGGTGTGGGCGTTCGCCACCGGGGTCTGCACCGCTCCAGGAATCGGATATTCGGGCGGGTCCTCGACGGTAATGACGTGCTTGGTGCCCTGCGTCTGATCAATGAAACCGCGCAAGGTCCGTTGCAGCGTGGTCGACTTTCCCGATCCGGTCGGCCCTGAAATGATGTTCAGACCAATGGGCAGATCCTTGAGGGCGTCGAAGCTCTCGGTGTGGGCACGCGCCATGCCCAATTCGCCGAGGTCGAAGGAATCGTCGACCATCGAGTAAAGCAAGCGCATGACCATCTTGCTACCAGCAGCGGTCGGCGTGGTGGCGATTCGGATGCCATCCAGACCTGGGGGAAGATGCTGCCCGCGGCCGATTCGGGCGTCGAGGCGCATGTTTTCCTTGAAGGTGTCAGCGCCGATGTCAGCCAGTACCTGATAGAAGGTGCGAATGAGCGCCATCCCGACGTCCGGCTGATACTCGGTCACGCTCTCGAGTTCGCCGTCGACGCGGAACTTGAGCGTTGCGTGATCGTGCAACTTCTCAAGATGAATATCGGACGCGCGGGCAGCCGATGCATCCGCGATGATCTGATGCGCCGTAGCTTTCGCCTTCGTGTTCAACGTCGACTTGTTGGCGTGGGAACTGTTGCCGCCGACTTGTTCGTAGAGTGAGGCGATATTTGCCGGGCGCGTTTGCACAGGGTTGTAGCGCTGTCCATGGCGCTCAAGCAAAGCGATGTAACTGAGCACATGTGCCGAGTAGCGTTCCTTCCCGGCTGCCACGAGCAATCGGCCGTCCGAGAGTAGGCAGACGAGCTTGCGTTGTTCGGAGTTCGCCTCGAAGACCCCGGAAAGCGACAGGATCTCGACACGGGAAAGATCGACATTCACCTCGAGATCCACGTCGGAGTCTCGTAGGGGATTGTGCTGCCGGATAGCCAACGGTGATCCCGTGCTGCCTGTTGAGGTCGCGGTCGAAGCGCTCGAGTGGTCATCGGGCGCAGACTCCATGCTCAGCACCTTGTTCACGCCGTGGGTGTCGACTCGCGATGGGGCATCGCTATCGAGCCGCGCGCCATGACTGCCAACGCGCGCGGTTACCGGGCCGTTCGCCAATACGATCTCGTTAACCTGCCCACTCGCGGTACGACCATGAGTAGGGGGCGTCACGCGCGACCCGATCGCACGCTTGGCCGGTGCCGACGTTTCGCCTACCCCGGTCGATGGCGCAATTTGTCTGCGTAGAGCGTCGAAGAACCCACTCATGGTTTCAACTCCTTATTTGAGGCCGTAAGCGGGGATTTGCGGCATCTGGCCGGTCGAGGGAGCGGCGGCCTGTTCGCCCGACACGAATGCCAACTCCTTCGTGTCACCCTGTTTCTTGATGCGTACGCCATTGGCGCGGATCTCGCTCACTACGCTGCCATCGGGCAGTCGGTCGCCCTGCTTCACTTCGATGGGTGCGCCATCGGCCAGGCGCAACCGCGCGCTGATGTCACCGCCGAAGCGCATGATTCCGACAATCTGCGGGGCGCCCTTTTCGTTCGGGCTGCTCCCCTGTGCGGAAGCCAGATCATTGCGTGCCTTGGCGAGATCAGTTTTCGCTTTCAGGTAAGCCGTTTCCGATTGCACCTCGAGCAGTTCGCGCGCGGTGTAGTTGCCGGCGTGTGCGGAAACTGCCGCGCACAGCGCAGCAGCCAGAACAATGCATTTATTTCGCATAGATGGTTCCCTCGTAAGTCCATTGCCCCTCGCGGGCGGTGATCTTGGTCAGGCGCACGCCCGGGAAGTCGAACATTTCGCGGATGGTTTCCGGCATCAGCGGCGTGGGTCCCACTTGCACGGTACGCTCCACCCAATCGGCCGGCAGAATCTCAACCTTGTCGGCCTGATCCTGCGGGATCGGTGGCGGCGGTGGCGGGGTCGGAGCGCCCACGGAGATCGAGATGTTCGCGGTCTGTATGCGGGTGAAAATGGGCGTTTCCATCTCGGCCCAGAGACTCAACGACTCGTCCTGCGAGTCGAGCGTCTGGAATGTGCGCGTCCACGTCGCCGAGTTTTGATCGGCTGCCACGACGGCCTCGGGCAATAGCGCCTTGAGGTAGCCGACGTTCGTGTGGTCGTGACGCGACAAGCGCACCGTCGAGCCGGTCGGCTCGCAGACATAGCTCGCCAGATCCCATGACCCGGGAGCTGCCGGAATCTCAAGATCGGCCATGCATGCTGCGATGAGGCTGCTTGGCGTCGGTACGTTCACCCATCCGTGCGGGATTGCGATCTGAACCTTAGCGCCGGCCACTTGCGACGTGTTCGCCATTTCGGCCTGCAGCGCGGCCAACTCTTCCGCGGCTTTCTGATCCAGATACTGCTGGTAGAGGAAATATCCGGTTCCCGCAGCGACCAGCGCCAAGCCAGCAATCGCCACTGCAAGCAGTTTTGCCTTGGGGTTGGACGGCGCGCGCAGGGTGTAACGCCCAGCCTTCGGCAAGTGGTTGTTGCGCATGCCGAGCACTTCCTCGACTGCCACCGGAATGAAGTTGTGGTAGCTGGCTTGCGCATCCTCCTCAATGCTGGGCGACCCAAGGACGGCGGTCCATCCGCCGACGCTGTAGGTCTGCTCGAGCAGATCGTAGGCTTCGTGGTAGGTCCCGATGCGGTCGCAATTGGGCACGATCGCGCCGTCGCGCACAGCGATCAGAAACCATTGGTTCTGGGCGACTTCAAACAGGCCAATCCAGTCCTGCAGCCGCTGACGACGACCGTTCAGCGGGAAATCCCGCATCGCTACGGTGTCCGCCACCGCGCCGGCCAACGTCAGGGCACCCCGAGGAATGTCGCCGTCCGTACCTGCGATGCCGACCTGAGCCACCCCGGCGCTGTGGCGCACCACGAAAGCGGTGCCGCCGAACTTCGCCATCTGCACCTTGGCATCGCCGACGAGATCGCGCTGCTTCGTGAGCGGGACCCACGTGAGTCCGCTCACCCACGCGTGCTTGCCGATCTGGACGGTGGTGATCGGGGTCGCGTACATGCCTTAGCTCCCCACCACGATCGGGGTGACCAGGATGACCATCGAATCCTTGTTGCGCGCGGCCTTCATGCCGCCGCCGAGGAGCGGGTTCTTCGCATGGCCGACGCCGTTGTACTCGACGTTTCCATCGGTCTGCTCGAAGCCAGAGAGCACGAGCGTTTCACCCGATTTCATCTTCACACGCTGCAGGAAGGACTTGGCGTCGATGTCCGGGGCCTCGATGAGCGTATTGCCGCTGGTGATCTGTCGCAGTTCGCGCAGACTCGACAGCTCAGCGCTGAACTGCAGGAACAGCGTGCCGTCGGCCTGAATCGAAGGCAGAACGTGCATCGAGAAGCCGGTATTGACCGACCCCGGGGTGATTTCGGTGGTCGCGCCAACGTCGGGTGTCACGGTGGTGGAGGAGCTCGCCACATACGTGACCGACTTGCCGGTTTGAATCGGGGCCGGCTGATTGTTCAGCGCCACGACCGAGGCGGTGGTTTCGAGATTCACCGTGCCCTGTTCGGACAGTGCATTGATAACCGCGGTCGTGCCGTTCCAATTGCTATTGGCGGAGATAATGCCGAGCGAGAGCGAGGAGGCGCCCTGCGCCGGTGTGACAGCGTTTTTCAGGCCGTATTTGCGGAAAAGGTCCTGATATACGATGTCCCACTGAATCGAGTAGTCATCGCTTTTGTTGCGCTGTACCTGGAGGACCTGAACGGTGATGAGGACTTGCTTCGAGAGCATCGCGTTCTGCGATTCCACGAAGCTTTCGACGCGCTTGAGCACCTCGGGCGTATCGGTGACGGTTAGCGACCCCGTAGCGGGAGAAACGACCGCTTTGCCCTTGCTCGACAGCATGGCCGTGACAGCTTCATTGATTGCCGTCCAGACACTCAGATCTGACGTGACGCTGGTGCTTTGCTTGTTCGAGCCGGCCGGACTGCTATTGCCGTTGCTGCCCTGCCCAGACGAGCTCACGGTCGCAGCGATCGCGGAATTGCCCGGCACCGCCCGGATGTTGAAGGTCTTGGTGTCGTACGCAAAGAACTGAATTTCGCCCTTGCTGTAGCGCCATGCGACCCCGTACCGCGACGCGGCCATGTCGAGCAGGCCCTTGAGCGACCCTTTGGTGTACGTGAACTTGATGGGGCGCACCGATTTCTCGCTTGCGGAGCCAGTCAGCGCACCAAAGCTGCCGGGAACCGGCGGCAGCCCAGGCATGGCGCCTGTGGCTTGCGTCGGATTGATCGAGTTCTTCTTGGTCTCCTGATCAACCCATGCCTCGAAGGCGTCGGGCATGACCGAGGTTGGGATGTTCGTGCGGCGGGTGATCTGCTCGGCGAACTCGCGCAGATCAGCCACCTCGGCGTCGAACCAGGTTTCCATCCCGAAGGCAGCCGGCAGACGGGGTTCTTCGACGACCTTCACGCTCTGGCGCCCGCCGACGTAGAACCCGTTCTCGATGACGACCGGCTCTGCAGGACGTGCCACATTCGTGACGCGCCCGACATCCTTGCTCAGACGGGTATTCTGCTGTTCGATTTGACTCGATGAGTCTTCCACTTGCGTGGCCAGACCAGCGCAACCGCTCAGAGTGGAGGCAAGGGCCAGTGCGAGAGTTGTCCTTTTCATCATGTGCGATTACTCCGTGCCACGCGCGACGACACGCAGAACGCGATTGCCGCGGTAAATGATTGCCTTCGGGGGAACGTCAGCGCTTTGCAGGGATTTCGTCAGCGTCTCGACGGCCACCTCAAATTGGCTCGTGATGGACGCTTCGGCCTCAATCGGGTAATCGACCGGTAGCTCCCAAACCAACTGCCAGCCGGCTTGTGCAGACCAGCGTTCCAGCACCCTGCGCACGGTGTTGTCGGCGTGTGTGACCTGCCACTGCGGATCGGGTGCGGTGACTGGCATTGCAGTAGCGGCGTCACCGTTAGGCTGCGTGGAGGTAGCGGCCATGGTCGTGCCGGCCGTGCGCGGGCTGAACGTCACGATCTTGCTGGCCGTGTCGATTTCCACCTGCAGTTCGGGCACCTGATCGAGCACGTCCTTCAACACTCGATTCCATGCCCTGCCCCCCTGCCAACTCACGATGGAGGCCTGGATGGACTCGAGGCCGCGCGAGCGCACCGTGTAGTTGCGCGGCACGATTTGACTGAGCGCTTCGTGCAGCGGGACGTCGCGGGCAAACCCCGGAAGATTCTCGAAACGCTCAGCGCCGATGACGCGCATTTGAGGGTTATCAGCGAAAGGATTGCTCGAAGACTGATCGACAAAGCCGGCGGTAGCGCCTTGCGCCAAGCCAGCGGCAATCAGTGCGAGAACGACTTTTTTCATAGCGGGGGCCTCAGTTGAATCGCAATACAAGTTCGTTGTCGCGCAGCACGATGGTCGCTTTGTCGCCGATGGCGGCGCCCACTCGGGCCAGAGCGTTGGATGGGCGTTCGGCGGCGACAGCGACGCCAACACTGATTTCCTTCGCCTCACCTTCAACGCGCACTGCGATCCCCATTTTTTCGCCGATCTCATTGAGCAGCGTTGCGATGTCGGCGTCGTGCGAAATGACCGTGAGCAAACCGTCCTGCATCCGAACTACCGGAGGCCGCTTGGCGCAGGGTTTGTCCGTGCCATTCACGAAGACGATCTCGGAATCGCCGCCATAGGCGGCTCCGTACTGATTGCTCACGAACGACCGCGGGATGCCGGTGGAAACGAGAAGATCGGCCAAGTAATCCTGCCGCTTGCGTCCGAGCGCGGAGGTGCCAATGGTTTCCGGCATGCGCACATGGACTTCCTTGAGCAGCCCGTTGCGGGCGCGGGCCTCGCGGAGCAACGTTGCTTCCGTTTCGGAGGACAAGCGGGCGTTCCCCGCGGCAAAGGCCACCAGCACGCTCGATTCGCTTTGAATCGCTTTGGGTGCGCACGCCGGCGCCGGCGTCTCGACCGGTGCCGCCTCGGTCACGGGCGACTGCTTCTGAGCGCGTGGGGTGGCGGTTTCAGCTGCCTTCTCAATCGCCGGCGTTGTCGAAGAGCCAATTGCCAGCGGCTGGGCGGCGCTGGCTGAGATCGCGGGAGCTACCTGAACTGGCACGGTCGGCACATGTGGCTCGTAGGTGATTGCGACTTGCTCGCGCTTGCCCCGTAGCACGATCTCCGCGGGAATACCGCGCACGACGTAGTACGGACCTTGGCGGAACGAGTACGCACCGCCTGGCACGCTGATGGTTACGTCGGCGTCGAGCTCGATGTAGGTGTCGCGGTTGTCGTTGAAAACGATGGTCGGCCGCAGTGCGCTTGCGCCCGCGACTCGGTATGAGAAATCGAAAGGAGCGTTGCTGCCGTTCTCGGTCGCAGCCGTTGCTACCTGCGGCACAGCGGCCGTCAGAGCGAGGCAGAAAGCGAGGGTTTTAAGTTCGGTTCGCATAAACGAGGTCAATTCCATGCAATCAATTTTGACGAAGCGCACCGCTAATTTCTTGCTCTTAAAAGGCCGGTTTTGCGCTGTTTGTCAGTTGTAAGCGGGGATTGCCATGTCCCGATTGACCACCACATTGAACTTGTGGCCCTTGCGGATGTGGATGGTCGGAGGAATGACCTTGTAGCGATCCAGCACTTGCCGCGACACGTCGACGAGGATCTTCCCGGCCTCGGAGCCGAGGCCCTGACCATTGGTGCTTTGGCCGGTCACCACCACCGTGTCGGGTTGGTTGTTCGTCTCGAACAGATATGCGAGACCTGCAATCAGGAAGGAGGTCGAGAACATCTTGACGAAGTGGTTATCCACTTCATCGGCCAACCCGGATTGCCCCATTTGATCCGCCGCTTGCATCGCACGCAGGTCGATCGATGAACCATCCGGGCGAATGATGCGGGTAAAGGCCGCCATGACCCGCTCCTGCCCTGCCGTGAGCGAATTGTTGTAGCTGCCGACCAACTTCGAGCCCTTGGGGATGAGCATCTCGTCGCCGCGTACCGTGTCGTAGATGTCCATCGTCACCATCGCCGTGAGCTGCCCCGGTAGATCACTGTTGAGCTCGGTGATCAGTACGGCGGGGATGACGGCCCCTTGATGAACGACGGGTTTCGGCCCCGGAGGATCGAGCGTGATCACGTCGCGTTGACCGGCCCCGTTACTCAGGTCCTCGAGCCAGGAAGCGTTATCGTCGCCCCCTCCGCCCGCGGACCGTGGCCGTGCCGCGCTCGCGCCTTGGCTGGTCGAGACCTTGCGCAAGGAGCCCAGCAGTTCTTCCTGCATCTGCTTGGCTTTCCCGCTTTGCGCCTCAAGGCGCTGCCGAATGACGTCCGCGGGGTTGGTCGCTTCGCCCGTGCCCGACGCCCCGGCTCTGGCCGCGGTACCACCTCCCCCGCCGAGAGCCAGCAGACCGGCGCTCCGGATCTCTTCTTCCCGCTTCTGGCGCGCAAGCTCCGCCGCACGCGCGTCTTCATCAATGCGCGGCGTTGCGGATGGCGCCTGCGGCAGTGCGGGCGCGGAGCCGAGCGAGGCCGGCACTGCGGGAACGGGGGGCAAACCGTTATCCGGCAGCGGGATGGGGGCCGTGCGCTGACGGTTCAGTTCGGCCTCGATCGCGGCCTGTTCGCCTGCGGCATCAAGGCGCGAGGTTTCGTTGATCTCCGCGGCAGCCTGGTCAGCGAGCGATTTGGGTCCGGATGCGGCATCCTGCTCGGCCGCATCGGTGAACAGAACGAGCGCGAGCAGCGCCACGAGGACGCCTGGAATGATGATGTGGAGATTTTTTGCCAGCCGCGACCCGATCTTGGGCTGCACCGGATCGGCCAGGCTCTCCTCGACGGATGGAGGCCGGTTAGTTGCCATTCCAGGCGCCTCCGAACGAGAAGAAGCTCTTGCGCATGCGACGGTTCTCGACGGTGATCTCTTCTTCGCCGAGTTTCAGCAGGAGTTTGCTGGTGAGGCGATGAACGACCATGTACTGATCGCGCATCGTGAAGTTCAGCAGTTCGTGCTGCCCGTCCTTCCCGATCAGGAACAAGGCGGGCATCTCTTGACTATCGGGGAGCCGAATCCAAGTGAACTTCCCGTCATCGAACACTTGCTTGGGTTTGAAATCGGCGTCGCCCTCGATGTCGTAATCGAAATTGAGTTTTTCGACCGACACCCCCGGCGTCACCACGGTGGCGGCAAGGCGCCGCTCCTCGTTGCTGCGGGCCGTCTCGACCGCATTCATCCTCGCCTGCTGCTGCTTGGCTTGCAGCACGACCAGATCCGGGTGTTCCCATGACACCTGAGCGTAGAACTTGCCGTCTTCCGGGCTCGAACGCAGCGTCAATTGATACGTTCGCTTGTTCGTGACCAGCGTCCCATTCGTCACCAAGCCGGGGAACATTGGCTTGATGAAAACGTGTCCCGGTGCTTCGCTGACGATCCACTGCGCGGTGTCGCCGATCGCCATGGCCACCACTTGTTCGTCCTGATGCAACTGGATGTCCGTGATCGACATCGGGCGAGTAAGGAGCGTGTAGGTATTCTTGGCGTCGTAGACGAAATTCACCAACTTCGTGTCGCCGGGCATGGCAACCGGGCGCACTTCCGCCTGTACCGTGCTGACGGGCAGAATTGCCAGCAGTGCGCTGGCAACCGCAAGGGATTTCGCTACGCGACTCATATCGCTTCCTCGGAGATATTGAAATGGGTGACGAACATGCCAATCGGATTGCGGAGAATTTCCGCTTCGCTCTGCGGCGGTTCGATCGCGAAATGCACAAGCACGGCGTAGCGCTGAGTTGGCACCGTGTCCGTGGCTGAGCGGGTCTGCGTCACAACCCGAACCATGGCGATGTTCTCCGCCAAGAACTGGATCGTGCTCGGTTGCACAGTCCTGGTGAGGGTGGTGTCTTTCCGCAGCTTTGCGATCGGTTGCGTCTTGGCCAGATAGTCGCGGAACTCCTCGATGGCCTTGCCGCGCACCATCCCGTACGCTTCGCTCAAATCCCGTTCGGTTGTGAATGCATCCCAGGTGAGCATCTGCTTGACCCATTTGGCGAGGAAGAACCGCTTCTGCTTCTCGTCGGGCGAGAACGTTGTCGCAGTGATGCCGACCGCACGTGTCTCGCCAGTGACCTTGTCGACGTGAATCGAATACGGCACGACGCTCTTGAGCGGCGAGAGTCCGGCCAACGCGAAGGCCATCGCCACCATTGCGACGATGCTGCAAGCGGCGAGAACGAACAGGCGTCCTTGATTGACGGACGCGCCCCCAACGGTTTCAGCCCACTCGGCCTTGGCGCGGTCGTAGGCAGTGGGCGGAACGTTCCCGATATCCTGGATGGTCTTGGGTTTTGGCGATGTTGAACGTTTGAACATGACGTGGGCACGTGGACTAGGTTGCCGACGATTTAGCCACACCCCATGTGCGAAGTCGGTTCGATAAAAGGCCGATAAACGCGTGTTTGCGCACAACCCCGGCAAAAAAAAGGCCCGGCAGACGCCGAGCCTTGAGATGCCGATCAGGGTGGCGGCTAGAGCGTTCCTACCACGCTGGTGCGCGCACGCAGGAGGTCGTCCAGCGTCGCATGGCCTTCGTGTCCGTTCACGACGCGGCGTTCTACCATCAGGTCTGCGGCTTGCTGCAGTACGGCCGCAATGTTCGCGATGGACAGCCCTTCGAGCAGTTCGGCTGCAGCAGAGGGCGTCACATTGGCCTCGAATCGCGCCCTCGACTTGCTCATCCAATTGCACACGAAGTCTGCGATAACAGTCCGGTCAGGTAGCGTGAACTCCACCTTCTCGGTGAAGCGACCCCCACGCAGGGCGGCGGCATCCATGTTCTCCGGATGATTCGTCGCGGCGATCCACACCACGTCATGCGTCTTGCCCCCTGCCCCGTCGATCGCAGTGAGCAGGCGGTTCGTCACGCTCGCGCTGTGCGGTGCGTAACGGCGATCGGCGAGTACATCGTCGGCCTCGTCCAGAAACACGATACACGGCCGGATGTCGCGGGCTTCCCGTGCCAACTCTTCGATGCGGTCGGGGTTTCCGAGCAACTCATTGCCGGATGCGGACACGAACGCCCATCCTGAACTTTTGGCGAGCGCACGAGCGGTGAGAGTCTTGCCGGTTCCGGGCGGCCCCCAGAACAGCACGCCGGCGGGCACGGTGCCTCCCAACTCCTCGATGTGCTCGATGTCGCGCATACGCGCCGCGATACCGAGAAGCCGCTGCTTCTGGCTGGGCATCATGATCAATTCATCGACCGTGGGGGTGTTTTCTGGCAGTACGCCCTTGCGGCCTTGAATGGTGCGCAAAGCCTCTTGTAGATGCACATACTCGATGGTGCTTCGCTGCGCTTTGACGGCAGCGCGAGCGGCCTCGTCGGCCACGGTGCGCAGTCTTGCCACGCTGAAACCTGACCAGCGGCGAGCCGCCATACTGAGGGCGTCTGCATCGAGCGTGAGTTCGCGGTGCTTGGCCAGGGTGTTGCCGATGATGGCCGCACGCGCCGGCTCGTCGGGCGGGGTGATCTCCACCTTGAAGTCGAAGCGCCCTTCCCGGATCGCGGCCTGATCGAGCTTCGCCAGGAAATTGGTGGCGGCGATGACCACAATCATCGACTCGCGGGCCTTCACGAGCTCCGTGAGGATGGCGTTCGTTGTCTTGGCCGACTCCTCGGTACCGCCCGACATGGCCGCATTGCGGTCCTTGATGAGCGAGTCGATCTCGTCGAGGAACAGCACGCACGGCGATTGTGCGCGCGCATCCTTGAACGCCCGCATGACCTGTTCGGTGGTCTGGTTGACCCAGGAACTGGCCACATCACCGAACGTCACGGAGATCAGCGGCAACCCGAGTTCGCCCGCCAAGGCTTCGGCGAACAAGGTCTTGCCGTTGCCCGGCTCACCGAACAGGAGGATGCCGTTCCGGGGGGTGAAGTTCTCTTGTCCGAGAAGCCTTTGCGCCTGGACGATCTCCTGCCCCGCCTCGAACAGGCGCTCCTTGACCTCGGCCATGCCGGTCACGTTGTAGAACGTGACTTTCGGACGTACTGCCGGAAACTTGTACGTTGGCCGACGTTCCTCCGTCGCCTGCTCCGAACCGCCAACGGTGGGTACGCGCTGGCGTACCTGTTCGACTTCCGGGGCGAGCCACCGCTGGCCGATGGCGACGATGGTCAGCAGTACGCCGAAGATCAGGTTCGGGATGAACCACTGCCATTGCCCCCCAGTGGTGATGATCGGCGCGAACGCGAGAATGGCGACCAGCGAGAGCCCAGGTAGCGCAAAGAGGGTGCGATAGCGCAGCAGGCAGAAGGCTGCGAAGAGCATCATGGCGGCCGCGCTGATGGCGATCCCGATGCCGGCCAGAGCGTAGAAGCTGCCCGTGCCGCCGAAAAAGTAGCCGATGCCCTGCACCCCCATCAGGATGAGCGACACGATGAACATCCAGTAGGTGATCCCGCGCAACATAGCCTCAACGCGGTCGAGAACGTATTGCTTAGTCATCATGGTATGTCACCTCCACGGCGACGCTGCGCGCATCGAGCAGCCACCGGAATGGGATCGACTGTTGCGTGATCGCGGCCAGCATTGCCTCACGGACGGCGCTCGTGACGGCAATCGGTTTCGTGCCTTGACGCAGCTTCAAATGCGCGACATAGACCGGCCGCCGCGCTTCGCCGGAAAAGCCGATGTCCATGCGCGCCGCCTTGCATCCCGGTGCCTTGGCGCAGATGTCCTTTACTTCCAGTTCGCCGTTGTGTTCGCTGCTCCACACCACATGGGGAGCCGTCCAGTACGCGGCGAGGTAGATCGAGCACATGGCCGCAACGGCAAATACTCCGATCAAGGCGCGCTCGGCGATAGGTCTATGCATCATGACTGCGATTCCTGTTGTCTTACGCTTTCAGGGTACGGGAAAGCGCCTTGGTTGCAACCCTCCAAACGAAAATGCCGCCCGTTCAAGAGGCGGCATTCGATGACGACGGTCGTGTGCGTGTTGTCTGCGTCAGCCTTTGGCGGCAAGGAGCAACAGGCGCCCGATCTGCCAGAGCAGCAAGACGATTCCGCCCGCGAGGATCAGCGGTCGGTCCTGCCAGAAGATGCGGATCGCCCAATACAGCGCCCCGGCAACGGAAACCTGTGCCGCACCCGGGGTGGGATAACCCGGTCGGTCCGCGCCTGGAAGGGCTCGCCGTTCGTTACCCGCCGATTGCAGCTCGAGCAGTTCCGCGTCGGTCATTGCACGCCAGCGACTCATCACGCACTCCCCTTCGGGCCTTGGCCGCGAAGCGCCGCCTTGTACGCGCTCCTATAACCGGGGGAAACGCCGGTGGGCTTCGCGCCCGAACCCGACGCGCGATAGCTTACCCCGCCGTTGCCGCCGGCTGCTCGCCATTGCCCGGACGCCGTCGACATGGACGTGCGGCCCGTGCTGAGTGCCGCCTTCGCCGCGTTGGCTGCCCGCTGTTGGTTAGCCGGCAACGAGGTTGCCGATCCGGAGGGGCCTGATCCGCCACCCCCCTTCCCCGCTGCGGCCTCCCCAGCTGCGCTTCCTGCTCGGAGGGCTTTGATCGGATTGCGCGTCGCGCCGCGCCCACCCGCCGGTGTTCTGCCTGCGGCCGCTGCGCTGACGGCAGAACCTGTGCTGACGCCGCCTGAACTCAAGGCTGCCTTGGCGCCGGCACCAAACCCGCTCATCGTGGACCTGGCCGTCTGGAGGGGGCCTGAGCCGGCGGAGGCAGCGGTCCGCCCCGCGCTGGCCGCGCCCGCGAGGCCACCTGCAACGGCCGCCCCGCCAGTCATGGCGGCACCGCCGGTCTTCTGCATCGAGCTGGAGCCTGCGTTTGCGGCACCGCCCGCAGTCATCTTGGAGGGAGGGGTGAATTTTCCAATGTTCACGCCGCCCGACATCAAGGCATGTGCGATCCCGGTCGCTTGAGCCATCAGGTACGCCATGATGCCCAACACCAGCATCACCACGGCGTAGATGTAGAAGCTGGGCGCGGCTTCGCGGCCCGCGCTCTCGGCGAGCGCGTTGGCCTTCGTGATGATCCCGGCACTCGCCATGAGCAGCAGTGCGCCGACCACTTTTTGCATGCCGGCCACGATCATGAACTTCAGCCACCCTTCAAACAGGAACTGCGTCGGGCGGAAGACGATCCATGGCACCATGATCGGCGCCATGATGCCGCCGATGTAGATCATGAACTGCGTGACCAGGTACTGCCCGGCGTACAGCAGCGCCGCCACGATGATGAAGAGCGCCGAGAAGATCTTGAAAAGCAAGGTCGCGAGGGTCGCGGGAAGGGCTGCAATGGTGTCCCAGGCAGACGCATCGGTCGCGGTGAGGTCGCCCTCGAACAAGCTGACGGCCGAGTGGAGCATGCCGCCGAGCGACTCGGTAAAGGTCATGCCGTGCAGAATCTTCGCGGCAATCATATCGAAACCCGAGTTGAGCCCCGTGATGAAATCGGCCTTCCCGTAACCCGTGCCGATGATCCAGCTCGCGAGGCCCCAGATCAACGCGAGCGAGACGAAGCCGCCTACCGTATCGGCAAAGGTCTCCTGCGCCAGCATGTGCTTGATGCCGAGCAAGACCAATGCGATCAGCGTCAGGGCCCCGAGCAGGAATTGCCCTTCCGCGGCAAAGGAAAGGCTCGTAAGCGAGTCGGTGACCGCCGAAATCATCGAGCCGACCAGGACGGCCGGGTCGTAAGCGGGGGGGGGAGGAGGCGCAGCCATGATGAAGTAGGGTTCCCCTTACATGCTCTTGAGACGCTTCAACTGCTCGATGGCGTAGTCATGGTGCCGCACGCGGTCATCACGCAACTTCGCCTTTTGCTCCATCTCCTCCGCCTCACGGAGCGATTGCTTGAAATTCTTTTCCGTTTCGACGTTGGAGCGTACGGTCGAGAGATCGAGCACGGTGTTCATGGTGCCGATGAGCGCGTTCATCTGACCGTTGAGAATGCGCATCGACTGATGCTCGCCTTGTGAGGTCGTGATCTCGCGTTGATAGCGCTGATAGCTGCCCCACGTCTCTTTGACGCGTTGCATGGCAGCCTCCTCCGCTTGGGTCACCGCTTTGGCGCGGCGGCGATCCTGTGCCGCAATTTCTTTCTCACGGGCCACGTAGTCACTCCACGTGAGCCCCGAGGCGATGAATCGGTCGTAGCGGCGTTGGGCATGGGTTTCGAGCGAACCCAGGTCCGTCTTGAGTGACTCCAAAGAGCGCGTTGCGCCTTGAGCACTGGAGAGGAGATTGGATGCCTTGGCGACGTCCGCGAGCAGCGAGGTATCCGAGCCGGGAACTTGCTGCAACGTGTTGACGACGAGGTGTTCCACATCGGTCGCGTACTGCATTTCCTGCGTGACGCTCTGCATCAACAGTTGGATGTTGTTGAGTATCTGCGTCACTTCGGTTGCGCCGCCTGCCGCGGCCCCCGCGTGCGCCGGCGAGTGCAGCAGGGCGCTGGCCACAAATACTGTGGCAAGGAGAGTGCGCTTAACCATTTGCCATTTCCTCGAGATAGTTGACCATCCAGTCCGGATCATTCGATGCTTGGTGCCGATTGAAGACCTTCTGCGCCTTCGCGTCCGATCGCACCACGGCGAGGATGTGCGGTGGGAGGCTGACCTCGACCATGCGTGAGAGCAGCGGTGTCGTGATGTAGTAGTGCAGTTTGGGGCGCGCGTACTGGATACGACGCATCTGCTCTTCGTTGAGCCCGAACTTGTCCGAGTACAGCTCGCGGTTGGCCACGATCTCGGGATTGGGTAGATAGATGCGGTTGGGCATGTTCTCGAGAATCGGCACGAACACATCGCTACGGGCCAGTTCGTCGAGGGATTGCGTCGCCATGACGACCCAGGCGTTTTTCTTGGCGAGGGTCCGCAGCCAGTTGTTCAGCCCCGAGGCGAACCGATCATCCTCGAGCATGAACCACGCCTCTTCGACATAAATCAGCGCGGGGCGCCCATCGAGCGCTCTGGCAATACGGAAGAAGGCGTATTCGATGAAGGCGCGCGCCACGATGGGTTCATCGAACAGACGGCCCATCTCCATGCAGGTGAATGCGCCGAGACTGAACGTATCCTCCTCGTTGTCGAAGAAGCGTGCGAGCGGCCCTTCTCCAACCCACCGACGCAGTTGTTCGTGAAGGTGCGATGGCAGCAGCGTGCACAAGGTGAGCAGTTGCCACTGAGATTCGGGCAGGCCCGCCAGATTCTTGATCGCAGCGCCGATGGAGATATCGTCCTCGGCGGTGATTGCGTAACCCCGTGACGTAATCAGAAGTTCTAACCACTTGGTCAGCCATGCCCAATTGTTAGCGTCGCCCACCACCTTGAGCGGATTCAGCGCGACCTTGCCGCCATGTTCGCCGGCCAAGTCGACGTGCGTCCCGCCCTGCAGAATCGTGGGGATTCGGCACGAGTAGTCCTTATCGAAGATGAAGGTGTGGCATGGCGCGTACTTCTGGTGCTGGGAGATCAGGAAGTTTACGAAGGTCGATTTGCCCTTGCGGCTCGGGCCCACGACGAGGGTGTGCGCGAGATCCGACTGATGGAAGTTGAAGTAGTACGGGGTGGCGAATTCTGTGGGCAGTGCCGTCAGGGACGGCAGCGGTCGATCAGGTGTCGAGTATTGGTCGGTGAAGTGGCGGTTGTACGGGTCGCCCACGCCCAAGCCCCGCACCGGCGCGAGGTCCGCGAGGTTGCCGGTGGATACGAAATGCCACCGCACCAACGCCCCTGCTTGTCCTGGCATCGAGCCCGCGTAGCAACTCATCAGGTGCATGGTTTCGCGTACGGATACGAACTCGATGCGGTCGAGATAACCTTGAATCTCGCGCGCCATCGCGTCGGCATCCCGCTCGCTGTCTCCGAACGCAAACACGGTGAAGTTGTAGTGCCCGAAGATGCGCGAATCAGTGGAAAGGCTCGTGAGTGCTGCCGAGGCATCTTCGGCCATCGCCACGCGGCCAATGTCCATCTGTTGGCTTTCTTGGTGCGTGAATGCCTCGGTGATGACCGCCTTCAGCGGCTTGCTCATATTCCGGTTGTGCCGCTCTACGTCCTGGATGTACTTACGCGTCTTTTCCAGGCTCGAGATTCGCATCACTTGGGATACGGTCAGCTCGAATGGCATGGCAAGCAAACCGTCGATCACGCCCGGCATTGTGCCCCGCTTGGGCCACCCCTTGATCGATACGGCTGCTGCGTGCCTGTCCGTGGTGCCGCGGAACGCGATCGTGTCGCCGCGCTCGACAAGCAAATTGGCCGTCAGGTAGGAGTCGAGATATGCCGGAGTGTCGGGTAGACGAATGCGCTCTGCGGTGGAAGCGGGGCTCGCGCGGCGATGCAGGAAGCCCAGCAGGTCCTCTTCTTCGAGCAGCCGGAAACCGGACTCGCTCAGTGTGCGACTGAACGACTGCAGGCGTCCCTGAAACTCGTTGATGTAGGTGACCAACTGCCGGTGTTCATACCGAAACGCGGCACGTCCGAAGAGCGAACTCTTGATCGTTTCGCTGACCGCGGCGCCGAAATTCAGACCTTCGACCTTGGTGTAATGAGCGAGCTTCTCGAAAATGCCCTCAATGCCGCCCGGTGGGGTGTAGAGCACGGAAAGGAAGTGCCGATTACGGAACTGTCCGGCGGTCAGGAATTGTTCCTTCCACCAGTCGTTGACCAGTGCCGACGTGTGGTTCTCAAACTGCGCATCGGGGTAGAGCTGGGTGCGGCGGCGGTCGAGTGTCCACCACAATGAAATGCGCTCATCACAGGTGATCCGCATGGCGTGTTCGGCTGCGGCGCTCACGGCATCGACCTCGTAACCTTCGCAGCCTTCGACATCGACGCCATCAAACTCGAAGCACGCGAGCAGGCTTCCGTCCTTGTTCAACACGATGCTGGGCTCGACGAGCGCCATCCATGGCACGAGCTCGGCATACGCTCGGGCTGAGTCATCGTAGCTCTTGACGAGTTTGCGAAGGTTCAACATTGATATGCAATCCTGCTCGGTCTCAATACAGTAAGCCCTGCCCGAAACCTTTCGGGCGCATGTTCGTTCTCTGTTTGCGCTTCGGCCACGGGTCGTAGACCGAGCCCAAGATGCGGTACTGCGAATAGATCTTGATGATGTGTGGATCCTTGCGGGTGAGCCATCGCAAGAAAATGTGCGTCACGACGGCCACCGGCAGCATCCACGGGTTGTTAAGACCGAGCGTGAATGCGGCCGCGAAGGTGCCATTGAGGATCGCCATGCGTGACTCCACTCCTGCGACCGTCTTGACCTCGAGGAGTGACTGGTGGATGGGGGTGACACGGCGATCCATGTGGCAAACCCCTTAGGCGACCGTCGCGCAGACCGACGAGCCGCCGCCCAGGAAGCTCAGCCATTGGGTTGCGAGCAAGGCCATCGAGGCGCCGGCGATCAGTCCCATGAGGGTCTTGAAGATGCCGTTCATTTCGCCGAAGGCCATCGCCAGGCCGCAGATCACGATGGCGATGACCGCCGCTGCGCGCGCGACCGTCGACTTCATCGAGTTTGCTACCGCACACAATGGGCCTTCCCATGGCATGGCGCCTGCAGCCATCGCATCCATGGCGACGGCCGAGAGCATGAGCCCTACGCACACCATCAGGCACAGCTGCATGGCTGTGCGGGTAGCGGGCAGGCGAGCCGCCATGAGCGCGCGTGCATGCGCCTTGGCTTGGAGATTGACGAGTTGATCTTTCATGGTGGATTCGCTCCTTTCAGTTGGCATCAAAAAGCATGTTGGTCACATAGCGCTCGTTCTCGAAATCCTGTACTTCCAGCACCTCCTGAAGCCTCCGCACGCCGTTGCGTCGGGCCATGAACACCACGTAATCAATGGTTCGGGCGATTTGCGCGCAGATCGCGCGGTGCGGCCAGTCGATGCCGGCGCGCAGAATCAGGGTTTCGAAGCGCGACAGCGCATCGAAACTGGAACTGGCGTGCAGCGTGGCGATCACCCCGTCGTGACCGGTGTTGGCCGCGTCGAGCAGGTCGAATGCCTCGCCGCCGCGCACTTCCCCCACGATCACGCGATCTGGGCGGTAGCGCAGCGCGAGACGCACGAGGTCGCGGGTCGAGATGCCGGCCTGGGTGTTCGATTCGAGCGATACCCAATTCGGCGACAGCACTTTCAGTTCCGGGGTGTCCTCGATAGTGAGGATGCGCTCCTCTTGAGGGATCTCGGCCAAGAGCGCATTGACGAACGTGGTCTTGCCGCTGCTGGTGCCGCCCGCCACGAGCACGTTCTTGTGCGACCGGATCATGTCGCGCAGGCGTTCGGCCCACTCTTCGTTGAGTGCGCCCGCCTTCACGTAATCGGCAAGCGACAGGTGCACCGGGTTGTGCTTTCGGATGCACATCGACGGACCATGCACGGACGTGGGCGGCAGCGCTGCCGCCACCCGAAAGCCCTCCATTCGTGCGTCGATGATCCCGTCAGCGGTGCCAGCCTTCGCGTCCTTGTTCGACAGGCGGGCCAGCACGCCTATTGCTGTCTCAAGCTCGGTCGTGCTGATGCGCACATCGACTTTCGACTGAACCCCCGCACGCTCCACCCATACATCATTGGGTCCGTTGATCTCGATTTCCTGCGTGAGCGGGTCGTCGAGGTACGCACGGACCGGCGAAAGGGCGTGTGTTAGTGCGCGTAGGGCAGCAGCGGCGGCAAGATGATCCATGCGCTGATTCTCCAACGCATGCGATCGGATTTCTCGTCGTTAAAAGGCCGATATCCCCTCATTTACCGCGGCAGAATCTGGTTGGCATTGGCAATTGCGATCACGATCGGGAAGCTGGCGAACAAGATCCAACCGGGGATGAACAGCGGTGTCACCGGGAAGGGTGCGAGGGTGTAGAAAACGGGCAGCATGAGCAGGACCACGCCCAGATGGACCGCGCCGGCAAAGACCGTCGCGCCATACTCGCCGAACTCGCTGAACTTGATCTTGCGCCGCGCGTACCCTTCCCCGACAAGACCAACCAGGAATGGCAGCACGAACGGAATCCAGCCCATCAGCATGCGCAGGCGCAACACCACAACATAGACCATGGCACCGAGCGTCTCGATATAGTTGTTCGTGAGCGCCACGGTCGCCCCTACGCCGCCTGCCAACGGCATCGTCGATTCGCGGCGGTCCTTCTCGGTGACATAGGCCCGCCGTGTCGTGTCGATGAATCCGGTATCGACGAACATCGCCACGTACGCGGCTTTGGCGTCGGCGGCCACATCGCGGGCATCGTGCTGGCCAAAGGCCGAGGTGATCATACGCAACTCGGTCTTGGCGTTCTCCCATTGCGATTGGGGATTCGAAAACATCGGCACAACGAGGAACACCACGAAGGCGGCGACGAACCAGAAGAAGGCGTGCTTAATCCACATGGCAGGCGCAATCCGGGTTGTGAGGCAGAAGGTCCGCGACGAGGGCCGCGCGGTCGAAAGTCAGCAAGTGCCCACTCAGGAACACGAGGGCTGCATGTCTGGCCGCTTGCGAGGTGATCTTGCGGGTAAAGATGAGCGTGGAGAACTGACGCGATTCGAGCCACTCGAAAAGCGTGGTCGGGAAGGGGCGCCATAACTCGGAGCCGCTGCGCTTGATACCGTGGACCGAGAAGTCAGCAATCGCACTGCTCCGATGCAGGAGCGCCGCGACGTAGGCATACTCGCTATCCTCAAGTCGACCGCCGTTCTCAGCCTTGCGCGCATACGCGTCGGCTGCGTCGGCAATCGCATTGGCGAGAAGCGAGCCGCCGAGCGCGTCCGGGTACTCGTGCGTGACGAGCGCTGCCAGGCGCAGATTCAACGCGTCAAGATAGGGGTTCGCCTGTTGCGTGATGGCCTTCAGCAGCTTCGTGCGATTGGTTTGCGCGACCGCATGCTGCAGCGAGTGCGCCGCCGAAATCAGTTGGCGTGATGAAATCTCGTACTGCTCCCCTGGAAGCATCAGGCACCCCCGTAGGTGAGCTTTGGCAGACGCCCCTTGACGATTCGCCCTCCCGCCAATTTGGCGACGTAATGCAGGTTCTGCAGCATCCCGAGAAGTTCCGGCGCGAACATATCGACCTCTTCCTCGCCGAGCGATTGCGTTGCCGTGGTGCGATAGTCGATGCCGGTCGATTCCGTTTCGGACCCGAGTCCGAGACTGCGTGAGACGGTCTGGATGCGCGTCGTGCCGAATGTCTCGCAGACGAAATCCTGCGTCTGCCGGTCGATCGTTCGGAGCGCGATGAGGTTGTTGCAGTTGCCCAAGACTTGGCGCGCTTTCGCTTCGTTGCCAAGCCGCGCGATAAAATCGGGCAGAGTTTGAGTTGCCACCGTGAGGACGAAGCCCGCTCCTCTGGCCTTGTTGAGCAGGGATAGCAGGCTCGCATTGGCCGACTCGTTGGCTTCGTCGACGAGCAACTGGATCGTGCGCGGCGCTGATTCGTAGTTGTACCTGGCGCCGGCCACGGCTGCCAGATCGGACAGGAGGATCGAGCCGATGGCCGAGCCCACTGTTTGGTTACTCAGGCTATCTAGGCCGAGGTACAGGACATGGTTGCCCTCGATCACCTTCGACGAGTTGAAGATCGGACGCGTGTCGTTGAGATCGGTGGGGTCGGGCGACAGGATCTTGCCGATCTCCCCTGCGGTGAGCTGCACGAGCAAAGGGATCAGCGATGCGAGAATTTTGCCGAGGTGATCCCGGTTGTGTTCGACCATCGCCAGCAGGCCGTCAATGGCCGCTTCCCGTTGTGATTCGGCAATCTCGTTCTTGTAGAAATGGATGTAGGCGAGCAGCTCGGCGCTGCCCTGCATCTTGGTTGGCAGCTTGCCCTCACGGGCACGTTGAATGATGGGCGAGACGAGCGTTTCCCATCGCGCCACATTGCGGGTGAAGAAGGTGCGGAGCATCTCCTCCATGAGCTTCTCGGCGCCGCCTTCGATGTAGCGTCGCAGTTTCATGAGGGTTGGCCGCTGATCGATATACACCAAGCCTTCTGACACGACATGCACGGCCTTCCACGCCATCTGCACGAAGCTGTCGCCGCCGCCTTCCGAGGGCATGAGGGTAGCGATCCGCGATGCAACTTCAGTGACGTTGCTCCAGTTGGCGAGCGGGTCGATACGAATCGACGTTGCCGGGAAGGCGGGCCGAAACTCGATGAACGCATTGGGTCGGTTCGCAAGCTGGCAGGCACGCTGCATGATGTCGCGCAGTTCCTTGTCGCCTTTCGGGTCGATCACGATCACGACCTCGTTGCGCAGGATGGCCTGGGTGACGAGAACCTCGAACAGGCGGGTCTTTCCGCTACCCGTGGTACCCAGGATCAAGGTGTTCCCTTGGATGGAGGTCAGCGGCACATACACCTGCTCCTCCTTGCCGCCGATCGCGTGAATCCACGCCTTGCCCACAGGCTGCAGGAGCTTGGCTGCGCCGCGCAGTTTGCGGAACCACATCGGCGGCAAGACATCCTCCTCTGCGTGCTTGCGCATCTCGACCGCACGTTGCGCGTGGACGCGCGACCAGTTGAAGCCAAAGCCAAGCCACAGTTCATCCGGGCGAGCCTTCATCAGCCGCACCAGCATCATCGCGCGCAGGTACGCAAATGGCTTGCCGATCAGGTCGATCTTGTAATCCCAACGCTTTAACGCCTGCCGCCATCGCCATGTGGCCATGACGATTGAAATAAGCCCCATGATTGCAAGCGCCGAGCGCGGCAGTGAGGTCAGCATGACGATGCCGAACATCAAGCCTGCGGCGATTGTCCAGCAGACCGCTGCGATCCCCTCGTACGCGGGGCGCAACGGATTGTCTAGGCGTTGTAGAGCGAGCGTCATGGCGTGGTGAGACCGAGGTCGGTCGCGATTGGAAGTTTGATCACGATGGCGCGCACGAGCTTGTTGCCCAGCTGCGCTTCGTGGAACTTACGAGATGGTTTATCGGGGTGCGGCACGAGCCAGCCAAGACGGCTGACTTCCTCAACGAACCGGGTTGCATCGACGCCATACCCGGCCACCTGCTCGATGCCGATCGCGAAACCAAGGGGGTGTTTGCCAGCCTGCACCTTTTGGCCTTGCGAGCGCATGTCGTCGATGAGCGCCCCGATTACGTCCCGGCACAAGGGCGTGACGGCCTTGCCTAGCGCATCGGGCACGTTCGCGCCGACATCGCGCTCGTCGTTGCGATTCGGCGCTGCGGTGGGCGCCGGCGGTTTGACGGCTGCCTGTGCTGGCGTCGGTGGCGCGTCGCTCGTGGCTGCTTGTGCTGCGGCGGGTGCAGAGGCAGCTGGAGGCACGGGGGGCGGTGAAGTCGTAGCGGGTGCGTCTGTTGTGGCCGGCACGGAAGGCGCGGCCGCCGTGGTAGCGGGGGCCGAGACCGGAGCGGCATTGCCAAGCACGGACGCCACTGGCTCGGGTTCGTCTGCGAGTGCCCCGAGCAGGGCCAGCGGATTGGCGAATTTCACCGCGATGAGATCGTTTGCCGATTCCGGCGGCCGGATCATCACATAGGGGCTGCCGGCGCCATCGACCTCGAAGACCTGCGCATTGGTCAGCAGTTCGACCAGAGTCTGCGGGTCCTGCGGCACGCCTGTTGTGCCGTCCTTCTGCAGCAACTCGATGATCTCTTTCGCCGCCGTTTTCCAGACGAGGAACAGGCCTTCTTGCGAATACCACAGGCGTGCTTTCTTCGCGTTGATGACCCACGTCCCGTTTGTCGCCAGCCGGCGCATGGCATCAAGCAGATGCGGTTCGAGGTGCGTGCCTACGCGCAGCTTGCCGTAGCGCTGTGGCTTGAGGGCCTCGTCCCGGGCAATTACCTTGTCGCGCACGGACGAGACAATCTTCTGCAGTGGGCTCACTTCGAACTGTCCTGCCCGTACGCCTGCAATGCAGTCAAATAGCGTCGGTGCGATCTCGATGGACCCTTCGTGCAGATACTGCAGGCTCGTAGCCGGGATGATGCGGTGCGCCAGGTAAGACGTTGCCCCTTGGCCGGGACGCTGTGTGCCGGGGGCGGCCGTGAGCCAGCGGACTAGAAAGTGGTCGGTGCCCTGTTCGCGCAGCCAGTCGCCGAGGCCAACTTGATAGGCGGGCCACAATTTTCCGTCCGGCGTACTGACCAGCATCTGCGTGATCGGGCGATAGAGCTCGCTGCACAATCCCGCCAGAAAGGTGGCGTAGCGCCACCGGGGCTCGAGTTCGCGGCGTTGTTCGACGCCGGCGCGCGCGGCAAAGATCGTCGCTTCGGAGGCCTGGAAGGCAAAGAATGCGATCTCGAGAGACAGGCGGAAAAGCCCCCCTGCCCCATTGTGCGTGCCGGATTCAGTGGCAGGCAGCAGGTTGATGGCATCGGCCACGTTGCGAATCACGCTGCCGTAGAGGCGCTCAAAGGTCGTGTCGTCGCATCCTGCTGCCAAACGCAACCGGCTGATCAATTCTGACTGCGAGGCAATCAACTCCTCCGCATCGAGGAACGCGACGCCGCGGTCGACCGGCGGGTAGATGGGCGCCCCAACGCGCACCGAGGGTCGCTCCGGCGCGGCGGGCGAAGATGCCTGCTGCGGTTTGGCAGCAAGACCGATGGTGGACAGAAGTTTGTTCAGCATGGTCCCGATTGTGGCGCGTCCCAACAATCGGAGCACTTCGCCAAAAGCGCGATTTCCCCGCGTTTAATGCAAAAAGCGGCCCGCGGCCGCCTTTTTTCTCAGTTGAGCCGCTGTGGGGCTCGCGGGGAGTCTGAGCGTTCTGCCCACAGCGGCGCAGTGTGCGGTTGCGGTGCGGGCGCCTTATCGGATTGCGGCGTGCGCGCGGCGCGCTTGTATAGGTACGGGGTGTTGAATTCGGGCACCAACTTGCGCAAGGGGCAGTCGCGTGCCGTCAGCAATTCATGCACGTCGTGGATGTGCAGCATCCCGCATCCGGGGCATTTTTCGAGGGTGATGCCCCCGCCGTGCAAGTAGTTGCTGATCAGTTTGACCAAGCGATCGAAGGAAAGCCCCTTCTGCTCTGTTTGGGCACCGAACAATTGGCAGTAACGCTCAAAGGTCGCTATGATCGCATCGATATCGTGAATACCCGTATTGCGGTACTCGACAAATAACACTAGAGCTAGCGTTGCCTGAATCCGATTCCGCGGGGAGGAAAAGTGGGCGCTCGTCTTGTAAGGCGTCGGTCCTCTCCGCGACCGCTCCCCCCTGACTTCCGCGAAGATGTCCTTGATCATGGTCTCCGGCAGGTAAGGCAGCAGCCCCGCGATCGTCGGTGGGCGCGCGCCCAGTTCGGCGAGTTTGGCAGCGTACATGATGGCCTGATTGCGTTTGACCGGTTCGGTCCTCTGATCAGTGCGTCCCATTATGCCGCCTCCACCGCCCGCGAGGCTGCCAGTACACCCAGAACATTGCGCAGTGTGTCGTCGGCGCGAATCAGGTTGCCCAGATCGTTGGGCGTGAGGCAGGAACGGAAGATCAGGTTTCCGGTCTGCGCGGCTGTCTTCAACTCCTGCTGTGTCATGTCCGTGACGGTCTGGGCAAATTCGACCGTAACCCCGAAGCGTTGGCTTGCATCCGCAATGTCACGCAAGGCGTGCTCCTTCATCGCCAGGAGGTACTGGTGATTGAGATCATGGATGTTCTTCGTGGTAACGGTCATGGCAGGCCTGCGTCAGACGGGTCGGTTGGTATTTCTCACACTGAGAGAAACTTTGTCACGATGTGCGCAATTATTCAACGAATACATTTTTTTGCAACTGATTTTTGTCAACGAATGCGCCACTTAGCGACACCTCAAGATTTCGCGGTGTAGCATAGTAAAAGTGCCGTTTTATGAATTGATCATGTTGCCACGCAGCATCTCTACATCGAAGGTGATAGCATCATGAGTCGACAAGCCGAACTGTTTCGGCAGCGGTTTGCCACCAATTTCAATCAGTTGTTGGATCAGAAAGGCGCACCCGCTTCGGGTCTCGGGCGTACCCGGTTCGTTTCACGCGAGTTTGGCGTTTCCACAAGCTCCGCGGGCAAGTGGCTCATCGGAGCTACCGCGCCGGACCCGTGGCGTTTTGGCGACATCGCAGACTATTTCGGAGTGTCGGTCGATACGCTTCTCGACGACGGCAAACGCATGCCCAGAGGAGCGCTGTCAACCTGTCCAGCGATGGCGCAAATTCCCGGCGCCGACAGTTCCCTCGTTTGTGCTGCGCTTCTCGAGGCGGTGCGAAATCACGAGCGCTTGTCACGCACAACCGTCGTGCCGCCGCTCCCTCCCAACTACCCCGCGGAATCGACGCTCTATTTGCTGCGGATCGAATCCAACGAGATGGAGCCATACGTGCGGCACGGTGACATGGTGGCGTACGTACCCATGGCGAGTGTGTCGCTCGATGGCGAATATGTCTTGTCGTTACGCGGCACGTTCGTGGTGCGGCGTATCGCACGAGTGCCGCATTCGGACAGATTGCGCCTCATGACGGGCGATGTCCGCTATCCAGCGCACGAGGTGACCGCCGATCAACTGCCCCCATACCACGGCGCTCTTGATTTGAATGTCGGCATGGCCCTGCATGGTCTGGTGGTGGCCAGACTTCTCGTGAACCGTTGAGCCCACTTGCGTTTGACTCCTGATACGACACACTACGTCTCATCAGGAGATAGTCGATGAACGAACTGACCGTATTTACCAGGGCAACCGAGCAGCCCGAGCGCTTTGAAGTGTCGTTTGCCAATGGCGTGCAGCGACAAGGTGTGTTGCGCATCGATGTGCCCTATGCGATTGAGCATCGTGACGTAGCGGCCGAGTTGGGGGCGCTCCACCATCTGTTGATCGAACGCGCTATCTTTGGGGACGACCGAGCCGGGAACAATTTGCATCTCACGGTCTCGCGTGGGCAGGTCCGCAAACTCATGCACCGCCGCAGCGGTCTTCCCGAACTGACACCGTGGGCGAGTGCCTTGTCCGTTCAGTTCGCCGATGCGCACATTCGCATCGAGAACCGATCCGCGGCCTGGGAGAAACCGCGACGACTTGAGCACGTCACGGAGTTCACGCTTGCCGACCGCCTCGATCTCATCTACCACGTGCCAGGGTTCGGGCCGACGCGCCTGATGGCGCACGCACTTGATCAGTTCTGCGCTCGGGCCAACCACCTCGAGGCCCACGAGGGTTGGCGGCAGATTCGCTATATGCTCGGGCCGGCCCTGCAGCGGGTGCTGCGCGACCCGAAGCTCGATGAAGCAGCTCGCGAGCGGCACGGCACCAATGCGGTCATCCTTTACGCGCCTGCGACCGGGTGGAATTTCGTGATCGCGCAACCGAATGATCGATCCCCGCTCCCCACGATCACAACCGCCTACCATCGCAAGCAGCGACCCCAGGACCTTGGGCCGATGATGTCGACCGCTGCCTGACTGACTCGCGTGGATTGTGCAATCCACATCGTCATTTCCCGGAACTGGCTTCTTCTTCTGCGTTTGGCGATAGTTACCGAAAAAAAATGCCGCGCCTCCCCAAACTCGGGAAGGTCGCGGCAATCGGTCAGGCGGCGTGACGTTGCGGGTGTGGCAGCGTTTCGCCGTCCGTCGGCGCATAGGAGCGAACGGTGGAGCGAACCCCCTGTCGTTCAATCCGTGCGGCGATTGTTTGAGCCGCTCGCATGCAGGCCGTACCTGCATACAGATTGACTCGGGGCGACTGATCCGTGAGGGCAGCCGTGCGGACCTGCCATACATCGTCCATGTCGGTTCCGACCGTGGTCGGTACCACGAGGATGACCTGGATGCCACGGGCTTCCAGTCGCTCTTTCAGGACTTGCGCAGCGTAAAACCCCGCGCGTCGTCCCTTTTCGTCCGGATGGTCGTTGTCGACGAAGATGACCAACAACTTCACTTCGGCCGGCGGCTCGAATCCCTCCATGATGGTGGATGAGATCGTTGCCCACGTAGGCACGCCCGTCAGCGCACGACCCGCGATGCTGGTCTCGATCCCTTCGGCCACCCCCATCACAGCGCCCGTGACCGGGTACAAGCGAATAGCGGCGCCGTGCAGGCCAAGTCCCTTCATCGACTTCTTGGTCTTCGCGTAAGGCGCTTTCTTCCCATCTTGCGTGAGATATGAGCGATGCAGGCCGACCGGCTGCGCGGTTGGGGCCGTGGCCTTGGCGAGCATTACCGGGTGAGTCCCACGCTTCTTGTATCCAACCTTACCGTCTCCCACTTTCACCTTCTCGAAGTAGCCCATGCCAGGATGTAGCCGGAGGCAATTCGTCAGGCCCTCGATGGGTAATTTGCGGGTTTCGGTCAGGTAGCGATACACCGGATCGCCGGCGGTTAGGGGCAGAGACTCGGCCCACGCCTTCTGCAGTTTGCGTGCGATGCGTTTGCGATCGTCTTGAGCGCTGCTTTGCTGTACCGGTTTGGCCGGTGCAGCAATTGGGGTGGATTGCCCCTTGAAATAGCCCTCAACAAATCGCGCCGCCTCGACGAAGCTGCTCGTGCATTGGTACTTCATCAACAACTGGAAGCCGTCGCCGGCGCCGCAGCCGTTGCAGAAGTACGTTCCGCGACCATCCTTGTCATCGAAGCGGAACCGATCGGTTCCGCCGCAGAGTGGGCAAGGATGGTGTTCGCCGTCCAGTACGTCTTCGTCGATTCCAGCAGCGACGAGTATTTCCCGCCAGTGGCCGTTGGCCAGCTCGCGGGCACTTGGCCCGAATTTCATAATTTCCTCCTCGGTTGTACTCCACGACGGAGCCCACCGAAGACCTCCGACATGCGGAGGGCTTGGGTGGGCTGCCGCCGCGGAGTGGGTTACGTGCTTTGTCCGTTCAGGACGGTGAGAGCCACAGACGCGGGATGCGCCGGTGTTGGTGAAAGGCTGACCAAGGTCAGCGGTCTGGTGCAGTCGCAAGGACTGCGGCAGAAAGGAGGTTCGCCGAACGGCTTTTCGCCGGAGGCCTCTGCCGCCCCCGAGGAAAAGCCGCCTGTTTCCAGGCGGCGAACAAGGCGCCGGAGGGGATGTTCTCCCTCCGACTCTTGGCTATGCCGCTTCGCGCAGAAGCTGCTTGCTCATCATGTCGAAAACCGCGCGAGTCATCTCGTCGACGGAGCCGATGATGCGATGCGTCGGGAACAGCTGAGGCAGCTTCGCGGTATTGGCACCAATGCCCAACGCCAGCGTTTCCACATTTGCGTCCCTGAGCGCCTTGAGCACGTAGTCGGCACGTTCGAGCACATCCGGATCACCGTCGGTGACCACGAACAGGATCTTGCGCTCCTCCTTGCGACTCAAGAGCTGGTAGCCGCACCACATCAGCGCCTCGGCCATCGGCGTGCAACCGCACACACCCACGTTGAGGAAGCGCCCCGCCACCTCGCGCATGGGTTCATCGAAGTCCTTCAACTGCAGGACGTCGCTGGAGCCATGCACGTAGTGCGGGAACGCCGCCGCGGCCGACTCGACGCCATGCAGGCCATCGAGCGCGCTCGCCAAGGCCAGGGTGACCTTGGATGCCTTGTCGATGCCCGAGGACATCGAGATCGAGCGGTCGAGCAGCACCATGACTGCCGTATCGAGAGTGATCCCGACTTCGATGCGCTCGAACACCCGCGAATCCCCAACCGCCACACGTGAGATGCGCCGTGAGGAGAGTCGCCCTTTCCGCCCATACTGCACCGTGCTTTCCGCTTCCGCTTCCAGCAGGTTGTAGAGCTTGCGCTTCAATGCCCGCGTGTGATCGCGCACCGTGACCAAAGCCGTCGAGGCCTGGCTCGGTATGCCGACCGGTTTGGCATGTTCCGGCATCGAAACGGACGTGGTGCCGCACGCATCGGACTGTGCGTTGAGGGCATCCTTGACCAGATCGCCGATGTCGGAAATGCCGTCACCGTCTTCACCGGACAAGATCTTGCGCAGGTTATCGAACTTGTCCGAATCACCATGCCCATTCCCTGACGCACCGTCGGTCGAGTCACCCCCGGCGTTCTGGTCGTCGTCGCCATCGGTCGAGTCATCCCCGGCGTTCTGGTCGTCGTCGCCATCGGTCGAGTCATCCCCGGCGTTCTGGTCGTCGCCGCCATCGGTCGAGTCATCCCCGGCGTTCTGGTCGTCGCCGCCATCGGTCGAGTCATCCCCGGCGTTCTGGTCGTCGTCGCCATCGGTCGAGTCATCCCCGGCGTCAGGATCGTTGCTGGGTGGCGGAGGATCTTTTGCTTCTTCCTCCATCATCTTGATGATTTCGCCGGCAAGCACCACCGTGTCGTTGGTGTCTTTGCAGGCGGTGACGCGATACATCAGCACACGCAGTCGAGTCAGTACCGATTCCGGCAGCAACTCCTTGCAACGCGCCTCCGCGATCTGAGCGATCTCCTCGCACGCTTTCTGACCGAGGAGATCGGCGCGTAAGCGGCAAAGGATGTACGCGGACATTGCCCGATTGGCCGTGCAGTCGGGCGGGACCGGGCTGAAATACCCCGACTCCACCAGACCCTCGACCATCTCCGCGAGGCGGCGGCGACCACCCGGGAACTTGCGGATTTGCTTCGCTTCCATCCGCACGTCTTCGAGGCGTCCTGCCATTGCTTGCAGAGCCTTGTTTTGCTGAAACGCGCTGAACTGCGTCTCTTCGATATGCCCTGCCTCGTGCATGATCATGCCGTAGGCGAGCTTCTTGGCGAGCTTGTTATCGCCCGGCAGCGGGGGCAGATAGATCACTCGGCCATTCGTGTAGGCGCGGGTTTGCGTCCCGATCACCACCTCGACGTCGCAAGCGTCTGCGAGCATCTTGGCGTAGATCGGGAGCGCCCCCGTTGCGAGGGCGTCCTTCATGGTCTTTCTCCTGAATTAGACGCGGCGCTGCACCGGGGGCGGTGCCATGAACTTGCGCACCGCATAGTGGGCGTGAGCCATTCCAGCACCCATGCCAGGCACGACGCCCGGAACCGGGGCAGTTGCCATAGGCGAGGTGTCGGTCTGGACCGTGGGTTGCGTCACTGCTGTGCCGAACAGATCGTCCTGCGCCGTGGAGGTCGCGGTGTCGGGCTGTGCGGGTTCTGCTGCGACTTCTTCCTCCACCTCTTCCGGTTCGGCGAGGGCGGGGATGGATTCCTCAGTGGCTTCCTGTACGGTTTTGCCGTTCAGGATGAGGTCTCCATGTTCCTGCATGCGCGTCACGTCGGACAGGATGAAGATGAGTCCGTGCAGCGCGGTGAGCTCCATCCCTTCGATATGCCCCGCGGGGGGCAGCCTCTCGAGGATGTGGTCGATCGTGTCGATGAGCGGAGTGACCCGCTTGTCGAGGAACGACAGGCCGAAGAGCTTCTTGCGGATGGTGCGGACGGGGCTGAGGATCTTCTGCGTGACGCGATCGCGTCCGAGAAGACTCTTTTCCATCACCACACCGGCGGCTTGGGAGATTTCCGCATACAACTGGCTTGCCAGCCCGCCGATCTCGCTGTTCAACCCCTTGGCGAGCGGGTCGTTGGCGTTGTCGTCGGAGGCTGCCGTACTGACGCGGAACGCCGAGTAGCCGAACTGCAGGCGGCCATCGACATCCTGACGATTGAGCGCGGCCTCCTGGAGCATGCTGCTCCAGCCCGGATGCGCGGCAATCCAGTCGTTGACCATCTTGTCGTAGTCCGACAGGAAGTCCGCCTTGCGCTTCGTGAAGCGCGCAGCGATGTCATCGAGTGCCGTGGCCAGGCCGCTGGCTTCGCCTTCCGGGACGGCATAACCGCCCAGGAATCGCACACCGATCTTCGCGCACTCGCGGTGCGCTTCCTTTTTGAGTGCCTCGAAGTCGCTGATTTCCTCCGGATCGATGACCTTCTTCGACCCGAGGGAGGCGACATCCTTCGGCGGTATTTCCGAGTCGGTCGCACGGATGTCCTCGCGCTTCAGTCGCCGGCGGCCGCTCCACAGGGAGATGGCGTCGAGCGAGAAGACGATGACGTTGCCGAGTGTGACTTCGGGAGTGGTCGTGTTGCTCATGATGCCTCCAAATGAAAAGGGGGCATCACGCCCATCCGGGGCGAGATACCCCAGGTGGGAACACAGATTGGCGGGTGCGGGCGCACCCTTTGTGAAAGGCGGAAACGAGTTCCGCGGGCTTGGCGTCCGCAAGGGACGTGAAGTTACCGAAATCCTCCCACGAACTTGCCTGTCATGCAACAGGCCGCGCGCCGAAAAAGGATGGCGATAGCCCCGTCGAGGGTCATCGCCATCATCTCTCGAAGAGAAAAGGTGCCCCGGTACAACCCCGCGAAGGGGCCGTACCAGAGCGGTCGCTGCAACTTCGCAGCTTTTGGCGTCGGCGGCTTAACCGCAGCTGCCGATTTCGCCACACGCCGTGCATCGCGTGCATCCCCCGCCGTCACGAATGACGGCATCGGCCCCGCATGCCCCGCAACGCTTGCCCGCGATGATGCCTGCGGTGGACTCCTGTACGGCACGGTAGGCCGGGGTTTCGACCCGCGCAAACGCTCCCATGTCGGCGAGCGGCCGCGCATCCTCATCGAGTAGCCCCAACTGCACGTACCGATGCAGCACGAGATGCGCGATGTAGGCGACGGTCGACGGATACACCTTTTGCTTGCCCTGGCCCGGGACGAATGCCATGAAGTCGCCCATCGGTTCCGGGTGGTCCAGCAGCTTACGTAACTTCTCGCCGATCCAGGCAAGGTCCACAACGCGCATATCGAGCGACAGTAGCTTGGACAGCCCATCGAGGACGCGCGGATAGTTGCCACTGAGCCACATCGAATACGGCCGACGCGACCCATTGGGCATCTGCAGTTCTTTAACGCCGAGGACGAAATCATCGCCCGTAGCAGGATTGCAGACGTCCACGGTCCAACTCATCGTTCCTTCGGGTCCTGATTTAGGCTCCTTGCGGCTGATGAGTGCATCGACCATGGGCGACACACCGTCTTGCTCGAACACGCCGAGCTTGTCGAGGCGGTAGCGCACCACCGTGGCGAATGCTGCCACCACAGAGGGCACCCTACGAGGCGTTCCATCCGGCGGCAATGGCAGCTCGAAACCCATGTCATCGTTCGCTTTCGCGAGCGAATCGAGCTTCATGCGCAACCACCCGCGGTCGGCCGAGCGCATATCCATCGAGAGCGTCTTGGCGACCGCACCGAGGCCACGCGGCTGCTCGCTCCCGTTCACCCAAACTTCAAAGGGCATTGCCTTGCCGCCCTCCTCCGCCTCACCCACGAAAACCGCAAACGAACCGTGCGGGTGCTTCAGTAGGTAGGTCCATGCCAGATTGCCATCCGGCATGTCGGGGCGACCGGGCCAGCGCAGACTTGCGAGCGCCGGAACAGGGGCTTTGTCGAGCGTCACCCGGCGATCAGGGTCAGCGACCAGATCGTTCGGGAGCGTCGGCTCATTCTTCTTGTCCGTTGCGGACACCGTAAGCACCGCACCCGTGACCGAGTTCGGGCGATAGGTGGCCAGCCCTTTCAGACCAGCTTTCCACGCGTCCATGTAGAGCGACGCGAAGTCTGCGAACGGATAATCTTCTGCGACGTTGACCGTCTTGGAAACGGCGGCGTCGATGTACGGGGCAACCGCCTCGACCATGCGCAGATGATCCTGCGCGCTGATCTCGAGCGCCGTCTTGAAGCGCGCCTTGAGGTCTTCCGGGTTTCCGCCGAGATGACGGTAGAGCCGGTAGGCATGATCCTCGACGTCGTACACCTGGTGCGAGCCGTCCGCCATCCGCTTTCTCCGCTGGTACGACCAGGCGAAGGGCGGCTCGATGCCGTTGGAGGCATTGTCGGCGAAGGCGAGCGAGATCGTACCCGTGGGCGCGATCGACAGCAGATGCGAGTTGCGAATGCCGTGCTTGCGAATCCGCGCCTGCAACTGCTTGGGCAGGGTCGACGCGAAGTGCGGGGCGGCCAAATACTCCGCGGCATCGAACAGAGGGAACGCCCCCCGCTCGATGGCGAGCTCGACCGAAGCCTCGTAGGCGGTGTCGCGCATCACTTCCGCGATCTTGGCCGCCAGTTGGCGAGCCTCGACCGTTTCGTAACCGATGCCCAACATCATCAGCGCGCTACCAAGTCCCGTGAAGCCAAGACCGATGCGGCGCTTTGTCTGTGCTTCCCCTTTCTGCTCCGGCAAAGGCCATTGCGTCAAATCCAGCACATTGTCCAGCATGCGCACCGCCGGCGGGATGACCGCGCGGAAACGCGCGAAGTTGAAACGCGCGTCCCTCGCGAACGGACGGTCCACGAACGGCGTGAGGTTGATTGCCCCCAAGTCGCAGCAGCCGTATGGAGGGAGGAACTGCTCGGCACACGGATTGGTGGCCTCGAAGATTTCCACGTACCCGAGGTTGTTCAACTGATTGGCCCGGTCCATGAAGATGATGCCCGGCTCCGCGTGGTCGTAGGTCGAACGCATGATGAGATCGAAGAGCGTGCGCGCCTCGACCGTGCGATAGACCCACTTCCCATCCTCACGCTGATACGCACCGGCCGCACGCAGATCCGCGGCAGGTTCAGCAGCGTGCACCAATTCCCACGTCCCGCCCGCTTCGACTGCCTGCATAAAGGCGTCCGTCACGGACACGGAAAGATTGAAGTTGGCGAGGTCGCCCCCGTCCTTGGCATGGATGAAGGCTTCGATGTCGGGGTGGTCGCAACGCAGCATGCCCATCTGGGCGCCACGGCGCGCGCCGGCCGACTCCACGGTTTCGCACGAACGGTCGAACACGCGCATGTACGACAGGGGGCCGCTTGCACGACTCGCTGTCCCTTTGACGAGCGCACCCGCCGGGCGGATCCTGGAGAAGTCATACCCGACTCCCCCGCCCCGGCGCATCGTCTCGGCCGCCTGTGCAAGCGCGGTGTAGATGCCGGGGGCGTCCTCATCGTCACCGGACACCGAATCGCCCACCGGCTGCACGAAGCAGTTGATGAGCGTTGCCGCAAGGCCGGTGCCCGCCGCGGAGTTGATGCGTCCAGCGGGGATGAACCCGTTTTGCATCGCCTCCATGAAAACCTCCGCCCAATGCTGCGGGCTGGGCTCGTTGGCGGCAAGGGCGACGGCAACACGGCGACGAACATCGTCGGTCGTGCGTTCGTTGCCCTTGGCGTACTTTTCGATCAACACTTCGATGCTGATCGGCTGCGACTCGAAAATCGCCGGTAGTTGATGGATGTTGCCCATGATTCGCTCTCCTGGTATTGCCCGACGCGGGGCCCACCGAAGCGGAGCGAAATCCCCCCATAGGAGGCCGCACGCGCTTGGGTGGGCCCCGAGAAGGGCTGAGTGAAAAAAATGAATACCCGACCAGGAGCAGTTCAGACCCCGAAGCGGGCTGATGCTCCCGCGACGGGTTGTTGAAAGGCTGGATTCATCGCCGAAGCGATCCGTGTATCCCAGCTACGGTTTGCGCATGCTTCCCAAGCGTGCGACGCAAAACAAGGTTCTTGTCGTTGTCCTGAGCAGACAAGAACAAGAGCCCTGACACGAGCGAAGCGCCCCGCGACCGCCTTTCGGCCGAGCGCGGGGCATTTGTCAGTGAAGCGTCACCGACGTATTGATCGTGGTGGCCACGGCACGCACTTTGCGACGGATTTCGGGCGTGATTTCGCCCGACACCAGTGCCTTGTGAATAGCCGCTCCCTCATTCAGCCCGTAGGCGGAAACGAGACGATCGTAGATAGCGGTGACCTGATTGAGATTTGCAAACATTTTCGCTCTCCTTGGATGGAACCGGGGACACCCCGCCAATGAGGCCTCAATGAAGCACCATTGGAGGGGTGTCCGCCGCCAGGGAGGCGGTTTGCTCTTGCGACAGCGGTCGCTCAAGCGGCAGCAGGGCTGCCTTTTTGTGGCCGGGTTTGACGTACCCTACACGCACCTTGCGGCGCACGGGTGCTTGCGCACCGGATGCCGAGCGCAATGCTGCGGCACGAAACTATGCTGAGTTTATAGCAGATTTCCCGCTTTCCGAAACCACTTTGTGGCTTGGGAAAGCGCCCTGTCCGCACACGGACAGGGCTTTCGTGGATCAAAAGAGCGCCGGGCGTCGGCACGCGTCGCGCACGAACGCGAGCACGTTGCTGACCGTCCGCATCGCAGCGGCCACCGGTGAGTCCGGAATGCCGTCTTCGATTAGCGTAGCCGGATAGTTCGGCTTGATCGTCTTGTTCAAGTGCTGCCCGATGCTTGAGGCTGACTTGAAGGCGACCCAGGCCGACAACACCACACCGTCGTAACGGTACAGCGCGCCGCTACGAAATCGCACGAACAACTGCATTGCCGTGGAGTCGTAGCCGATCTGTGCGACGTTCGAGGATGTCACATCCTTCATCGTGACCATGATCGCACCCTCGCTCAGTGAACCGTGATGAGCGGCAGGATGCCGGCGATCACTTCCTCGCCATACGCCCGCGGCCCTTCCTCGGTGCGCAGCACGAAGTTCGCACCATCCCAGCCCACTTCCACCTGCTCCGCGCGGAGCGAGGTGAAGGGGTGGTAGAACGCGCCGGTATCGACCTGCGCCGCCTTGATGGCGCTCGCTAGTTCTTCCGCGCTTTCAATCGTCGTTGCCATTTTGCATGTTCCTCCGGGTGATGCAGGAGCCCATGCCCCCGCAGGGCATGGAACCCTGCGGGCTGGTCAATTACGACTTAGTTGGGCAGCGCCTTGCGGTGCTTTTTGAACAGTGGGTCATATTCAAGTTGCATGGTCGTGAACGGGATGTCGTCATCGTCGAAATCGCCGAAACCACCACCCCCGCCACCGGCAGGTGCCGGCTGCTGGCGTTGCTGCGGTGCCGGCTGCTGGCGTTGATGCGGTGCCGACTGCTGCGGCCGCTGCTGAGGCGACTGATCGCCATCCTGACCTGCATTCCGGACGCCGAGCATTTTCATCTCGTCGGCGCGGATCTCGGTCGTGTAGCGGTCCTGCCCGTCCTTGTCCTGCCACTTGCGGGTCTGCAGACGTCCTTCGACGTACAGTTGCGAACCCTTCTTGACGTACTGCCCGACGATTTCCGCGAGCCGCCCGAAGAACACAACGCGGTGCCATTCGGTCTGTTCGCGCTTTTCGCCGCTTTGCTTGTCTTTCCACGTTTCCGTGGTAGCCAGCGTGATGGTAGCGATTGCGTCGCCGCTCGGTGCGTAGCGCACCTCGGGATCTTTGCCGCAATTGCCGATCAGGATGACCTTGTTGAGCGATGCCATTGTTGTAGCTCCTTCTGCTTACGCAGCTAATTTCTGAACGGACCAGATTTTCTTGTGAGTAGTCCGTCCCCTGTGATGCACGGGTGTTTCGCCAACCAGCGCGACACGCACGGCATCCCCGATTTCCGCCCCGGATTCTTCGACTGCTCGCTCCAGGTCGGTGCCCCACAACTGTTGATCGTGTCCGAGCGCCTCGTCGGCGATCGTCACGCAGTAGCAGTCGTACGGATTTGGTACTCCCGTTCGGCGCTCCATCCCCGCGCGCCGAAGCACGCCGCGATAGCTCACCAACCCACCTTTCGGCACTCGCATCGGCGAAGCCTTGCGCGGAGCCACTTTCGGAAGCTCCGGTTCGGCGCTACTCTGCTCGGCCGGTGTTGCAGGACTATCTTGCACGGACTCGTTGCCGATTCCAGTGCTTGAAATAGCCCCTTCCTGTGGTATTTGCTGCGCATCTGCAGCCGATTCCACGAGTTGCTGCGCGAGTGCCGCGAACTGCGCCTCGACTGCCTTGATGCTCGACCCAGCCAACGTGGCAGGGGGCAGGTCGATGCGTTTGCCGTGCTGTGCAACCAGCGCCGACTCCCGCATCACCACATGCGCGCGTACCTCGTCGCCGAAGTAGCGGATATGGAGGATGGCGCCACCATTTCGCAGATCCATCGTCTGGATGCGGTTGGCGGGCCCCAGGCCTTGCTCGGGCATTGTGACTGGCTCTGCGGCGGACCGAGGAGCCAGTTGCTGGGCCGTCAGCGGCGAGCGGACTTGTTGCTCACCCCACTTGTTGCTTGCCCACCGGATAACCGGATGAACAGCCCACTTTGCGGTGAATGCGAGCAGGACCACCGTGCCCACAAGCACCGCCCCAACGGTCGCACCGAGAGCCATGCCTACGGTGTCGATGCCGGAAATGCCTTGATTTCCGTAACTCATGAGACGTCCTTCGGGCGGCGACGCCGCCCATCGTGTGTTGGAATTACCAGAGCGCGGCGCGTACCGCGTCCGCCTTCACCTTCACCGGCGGGGCCATCAGCCGAAGATCGGCTGCCAGCTCACGCAGGTTCGGGATGTCGGCAAACTGCTCCGGGTTTTCATGCAGCCACATGCGACTGCGCTGCTTGTCGTCCTGATCGAACACAGGGTTTCGGAGGGCTTCCCCCGCCGCCAGAACCGCCAGACGCCCGAAGGCGCCGTTGTCGACGTAGGCGGCGAGAGTCCCGCTCGTCACGTTGGAGAGGCATTCGAGGGAAGTGCCGTTGGGCAGGCCGATGATCAGCCTGTCCTCCTGCGCCTGAATCTCGAACACGCCCTGAAGCGCATCGCGTACGACTGCGATTTGCTCCACCTGCACCGAAACGTAGGCCGTCGGCGCGAAGCGGTTGGGGTTGGCTGGTTGAGCGGAGGAGTGCGGCGTCCAGACAATCTTCTTGTCCTCGACGTCGTACTCGCCCTCCTCGTCATAGCCTTGCACCAACTGCTCCGAGATCCGGCGCGACACCTCTTCATCGAGATCCCGCGCCTTGGCCTTGATGGGGCCACCGTTGAGGACTCTCTGCGAATACTTGCCGTAGAAGACCAGCACCCGCGAGTTGTCCCGGCAGATCGCCCACACCTTGTCCGAGCTCCCGTCGGTGTAACGGAAGACCCGCATGCGGAAGGTCGCCATGACTCACCTCCGCTCACTTCATGACATCGGCGAGGATCTCGTGGATAGCCTCACGCGACTCACGCGGCGATGCGTTGGTGAGCGCGCGCTCTAGCCCCATGCGGAAGGGATTCTTTCCGGCCCCCTGCCCGATCACACTGGCGAATGTTGCGGTCGCCTTCGCCCAACGCACCAAGGTGCGCGTGCTCATGGTGACTTCCAGTGCGTCGGCGCCATCGTTTTCGCCCATGTACTGCCGACGAACCCGACCGGCCACCTCGAGCATCGACGCGGCGAATGTTGCTGCCGTGTCGTCGTCGAAGACCGCCTGCAACTCCTTCTCGATGAGCGGCTGCTCATCGGAGGCGTCCGGATACCCGAACTCCACGGTCCAGAAGCGCTCCCGGTTGGAAGCATCCTCCGGGTTGCGCCCGAAAAAGCCCAGCGCCTTGTCGTTGGGGTTGGCGGCTGCGAACAGCCTGAACCCCGGTTGGAAGATGATGCGCTCCCCCGTCTCGGGAATATCGATCGAGTTGCCTTCGGCCGCCCGGTTGAGCGACGTAATGGCCCCGGCCGACATCACGTTGTACTCGTCGATGAAGATCGAGCACGCGTTCTCCGCCGCGATGTGCAGCGGCCCCGGGACGTAGCCCCAACCAGCCGCACCCGCCGTCACCTTACCGATGAGGTCATCGGCTTCGGTACGCGAGTTGGTGTTCGGCATCAGCAGCGGGTAGCGCAGCGCCGCGTGGAACTGCTCGACCAGCGACGTCTTGCCGCAGCCCGCCGGGCCGGTGAGTTTCATCGCCTTCTCGCCCGAGAGCCAGAAGACGATCATCTCGCTCACGAGCTCCTTGCGGAACACATAACCGGGATTTTCCTGGGGCACGTAAGGGGCAGCCCCTTCCGGTAATGCAACGATGCCTTGCTGCGCGCACAGATTGCGAACGTCCTCGTGATTCATGGTTTGCTCCAGTGAATTGAGGGAGTCCGCACCCCACCGGGGCGCGAGACCCCCGTGGGATTAATGAAAGAATTTCCGTGCGGCCGCAGGCATGCGGCGCAGAACGTGATCCCGGATGTTCGCGGGATCCATACCTTCGAGCTTGCAGCAGAAGGTGAAGGTCCAAGGCACCTGCCAGGTGTAGACCGGCACCTCATGTCCGTTGCGGACCACCGTCCCGACCAGATCGGGATCGAAGATCCACTCCAGAATTTCACGCTTCTGCTCGCCGTTGCCACGGGCCGCGAGGGCGCGCAGCGACTCTTCAAGCAGCACCGAATGAAGTTGGAGGATGCCCTCCATCGTCCATTCGGGCTTCTCAGGGGCTTCGGCGTGTTCGAGTTGAGCGAAGTCGACCGCTTCGATCACGGGAGGCGCCGCATCGGTGAGGATGGCCGTCTCGTGATTGGGCGAACCGTCCATGTCGAACAGGGGGAGCGTGAGCAACTCGGCCAGGCGCCGAGGCACCCGATCCTTGTCGCTCGTCACGAGACCTAATTCCAGCGTCGCGTGGCGCACCCGTTCGGGCAGGTTTTCGACAAGGAAGGCCATCACTGCCCCCCCTTGCGGCGCTCAAGGGTGTAACGCCGCTTCACCTGACCTTGGACCGTCCCGAAGGATTTGCCCTTCTCGACACGGAACTCGAGGAAGCGCCCGCCTTCGATCTTGGTGATGACCCCCACCTCGCCCGGCTTGTCGTGCAAGGACCAGATGATGGTTTGATGCTTGTTCGGGCCGCGAATGGTCGCATCCCGTTCGATCGGCTTGGCTTCGCGCCATTGACCGATGTCATAGAGAATGCCCATGACGTCCTCCTTCATGGAATTTCGGGAGGACGCCCCCAACGGGAGCGGACCCCCGTGGGTTGATGAACATTGACGCCTGACCATTGCTGGCCGGGCTTTGTGAAAGGCTGGATTGAGGCGAAGTGCCATCGTGCTGCGCCAGCTCGCATTGCACGAAGAAACGCACTTTCCGTGTCCGCGCAGGACAGGGGAAATGCGCTTTCCGGTTGCACATAAAAAATTGCCCCCCCGCGCCTAGCGCTGGGGGGGCCGGCTTTGCCGAACCGATTGAACGCTGCCCAGCAGCGTCGGGATTGGTTCCGCTACACCCGTCTTGCCCCCTTCACTTCCATCCTGGAAGAGCCGCCGAAGCGGACGCAGGGATCACGAGGCATGCTGCCCTCGGTGTCGTGTTACGACACGGGGTCTTACAACCTGCCCAAGCGAACCCCTGCTGAGAGGGGAATGCCGTCCCGCTTCTGGCGCGGACGGTCTTGGTCGATGCTCGCTGAGCATCTCATGCGCGAGATTGCGCGATGGACACCCTGATCAGATCAAGGTGCCGGATTCGGCCCCCCGCACAAGGCGGGGGGGACGGTTTTGCTTACTCGGTGGCCGCGTCGATTGCGGCGAGGCGGCTCGTAGTGATACGGCTCACCTGCTCCTGGGTTTCGGATGCTGCGAGAGCGCCAAGACCCATTTGCACCACGGCGACGAGGGCTGCAACGACAAGCGCGGTTTTCATGATGGACTCCTTGAGATGCTGCGGAGTCCCACAAGCCCCTGCGGGGTTGTGAAACCCCGCGGGTTGATAAAACGGCCCCTGCGCCGAGCGCAGGGGGCTGGATGCTTCCAAACCTGGTGAAGCCTGCCGAGCAGGATCAAGACGGTTGTGAAGCATCACTTTTTCCCCTTTCGCTTCCGTACGGGAAGCGTCGCGATGAGCGAACGCAGGGATCACGAAGCACGCTGCCGCGCGGCGCACCAAACGCATCTCACCAAGGAGAGCGAATCCACGACGCAGATGCGTCTGGGTGCAGGCGGTCTAATGACATGCTCAGTCGAATATTCGAGCGCAATGCTCGAGGAGGTCGCACAACGGAGTTGTGCTTGGGACAGCAGCGCGAGGGCTGCGATGGCGAGTGCGCAATGCACTCTTGGTGAAAGGCTGCCATAGCTGGCAGCAAGGCTCCGCAAGGGAGCGTTTGGTCGGCGACAATCGCACGACGCAAGAAAGCGACTTATCGATCAGGTCTAGGTGGAACCGGATGGAGAAGCCGCCTGATGATGCGCGGCCTTTTCGGGATTCGCGCCACTCGCTCACGATGGGGAGCAGCGCGCTTTTACGGAACAGCTTTTTTCGGGGGTGGGCTGCCGTCACAGCCACATCTTGAAAGGCTCGAAATGGTGCCAGTTCCAGCTACTGGAACCCCGTCATGCCGAGGTTGAATGCATGGTATGCCTGTCGATTTGTCACTGTCAACACCTCGCATACGACATTTTGATTCGCCACGCTATTCCCTGCCGCTGCGGTTAAACGACGGTTTATCGGCCTTTTGCTTGCGCACTTTTTTTTGCGACCTGTTCCATGCTGAAGCCTCCAAATTCTGTGCAAGGAGAGCGACACCATGACTGACGCCACGCAAACCGACGATCTGCTGGCCGCAGCCAAGAAGGACTGGCGGCGCAACTTCGCGGGCGCAATGCTCACGAAGAACCCGAAGTTCATGACGCCGACGGTGCGTCACTACTTCGCGCGCCAGTACGACCAGCTTGGTCGCAACGTCTACTTCATCTCGATCTTCGGCCGCATTCTGGTCAAAGGCGAAGGCGTTTCCGAGGCCGAACGCAGCATCTACGACCGCATCACCAAGATCGGCGAAGAGTGCGGCAAGAAGGTCAATGCCATGAAGGCAGTTGCTGCGGAAGCGGGGATCACCGACCTTGCCTCGTACCCGCTGGCCGACAAACGCGACATCACCGCCTTCGTGATCGTCCCGGCGCAGAACAAATTCCTGAAGGTTCTGGAGATGGCTGACGAGTATCTCGTCATGGTCAATACCCTGTGGCTTGAAGGCGAGATCACCGACAAGGCCAAGTCCACCGCCGAGATGGAAATGAAGCACCAGCTTGGCCAGATCGTGTCGATGGTTCGCAAGATGCGCATCTACATGCAGACCAAGGTTCGCGAGGCGCAACGCGCCGCAGCCGCGGCCGACGCCGCCGGCGGCGATAAGGCCACCGGCCCCACCGCAGCCGAGCTGTCCCAGGCCGAAGCGCAAACGGCGGCTTCCGAGGGCATCCGCTCCGAGGGCGTCGAGGATGTCGCAGCCGAGGAAGAGGCCACCGAGCGGGAAGGCGAAGCGGTCGCCGCCTGACCGTGCAGCTCAACGCGGAGCAACGCCGAGTCGTGGAGTGCGATGGCCATTGCCTGGTCGTCGCATGTCCCGGCTCGGGCAAAACCCGCGTCATCACCACCAAGATCGGCGCCCTCCTCAAGCGCCACCAACGTAGCCGGATCGTGGCGGTGACCTTCACCCGCGAATCCGCAGGCGAACTGACGCATCGCGTCACTGAGGAAATCGGCGAAACCCTGTTTAACGCCGCATGCCGCATCGGCACCTTCCATTCCCTGTGCATCCGGCAGCTACGCAATCACAACCGCTTGGGCAAAGTCGCAGGCCCCGGCGAGCAGATCATGTTCGTCAAGCGCGCGATGGCCCTTGCTGCCCCCGGCATGGCTTGGGACGAAGCCACCGGCATCATCGAGAAAGCGAAGGGGTCGCTTGGCACCAACGCGGCACAGGAAAGCGATCTGTACCGCGCCTATGCCGAGCTTCTTGCCAAGCACCGCGTGTGCGACCTGTACGACGTGATCCGCGATTCGGTGCGTCTGATGCGGACAGGGGAGATCAAGCCCTACCCCGCCAAGTTCCTGCTCATCGACGAGTTTCAGGATACCGACGAGATTCAACTGCAGTGGGCGCTCGAGCACGCCAAGGCGGGCACCAATGTGACGGTCGTGGGCGACGACGACCAAAGTATCTACGGCTGGCGTGGCGCGTTGGGGTATGGCGGCATGCAGCAATTTCTGGACGCCACCAAGGGCGAACACATCACCCTTGGCCTCAACTACCGCTGCCACGCCGAGGTGCTTGGCGCTGCCGACCTCGTGATCCAGAACAACTCCGCCCGCATCGACAAGTCGCTCGTTGCTGCGCGCGGCCCAGGCGGCGCTGTGCGGGTGTCGCGCCACGCCAATCGCGAATTCGAGGCCGAGGCCTGCGTCGCCCACATCGAGGAAGATGCCAAGGCACTGCCCGAGGGCGCGCATCCGCTATTTACGAAAACCGTCCGCGACGGCTCCTGGGCGGTGCTGTGTCGCAACCGGCGACATCTCGACCGCGTGGAAAAGTACCTGCAACGATGGGGCATCCAGTGCTACCGACCGCCGAAGGAATCCTTCTGGTCCCGCGCCCCGCAGAATGTCCTTCTCGCCCTGCTTGCCTCGCTCGACAGCAGCTCCACGTCCGGGTTTGACGGGGCGATCGAGCACGCCCTCTCGATGTCCGTGAAGGGCGCGGCGGCACGGCTTGCGCTCAAGCATTTGCATGACCAGGTGCAGGACTTCGGCGCGTTCCGTCACGGCACCGTCACGATCGACTACGACAAATTCATGCCTGAGGAGGCGAAGATCATCGCTGATTTCGCCTCGCGCGTGCCGGCATGGCGGCGCAATGTCGAGGCGGGCCGGTACAACATGGTGATCCGCGCGGTGGCCGACTGGTTCGCGTCCTTTGAGGACTCGGAGGAGCAGGCCGACGACGTGCGGTCGGCGGGCGAGACACTATGCCGGCTGCGGGGCAACCTCTCGATGCGCGTCAATGCGCTCACGAGTGCCTCCAATGACGCCAAGGGCAAGCCCAAGGGCGTGCAGTTGCACACCATGCACGGTTCCAAGGGTCTCGAGTTCGACAAGGTGTGGATCATTGCCGCCGAAGCCTCCACGATCCCGAGCCCCAAGGCGTCGGATTTCGAGGAGGAACGCCGCCTGATGTACGTCGCCATGACGCGCGCCAAGAACTGGCTGATGATCTCGTCCATCATCACCGAAACCATCTCGCCCTTCGTTGTCGAGACCGGCATCAATACCGATCTCGGGGTGGCGGCGTGAAGTCATTTGGGGGGTTGAACTGCGAGGCATCCATGGGAAATTGGTTCTCATGGAACAACGACTCGACTTCCCCGGCGTGCACGTCTGCGCGCAAACCGTCCTCGGCGATCAGCCCGTCGTCGTGTTGTGCGATGTGGGCGAGAGCTTCGACTACCAGCCCGAGCGGCACTTCTTTGCCGTGCCCGCCGATGCTCCCGCGCTGCGCTACGAGTTCGCGGTGGCCGAGAAGGTTGTTCCCGACAATCACGATCCGCGCCGCTATGCGTGGCAGCCAGTCGACGGGAACCCCTGATGCTCACCGAGGACATGAAATCGGCCGTACGCGCCTTCTACTCGCGCGTGAGTACCGAATTGCCCGGCTTCAAGCCGCGCGTCGGGCAGCGTGAAATGATCGCGGCGATCTCCAATGCGCTCGGCCGGGCGCGGCTCAAGGAAGACGAGCAAGTTGCCGGCCAGAACATCGTCGTGGTCGAGGGTCGCACCGGCGTCGGCAAAACCGTGGGCTACCTCGTTCCGGCGCTGGCGCTGGCCAAGCAGCTCGACAAGAAGGTGATCGTCAGCACCGGCACGGTGGCGCTGCAGGAGCAGTTGGCGACTCGCGACGTACCGGCTATGGTGGCCTTGCTGGGCCGCCCGGTCACCACCCATCTCAGCAAGGGCCGGCGCCGCTACGTTTGCACGTCGCGGCTTCACGCCTTGGCCGGGGATGCCGAGCAGGAAGGGCTGTTCGGTGATGCGGTATGGGACCGCCGACCCGAAGAGCGCGAGATCACGATGCTGCGCGACATGCGCGCCAAGCTCGTGGACAAGGCTTGGAGCGGCGATCGGGATGCGCTGAGCGATGCGGTGCCCGACGACCTATGGGCACGCATCAGCACCGACTCGCCCGGCTGCACGGGACGCCGCTGCCCTGCCTACCACGAATGCCCGTTCCAGATCTCGCGGGCGGCAATGCTCAAGGCCGACGTGATCGTGGCCAACCATGACTATGTACTGAGTTGCCTTGCCTCGAACAGCCACATGCTGCCCGAGCTCAAGGACGCGATCATAGTCTTTGATGAGGCGCACCATCTCCCCAAAGTGGCGATCTCGCGCTTCGCGCAGAACGCGCACCTGGTTTCGGCGACAAAGTGGATCGAGCGTGCGCCGAGCCTGCTTGGGCGCGTGTCGGCGATGCTGCCGGACCCCATTACCGTCAATGCGTTGAGCGATTGCGCCAAAGCCCTCGTGAATGCCATGCAGGACTTCGCCACCGCGCTCAAGCGAAGCGAGGCCTTCTCGGAAAAGGGCGTGCTGCGCTATCCGTTCGGGCAACTCGACCCCGGCAGCGCGGAGCTTGCGCGCCGCATCTGCACCCACGCCGACGAGTTTCATGAATCCGCGACGATGATCACCGAGGCGTTCGCCGAAGCGCTTGAAAAGGGGCGTATCTCCGCGACCAGCGGCGAAGTGGTGTTGCGCGACCTGAGCCCCCTTGTTGGCCGGATCGACGCGCTCGCCGAGTTCTGGACCGATTTCTGCGCGGAGGACGGGGACGGCGAGCCCACCGCACGCTGGGTCGAGCGTCGGGACGAGGGCCGCGACTACGTGGTGAATCTGTCGCCGATCTCGGCGGCGCGCACCCTGTATCGTCACGTCTGGACACAGGCCGCGTCGGTGGTGCTCGCCTCGGCGACGATTCGCACCTTGGGCAACTTCAACTCGTTTCTACGCGATACGGGCTTGTCGACGCTTCCCGAAGTGATGGCCGTCGCGGTGACCTCGCCCTTCAACTACCCCGAGCAGGGCGAGCTGCATATCCCGCGCATGAAGGCCGATCCGAAGAATGCGGCCGCTCACACACAAGAGATCATTCAGGTGCTGCCGTCGATTCTTGAGCGGGTCGATGCCGGGGCTCTGATGCTCTTCGCCTCGCGCCGCCAGATGGAGGACGTCTACAAGGCGCTGCCCCGGCCAATTCAGGTCGATGTGCTGATGCAAGGCACGAAATCGCGCCCCGCGCTTCTCGCCGAGCATATTGATCGGGTATCTTCCGGGTCGCGCAGCATTCTCTTTGGATTGTCCGGACTTGGCGAGGGCCTCGATCTGCCCGGTCGCCTGTGCGAGCACGTCATCATCGCCAAGCTGCCCTTTGCCCCTCCCGACTCGCCCCTCGAGGAAGCGATTTCGGAATGGATCGAGAGCCGTGGCGGGAATCCGTTTTCGCAGATATTCCTCCCAAATGCCAGCTTGATTCTGGTCCAGTGGGTGGGAAGATTGATTCGTAAGGAAGAGGATCGCGGTCGAATCACGATCCTCGATAGTCGGATTGTCTCAAAGGGCTATGGGCGCCAGCTGATTGCCGGATTGCCGGAGTTCCGGAGAGTTGCTTAGAAGGAGATTCATAATGCATCACTTTCGTCTCACCCCCGTCTATGTGGCAATTCTCTCCGCGCTGTTGGCGGGTTGCATGGGCGGAGGTAGTTCGCCTGCGATCCGTCGCATCCTTGATCCGAGCCCCCCGCCGCCATCGCAATCGACCAATCCGGATCGCATTACGATCAGCGGGGGGGCGAGTGTTACCGTCGCCGTGGTCGACTCGGGGGCGCGACTCACCCATAACGAATTTTCGGGCGGCGTGGTGAGTTCCACCTACAACGCTATCGACGGCAGCTCCAACGTCAATGATGCCGATAGCCAGTTCCACGGCACCGCGATGGCCTCGATCGTCGCCGGCAAGACCCAGGGCTATAGCGGCAATGCCAAGCTGATGATCGTCAAGGGAATGGACGTGGCCGGCGGAAGCGTCCTGACCCTGGCTAACGGGGTGTCCTACGCGGCGCAAAATGGGGCGCGCGTCATCAATTCGAGCAACTCCGGCTGGCAGGTATCGCATCCGGACGCGATTGCCCCCTATCAGTCGATCGTCACCTACGATTCGCTGTGGGTGAATGCTGCGGGCAACGGCGGCCTCAACATCACCGACGTCCGTGTCCCGAGCGCATTCTTCTTCGAGAGCCGCACGGACCTTGCCGACATCCGCAATCGCATGCTGGTCGTCGGCCGGCTGAATGAAGCCGAAACGGCGCGCGACACAGACAGCGACTACCCCGGCGGCAATACCCTTCTGCAAGAGCGTTTCGTGCTCGCGCCCGGCACGACGATCGGCGCAGCCCACGGCACGGGCGACAGCACCTATCGCCAGGTCGACGGCACTTCGCCGGCTGCGGCCGTTGCCTCGGGTGTTGCAGCGAGCATCATCTCGAAATGGCCGCACCTGACCGCACCCCAGACCGCCTCGATCATCCTCGACACGGCCCGCCGCTCCGACCCGTTGTACTCGCAGAACACGTGCGGAGGCAGCGGCACCATGAACTGCGGTGCGTTCTACATGGGCCGTGGCATCCTCGATCCAGTGGCGGCGCTCAACCCCGTCGGCACCCTGTCGATGGCGCTATCCGACGAGGTGGCCGGCCCCTCCGTGCCTGTTGCCCGCACGGGCCTCGCCGCATCGATGGCCTTCGGCGACGCCTTTGACGGCCTGAGTCGTCTTCCCGTGGCGTCGTTCGACGCCTACGGCCGCGACTACCTGGTCACGCTGCGCATGGCGCCCGCGCAAACGGCGCTTGCCCGCTTCGGCGGACTCGGGTCCAGCATGCTCCGGGGGCACACCGAGTATCAGCGCGTCAGCGACGAGTTCGGTAACTCGCAGGAGAGCTTCGTGCGCATGAATGCCGACGGCTCGGCCGCGGCGGCGATGAGTTTCCAGACTGGCGACACTAAGGTCACGGGCTATCGCTTCGGCTTCGGCGAGAGCAATCCGGCAGCCATGCCCGACGGGCTCACTTCGCTGCATCTGCTCTCCTACAACGGCAATGGCGCCATCGCGAGCGACTACCTCGCAGTGTCCGGCGTTTCAGGCGAAGTCGCATCGGGCATCGAGCACCTGACCTTCGGTTTCGATGTGTGGCGCGCAAACAATACCGTGTCAGGTCTGGACGGCGGCGATCAGTCGGCGACGCGGACCGAAGTCACCCTGCGCTATGTGCCTGCGGACTGGATGCGACTTTCGGCGGGCATCGCAAGCCTTATCGAGCGCGAGGCGATGCTCGGCACGAAAGCGACTGGCGCACTGCAGTTCCGCGACGGCACGCCGTTCGTGAGCCAGACGATTGGCCTCGACATCCTGCCGCTCCCCGGCGCGACGATGTTCGCCCGGTATGAAAGCGGTGCGATGTCCAATGTCGGCGGTGCCGGGCTGATCGACAGCGTGACGAACATCCGGGCTAGCCAGTTCGCGATCGGAGCGACTTACGAAACGGAGGGCCTGCATGCCGCATTGGTTGGGAGCTCGCCGCTGCGTGTCGATTCAGGCGTCGCGCACCTGAGCGTACCGACTGGCCGCACGATCGACGGCAAGGTGCTGCGTACGGCGTTTAGTTCGGAGCTTGCCCCCAGCGGGCGCGAGCGCAGCATCGAGTTCGCGCTGGCAACCCACGTTGGCAAGACCGCTGTCGTGCAGATCAATCTCAGCCGTACGGTCGATCCCGGCCACAATGCCCAGGCCGACGCCGAGAACATGGTCGCGCTCGGGTACCGCACCCGATTCTGAGCTGTTTCACACGATGGGGCGTGCGTTCCGCAAGGGGCGCCGCCCCATCACTCTTTCAGGCGTCGCAGCGTGCTGGTCGCACTACGTGTAGCGTCACCGGCTACCCACTGCGACCCCACGAAGAAAGGCCGCGCAGCCCACCGAACGGACTGCGCGGCCTTGTGGATTTTGTTCAGGGGCGCGGCGTGCTCAGTAGAAGGCTTTGCCCTCACCCAATAACGTGAAGATGCTCTTCCCCGAGCAGCTTCTGACATAGGCTCCAGACTTATATGCTCCATCGGGTCTGAAGATGATATACGTATCACCTGCATTCACATACTTGACATTTCCGGTGTCGTACTGCGCGAACAAGACGAGCAGGCGCTCATCTCCGGCGTAGTCGGCACACGCGACATAACTCGGCCAGTGATCGGCCAAACCGAGCATGTGTGCGAGTTTCGCTCCGTCGGTGCTCGGCGGAGTGGGCATATACGGCAACCCCCGAACATAACCGCAGCCGGTGAGATCGCAGGTTCCCGCCGCGGTTTTCGCGGCCGAAATTTGTCCCGAGACACCGCTCACGGCCGTCGTGTACTGCGCCGAAAGTGTTTCCGCAGTGGTGCCGGCGTTCGCGAAACCCGATGCGGCCACAAGCACCAAGTACAACAGGTTCTTCTTCATGTTCTTTTCACCCTATTCCCAGGTTATGAGCACTTGATCGAGATATTCAGGCTCGTGTAATTCGGATCGCCAGCGATCCAACCCGACTGCGTGTAGAGAAACAGCATCGGCCGCCATTGCCAGCCGACCCCAGACACATCGACGATGGACGTGGCGAAGAACGGCATCGGAGGGTTCGTACTCATCGACACGGCAGACGCGTGAAGCTGGGGGGAGCCGGACGGGCATGACTGTTTGTTCACCGGCGTACCATTGGGCACCACATCCGAGTGATACACGCCTTGCGAAAGGCGGGCCACGCGCCCGGTCGGCAGCGTCAGTCCCGTCAGGAAGCCGTCTCGCGCCGCCATATTGCCGTTCGGCGCATACAGGTTGCCGTTGACCGTCATGACGTCGTTGTTGGCCAGGACTCCACCGGCGGATGCAACCCAACGCGTCGCATTGAGGTCGCGGGCATTCGCCACGTCGTTGCCGTTCATGTCGACCGACGTGTTCATGCGGTTCAAGTCGGGGCGGCCGGCGATCGCGTTGCGCGCGAGCCACTCACCTGCCCCACCCAAGACATTGGTGCCGTTGCGATCCATCGAGAGGAGTGAGATCAGCCGTCCTGCCGTGGCGGGCGTACCCGAACAGCGGCGGGTGGCCACCGCGGTGGTGTAGTTCGCCAGCGCCGTCGCCCAACTGTTGTAGGGTCCGCGCGCGATGGTTGGCGCGAGGGCATACACGGCGCCCGCGCCCTCGCCGGCATGCGTGACGACATAGCCGAGCTGGGCGTCGTCGATCGCGTCGCCCCCCTCGGTGGTGATGGCCGCATCGATCCGGTCAGCGCCCGAGTTGAAGTAGACCATCACGCATGGCGTCTGCCGATACGAGTTCGCCGCACCAAACCCGGGGGGCAGCCACTGCGCGAGCTGCGCGGTGGTCACCTTTACGGGCGTGGTCGTCGTGGCGGTCGCGGCCACCGCATTGCGATTGACCGGATTTCCGAGCCAGTTCTTGATCGCCCGCGTCAGTTGCGACTGATAGAGCGCCGCTTGTTGGCTCTTGCTGTCCTCCACGGACGACAGCGTGATCGTCGTGAGGCCCGCAGCCAGCAGACTCATGACACCCAGACTGGCCAGGATCTCAAGAAGCGTGATGCCTCGTTGCTGCTTGCGTGTACGCATACCGCTATTCCGTCGTCGTTTCAACCCAAGAATCAGGATAGAACGCCCCAACGGAAAAGTGGCCTCGTTAAAAGGCCGGTTTCCCCACCATTTAGTGCAGTGTTCTGTTCTGTGCGTACTCGACTTCGAGTTCTGCAAGCCCATATTCGGTCACTTGGTTCTTGAGCGTCCGAATGATGTCGTCGAGGGCCGGCCCCTCATGCATCGACAGGGACGCACCAAGAGCGACCATTGGCAAGTCGCCCCGGCGCAACTCGAACTGCAGGAATCGCTCGCCAACGTGCGCCGCCTCGATGTCGATCGCAATGTGCGCGCTCAAGTGGTCATCCGACGCCCGTTCGGAGGCAAGCATGTCGTCGACGAGGGTCTGCAGATGCATCTGGCGCGCGGATGCGAGGGCGGCGCACATGGGCTGCGGTGCGCCGAGTCGGACGCGCACCGGCATCGGGCCTGACAACGCGAATTCAAGAATTGCGCGCAGCCGCGGCAACAGTGAATCACAACGCATGGACTCAAGATGCGTGTCTGCCGCCCGCGTGCTGTAGACGCATCCGACCAAATGACCGCTGATCATCGTGCCGCCCCCCGGGCGTTCGTGGGATTGCGGTTCGGATGCCTGGCTCAGCGCCCGCAGGCGCCCACCCTGTCCGCGAGCCTGGCCGCTCGAGGCGGCCATCGAGCACATGAACATCTCTCGCCCAAGCCCATACAGATCGCTTGGCCCAAGGTGCGCGAGCCGGGAATGCTCAACGATGTGGTTGAGCAGCATTCCGTTGCGCCCAGCGAGTCCGTTATCGCGCAGCGCACGCATGAGCAGCGGCAGCACGGCCGTCAGATCGAGCGCGTCGTGGGGCACCTCGGCATCGCATTCGATCAAGACCGGGAGCGAGAACAGGTGCGAGTGGTAGTTCGAGCGCCCCATGCGATAGACCTGATGCTCGATCGAGTTCCGCACGGCAGCTTCGATACGGCCGGCCAGGTCCTGCTCGCGCTGGTAGATCAGTCTTACGAGCTCCCCGTCCTCGCCGGCGTTCAGACGATCTCGCACCCAGCAAAGGGTGTCTACCGCGCTGGCGCAGCGCAGCGCGGCGATGGCTTCGATCGGCGCCCTGCTCCAGTTTTGATCGTTCATTTTTTCCGTGTTGCTCATGTCGGGCTCCGTGTTATCCACAGCGCTATACACAGAATCTGTGGATAAGTGATTTCTCTGATGATGGGTGCTTTTTTCTACGCGGCATTGAGTGCCGCGCGCAGACCGAATGCCTCGGGGAAGAGATCAAAGGCTTGCTCCATGAGGGCTCGCGTGAGCGGATGGGCGTGGGCCGACACTACCCCGCTCAAACCCCGCACTTCATGGATGAGATGGTCGAGCTCGTCGTACTGGCGCCATACGCCCGCATCCAGTTCATCGTGGCCCGGCAGGTTTGCGGCTCGAAAGATTGCGTGAAAAAGGTCCGGGACGTCGCTACGCGGCAGCACGCAGTGCCATGCGATGTCGTTGGCCGCCGCCGCGGCAATCGGGATGTTGGTTTGCATGGAACCCAATCTACGGGCTTCGAGAGCCGATTCAAGAGATGAATTGAATGTACTCCTGACTTCAAGGCAATTTGCGCACGCAAATGACAGGTTCACGCACCAATTACCCGCCCTGCAGCGTTTGGGGGCTTGAATGAGAGGGCTCTCCCGGTAACTTGGATACAAGCCACCAACAAGGAACCCGACCATGAATGCCGCTCGCGATCTCTTCAATGATGCCGACATCCAAGTCGGCGAGACGCAGCAGACGATCCTGCCGGCCCCCGTCTTCGAGCCGCCCAAGGGCGCGATCGCGGTCACGCCGGGAGCAACCCCCGGTTGTTATGCGGTCGAGATCAGCAACGAGGATTACCACGCCTGCCGAAACTACCTGTCTCACTCAGGGATGCTCAAGCTCTTGCGTTCGCCGGCGCATTACCTCGCCTATCTCACCAAGGACGATGGCGACTCGCTCAACCCGTACTCGGCCTACCATGCGGCCGTCCTCGAACCCGATCGGTTCGCCAAGGAGTTCATCGCCTTTCCGGGGCGTCGCCAAGGCAAGGTATGGGATGAGTTTCAGGCGCAGCACGCCGGCTTTACGATCCTCAACAAGTCGGAGATGGACACCGCCAATGGGATGCGTGATGCGGTGAAGGCCTACGACGAGATCCCGCTTTGGGCGATGCTGCGCGCGTCGGAAACCGAGAAGTCGATCTTCTGGTACGACGAGGAACTCGGGGTCAATCTGCGCATCCGTGCCGATGCGCTGCATCCGAACGTGATTTTCGATCTCAAGGGCATCGATGACGCCCGCCCGCACAAAGCGATTCGTCAGATTGTGCAGATGGAGTACGACCTGCAAGCGGCCTTGTATGTGCGGGGAGTCGCTGCCTACTTCGGTCGCCGCCTGCCGTTCGTATTCGGCTTCGTCGAAGACAAGCCGCCGCATGGCGTGTGGCTGCAGACCGCCGGCCAGTCGATTCTGGCCAATGGGGAGCGCAAGCTGCGCCGCGGTGCGGCAGCGTTCAAGCGGCTGCAGGAGACCGGCGATTGGCACGGCTATCAGAACGCCTGTTCGGTGGTCGAGTTGCCGCGCTGGGCCACTCTCGAACCCGATCTCGATGACGATCTAGCATGAGCCGCTTTCCCTTCTCCCCTTCCTCCGAACAGTCGGCCGTAATTCATCACCCCGGCGGGCACGCCCTCGTCGGCGCCGTCGCCGGCTCGGGCAAGAGCCAGACGCTTGTCGAGCGCGTCGCCTACCTGGTCGAGAACGGCTGCGCCTTCGATCGGGTGTTGGTGTTGATGTTCAACGTCGCCGCGGCCGAGGAATTCACTGCCCGGCTCGCGCAGCGCATGCCTCATCTGCCCAACCCACAGGTCATGACCTTCCACGCGTACGGTCAGTCGCTGTGCCGGCAGCTTGAACGTGCAGGCCTGCTCGCTTCGGCGTATCTGCTCGATGAGGCCCAGGCGGCACCGCTCGGGCGCGAAGTGCTTGAGTTCGTCAATCTACGCCGCGAGGCCAGCCAACGCATCGACATCACTAGCGAGGCCGTCGACGAACTTCTCGGCGCGATGGATGTACTCAAGGGCGCGCTCTACGACGGCGAGCAGCTTCCGGCCAATCTCAAGGGATCCGTGTCGGCCCTGCATTTGTCGGCCTATCCGGTGTTTGAGCACTTCCGGGCCCAGCGACGGGTGCGTCTATTCGGCGATCTCGTGAGCGATCCGGTTCGCGCCGCGCGCGTCGATTCCCGCATCCGGCGCGCGCTAGCCCATCGCTTCGATCACATCGTGATCGATGAATTCCAGGACATCAACGACGCGGGCATGGCGCTGGTGCGTCTGCTCGCCGGCGAGCGCGCACAGGTAATGGCGGTGGGCGACGAGGACCAGACCATTTACACCTGGCGCGGCGCGCGGCCGGACTACATGGTGAGCCTTTTTGAGCGCGAATTTCCGGACACGCGCCGGTATGCGCTCACGCGCACTTTCCGTTACGGACACGCCCTGTCGATGCTCGCCAACTCGGTGATCGCGCACAACCACGCTCGCACCGACAAACTGTGCATCTCGGCCCCATCGTGCCCGAATACGCAAATCGCGGTGCGCATGCACCCGGAAGGTGGCACGAGTGGCACGATTGTCGCAGAGGAGGTGCAGCGTTGGGTTGCCGAGGGGCGGCGCCACGAGGAGGTCACCGTACTGGTGCGCCAGTTCGCCAGTGCTGTGCCGATCGAGATTGCCCTGCGCGAAAAGGGGATCCCGTTCCAGATCGTCGGTGCCCCACATTTTGTCGAGTGGCCCGAGGTGCAAAGCCTGCATCTACCGCTGATCCTCGCCGCCGCCAAGGGCCGCTTTCCGACGCACTGGACAGGCGCACAGCGCGCGGCCCTGTTGCGTTCGGCCTTTTCGGTGCCATCACTCTACCTGCGCCGGGAAGAGTTGTCCGCACTCACCGAGCAGCTTGCGCAGCATCCGGCCGTGACGCCGGCGCTCGTGCGCCGCTACCTGGTCGACTCCTGCTCCACCAAGGGCTACGCCCTGACCGGGGTGCGCGCTCAGATGCTCGCTATGCTCGAGTGCGCCTATGACTCCCCTCCTGACGCCGATGCCGAGGCGCTCCTGCGCGACGCGATCCGCATGACAGGCCTGCTCGGCTGGATTGCCAAGTCGGGCGCGAGCCACGATTACCGCGAGGCACGACTGCGCATGGTGCGATCGGTCGTTCGCTACGCCCACGGCCACAGCGCCCGCTCCCTGCACGAGACGTTCTGCGAGATCAACCACCCGCGCGAAGCGGCCGATGTGGATGCGGGCGTGCTGATCACCAGCATCCACCGCAGCAAGGGGCTGGAATGGCCGTGCGTCATCTTGCCCGAGCTTGCCGAGGGGGTGTTCCCTGCGTCCGATGCGGACATTGAGGATGAGCGGCGCCTCTTTTATGTTGGGGCGACTCGGGCGCGCGAGCAACTCGTGTTGGCCTGTCCATTCGACCGTGACTTCGTAGCCTGGACGCGCAATGAACAGGACGGGCATCCAGCCGGCGGGGCCATGCGGGCGTCACGCTTCCTATACGAAGCCAACCTCATGCGGGCGGAACGAATCGGCAGCGCATTGAGCTCCTCTCGTGAATTCGCCCCCGCCGTGCTGGAAGCTACCTCCATGTTGTCGCCCGTGCTTCAACGCTATTTCGCCGGGCTGTCAGTTCCTGCGTAGAAACGTCGACAAATCGGTCTTTTGGCGACGTGCTTGTCAGGACGAACTCGGCGAAGATGGAGACTCTCATCATGCATAGAGTCCGCGACATGCGATCCTTTCTTGCCACGCTCCTTGCGGCGCTTTCGATCCCCGCCGCCCACGCGCACAGCCTGACGATCGAAAAAGGCGATTACTACGTAGGCGAAACAGTAATCCAATGGGAGGTTGCCACGGCGCATGCTCGGATCCGCGCCGCGGATGTAGGGCAGCCCGGCGCCATCTTCGTGGGCGCTACGACTGACAGAGGAAGGATGATGACCTTCTCCGAAAATCGGTGGGTTCCGTTCTCTGCCGGGACGGTGGCGCCGGCCGTCGTGTTCGACGCGCTACCGGGTTCACACAGTTTGGTCGTGTTCAACAGCCGCGACATCGGTCGTTACGGCCGGCCGATCTATGACACGGGTCTAACGGGCCAGACGCTCTGCGATGCCGCGCTGGCACTCGGGACAAGTCGTTTTGCCATTGCCGTTGGCTATGGCGTTCTGGATGAACGGGCCGAGGCGACGATCGAACGGGCGCAGTCGGTAGGTTCGGCGCTCGACGTTGATCATATACGTCTGGCGTTCGTTAACAGCGACATGATGCAAAACAAGAAGTGGAATGAGGTCTACCGCGTTGAATGCGCACGCGAGGGGGGCGGCTGATCACCGGACGCGCGAATCCTAGTAGGGGTCAGCTCACGAAACGGAAGAAATCGTACGCTAAGGCGCGCGACGGCTTTCACCTAGCAGCAGTGCAAGGCTGCGCCTGCGAGGCATGACATGCAGGAGGGGCGCTATGTAAATCTCTGCATAGCGACCGCGAGCCGCCATCTGATTGCTCGTGACGCGAAGGACAGCTTTCAGTCGTTGAAAAGCCATTCGCCCTCACCGGGTGGCGGCAGACGTCAGAAAGGGGGGGGCAGAGCGGCACATCTGGCGTAAAGGTCGGGACTTCGCCCCTCCTCCGCACCACCACTTTCCAAAGGCCAGACGTTGCTCGGGCCTTTTTCACGTCTGCTGGAAACGCGAGTGTTAGCGCGGGTTGCCGAAGTCGTGCGATAGGCGGCTACCGCCGCGGCACCCTCGTTTAGGGCGTTTTCCTGCCTCTCTGCTCTCCGTTCTCTGTTTCTGCGAAAGGCGACTTTCGTAGCCGCCCTATATTTTTCAACGGGTTGCCCCCGCAGGTTTGAGCGGTAGGTCGGGTGGCAAGCGCGGGGCGGTCGTCGGTGCTTGCACGTTGCCCCCTCGCAATGGATCGAGCAACCACTGAGTGCTGCACTACGAGATTCCGTTCTTTCGCATGTATTCGACGACTTTGCGGCTGCCGAAGCCGATTGCGATCCTGACGCAATCGAGGCCCTGAGCCTCGGGCTGATAAGGGTTGTCACCGCGTCGCATCATCAGTTCGAAAGCCGTGCATGCGCCCCCGTCCAGGAGCATGGAAAGCGACAAGGCTGCTGCGGCTGATTTACCCGGACTGGGTGCGCTCTCGCTTTGGCTACCAGGAGACCGGGTTGCCTGTCTTGTAGCGAGGCCAGGAGAGCCGTCCGGGCAGCACCCCATCAATGGCTGCATCCACAAGTTGGGGCCGAAGATGGCAAGGCGTTCGCCATGACCAGCATGGACGCGTCGGAAATTCTTACAAGGTAGCCAGTGCGTGGAGTCGGGTGACGTTGCCGCGGGCTCTACGCAAATGAATTAGAAGCAAAAACAACAGGTGGCGCAGTTAATGCTCAGGCCCAGTGTACGACACGGGGGGAACGCGTAGCGGCCCCCGAGGCGAGGCAGCAACTATTCGAATCGTAGTTCCAAAGCATTCGAGGACTCGAGAATCACGGTCTCCGTACTCTGTGCTTTGCTTTGATAGAGGGGCAATGATCATGCGTGCATTTGTAGTCGCCATAGTCCTCGGTGGGGCAGCTACTTTCGCGCCTACGGCGAGAGCAGAGTTACTGTTTGACCCAGCACCGCTATTTGAAATTGGGACGTTCAATACCACTAGTACCTTGGGACAACTCACATCCTTGCAGCAAGCCTACGTTGCAGAAGGTCTCAAAACTCTATCGACAAGTAGCAGTCTCACCTCTAGGCAACAAGTCGTCGCGCAAACTACTGCAATTGCGATAGAAGCTTACAATTTCATACAAAATGTCAAAACAATATATACGGTTAGCGAAGCGGACACTGTCCAAGAAATTGCACAAGCGATCAGTGCATTCGATCTCTCGGCGCAACAAACTGCATTAGACAGCTACCAGTCCGCGTTCAATCAGGCAGTCGGCGCGTACGATGTCAATCCTGTCGTCCCGCCGATTGCTATCTACGTCGGCGTCGCAGTGGATCCGAGCATTCGAACTGCTGCAGAACAAGCCGCCATGGAGTTAAATACTACGCTCGCTGAACTCACGTCCATCAAATCATTGGCGGATTCGAATGCGGCTCTTCTGGAAGCGTTCGCAAATAGGATGACTGATGCCAGCAGCGTTGCAGAGGCGCGGGCCGAGGCACTGTTTAACTTAGTCGCCGACCTTTCACCTTCGATCGATCCAGCAACAAATTTCCTTATCATTGCAGCAACGCAAGCGGCCGGGGCGCTGGTGCTGGCCTCAGAGGAATTTAATCAAATGGCCAGCCAAGCATCCGCTTTGGCGTCAGCCACAAAAGCATTTGCGAGCACTGTTGCTCAGGACATCAGTCAGACTACAGATGTCAAGAATACTTACGTCACAGCTCTAACAACACCATTGGCGCAAACCACCTTCACCACGACAGGCTCATTTTCCGGCGGCGGGACTACAATCAACACAGCAGGCTATAGCATCAATTTCTCAGGGACAAGCTTCGCGGGAAGCGGTGCAGTTCCACCCAGCACATTTACAATTGGGTCGCTCGGGTTCTTCAACGGTAGTGGTTTTGTCGGAACCGATCGCTATGCGCTCGAAGTCACGCTTACGCGAGACATTGTTATCCCTGGCGTCGGTGAGTGGATTGCGACTACGGAATCGACGTTAAATCTCAGCTATGAGACAACTCCATTCAGTGAGGACCCTCGTATCAGTGCGGATCGGATATTTCTCAACGAGATTGGCAAGGGCAGTGCGGTCTTCGAGGGCGAGTTGGCATTCTTCGACATAATCGGATCCATTAATTCTCCATTGCGATTTGTCGATGTCATCGTTCAACCGGGGTACGAGGATGTGGCTTTCATCACTAATACGCCGCTTAATTCCGTTGATGAACCGCCGGTAATAGCCTTGCTAGTCGCCTCCATCGGGCTCTTAGCTGGAGCCAGACGTTGGTTGAGATAGGGCGCGCCACTACTTGCTCCGGAGATGCTGCAATCGCACTCCGAAGGGAGTGCTCAGTGGCAGGACGTCACGTTCCGATTGCTCCCGTTGGCGCAGGTTTTCAGGAAGGCTGCATCATCAGTCGATGCTGCGCGTCCCAATCCATGGGGATACTATATCGCTGCAACTTTTCCAGAGAGAATGTTCGCCGCAGGCACCCATCGAGTGCCGCCGCCAGAATGCTAGGTGCGAGCTGGGCGAAACACAGCGTGTCATTGACCGTCACCCGATGGAGTCCCTCCCGCGCCGCGATCTCTGCCGTGTCAGCGACGATGCCTGCGTCCAGCAGGTGCTGCCAGTAGAGGCCGCGCCCGAGCGCGCGCAGCAGGGTGGGATCGTGGTTCGGTGAGGTCGCCGGCTTCGGGTCGCTGACCTTCACCGGTTCATTGACGCCAGCGGGACCCCGTCGCCGCGTTCAGATTGGCCTGAACAAGGGCGAGGCCAAGAACGCACTGGCCCGCGCGGTGTTCCTGAACCGCCTCGGCGAAATCCGCGACCGCAGCTTTGAGAACCAGCGCTACCGCGCCAGCAGCCTCAACTTGGTGCTGGCTGCCATCATCCTGTGGAACACGGTCTACCTGGAACGGGCAGTCCAGGCGCTGCGCGACTCGGGCAAAGATATCGACGAGAAGCTGTTACCGCACCTCTCGCCGCTGGGCTGGGAGCACATCAATCTGACCGGAGACTACATCTGGCGGCAGAACAAGCAGGTCGAGCAAGGCAAGTTCCGGCCGCTACGAATGCCTGGCGAGGCTTAGCGTACGATTTTTTCCGTTTCGTGAGCTGACCCCTAGTAAAGCTCCTCGAGCTTGAACCCTTCCGCCGAACTGCGCAGCGCATTCAGTGCCCAAGTCTTGACCTGTCCAGTGGGAGTAACGAGTTTGTTATACGCATCCTCGACCCGCTCCTCGATGACGCGAATTATGAGGGGGATCGGCATGATGACTAAGACATCATCAACGGATTTGACCTCTACCTTGTCCTTGATCTCGATGACTTCGGTCATGGCCGCTTGACTCCCTGAGTACAAAAGAAAAGCGGTTTCCCGATACACCGAAAATGTTCTCGGCGCATCGGGAAACCGCCTGTGGCGATTTCCCTTGGACCGCTAACTACGCGGCCTCCTTTTGCGGTGTGCGAAGCACACCCATGCGCTCCCACGTCGCCAGATCGACCGCCAAGGGTGCCGTGCGACCGGTGGCGAGGTTCATGAACACTCCATGGTGATCGAGCCTGCCGTGACGAAACAGCCGCCACAGTAGGTTCAATGCATAGAGTGACACGCCGCGATTGACGAACAAGCCCTGTTTTTCGAGGGCTTCGGCGAGCGAGCAGGACGGCGTGTCGTCCTTTCCGTCCAACGCGGGGTCGATGACTTCCGGGTAGAACTCGGCCACCGTCGGCAGCCGGTCATCCCGCTCGATAGGCGAATGCCTCTGCGGGATCTCCCCCAGGATGCACTGACCGTCTTCGGCACGGTTGCCGATGTCGAGCCAGTACGCCCCCGCTCGCGTCGTCTCATAGATCGTCTTGCGCGCTGCGCGGTTGTCGACACACCCAACCACGATGTCCGCTCCGCTGAGGTCGAGGCTGCCGACCTTGCTGACGGAAGCACGCCAATTGAGCCCCATGGCGAGGTTGATGCGATGCACGAGAATCTCCGCCTTGGGCAAGCCCACATCGCTCGGCCAGAACATCTGCCGCCCGACATTGGCCTCCGACACCGTGTCGTCGTCGACCACCGTGACGTGCAGCCCACCCGGATGCCCGAGCGAGCGCATGGCGCGATCCAGCTGCGCCAGTCCGGTGATGACCTGAGAACCCGTGCCGCCGGCTCCGACCACCACCACTTTGACCTGTCTGTTCAGCAGGCCGGGATGAATGAAGTGTTCCATGGATTCGCTCCTTTTGCGTCCTCGACGGCCTCGTCGAACACGATGCGATCGCCCGACACGCGGGCGTTCAGTCTGATGAATGTCCCGAGCAGACATAGCCTGATGACCATATCCACCCGCTCCTGGTCGCAGCATCCGAGGACGCCGCTCACCTTCACTTCCCCGCGATCATCCCGGTTGTCCGTACCGGAAAAGAATGCCCGTCCCGAACCATGCGAATGCCAGTCCATGACGAGATGCTCGCCGGCTTCCAGCATCGGCCGGTGATAGCGGATGTGGCCCGCCGAGGCGGTGATCGCCTCGACTTCGCGGAACACGAATACTCCCGTGTTCTCGTTCCACACCACCCAGCCCGCCGCTTCGCGTGGGCACTCCCGACGCGCGAGCGCCGAGAATTTCTGCACGATGGCGGCAGGAATCGGTGGGCACAGGAAGGTGATCGCGGGCGCCAACACCCCATAGGGCATTGCGACCGCTTCTTGGCGCGCGATGCGCTGTCGTGCGTACAGCCACGAACGGCGCACCTCGAGCCACAGCCCGTCGGCCACCACCAGAAAGCGGTGGCCGGGACGGTCGAGCGGCTCGAAGGCCTCGAAGCGCGGCACCATCACCGTGGGGGTGAGGGCCTGAACGAGTTGATCGCGCTCATTCATCTTGCAGGCCCCGGTTGAGTTCCGAGATGAACTGGCCCAGCGTCATGCCGCCATCGATGAGCACGTCCTTGGGGAACGTCTCGAACTTCTTCCCCCGCAGCAACGCCTTCCAGAACGCGACAGCGCCGCCTTTGTAGGAGACGAGCGGCGCGTTGTGGATGTTCGAGTGCGTGAACTCGGACTCGAAGAACGCGCGCTCCCATGCTGCCGGATCGCGCCGCGCGTCGCCTTGCGGCGTGCGCGTGCTGCCCGTGCAGATTTTTCCGCCCTGCCAGACGTTGTAGAACGGCACCTGGAAGAGCCGGGTCGATGCGCCAGGGCGGCGCCCCGACTTCAGCGCGAACACATGCCAGCCCAACGGACCGACGGCGAACACGAGGCCCGGTAATGGCACCTCCGCGTTCTGCTCGCCAATGCCGTCGCTGGTCCGAAACCAGACGCGGCGCTTGGACGGCGCGCAGTACCACACCATCCAGCGCGAACCTTGAGTCAGCACGCGCGTCGGGGTGAGGCTGGCGACTTCGGTGCGCTGCGGATCGAGCCCCCGGAAGAGCGCCATCAATCCATCGCGCGACACCGCCATCCCGGCGCCCAACTGCGGCACCCCTTCACGCACCGTCACGTCATGCACGGTCGCGTAGCATGCGGTGCTAGGCGCATACGAGCTCGCCTTCTTCTGCGCATACAGCACGATCGCGCTCGACGGCGCGAGCGTCATCGCATCGGATTGCGCTTGTATTTCGATCATGATTTTCGATCTCCTGGTTTTGCTCGGCGACGACGGCAAGCGCCGCGTCGAGCAGTTGGTAAAGGCGAAGCCCCTTGCTGACCTGTTGCTGCCAGCGCAGGAATGCTTCTTTTTCGATGGGGACTTCCATCACCGACACGATGTCCGTGTAGCAGTCGGAACTATCGTTGGCGCGCTGGATGAAATCGTCTGCGACGCGTTCGACACAATCGTCCGTGTTCCACCGCAGGATCGCGGAGGAGTACACGGACTCGGCATCTAGAAACTCCTGAGTGCCCTCGAGCAATGCCCCGTCGCGCACCAGTTGGTGCATAGTCAGCGTCAGCGTGCACAGACGGCGCACCCACGCCAGCGGATTCCGGCGGGCGAGCTTCTTTAGCTTGCGCTCAGAGACGCGGGACGATGGGTTGAGCACCCATGCGACGGGGAAACTCTTACGAAAGTCGCTGGGCCAGAAGATGTCCTCATCGGCCATCTCCTCACGCCAGCTTTCCCCATAATTGAGCTCGAACTCCTCACGCAGATCGTCGTCCGTCTCCACACCTTGCCAGTACAGGCACTGCGCTTCATAAAACGCCCGGTTGGGCGTGAAAGCACCAACCGTCTTGTAGGACGCCGTTTCGATGGCAGCGTAAATCGTCTCCCCCAGACCGGGCAGGATGGATTCGAGCTGCATCATGACGTCGCCCACGCACAGGATGCGATCGTTCTCTTCGTGCCATAGGACGAGATACGTGGGGTCCTCGTCATCCGGCACAGTGGTATTGCCGTAGTCGTGATTCATCGCCCCATCGAGCGTGAGCCCGATGCGCCCGTTGATCCGGTTCACCTGCGAGGTTTCCCCGACGCAGTGCGTCATCCAACGGGTCAGGCCCCTCCCCAGTAATTGCGGGATCGATGCGACCTCCCTGTCCAACTCGGACAGCAGCCCGAGGTCGAACAGATGCAGCGCGAGCCCCGCATACTTGGGATCCGCTTCATCGAGGGTTTCCACCGCCGCCTTGACCGCGCTTGCGCGCGGAATGCTCAGACAATCAACGGCAATGCCCGAGCGGGAGGGGTGAGTCGATTCGCCGGTGACGACTGCCGGGAGGCGGTGACCAGCTTCTGCAAGGTCGCTGCGCATAAATGCATCTCCTTGGACAAGACAACGGGAGGGTTCTTCAACCCTCCCGTTTCGTCTTGTTCGCCTCGTGCAACGGCTTCGAGCCGTTCTCTGAGCGAACGCATGATGGATTACCCCTTCGTGCCCACGGCGCGACGGAACTCGTAGGCCATGCGATCGCCGGTGGCCGTGGGGCCTTCGACAGCCGCAGTGGCCAGTTCCGGGAAGTTCGCGCTGTAGAGATCGCGGACCTGATCGGGGCTCATGTGAGCGCCCGGGTCGGGCAACTCGATGCCGTTGAAACGGAACACGCGGACGGCTTGCTGGACGGCCATGATCGTCACCTCCCCTTAGAGCAGAGAGGCAAGATCAAGGCCGCCGGCGGGAGCCGCGGGCGCTGCAGCTGCGGGCGTGGTGCCACCGGCTGCGCTCTCCGTTCCCGTGTTGTCGTCGCCCCCTTCGCCCGATTCATCGTCGGGTTCCAGATCGGCGATCGACACGGCCGCCGGCGTGGCCGGGGCAACGGGTTTTGCCGTGCTTGCGGGCTTCGTGCTGGCCTTGGCTTTCGCCGCTACCTGCATTTCGGCCGTCGCTGCCGCCAACTGCTCGGCGAGCGTCTTGCGCACGGACTGGAACTGTCCGATCAACTGTCCGAACTCCGCATCCAATTCTTCGGGCGTGCCGATGAGCGAGATGGGACGGGCCAGCGTCGGGTCCGACTTTTCCTTCATCTTGGGAGCAACGGTGATCGCAACGCGACCCTCGTCAGCCGGAACCATGATGACGGTGACTGCTTCGGCACTCTCGAGGAGCTTGTGGATGCTGGTGAAAAACATGGTGGATCTCCTGAACAATGCGGAGACACCACGACCCCAGGAGCGGGGCCGTGATAGCCCCGCGGGGTGGTTTTTTGAAAGGCTGGCTTTGGCTTGCGCCCGGTGGATCCAGCTACCGATTCCGACGCATCAATGCGCCGTTGGAAACCCGCTTTCCAATACACCCGAGGGGTGTATCAGGAAGCGACTTCCTTGCTTCTGGTTAGTGTCCGACCGCCTTCACGCGACGGTCCTCTTTGGCAGAACGGACGCTAATCACGGTGCACAATGCAGATGCCCCGAGAATCAGCCCCATTGAAGTGAAAATTGCCTGCAAGAGCGACATTGTGCAGCTCTCCTTCTGTTTGGCCTTCTGGTCACGCAGACCACTAGCACACATGACACGAACGAGACATCACGCCCCTTTCGAGTCGTCCTCATCCTCACAGGCGAGGATGACGTGCGCCAGCGCCTGCATGAAGAGATACCACACAGTGATGACCACGAATGCCCAAGCCCTTTCAGCCTTGAGCATCTCCTCGCCCAACAGTAACGTAAAGCCGACGCTACCGTAGGTGGCGACCGACTTCATCACTTCTGCCAAGGAGTCCCGGACACGTTTGTTGAATCGGATTCTCATTTTGGGTCTCCTTGAAAATTGCGAAGACCCATCCCCCTTGCGAGGGAACGAGCCCTCGCAGGGTTGAGTTGTGCAGCACCCCTTCGGGCGCCGCGCGTTACATGCCTCACGGCATGATCTGTGTCCGCGCAGGACATGAAGCGGCATCGCTGCCGTTCATGTCCGTTGCGGTTGCAGTGAGCGGTTGCCCGATCACTGCTTGTCCCAGGTCAGATTGACCGGGATCTTGCCGGCGTAGTCGAAGTTCTCGACCGCGAGTACCTTCTTCACGATCTCGTCCTTCTTACCGGTGAAGAGCTTGGCGTAGGCCTTCTCCTCGAGATGCGCCTTCAGGCCGATCTGCTCGGTGACGACCTCGATCTCGCTCTTGGTGAGCAAGTTGAGGTATTCGTCGTTGAGCTTCCAACTCTCGGCGAGGCTGGTATTGCAGCGCTTCACGAGCTTGATCAACGCATGCTCCTCGACACCTTCGGCCACGGACGCGGCGATCGCGGTACGCAGATGCTTGCGGCCATCCGCTTCGAGAGCTGCCGTGAAGTCCATCGCTTCCGCGATGTCGAGTGGCGAACGCTTCTCGCCGGCGAGCTTCTCATACACCAACTGGACTTTCTTCCCGCTGATGTTGCGACCGTTGCCCGAAAGCGCCAGTGCGAGAAGAACTTCGTCGTTCAGTTGCGGATTGCGCACCAACTGCTGCCACAACGCGAGACGCCAGACCTTCGTCCGGTATTCCTTCACCCGGCTGGAGTCCTGCGCTTGCGCCGCGGGGGCCTTTTCGGCTGCGACCTTCTTTGCAGCCGCCTTGCCCGCATCAGCCGCCTTCTCAGGGCTTGCACCCTTCGACTTGGCTTCCGCTTCCGCCTGCTGCGCCGCCTTGGCCGCATCGGCTGCGAGCTTCTGGCGGGCCTTCACTTTCTCGCCATTGCAGTCCTTGTCGAAACAGAGTCCGCGATAAACGTTGCCGGTCTTTCCGGGCACCGCCGAGATGGCTGCGCCGAACTTGCCGCAGGCCTTGCAGAGCTTGGCCTGTTCCTCGCCCACGCCCGTGTCACCATCGGCAACGAGCTTGATCACGGTGAAGTTCTCGCCGGGACGCACGATCCGGATCTCCGGGTATTCGTCCTTGAGCGATTCCTTGATCCCTTCGAGGGCCGCTTCGGTCCTGGCCGTGTAGCACTCGCGGTTGGTGCAGTGACCGTCCGCGATGGCCTCACCGAAAAGCGCCTGCTGATTGCCTGAGTTGTTCGCACAACCGGCGCAGTCGCCTTTGTCGAAGATCGCATCGCCCAGTTTCTGTGCCAATGCCGCGATCTTGTCCTTCAACTCCGCAACGGTCGGCATCTTCGGTGCGCCCAGAAGCATCTGCAGCACCGCCGGCTGCTTGTCCTTCGGGAGTCCGGCGAGGAGTTCCGCGTGACCGAGATTGACCTTCTCGTCCACGAGGGCATCGCGCACTGCATCGACGGCGTTCATCAGACCGAGGCGCTTCTCCAGGGTCGGCCGATTCCAGCCAAGGCGGCGGGCCGCCTCATCGCGGTCGCCACTGACGCGCGCAAGGATGCGGGCTGCCGATTCAGCTTCTTCGGCCGGGTTCATCCCCCCGCGCTGGACGTTCTCGATGAGGCTGAATTCTTCGGCCTCCTCGTCTCCCATCTCGCGCACGTGGATCGGCAGAAGGTAGTCCTCGCCGAGTTCGTCCTTCGCTAATCCGTAACGGGTAAAACCGGCACGGAGCTCGAGACGCCCATCTCCGAGGGGACGCACCAGCACGGGCTGGATGACGCCTTTCACACGGATCGAGGCACGCATGTCCTCGTTCGCCGGGTTCTTGCCGCGGCGCGGGTTCGGGCCAAGAACAAGGTCGCCCAGACGAGCGTGGGTCGGGAACTGCTGAGTGGTTTGGGTTTGCATGGTGGCTCCTGGAAATGAAATGCGGAGCCACCAGAATCCCCGGCTGGGGTCTGAATGACCCCGCGGGTTGGTGTAAGGCTGGCTTGTACGGTGGTACCAGCTACCGTCGACGGCTCAAAAGCGAGCCAGAAGATGTACGAATCATATGCGTGCCCGACGTGTTTCGCAAGGGCTCGCGCCGACGCTCAAGGAGCAAAGGCTGTCCAGATCGCATCCGGCACTGGTGCGCGCATGTAGCCCGTCGGCCCGGCAGCCGTGCGAATCACCTTGGCGTCAAGGTGCACCGCATAGAAGCGCCGCAAGTCTCGGGCGCCCTGTGCGAGCTTCGCAGGGTCATCGGGCGCATTGTCCTCTTGCGACAAGAAGGGGTGCGCAAAGAACGTGAAGTGCTCGCAGCATCGCTTCTGATGCGCGAACACCGCCGACATCGTGCAGAAGTAGAGTGCTTTCCACGCCGCCGATCCACGGTACTCCGGGGCGATGCGAACTCGGTCGGCAAAGAGGAGCCCCTCCATGTTGAAATCCATCGCCGCGTCATTGCCTGTTTCTGATGCGAGCAATTCGTAAAGCGCGATCGCATCCTCAGAATGTGCGTCCATGCACAGCCGTAAACCACGATCGGATAGCCAGTCGTACCCTTTGGCCCGCTTGTAGTACGTGAACCGGGCATCGCCGCGATAATCTTCATGTTCGCCGAGCAGCACCCCGGTATAGACACAGCACTCGATTGCATCGGAGGTGAAGGGATCTTTCCATACGGATAGTTCCATGGCGCCGAAGGGGGTTGGCACCACGCCAATCTTGCGATTCTGGTCGCGACGCACTGATCCGCTTGGAAAGTCGCGCGCCTTGGCCGCTACCACTTCGCTAGCGCAGGTCGCGAGCAATTTCGGACCATGCCAGTGGGGCGAAACAGCCACAACGCTTTCTTGCATGTTCACTGATGTTCCTCGGCTTCTGGACTCAACCACCCTTCCTTGCGAAACCGGGCCATGAGTTGCGCGACGTGCGTGCGCGTGTAGCGCTGCCGTAACGCCTCGCGACCGCCATTCTGGTAGAGCGCGAAAGCGTCTTCTAGGCTCAATCGCGGCTCCACGAACCGCTCCCCTTCAGGCATGGGCTTCACCTCCGCGGCCCATCGCTTGTAGCGCGCTGTCCGGAATAGCGTCGGCAGGCTCACCGTGCGAACGCTCGTGACACCGACGTAGCCCGACCGGACGAGCGCCGCCTGGGCTTCGTCCGCACTGACGAACAACTGATGCTCAACCTCTGGAAACCCTTCCAGCAGCCCATCCGGCGTCACGAACAGCGGCTCATGGTACTTCCGCTTACGCCCATCGGCCGCAAGGATCTCGACCGTCCAATGCTTGCCCACCATCTTCCCCTTTCCAACTACCGCGTGAGCCAGAGAAGCCCCAAGACAATCCATGCCACGGAGCCAATCGAAAAGAGCGCACCCAATAGTACGTGGAACATTTTTTCGGTCAGTTGGGCCGATCGCCCGCGATGTCGTACGGTAAGCCCAACTTGTAGCGCAGGATGACTAGACACCAACCAGTCATTGCAACAGCCCACCATCCCCAAGAAGGTAAAGCACCAACGAGGTTCGCCAGCACTTCGGCTGCGCATAAAAGTCCGGAGCACTCTGCAGCTGCAGCAACAGCCCAATCGCGCATGTACGGCTGTACGCCCGCGAATACGCTCATGCCAACGGTAGTGATCAGCGTCATGACCGTAATGCCAAACCGACGCATCAAGATCAGGGGCAGAATAAGAATGCCCGCAAACCCGGTGCCGAGGAGCAACCCAGTCAGAACCCCAGGCCTACTTTCTTCACTCATGGTCACGTTTCCCTTCCAGTCAAACCTGCCGCAGCACGGCCGGTCCGTAGCCTAGTCGGTCCAACAGGATCTTCGCGAAATCGCCCGCGGGGCGGTTATTGAAGCTCGGGAAAGCCGTGTAAATCGATTGGAGTAGTGTCGCTTGTACGTCGCCCTTGAAGAACCTTGCCAGCGGGCCGCGTCGGCTCGCTGTCTCCAAGGACGACAACTCTACGATGGCGTAACGGATCTGGTGCGGCTGCGGCTCGGGCTTCTCATCCTCCCATTCGTCGACGCTGACAACCAACCGGCCAGTGTCGGTGCGATATGCCTTGGCGTGGGCCGAGAAAGCGAGATTACGAAGCGACCAATTGATCTCAGCGATCAGCTCGCCGGTGAACTCGATTTTGTCGGCGTGTCCAGCGTCAATCTGCACTTTTTCCACTTGATACTCCTTTCCAATCAGTGGGCGCCGGCTTTGGTTGCAGCGACACGAACCTTTTCAAGTTCTCGTTCACACCTGGCAATGTCGTCGCGAAGTGCCTGCAGGTGTTCTTCACGGCGACGCTCCTGAGCACCACTCCCTTCGCTGCGTTCACAGTCGCGTTCCAGCTCGCTCTGGTAGGCGGCATTCGCGGCGGCCAGCGCGGCTTGAGCTTGTTCAACTGTCTGATCCATGATTTCTTTTCCGGTTAGCGCGAGTTATAGAAAAGTAAGGCTGAATATTCCTTGGAGAAACAAGTGCAGCAGAGGGAGCGAAAGCAGCAAGCCAACCACACCCACCAACACACGAATTGACTCTCCCTTGGGATTCTCCATGAATCGGCGAGCAATTCGAGCGGCCTCGTCTGGCAACGACATTTCAATTCCTTTTCGTGCTTAGGTTCGATACCAGACACGAACACCATCTTGGCTGGTTGACGAGATTCCCCCGATACCGCCGGTATCCGTCAGCGTTTCAACATTCAAGACATCGGCCGAATGCTCGACAATCCAAGCGTTCGCTGCCTCGACCGCACTTTCAAACGGACCGGACGCGAAGCCCAGGAGCTTCGGTGCCTTCCTGAAGTCTTTGAAACCGATTCCCATGTCCTTCCTTCGACCTATGAACCACTATGCGCGCACGCAGCCAAGCGCAGCGCCTCTTGAGCTTCAGGGGTTTCTCGGGCCAGGCAGTCCGCCACGACGCGCTGGAGCGACTCAACGGCGGTAAGCAGTGCCTCCATTCGCGCGGCTGCTTCGAGGCGGTGGAAATTTCCCGCTCGCATCGATGCGATCATGTCTTTGGTTTTCATGCTTTTCCCATGCCCTTGGTGTGTGCGGCCGCCCATGAGAGAAACAACGGCATGCTGCGATCGAACTCGCCCTGAGAAAGCACACCAATTCCGGTCCGATGCACCTGCCCGTCGATGGTCGCCATCACGTCGAAGACATCGGTCTCTTCATCAAGTACCGCACTGAAGCCGACATGGCTAGTGGGCGTAATCGGAAGATCGGCGAGCAGTTCGAGCTCCATTGGGTCAAGTGCGTCTTGAGTGTTGGCCATGTGCTTCTCCATGCCTTCTGCAATTTTACTTGGACCCAGCTTCTCACGGCACATCCCGATTTCAAGTGCCGATGTGTGCGGCGTCGATGACGCGCAAGACATGCCGGACCGTGAACGTGAAAAACCCCGGCCGCCAAAGCGAACCGGGGTTGCGTGCCTTTACGGGCGAAGTCAGGCGTGGTGCTACCGGACCTTCTCTTTGGTCAGGGACTCCGAGACCCCTACCAGCAACCGCCAGAGGGCGATGGCCGGCGTGAAGAACCCTTTCGGGGTCTCCTTGGCGCCCTTGATGAAGCCCTGAACGAAGTCATTCATGGTTGATCATCTCCTTGATTGCCATGTAGGTGGAAAAGACCGCCCACCAAACGATGAACGCGATGTCTGCGTAAAGTATGACCTTTTCGACCACCTACTCGCCCGAATGGGCGAGAAACCCATCGGGCGATTGATGCTCGGTGCCCTGCGACCCGGGCACCATTCTGAGAAATCAGCTATCCGTTACGCCATCACGAGGATGCCGCTTCTTTGTAGCTCCATTCGATGTGGTTGAAGGCCGCATCGCGCGCTTCCACTTCGATCTCTTCCTCAGTGGCGTCATCGGCTACCTCGAATTCGAATTCGCAGTCGGAGCCGTCGATGTCGGTCCTGATCACTCCCTTGAATGTTCTCATCGTGTATCACCTCAATGTATTGAAAAATCAGCTTTGCGGATTCTCACGGGCAAACTGCAATGCCCCCTCGAGCGTCCGGCAGGCTGTCTTTGTGAGACCGACCAAGAACCACGGCACGTTGTCGATCTCGAAATTGCGGATCTTGTGCCCTGCCTCGACGGCCACCACGGGATCGTCGGCATCCGCGATCAGTTGCGATTCGCGGATGGACATCCACCACGCGTCGTGCGGTGAGAGGAAGTAGCGCGGCTCGTCGCCGTCGCCGCCGTCTCGCCCGATGATCGTGCGCTCGGGGAACTTCACGCCATAGTCATTGACCCAACTCACCCGATCGCCGATCTGGAACCGGCTGCCCGGAGCCTTGCCGTCCGGGTTCCCGGCCAGCAAACGCGCTGCCTCGGTCACCTTTTCGTCCGGCATCGATTCAAGACACGTTCCAGGCGGAATGGCCCGCACCGCTTCGTCGGAAAGCACCTCGACCGTTGCCCCCGCGAGAGGGACATGGCAGACGTTGAACGCGCCATCGTGCGGCACCTTCCAATCCTTGACGGACTTGACGTAGCAGTGCCCGGGCGCTTTCTTCACTTCGAGCACGCGCCCCCCCCAACGCCCAGTGGCCTTGAGGTGATCGATGCAGTGCTGCAGCTCGCGCAGCGCCACTTCCTTCTCGCGCTCAGGCCCAAGATGGGCCGCGCCACCGCCGAGTTGCCCGCCGAATCCTTGGACCGATCCGACATAACGCCGGCCCTCGGCCGTTCTGATGCGAAAGTACACCATGGTCTTCTCCTGTTGCTGCCCAGGAGGATCCGCCCCGCGAGGGACAGATTCCCCGCGGGCGGATTGAAAGACGATTCGGTCGTGCCGAACCTTCTACGCAGCCATCGGCTGCAGGTTAAGGCGCGTCTGGCCCCGAGCGATCAGGGCGCGAATCACGTCCTCGTGCTTCGTGTGGCTTTCGCCGAGCGAAACGTAGGTCTCGCCATACACCGTGTCCGCATCGGACGCGGTGGCAGCGCGGGCGCGGGAAAGCGCCGCATCGATCACGCGGCGGAACTCAGCGAGTTCCGCTACGCTGTCGATGGCGATCGCACCATAAACCGAGACCGCGGCACCGAAGGCGAGTCGGTACTGAAAGTACGGCGCCGAAACTTGGCGGCGGTCGACGGTGATCGTCGGCCGCACCAAGAGTTCGTCAGCGCACTCGACGTCGCCCCCCGCGCACTGCGCGCTCCGCGATGGGAACGGACGCCGTGCAACCAGCGGTAAGACTTCGAGCAACGCCAGGACTTCTTGCCAGGCCGCATCGCTGCGGCTGACCTCTTTCGGCCAGATGACCATTGTTGGCTCCTTCACTGTTTGCGGAGCGCCCCCCCTGCTGCGGGAGGGTCCCGCGAGGGGTTGTGATCTCAGCGCGCGGCCGAATGCGACGCGATGAGGGCTTCGAGCGAACCGATGGCGACGTTGATCGCTTCCTGGTTGCTCTGACTGACCTCGATTTCGCCGATCTGTTGGCATGCGTGCATGATGCCGCCCAACATGCCATTGACCTTGGCTTGGACACGCACCTTGGTACCATTTGCCCGCGCCTCGATGAACGCCACGTCGTCGTAGTAACGGACGTAGAGGTTCTTTTCGGCTTCCTCCCAGTCGCCCGGCAAGGTGAATGCCGGGAAATGGGTTTCATTCGGATGGGAGGCAGCTTGCGGCGTGGCCTCCGCAATCGCGCTGCGACACCGCACCAGCGCATGGCCGTAGTAGCCCTGCCGGATGATGTCGCGCGCCTGCTCGGGCTGCTCCTGCAACTGCGAGAGCACCGCCTCGGCCTTGCGCAGCGCATCGAGCATCGTCGGCGTGGCAAGCACCATCTGTTTGGCCGCCTCGCGCTCGGGGCAGAGCGGCCCCATCCAGTCTTCGCGCAGGGCGAAGATCACCGAATCGTTGCAAGGCACCGGGCGGTGCTTGGTGACCAGCAGCGTCGCAATGCGCTTGCCATCCAGGTGACGCTCCTCCCACGCCCACGGGCCTTGGGTCCAACCGTTGTTTTGCGACATGCGTTTCTCCTGAGTGCTGCCCGAAGGAACGTGCCGCCCCCGATGGGCGGTGTTCATCCCATCGGGCGATTGATGTCGGCTGCGCCGTGTGGCGAGCCTCGTGGTGCTTCCTATGCAGCCTTCCGGTGCTGACGCCGAAGCAGGATGCGTTGCGCGATACGCTCACGCGCCGCTTCCCGCTCTTCAGCGAACGTCGGCATCATCAGCATGAGCTGGTGCCGCTCCATGCGCTCCTCTGGGGTCATGAAGTTGATCTCAGCCCCTCCGATTGCGCCAACCAGATCGGCGCTGCATTGGCTCATACGCTCCCTTGCAGCGGCCGTGATCGTGGCCAGGCGCTCCTGAATCTGCGCCGGCTCGATGACCATCCCCAATGCACGGCCGGTGGCCAGCACCTTGGGGCCATCGAACGGCCACTCGATGAGCGTGTACTCCCCGTCGCGGATCGTCAGCAGCAGGTAATCGGGTTCTTCGGCGTAACCGTCGAAGGCCGAGAAACGACACGTCACCGTGCCATCCCCGGACACCTCGACCCCACGGCTGATGTAGGTCTGCGTCGAATGCTGGGAGACGAGCTCCCTGACTTTTTCCATGTTCATGGCGAACCTCGTTTTTGAGGCCCGGTGAGGCAGCGCCCGGAGGCGCGAACCCCTCGGGCGGTGGATGTGGCCCCAACAACTGGAAGATGGTCAGGTTGTCACTTTTTTCGACGGCAGAGCAGGCGAGCGAGCATCGGGGTTCCGTAGAACACTGCAGCCGAATACAGCGCTGTGGTCACCGCCAACCCATATCGCATCGCATCTGCGCCATCCGCCAAATAGACCCCAAAACCGGACACTCCGACTAGAGCGCCCAGATACGGGATAAGGTCTCTTGCCACGTAGCGCATGCGCGTCCGACCAATCGGCCGGGCAGGAACTTCGTAGAAGGTCCATCCGCCGAACTCCGGCACGAACACGAGACCCACACTCCCGTCGGGCTCAATCGCAGTGACCGTGAACTCGTCACCGGGCTCAAAGAATCGCGACGGTTCGGCTGCCAACCCCACGAACCGCTTGGTCAGGCGGTAACGCCCGGGGAACAGGATTTTTTGCGACATGATTTTCTCCAGGTTTTGCCCGGAGGAACGTGCCGCCCCTCGGGGAGCGGTGTTCGTCCCCTTGGGCGGTTGATGTCGAACCGGTCACCCGGGTCGTGTCGTCTTACGCCGCGAGCAAGTCGGGCGCGGTTTGCGGCCAGCCGAAATACGTGAAGGCCTCAGCGATCTTGCCGCTTTTGTCCTTCTTGAGACGCTCGCGCAGGCCTTCCAGCACCTGTGCGCTGTCTCCCATCTCGAAGATCGTATCGAACTGGCGTTCGCCGAAATCGAAGACGGTGAAGAACTTGTATTTCGGGTTCGTGAAGCCGGCGAGGAAGATCCGTTCGGCACACTCGATCCGTGCCTGCAGTCCGTCCTTGCCCTCCCGATAGACCTGGTGCTGATACCAGTACAGCCAGCAGCCCAACTCAAAGTGCTCGCGGGCGATGGCTGATTCTTCGCGTTCTTCCCACGCATCGAGCGTGAGGCCTTTGCGCTGCGCGGTGGCCCGCACATCGGCGGCATCGCGTTGAAGTTGTGCGCGCTCCCGCGCACTGAGGGGGGCTCGTTTCATGGGTTACTCCAGGTGATGCCCACGGAGTGCCGCCCATGAAGGGACGACACCCCTCGGGCGATTGAGAATCGATTCTGCTCAGGCCGCTCGATGCAAGGGCACGATGCGCGGAAGATCCGCTTCGCGCGCCCATTCGAGCATGTCCTGATCGGTGGGTCGGGCCTGTCCGAGCGCACCGAGTCTTGCACGGACAAGATCGACCGTCGCCTTCGCCCGCACCCTGCGCGTGGCCGCATGACGGCTCGCCGGGGAGATACGGACTTCAACGACGGATTCCAGAAATCGCGCGGCGAACAGCCTGAACAGGCGGCGCAGCCGACCACGGTGCTGGATGGTGAGAACGGCAGCCACCAACGAGGGCGGCAAGCCTGCTGCAAGGGCCGCGCTGATCGCGGCGCCGAGGCGGGAAGTGCTTTGCATGGTTGCTCCTTGGGTGATGCGGAGCAACCGACCCGGCGCGGGCTGATTGGCCCGCGTGGGAGGATTGAAAGGCTGATTTGTGGCTCAGCTACCGTCCAGGACGCACTGCGCCCAAAGATGCCGTTACGCTATCACAACCGCCCTGCACACTCCAGCCCCGGAACTGACCCTCCGAGGCGCGACGCCACCCTGTTGCCGCGGATCCACCACTCACCATGCCGAGTACCGAAAATCGCGTCCCCTCGCGTTCTCGTCCACCACAATCTCGACAAGTCCGTCGGGCAGTTCGCTAAGAAAGTACGCATCCTCAGCTTCCGGCTCGGAACTGAAGGCTCGCACCGAGCGCGTGAGGATCAGCTCATCCTGGGCGCGAGTCATGGCAACGTAGGTCACACGACGCTCCTCCTCAATCTCGTCTTCCGAATGCAGGGCGCGCACATGGGGGTACATCCCCGGATTCATGCCCGGCATATAGCAAACCGGCTTCTCGGTGCCTTTGCTCGAATGAATCGTGATGAGCGACACTGCATCGTCCTCGTCGAGTTTCGCCACTTCGCTCAGCGTCATGGGTTCGAGCAGGTATTCCTCAATGAAACCGGAGATCGTGTCGTGCTTGCTCGCCAGCTTCTCGACGACGGCAAAATCGCGCTTGCGCTGATCCCACGCGTCGTTGCGATAACGGATCTCAAGCATGGGCGCCATGGCTTGAGCCGCCTTCTTGAAAACGGTCGCCGGGGCATCACCCCCCTGCCGCACGGCTTCGAGCAGCTTGGCCGCATCCGCGAGCGCCGTCGCGCGTTTGCGCAGATCTGCGATGCACGCTTCGAGCTTGTCCATCGTCACAAATGTGTTGGCGATGCGCTCCGCAGTAACCTCGCCGATCTTCGGATAGAGCTGCAGGAGGCGCATCCAGGCCAGATCGTCGCGATGGTTTGCCACTAGCCGCAGCACCGCAAGCACGTCGCGTACATGCGCCGATTCGAGCAGCTTCACCCCGCCGATGAAGCGGTAGGGAATCTCTTTCGCGAGCAAGGCCCGCTCGATCCCACGGCCGCCGAATGCGCTGCGGACAAGGACCATATGATCGTGCCACGCCGCCCCGCCCCGGTAGCGCTCCTGCAGATCGTCGGCGACCCAATCGGCCTCGTCCCAATCGCTCCAGAACTCGCGCAGAACGGGTTTGCACCCCTGCCCTCGCGTCGCGCGCAGCCGCTTGTTGTAGTCGATCGGGGAGCGGTCGAGTAGCCAGTTCGACAGGTCCAGTAGCTCTTGGGTGCTTCGATAATTGTCTTGCAGCTTGAGTACGGACGCCCCCGGCACGCGGGCGGTAAAGTCCAGGATGTTGCGAATGTCGGCACCACGGAAGCGGTAGATCGACTGCGCGTCGTCGCCCACGCAAAAGAGGCGAGCCGGATCGCGCAACTGGTCGAGGAGCCTCCATTGAAGTGGATTCGAATCCTGCATTTCATCGACTAGCAATTCGTCGATCTGGCGCTTCACGAGCTCACGGATTTTCGCATCGCGCTCGAGCGCACTGGCGACGATATGCAGGATGTCGTCGTAGTCCAGATACCCGCGCTCCTTTTTGCGCTGCTCGTACGCTTTGCAGAGGGTGATGACCGCATCGACATCCACTTCGAGCTCTTGCCGCGCACACGCCTCCGCGATCGACACGGACACATTGCGCGCGAAGCTATACACCTTGACGACTTCTGCCGCCTTGGGCAAGGACTTGTCCCGCAAGGATGCGCGCACGAGCTTGAAGAGCGCGTTCACGTCATCCGGATCGATCACGGTCGCATTCTTGGTGCCGAAGGCGTCTCCGTAGCGGCGCAGCAGTGTCATGCAGAAGGCGTGGAAGGTCGAGGCACGCAGACCTTCGGCCATCTTGCCGAGCTGATGCTGCACGCGCTCGACAATCTCGCGCGCCGCACGCCGAGTGAATGTGATGACGACGATGCGCGGCGCGGGCGTGCCGGTGCTGATGAGGTGCGCTACGCGGGCAATTATCGTGCGGGTTTTCCCCGTGCCGGCCCCCGCGAGAACGAGGCAGTGGCCGCCGTCATGCGTCGCCGCGCGCTCTTGGCTTGGGTTGAGGCCGTCAATCATGAGAACACCTCCGAATGCAGTATCGTTGCGATGCCCGCGCAGCGTCCGTTTAGGCGAAGACCTTCTGGTATTCCGTCTCGGACAGATTCGCCAGTTGCCCGAAATAGCTTCGGCGCGAGGATTCATTGAGGGGCACTGCCGTCGCCGCCACGTTCAGCAGCGCCTGCGCCGCTTCATTGGGCGGCAGCGACGAGGTGAAGGGGGCGCGTTCGGTTGCTACAAACGCCTTGCCGCTGGCTACCGCAGCATCGAGCAGCGACTTCACTTCGTCGTAGCGCGGCTTGCGCTGTGCGGTCAGGAAGAGTCCGTCGAACACGACGTGCACCGGCTTGGCGCCGGTCACACGGATTTCGGCCAGCGCCGCCACCAGCGGCAGGTTCGTGGTCGGGCCATCGGTGCGGGGATCGTAGAGGCCTTCGTCGTGCTCGGGCGACGCGAAAAGCGTCACGCGGCTCGTTTGGGTATCCCCAAGCACATCCAGAATGGTGCCCAGGTTGCGACTGGTGGAGGTGCTGTCGTCGTAGCGTTGCGCGAACAGGTTGGCGGATTGCGTCATCGAAAATCCTTTAAGGTTGCTGCCCTGGATATGAGCATCGCTTAGACGATATACCACTTTGCATCGAGTTCAAGCTCCCAAAAACAAAACCCCGCCCAGCGCATGATGCGCCAGACGGGGTTCGGTGTTGAATGGTCGGCAGCAGGTTTCCCCGCTATCTTTTGGTCACGACTGACCCAGCACGTAGAAATCGACTTCCATCTCCTTCAGCGAGCCATACGTCAGGTCGCCGTCGGTGTAGTCGCCCTCCTCCGTCCGTGTCAGACGATAGCCGTCTTCCGTGCGGACGATGGACCCGGCAGGAAGATTTCCCTCCACCCAGAACCGCGCCGCCGCCTTGCAGTGCTCATCGAACGCGTGACTTGCATCTGGCCAGAGGTCGCCAGAGGTAATCGTCGGATACGACTCCGCGATTGCCTGCCAGAAGGCCTGCTGCGCCTTCTCGACGATCTGCTCGAACGACTGCGGGGCGTCTGCCTCGACTACCTCGGAGGACTCTTCCCCGCCTTCGTCGGCGCCGGCGGGCATTTCTGCCGTCGACACGTTCTCGGTCACGTCGAAGTAGAAGGCGCCCGACTCGTTGCGATCGCCACCGGAAAGATTTCCGGCCTCGATACGCCGCATTGCTTCCTCAACAGCCATGTCGACGGCCCCCTCTTCCGAGCCACTGGCGACGATCACGATCTTTTTGACTTGCTGCATGTTGGCTTCTCCAGAGTTGAGCCCGGAGAGCTCCGCCCAAGGGGCGAAACCCCTCGGGCGGTTGGTATTGCGCCAGGACGGCGCTAGATTTTCAGCCGTTTGCCGAGACGACGTGTCCAGCTGGGCAACTGATCTTCGGGCACTCGCATCACGAGCGCCCCTTTTTGCATGACGGCCACGGCGACGGCACCCGCTTCCGGACTGCTGTTGTCGAACAGAACCGCCTCGTCGACCATCGGCAGGATCACCGGCAAGGCTTCGTCCATGACCTTGTGGTAACGGGCAATGACCTTGCTCGGCTCGACCGCATGGCCTCCGGCCTGCACTCGTTCGGACACCCGCGCGACGTTGATCGCTGGATGCGCCGTCGTGACGAAAATCAGTACGATCCGGTAGCCCTGCGCCTTCGCTTCCGTCAGGAAACGACGCCAACGCTCCAGATCGGACATGACCGTCTCGGCCACGAAGGAAATTCGCTGTGACACGAGTGCCCAGCGCATATCCTCCGCAGAGCGCGCAGCTTCCCACTGTGTCTCCACGCTCGGGCTCGCTTCGCCCTTGCGCTTGGCAAAGGCGAGCGCGATCTCGTCGGCATTGACCAGCACACCGAGATTGCTCCCGACGTGGAGACCACTAACGATAGTCGTCTTGCCGGAGCCATTTGGTCCGGCCACCAAGGTAAGGGTGGGGGGTGTCTTACGATGCGCCGCGGACATTGCCCCCTCCCTCTTCGCTCACAATCGGCGAGAGAGGAAGAGCGCCCGGCCCATATTCGACGACTTGGCCATCCTTCCACCCGGCGACAGTGCGCCCTGCCGCGACGGCATCGCGTGCCGCCTTTTGGGTCGCGCGCTTGGCGCTCCCGATGATGGCATCGAGGGGAAGATTGGCAACGTGCTTCTTCATGCCCCTCACCCTAGACTCACCGCAAAACTGAGTCAACATTGACATCTCCAGAGTTGAGCCCGGAGAGCGCCGCCCGAAGGGGGCGGAACCCCTCGGGCGGTTGTTGTGCCGGTTGCCCGGCTTTCGTATTACATGAGGCCTGCTTCGACCGCTGCGCGCTGGAGGCGCACGAGTGCATTGCGTGGCAATGCGCCCGCCACCTCGACTTGGCCGCCGGCCGCGAATCTCGCGAGCGGAAGCCACATCCGGCGTTCAAGGCAGAACTTCGTGGACTTGCGCAGGAACGGTGCTTCTTTGACAGTCAGCACAAATTCGCCACGCCCTTGGCGCTCGGTATGTTGAGACGTGCCATATGCGACCAGCACCTCCGGGCTGCCGTTGCGTCCCTCGTCGGACATCTCAAGCACGAGGCAAGGACGTCCTGCTTTGCCGCACTCGTCGGCGAACACATGCTCCATCTCGGGGAAACGACCCCAAATGATTTGCCCCGCTTGAGGGGGCGATGAGGTTTGCATTTCTTCCTCCTCGCCCCATGTAACGGGGACGGTTAGATTTTCTTCGTTCCGAAATGGCCCTCGAACAAGTCCGAGAGGTTTTTCGGCGCGAAGTCCTCGGGCGGCTCGGCTGCGGGGATCCGCATGTCGATGTACGCCGCGATCGCGCGGTGGATGAGGATTTCCGGGGAAACCCCATCCTGCTCGGCGAGTTGCTGAAGGCTGCGATTTACGTGGCCTTCGTCGTCGTAGGTAATCTGGAATGTCGGCATGATGTTTCGGCCCTCCTGATTCCAGACTACCCGGTTCGGCGCATGATTCAAGTTGATCACCTCCTTTTGTGGATTGTGCAATCCACGTTCAGCCGCCCCCCCGAAGGGCAAGCGGCGTGGTTTCAGAACAGATCGCCCTGGCGCGCGGCCACGGCTTTTTCGAGCTTCTGCGCGTCGTACTTGGCGAGCGCGGCTTCACTCATGAATGCTTGCAGAACTTCCCGCGGCACCTCGTCGGTCGTCAGCGCAAAGGTCTTCACCGCCTCGATGTCCGCATCCGGGCCGTTGAGGTTGAGCATTCCCTTCCAGTACGACCGCTTGAGTGCCTGGTCGTGGCGTCGGACTTGTCCGGCCCCGATCTTCATGAACCCGTACTGCGCATAGGTTCGGTAGGTCGTTCCGCAGCCGCCCTTGCGAGGCAGGTGCGTGTTGCACATCTGTGGACATAGCCTGAATCCACCGTGTTTACAGGGCTTTCGACCTCGCCCGCAAATGTCCACGGTTTCAGGCGCGTTTTGGTCATTTTTTTCTTCAATGTCCACACCTACTGACAACGCAGAAGGATCAGGCAGTCGGACGACGTGACGACGAGGGTCGATGATCATGATCACCGGCAGCACCCAACACGTGCCGTTCCCATCCAGCATGGCTGCCGCTCAACCGGTGGCTCTAGTCTGAAACGTGTCGGAAAGCCGAAGTGAACTCATCGGCCTGACCCATTAGTCGGCCTGCGCCAAAGTGAGCGGCAGCTGTGCATACCCACAACTGCCGCAGGGCGCTCAGCCCCGTCGAAACGGAAGGTCTCCCCTCATCGGACTGCCGGTATCGACCCAATGCGGACGTAGTGAGTTTGAAGAAACGGCCGTTCAGGCGCGAGCAGCGCGCCGACGCCGCGCTGCTTCCGTGCGTAGGCTCAGGCAACTGCCGAAATAGTTTGGCTGAGATTACCTCTTGTGCTCTCGCGGAGGCAATGAGCGGAAACTCGAAACGCTCTTGAGGTTTGCTTCTCAGATATATTCTCAACCAGCGGTTAAATATGGCTGTATGAAGGATGCCGGAATAGAAAGGCATTGATTCTGGTATCTGAAAACACCCCAATTCAGTCCTACGAGCTCACCTTTCACATTCACTACCGGACCGCCGGACGATCCCGGAGCACAAAATGCAGCCAAAAGAATGGACTTGCCAGCGTCCGTATCGACGAGCCCCTTGATTGTCCCTTGACCCACGACAGGCAAACCCGCTGGATAACCAAAGATCCAGACATTCTGCCCTTCCTGAATATCAGCGCTGAGCCGAACGGGGGTGCCAGCGAAGCCGCCAACAAGAATGCATGCGTCATGCTTACCAAGATTATAGTGCTTGGTCACGTAAAACTGCTGGCCAGTTTTACGATGAACTACCTGAGGCCAACCTGGGTGGCTTTTCAAGACATGGCAGTTGGTAAGAATCTTGTCTTGAGCGACAAGAACCCCGGTTCCAAATCCTATCTGTTTGCTCTTTGGGTAGGGAACCTCAACTCTATAAATTGCTGACTCTACGGTGTATGGATTGGAATCGGCCGCCGCCACAGATGCACCGCACGCCAGAAAGCTTGTTAGGATTTTTTTCATGATGTGAATATAGTGGCGAACAGTAGGAGAGTTCAACCGCAGCGAAGTCATGTGGATTGCAGCTCTTCGAAAGCGTGGAGGAACATGCGGATGACCGCGCCGCAGAAAGATTCACGCCGACAGCTTCTGGCGGGGGCGCCTCGCTGGCCTGACTTGAGCGGCGCCCCTCTCCGTCTACGACGGTCTTGAACCGACCCCAAGCGGACGGTCGAGTCCTGCGAAAGCGGACCCTTAACGTGGAAATCACCGGACAGCAAAAGCACAGCTTTTGTCGGTCCGGTACGTCGAGGGGTTAGCCCTCAGTGGATGCAGGTTGCTGGATCAGAAGCTCTTTCCGAGGAGTAGTTCCTTCTCGGAGCGGTCGCTCAGAACAATTACGATGTCGTCGTCTGCAACGGAATCCGGCAAATCGTCGCTAATCGCAGTCATGATGTACTGAAAATTATACTGCGTGGATCTTGCCTTCATTGCTTCGATGAACTTTTTCTTGATGTTTCTATCTGCATTGTCAATTACGCCGTCGTGAATGATGAATCCCGAGTCGTTGTTGTTGACAATTCGCAGAGCTACATCAAAGGCTGCGCATGAGATCTTCTTGGCCATCTCGCCCTTTAGTTCTTGAGATGGGCTTCTGTCGCGCCAAGAGATCGTTCTGAAGTCAAGATTGCCAGTTGAATTCTTCTCGATCACGATCTCAGAATCTATATCCATGACTTCGGCCATAATCTCTCGGTAATGACTCTTGATCTCTCGAAAGGTTGAGTCGTTTTCGTCAATTTCTGAAGCGACTTTGGCGGCCAGTGTCAGTTGCTGAGTCCTCAAGAGAGTGCGTTCAGCAGTTGCTGTTTGAATTGACTCTTTGTAAACGTCCTGCTTCAGAAGCGACAATTCGGTCTCGGTTTCCGCCAGCTGGGTTGAGAGCTTGCGGTAAATCTCAATGGATCCGCGCGTTACGATCAGTTGAAGGTACTGGGCGCGCTTCTCGTTGAGAATCGAAATTTCTTCCTCTAGAGAGGCTACGCGTTCCAGTAGCCTCTTCTTCATGGCGCTTAATGCGGTGGTGCGGTTCTGGGTCACCTGCAGGAAGAACTCCTCGACATCAGATAGATCACGCTTCAATTGGTCGCCGAAGTAGATGCTCAGGTCGGCATAGATTTGTTCTATCCGTTCAGGCGAGAACTCGACAAAAGCGGTGTTACGAATAGCCTCGGTGACCGCTGACAACTCCTTGCGCTGGACGAACAACTCGCGCTTGGCCGACAAGAGTCGCGCGTCAATCTCGGAGGCGAGTTGGGTTGACGTCGAGTCTTCGATACTTCCGAAGTTGAGATCGCTGATAGCGCTCAGCAACTCTTCTCGGCGGCCTTCGAGTCTCGAAATCTCTTCTGTTCTGCCTTCTCGCTTCATTCCGCTACTGGCTGCTATTTCAATGAACTTGTCGTAGTCTTGAATTGTGGACTCGATCTCATACTTTTCAATAAGGGGGCGTTCGTTGAAGCCCATGAGCCGGAGAAGAAGGGGTTTCCAGCTGAGGTCCTTTCCTCGGATCGAAACCTTTCTGAACTCATCCTTGTAGTCATCTTGGAATCGAATGAAGTACTCGTACGCTTGCTTGATTTCAGTGGAAAATGCTGCCTTCTTTTTTTTCGAGTAATCAGCTACGACCAGTTGCTTCTCGCGATTGATGCGAAGTTCGACCGTAAAGACTGGGTTGTGAAAGTTCTCCTTTATCGCCTTGATACGCTCCGAATCCCGGGAGCCAAAGAGTATGTGATCAATGAGTTCAATGAGCGTGGTCTTGCCAAGGTTGTGGCTTTTGCCTTCGCCTCGACTCTTGGCAACGCCTAGAACAATCGAGAAGTTCTTGTTGAACTCGACCGTTCTAAACGATGGAATATCGGATGAGATTCTACGAATCTTCATCGTAGACCACGCGATCTGTTTGGGGATCGAAGGACACTTTGCCGAGCGCAAATAGCAGAATTAGGCTTTCGGTAAAAGTGGTTCTGATTCCGGGCGTAGCTTCGGAGCAGTATCGCTTCTGAAGCGCCAGTAGCGACTCCGACTTCTGATTCCGTAGATGAAGTCCAATTCGGGTGGCTAGGAACAGGGAGCTGTTCTGCGGTGTGCTGAACTGACCAATGCGGATCATGGGGTTAGTCCTAACTGGCAACTAAGGTACATGTAATGCATCAGATGAACTAGCACGTGCGCTTCATCAAGGTTGGCGCCCGTGTTTTCACAGTAAATGCCTATCGCATGAATCTTGAATCCAGGGAAGTCCTTCTGAAACTTCGCTAAGTAGAGCTGATTCAATATGTAGGCGGCTTTCGCGTAGTCCGATGCTATGCCGCCTTCGGCATCAGATCGGATTGAGTCGGTTATCTCATCCCATAGAGAGTACGTTTCCTCAATTTGGATCGAGTTAGCCGCATCAATGGCATTGATTTCGTTCTTGGCCGAGATGTTCGGTGGGCGCAAACGGCCAGCGGAAGTGGTCAGAAAGTCAAGGTGCGCGATCTTCTTAAGGATCTGCGAAATGTTGCTTGCGCAGATGTCTACGGGGTCGAAAGGTCGATTGAAGACCTTGGTCACCTGTGAGTTGTGGCTTCCGATCGCAGTTTGCTTGATCGGGATCATTGCTTGATGTTCTGGTTGTTGCCCGTACCGCTTGCGCGTTGAGCAGCATTCTTGCTTGAGTTGCTGCTCAGATAAATATTGATTCGCACGAGGATTCCGGTGGCGCACAGAGCGGTGATGATGGTCGCGATGTCTGCAACGATGGAAAGGAGTTCTCGCATTGCGATCCCTGGTTGGTTGATTGGGCAGTAGGTTGATTCTGGGGGCTAACGAATGAAATGGACTCCCCCTGCACCTGCGGCATCCGTGTGCCAGATTGGGATTGCGAAAGTCTCAATCACGGTGAGGAGGAGTCGAAATGAACGTTACCACTGTCGGTATCGACCTGGCGAAGAATGTATTCAGTGTGCATGGAGTCAGGAGGGATGGCAAGGTGCTGCTCAGACGAAGCGTGGGACGGGCCGATCTGCTGCCGATGTTCGCTCAGATGCCGCCCTGCCTGATCGGCATGGAGGCCTGTTCGGGCGCGCACCATTTCGCTCGCGAGTTGCGCCGGCTCGGTCATGACGCGCGGATCATGGCACCGCGCTTTGTGGCGCCGTACCGCAAGAGCGGGAAGAACGACGGCAACGACGCCGAGGCGATTTGCGAAGCAGTTGGGCGGCCGAACATGCGCTTCGTCGCGGTGAAATCGGTCGAGCAACAGGCCGTATTGATGCTGCATCGCGTGCGCAAGGAAGTTTCCGACCAGCGCACGGCACTCATCAACCAGCTGCGGGGAATGTTGTGCGAATTCGGTGTGGTGCTGCCGCGTGGGCGCTACAGCTTCCGCCACAAGCTGGCGCCGGCGCTCGAAGACACTGGCAACGCCATCCCCGAACTGGCACGACGCCTGTTCCGCGAGGTCAATGAGCGCATTCGCGCGCTTGACGAACAGATTCTCGCCTACGATCGCGAACTCGAAGCGCTCGCGCGCCACAGCGAAGCCGCCCAGCGGCTGATGGAAATGCCTGGCGTCGGGTCAATCACCGCCACCGCCATTGTCGCGAGCGTGGCCGACATGAAGGTGTTCAAGAGCGGACGCGAATTCGCCGCGTGGCTCGGTCTCGTGCCGCGCCAATACTCCACCGGCGGCAAGATGCGCCTGGGGCGCATCACCAAACAGGGCGACGTGTATTTGCGCACGCTGCTGATTCACGGCACCCGTGCGGTACTCGCCGCGCTCGGCACCAAGGACGACCGGTTGAGCAACTGGATTCGATCGCTGATCGAGCGGCGCGGCTACCGTAAGGCAGCGGTAGCGCTCGCGGCCAAACATGCACGGATGATCTGGGCGATGCTCGCCAAGGGCGAGCCGTATCGGCGCGCGAGCGCCGTCTAGTCTGCAAGGAAAGGCAAGGCGTTTTACTTCCTCACGCTGCGAGGACTTCGTTGATGCGATGACGGTTCAAACCGACGCGGGCGACCCTGGTTAATTCAAAGGCGGCGACGCCAGACCGACTAACGAATGAGGGCCCCGCGCGGCGCATTGTCATCAGGGCCAGAGCGCGTGTCGCTCACCAACAGGCCGTATGTAGAGCTGCAGTTTGTCCCGACTCGAATCGACGAATGAACGAACGACGCGCGAGGAATAAGGAGCGAGGAAATGCGGTGCACCTAGAAAATCCCGGTTGAAATCCGGGGGAGTCCATGTAGTAGAAATAACCGGCGCTGCGCCGCCCTTTGGCGCAGCGTCCAGCGACCGAAGGGAGCGAGGTTAATTGCCAAGTTAGACAAAACGCTCCGCCTGACAATGCGAACCCTAGGTTTTCCTTCCGGCAAGAGCCTTCGCGATGTGGTCAGGTGCGTTGATACCCCCAATTTCGTCCGTACCGAGTGCCTCCGGCGTAACGTCGGTTGATGGCCAAAGTGCGTCAAACACAAACCGTTGAATACCTGCAGAATCCAACGCTTGAGCAAATTCATCTTCTTCCCCTCGCGCCATCGCGGCAGCCCAATACGAAGTTGCTCCCGCGATGAGGTCTGCCAATTGCAGAGCCGGATGTGACACCGAGTCCGCAAAGGTAATTCCCGTAGCCTTCAGTGGGAACTCAAATTTTCTCCGGTCGTATCCAATGACGGTTGGTTCGATTGAACGATCCATCATCGCCTCAAAGGTAGCCCTTTCTGCGGCCATAGGCTTCGAGTCGTCATGGACTACATGGAACGATTCGGCGTACTTCGTCCCCCAAACTGTGCAGAGCGAGAAGAACGATGGAATAGCTGGGTCCAGCGCGAGGTAGTTCACCCCATCGAGAATTTCATCAATACATCGCTCAGCATAGATGTATGGTGCAAACGATGACTTGTGGTCCTCATTGGAGCATCGCTCGTACATTTCACGGGCGGCCAAGAAAAAACGCGACTTGGTGTCAGGAGAAGGACGACGCACCATTTCGACGAATGATTCAAGGAATTCATCGAACGGTGCTGTACCGCAGAATACAGGGGAGGCAAAGTAGTGCACGTTCGCCAACGCAAGGTTTGCGCCTCGCTCATACAGGTCAATACCTGAGGCATGCGCAAGGGTCTCTTCAATAATATCCACAAATTTGGTGACAACCATGAACCGCTTATGCATCACGATCGACTTGACCCGAGTTAAATCAAGTTGCTCGGCTCTGATGAGATCCAAGAGGCGTCGACGTCCGGAATCAGACTTCCGAAGCGATGTGAACTTTGCCTCACGAGCTTGTGGAGTGCTGACCAAGGCGAGCAAGTTTCCCGCCTCCTGATCCGTCATGTCGGTAGACGCCAGTACAAAGACCGGTTGCGCCTGGTCGGTTAAGGCTGCGCCCGTATTTCCAGCTTCGTCGAAATAGATGGTCGGCATATCGGTGTGGCGTCAGCAAGTCAAACTTTGTTTTAGGGCGACAGTTTACCGGATAACATCGGGATGCCGCATAACACGGCCCGCAAGCCAATGTTTAAAAACGCAAACTATACGAATATGAAAATAACACGACACGATGTGCAACATCCGACCGCATAGTTGGATGACCACATCGATGTAACATGTAGGCGTAGAGCATACAGCCTCGCCCGAATGACCGCTATCCGGATCGGGTGCCGACGGGCAGCTCGTGGCCGATAGCACGTAATGGGTATCTTCCCGCATACCTGCCGGCCGTGTTGGGCCAAGAATCAGGCTCCGATACTCGGACTTTCTGGGTGAGGACATGGGCTCGTGTCCGCTGCTGAAGGTGCTGGACACGCCGAGGGATGACGCCGAGGCACGGCCTTGTCAGGTTTTCGGCGAGGAACTGGCGTAGGCCGTCAGTAACATGAGATTCCGCACGTGAGCACCTTTCCTACTGCGAGTGTTCTACGCGCCTACTATCACGGGGATGCACGCAAGGGCTCGCTGAAGCCCATTTCGCCGACCCCCAAGAATACGTCATAGAGAACGTAGCTAAGTTGTGAGCGTGGCCGACGTCCGTTTCGGAAGCCGGATTTGATGGTCCGCCCCTCAGCTCGGGCTCTGTCCGCCCACCGCTGGCACGCGCCGATAAAATAGTTCGTGCCATGACGCCGACTTGAATTCGTGCGTGCGATGAAGTCGATGCTAGCCATCGCGCCAGACCAGATGATGCGAAAGCACTGTGACACGGAAAAGTCGGTGAGCAGGTTCTTGAACAGCGCCTCGGCAGCAAGATGCCCGGCCGCAGGCAGTCCGCGTTCCGTCAGACAAAGATCCGCAAATTCGCGGCACTCGGCAACAGCAAGGGCGAGTTGCAGCTCAGGTAAGCCGTTGTACCACGCTGCAGGCCACTCACCGAATTGGCACAGCTCCTCAAGGCGCTGTACAAGCAACATCGGCGACACTGCCAGGATTCGCCAGTGAACGCGATCCATGAAGGCCTGCATCGGAGTTCTTGTTGTCTCAAACGCATCGATGGGTGAGTCGAGCGCAGGCGCGATCAGCCCAGATGAGATCAACGCGGCGACAAGATGACCGCCTATGAGCCCTTCGGGCGCAAACGGGATCCCGGAAGCATCGATGCGTCCAATGACCGTATCAGATACCCAACCTCCACATCGCACCAAAGCGAGCAGGGCGACGGCGTTATCAACCGAAAGATCCTCGGGGTTACACTGGACTTCGCCGTAGCTCCACTGTCCTTTGCAATACGCTTCCCGCGCCTTGTGTTCCCGCGTGACTTCCGCGTGTGCCTGCTGCCGTTTCTTCGCTTGGCAGGCATCGCATCGACAGGCCCCCTTCACACGGTGATGACACGCGGAACAGCGTATGGCATCCATTCCATGGCTCAACGCCACACCCACGCGGCGCATCTGAATTAATGGGGCACCGCAGGCCTCACACCGGTGATCAGCAAGAAGTCTGGGCGGAACCAATCGGTACAGCTGGTTCGGTGAGCACTGAAGCCGAAATTCTTGCACCAAATCGCCTGCGCGATCGCCAGCGAAGTACCGCTCAGCAAGGACGGCAAGATCTGCTTCGCCGAGATGGGCGAGCCGAGGGTCGATCACAAACTTCATGGTTCGCAGCTGTCGTTTTCCGCTAAAGGCTGGACTTGAAAACACCCGGATTTCATGGTTCAAGCCTGTTGCAGCATATTCTGATTTCCGTTAATTCCTGGAATCAGGGCGAAATTTCCGTTAAAGTTGGACTGAGT
>NZ_WTVK01000090.1 GCF_012910805.1 Aromatoleum evansii
CCGGGTGGGGGGGGCGCCTGCGGCGGCGCGTGGATACATTGAGGCCATGACCACGCGCACAGGAGACAGGACCATGACAGACCTCAGCAGCGCGATCGCGTTCGTCGGCGAGGTCGGAGCGAAGGCACCGGCTACGGCCCGTCCGGCGATGTTCGAGCGCGAGGTGCTGGTGCGCTTCGCGCATTGCGACCCTGCCGGCATCGTGTTCTATCCCCAGTACTTCGTGCTCCTCAACGGGCTCGTCGAGGACTGGCTGACGGACGGACTCGGCACCTCGTTCGCGGATCTGATCATGACGCGCCGGCTCGGCATCCCGACGGTGCGCATGGACTGCACCTTCACGCGGCCGAGCCGGCTCGGCGACGCGCTCGTGCTCGGACTCACCGTCACGCGCATCGGCGAACGCTCGATCGGTCTCGACGTGCAGGGACGGGTCGGCGAGGAACTGCGCCTGCGGGCCCGGCAGACGCTCGTCACGATGGACCTCGAGACGATGAAGTCGGTACCGATCCCCGCGGACATCCGTGACCGGCTCGGGCGCTATGCCCAGCCGGTGCCGGAGATCGCACCCGATGGTCTTTCCCTGCCCGCGGACGGCAACCGGCGGGCCACTGACGGAGGCAAGCATGCAGATTGAACTGGAAGCGGAAGCACCGGCGACGGTCGCCGATCCCTTCGGCGACATGGCGCCCTGGCAGGCGATGCTCGACCGCTACGCGGTGCTCTTCACCGACATGGTCGAAGGCTCGTCGGTCGGTTTCGTGCCGAGGAGCGGGTCGGGCATCCAGCCCGGCAAGCATGTCGCCGGGCTGGTCGAGGCCGCGGGCGAGGTGCCGATGATGAAATGGATCAACGACGGCAGCGGCATGTCGGCCGGCCTCATGCGCTATCGGGGATTCCAGGAAGCGCACGTGGATCTGCTCTTCGTCGCCGACGACGCGGCGCTCGAAGCGATGCGCGCGAGCCTCGCCGGCGACTCCTTGTCGCTGATCAAACGACTGATCCGGCAGGGGCATATCATGTTCTTCGTGCTGCGCACGAAATTCGAACTGCAGGACGCGGGCTACGAGGAGTTCCTCGACACGCTCGGCCTCGCTTTCCTGGGAGCCTGCCGATGATCTTCCACAATCCCGCCGGCGCGCCGGAGCTCGCGTGCGAACAGTGCGGCTGCCGCTGGTTCGACCGCATCAACGACACCTGCTACGAGTGCGGCACCAAGGTCAGCGCCGAATCGGTCGCCGAGTTCAACCTGGCGGTGGAGCGTTTTCGTGCGCGCGAGTCCGCGCGGGGCGACGCGGTACCGGGTGCGGCCGCCGATCGCGCCGTCCGCTAGTTTCCTTCGCGCCGCACTCGTCGAACACCGATGAAGAAGACCGCCGCCGCCGTCCCCTATCGCCTCGCACTGAAGACGATGCCGCCGCATTCGGCGAGGCAGGCCGTCGCGCCGCCGCGGCTGCTCGCACGGCTGCGCGAGGCGGTCGAGCAGCCGCTGGTCGCGGTGACCTCACTCGCGGGGTTCGGCAAGACGTCGCTGCTCGTGCAGCTGCGCCGCGAGCTGCTCGCGGTCGGCGCTGCCGTGGGCTGGCTGACGATCGAAGCGAGCGACGACCGCGCGAGCGTGGCGCCCGCGATCATCGCTTCGCTGAGCGCGGCGCTCGGGCTCGAAATGCCGGCGCGCGCGTTCGACCAGGTCGGCCAGGCGGGCGCCGATCTGTGGGCGGCGAGCGAACTGCTCGTGCAGATGCACGGCCTCGCCCGCCCGACCTATCTGATGATCGACGACCTGCACCAGCTCGCCGACCGCGACGCGATCGACTTCATCTATTACCTCGTCACGAACGCACCGCCGAACTTCCACGTCGTCGTCAGCTCGCGCACCGACCCACCGTTCCCCGTCGAGGAACTGCGCGCGCACGGGCTCTACACGCAGTTCGTCACCGACGACCTGCGGCTGCGCCTCGACGACACGGCGGGTTTTCTGCGCCGGCGGCTCGGCGAAGGCATCGACATCGAGACCTGCGCGCGGCTGCACGAACGTACCGAAGGCTGGCCGATGGCGCTGCAGATCGTGACTTCGGCGATGGCCCGGCGCAGCGACATTGCCGGTACGGTCGCGAGTCTGTCCGGGGCGACCGGCGACATTGCCCGCTATTTCTCGCAGTTCGTGCTCGAAAGCCTCGACGACGGTGCGGTCGCGATGCTCGTGCGCGCCTCGCTGCTCGAAACCCTGCATCCGGGCCTGTGCGCGGTCCTCGGCGGCGGCGTCGACGCGGCCGAGATCCTCGCGCGGCTCGAGCAACAGACCGGCCTCCTCTCGTCCGTCGACGGCGGCGACGTGTACCGCATGCATCCGCTGTTCCGCGAGTACCTCGCGAGCCTTGCCGCGGAACTGCCCGCCGACGAGCGGCGCGCGCTGCACGCGAAGGCCGCCGAATGGTTCGCAGCGCACGACATGCTCGAGCACGCCGCCGAGCACGCCTTCCTCGGCGGCCTGGGCGCCCAGGCGATGGACTGGATCGAGAAGCGCGTGCGCTACCTCGGCGTGCAGGGGCGCATCGTCGAGGTGCTCGCGTGGCTCGACCGGCTGCCGCCGGAAGAGATCGCGCGGCGCGAAGGCATCCAGCTCACGGCCGCATGGGCGTGCGCGCTGTGCTACCGGCCGCAGGACGCCGAGCGGCTCACCGACGTGATCCTCGCGCGGCCGGGCGTCACGCCGGAAGTCGTGCTGCAGGCGAACATCGTGCGCTCGGCCGCGGCGATCCACTGCGACGACTATCAGCGCGCGCGCGGCTGCATCGATAGCTACGACCCCGCGCTCGGCCCGCTCTACTGCAACACGCTTTCATTCATCGCGATCCACAGCGGATTTCCCGAGCGTGCGCGCTATTACCAGCAGATTTCCGACGGTCACGGCCGTGTCGCGCGCAGCTTCTACGACTCGATCTACGGTGCCTTCGCGGTCGGCCTGAGCTACCTGATCGAAGGGCAGGCGCAGGAAGCTGCGGCGGTCTTCGGCGCGGCGCTCGAACGCGCGGAGAGCGTGACGGGATGGCGCTCGATGCCGGCGGCGATCCACGCGGCGGGGCTCGCCGCGGCGAACTGGGAGCTCGGCGCCGAGGAGGAGGCGCGCGCGCTGCTCGCCAACCGGCTCGACCTGATCGAACAGGCGGCGCTGCCCGACGCGGTGATCCTCGCCTACCTGACGCTCGCGCGCTACGAGAGCCAGAAGGGCAGCGAAGGCAAGGCGTTCGACGCACTGAACAGCCTCGCCGCGATCGGCGAGCTGCGCGGCCAGCCGCGCCTCGTCGCTGCGAGCCTCGGCGAGCAGATCCGGCAGCACGCGATCCGCAACCGGCTCGTGTCGTGCCGGATGCTGATGAACGGCCTCGATGCGATCGCCGCCGATCCGGCCCGCCCCGACCGCGGGCTCGAGGCGGAGTTGCGGCTGATCCGCGAGATCGCCGCGGCGCGCGTCGCCTTGCTCGACCATGAGGACAAGGTCGCACTCACCGCGCTTGACCATGCCGCCGAGATCGCCGAGCGGCTGCGGCGCGGTCGCGACCAGATCGCGGTGCGCATCCTGCGCGCGAGCTGCCTGCGCGACGACGACGAAGCGCCGCGGCTGCTCGCCGAAGCGCTGAGCCTCGCCGAGTCCTTCGGCCTCGTGCGCGTGCTCGCCGACGACTGGCCCGCCGCGCTCGACGTGCTGCCCGAGCTCGACCGCTCGGGCAGTGGTGCCGCGGCAGGCGTCTCCGCGGCGTTCGTCGAACGCGCGACCGAGCGCTGCCGCGTCGGCTGGGTGCCCAAGACCGCGGCGCCGAAAGCGGCCGCTGCAAACCAGCGCCCCGCGCAGCTGTCTGCCCGCGAAATGGAGATCCTCGCCGCGCTGGCGCATGGCCGCACGAACAAGGAAATCGCGCACATCCTCGACGTCGGGCCCGAGACGATCAAGTGGCATATGCGGAACCTGCTGTCGAAGCTCAACGCCGCGAACCGGCGGCATGCCGTGGATCGTGCACGGCTGTTGGGGATCCTGGACTGAGCTGGGGCTGCACACGTACCACGACGTGTCGTAGATCGGGGGACCAGAACCTTGCAGGCCCAGCCAGCGTTGCGCAGCGCACTTGTTCCTGATCGGTGACGCGGCGTTCCTGCTGGTGACGGGCGTGAACCTCGCGGCGGTTTTGATCTGATCATCATCGGCTGAACCCGGACCGGAGCGCGGCGATTCCGGTCAAAACGCTTGCGTGACATTTACGATCTGCAATAGCGGGCCCGCCGATGAGCGGGCTCGCTTGTTTTCTAAGGGTTCCGCACTGGATTCGTGTATCTGCAAGCATCACTGCGGCCGACGACGTCTGCCACATGGCGAAATCTCCACATACACCTCACGAGCGCCGCGACCGCGAAGAAGACTGCTCACCGATGGGAATAGCTTGCCGTCGCAGGCCGCTGTGTACGCTGGGCGCGCTCACGGCGTGCGCAGCCGCGCGGCCGGAAACTCCTCCTGCCACAGGCGCGTGCCCGCGGCGTTCCATGTGGCGACGCGCAGCAACCGCGCGCCTGCCGGCCCGGAGAACTCCAGCGTGCAGAAGTTGCGCTGCGTGACCAGCGTCCCGGGCACCTCGCGCACCGGGAACGGGCGGGGATGCACGCGGGCGGTCAGCGGCGAGCAGGTCAGCTCGGTCAGCGGGTAGGTGCCGGGGCGCGCGCGCTCGGTCAGGTGGGTGTAGTGGATGTCGCCGGAGAGGAAGAACACGCCGTCGATGCGCTCCGCGGCAAGCCAGTCGAAGAAGGCCTGGCGCTCGCGCGGGAAGTTGTGCCAGCCTTCGCCGCCGCGCTGCTCCGGCGACGGGCGGTCGCTGAGCATGCGGCTGCCGTTGGCGACCAGCTTGAAGGTGGCAACCGAGTCACGCAGCGCGCCCTTGAGCCACTCGAGCTGCACCGCGCCCAACATCGTCCGCGCCGGGTCCGCAGCCGCGTCGTCGTCGCGGTGGTAACGGTCGTCGAGCAGGAACAGCTCGACGTCGCCGAGCGGCACCCGGGCGAAGATCCCGGGCACGCCGGGCAGTCCGTAGCTGGGGTTCGCCCAGTAGTCCTGGAACAGCTCCAGCGCCGTCGCCTTGAGCGCGAAGTCGCGGTTCGAGTTGTCCGGGCCGTAGTCGTGGTCGTCCCAGATGGCGACGTGCTGGCCGGTGCGCAGCAGCCGCTGCAGCGGCGCGAAGCCGCGCGTGCTCGCCCAGCGCCGGCGCATCCGCGCGGCGGCCTCGTCCGCGGGCGTGAGGTCGTCGTCGCGGTAGTAGATGTTGTCGCCGAGCCACAGCATCACGTCGGGTCGCCGTGCGGCGACGGTATCGAAGATCTCGAAGCCGGCGCCGAAGGAGTCCTGCGTGACCTCGTATGGGGGGGGCGGGACGTAGTTGCACGAGCCGGTGGCGATGACCAGCTCGCGAGGCGCGGCCGGATCCGCGGGCGCGGTGGTGAACGCGGGCACCTCGCCGAGCTCGACCGGGGTCCCGTCGAGCAGCACGCGGTAGGCGTAGCGGGTGGCGGCCTGCAGACCGTCGAGGTCGACGCGCGCGGTGTGGCCGCGCTCCGGGCTGACGGCGACCGGCGCGCTGCGCCGCGCCGCGTCGGGCCGCCCGTGCGGCCAGTACTCGAGCTGCACCCGCGCGGGGGCGTCGGTCATCAGCCACACGCCGACGCGCGCGGCCGTCGCCGGCCCGGCCATCGGGCCGCCGGCCAAGGTCGCCGCGCTGGCGCCGGCCGCGTGCAGCGCCAGCAGCAGCCACGGCAGCGCCAGGCGGCGCAGGGCGCGACGCCCTAGCGTGGAACGTCGAATGAGTCCAGTCAGCGATCCGTCTGACATGCCCGTATTTGACCGGCTTGAAATGCAGGTAGTCGAGGTGCGCACGATAGTCCTGTTCGTCACGAATCAGGTGTTCCCATTAGTGAGGTGTCTATCTCCCCAATGGCAGAGGGCAGGATCTGCTCGGCATCCCCACTGTCACGGACCGCGTAGCCAAGGTGGCGCTGACGTTGGGGGATGTGCCTCGGGCGTCACCCGGTGAGTAGGGTGAACCGGGCCCTTGGCAGCAGACGCTTGAAATCAGCGTCGAAACTGGTTACGTGCTCACCTTGATGGATGGCGGCGGCAGCCAGCCAGGCATCGGGGATGTCATTGGCGGCGAGGGCCTTGTCGGCGCAGAGTTTGCGCAGCGCCGGCCACTCGGCTCCCAACTCAGGCTGTTCCACGCCCGGCGCGGTCAACAGTGCATCCACGAAGCGCAGTGCTTCGAGTATCGGCGTCGGATGGATGAAAATCCGCGGATGCGTCACCAGCCGCAGGAAACTCGCGATCACCATGGGTTGCAGCTTCAGCGGGGTTCCCTGGCCAGCCTCGACGATAGCCTGCTCCAGCCAGCGGCGGGCGGCCGCGTGGTGTGGATGGTCGCTCCGCGAGGCGGCGACCAGCACGTTGACGTCAGGTGTCATCGATTACGCATCTTGATCGGCGGCATCCAACAGGGCCTTGTTGCTGAGGCCGTCGAGCCCCGGAACCAGCCCGCCTTTGCCGCGGTAGATGGGCAGGCGAACGGGTTTGACGGAAGCGCGCTGGGCGCGCAGACGCAGTTGCAGGCCTTCCTCGATCAGGCGCGTCAGAGTGGTGTGCTGCTGCGCCGCCAACGCTTTGGCTTGGGCCAGCAACACATCGTTCAGATTCAGCGTCGTCTTCATGGTCCGTGCTCAAGTAACGTGATACAGATTTCTGTATCTTATTTCCAGACCGTCCGGATCGCAATTGGCCATTTGGTCACTGGCGGGGGCGGGACCGCAGCGACCGGCCCTGCCGACCATTATTTCTTTCCCATGGATTCGGCCGCTTGGCGTGCGGCGATCTCGGCGCGGATGCGTTCGATCTCCTGCGCCCGGGCCCGGGGTGTGCCCCACGGCGCAGGCTCGGATTGACCGGCGGGGGAGTGCTGCGAGGCCGCGGGGAGGGGCTTGCGCTGCGCCTCGCGCGGGTGCGTGGCGTCCTGTCGGGCCTGCAGGGCCTTGCGGGCCTGGAGGAGACGTTCCGCCTTGAGCAGAGGTAGTTCGGCCACGGCGACGCCCGAGGCCTCGGCCAGGGCATGGAGCGGGCGGTAGGCGTCCATGCGGACGAAATCGCCGATCAACGGCAGGTTGAGCGTGCGGAAGAGGGGTTGCCAGCCTTCGCCGTCGCCTTCGCGCGTGTCGCTGCGGACCAGAAGTTGCGGGTTGAACTGGTACCAACCCTGGTCGACGCGCCGGAAGAGTTTGCGGTTGTAGGCATAGTCGCGCGCGACCTCGTTGCGCGACAGCACGCTCGAGAGATGCGCTCGCTTGTTGCGCTCGGGGCGCAGCACGGCGGCGGGCAGGTGCTGCCAGGCGTCGAGGATGTCGGCGGTCTCGAAGGCGGCCTTGTTCGGCCGGCGCAGCAGGGTGGTGAAGCGGCTGCGGAACAAGGTCCACAGGGTGTGGAACAACAGGTATTCGGCGTGGTGGCGGTCGAGGCGCACGAGGCGCTCGCCGGTGTTCACGTCGGAGGTGGAGGGGGCGACGCGCTCATACACCGCGGCAAAGGGACCCCGGGCATAGGCCGGGTCGCGGAAGGCCTCGCGCAGCGCCCAGTGGAGCGCGCTCCAGCCGTAGTGGTCGGCGGTCGAGAGGCTCGCGCCGCGCTCGAGCAGGGCGTCGATGAGGGCGACATTGCCGGCGGCCGCGGCCGCCATCAGCGGCGTCTGGTTCATCGGCAGGCGATGCTCGACGCCGTGCTGGTCGCACTGGCGCAGGATGTCCTTGAAATTGCGCTGGAAATAACCCATCCAGCTCTTGCGGCCGAGGGTCGTGAGCTGCTGCGCGTACTTGGCGGCAGCGTCGAAGCGGGCGTCGTTCACGAGGTGGACGGCGAGCTCGGGCTCTTCGTGGCAGACCGCATACTCGTGGAGCTGCTGCTTGTGCTTGCCGCCGGGCGCCTTGTCGACGAAGGTCTTCCTGAGCAGCTCGCGCAGCCGCGCCTCGTCCATCACCGGCCACGCCACCGGTGTCTGCCGAAGGATGTCGCGGCGGATGGCATCGGCCTGCTCCTGCTTGCCTTGCAGCTCGAGCTTGCGTGCCTCCTTCTGCCAGTCCTCCAGTGACGACTTCGCGGCCTCGACCTTGGTCGCGGCGCCGCCGGCAAGCTCCAGCAGGCCGAACAAGGGGTGCGTCGTGTCCGACTCGACGAGATAGAGGTTGCGCGTGGCGCGGGTCAGTGCCACGTAGAGGGCGTTCACGAAGAACTTGTAGACCTCCAGCGACTTGTCGTCCTTGTCGCGGGCGCGGCGGTACTCGAGGGTGTCGGCGGCGAGGTCGGCGCGCTCGACCCCGGCGGCGATGTCGTCGAATTCGCGCCGGTTGTCCGAGACGAAGCGGTAGAGCACGATGTTCTCGTACTCGAGGCCCTTGGCCTCATGGATCGAGAAGAGCAGCGGCGTGGCGAAGCGCTCGCGCGCGGCCGCCTTGTCCTCGTCGCGCATGACCAGCACGGCGAAGCGGGTCGATTGGCGGCTACTGCGGTCGAGCTCGCGCACCGCGGCGTCCTTGTCGGCGACGAGCGCGACCTCGCCGGCCTCGCCGCCGACCGCGTCGACGAGGAAGTTGCTCTCGCGGTCGATCGAGCCGAAGCGCCGGTGCTTGATCTTGAGGAGCGTGTTGGCCACCCGCGTCGCTTCGCGGCCGTTGCGGAAGTTGGCAGTGAGGACCGCGAGTTCTTGGCGGTGGGCAAGCTCGGCGTCGCGCCAGAACAGTGTCTTGACCTGGCTCCAGGAGAAGAAGTTGGGATGCACGATCTGGTTCGAATCGCCGCACAGGAGAAAGTGGCCCGGCTTCTTCAGCGTGGCGAGCACCAGCGCGAGCTGTGCCGGGGTGAGGTCCTGGACCTCGTCGACGACGACGAAATCGTAGCGCGGCGCAGCCAGTGCGCGGCTTGCGTGGGCGACGAGGTTGAGGTCGTAGAGGTCGGCCTCGGCGAGCCAGACGCGGTATTTTTCGAACAGGTCGTAGAGCCGCCCGCGCTCGTCGGCGGGAAAGATCGACTGGCGCACGCCGAGGGCGAGATAGTCGTCGCGGCCGAGCACACCGGTGGCCGCCGCGGTGATCACGCCGCGGATCTCCTCGAACGCCTGGTGGGCATCGAGGCCGCGAAATGTCGGCCGCATGCGGGCGAACCAGGCGGCGAAGTCGCGCCAGCGGGCCTCGCGCCCGCCCGGGACGTGAATCGACTCGACGAACTCGCGGTACGACAGGAACACCGCGTCCTGTCCCGGATGCTCGAAGCCGTGGGCGTAGTAGAGGTCGCGCGCGCTCTGGGCGAGATAGGCCGAATGCGTGACGTAGAGCACCTCGCCTTCGGCGTGCTTGAGCTTTTCCAGGGTGAGCGCCGTCTTGCCGCTGCCCGCGCTGCCGACCACGACGAGCGGCGGCGGGCGTCGAAAGACGGCTACCTGTGCATCGTCGAAGGACAGCGGCTTGTCGAGCAGATGGACGGCTCCGTGCTCGGGGTGAAGGTAGCGGACGGCCGGTGCCGTGCGCGCGGCGGCGAGCTCGGCCTCTGCGACCGCATCCTCGCCCTCGTCGAGCTTGTCGAAATCGATGGCGGCGCCGCGCAGGAAGCGCGACTTGTCGTAGGCGTGGTGGGCGATCACCTCCAGCATCAGCGCGCAGATCTCCTCGCCGTGGCGCAGCAGGGTGAACAGCAGGCGGTCGGCATCGTTCAGGCGCGCGCGGTAGTAGGCGCCGTGTGGGGAGCCGTGTCGCAGCTTCTTGACTTGGGCAGCACGGAAATCGCCCTTGGCAATGGCGGCGCAGACCTTGTCGTAGGCGGCGCGAACGCGGGTCGTGTCGAGTCCTGTGTAGGTGAGGATCCGCATGGGAGTCGGGAAAACGAGGGAAGGCGCAAGTATAGGCAGATGCGAGCACCTGCGTCAGGGATCGCCAGTGACGCTGCGGTCCGAACACCAGTTGCCGGGCGATGTCGTGTGGGCGCTCCATCCTCGGCGTCGGCACCTGTTCCGCAAGGTCCGTCCGATGACGGACTTTGGTCGGCCGGGACGTCACCCAGCCAGCGGTTCGCCGCGCTATGTCGACGAGTTGAAGATCCCGGATCTGCGCTGCTTGCCGGCGAAGCACCACCCGCAGGTGGTCTTCTACGTCGAGCGCAGCGATCACATCGACGTATGGAGCGTCTTGAACGGCGAGCGCGACATACCGGCCAGGATGATTGTCGCGCCCCAGTCCACCGGCGCGAGAGATGTTAACCCACACCGTTGGCCTTGCCGAGTCGGGTGTTGCGACCAGTCAGCCGCTGATACAGGTCCGGCCTGTGGTCGGGCGCGAGCCAGTTACGGTGGTGACGAAACCCTTCAAGTCAAACCGGTCACCACGGTGACCGGTTTCACCGCAACGAGTGAGAATTGGCTCTTCGCCGGCAGCGAGCGCGGCGGGCAGGCCGCTGCGGTACTCGAGACCGCACCCCTGAACGGCGTCGAGCCTTATGCCTATCTGAAGGACGTGCTCGCGCGGATCAACACTCACCGCGCAACCAGCCAGCAACTGTTCCACCGCTCCACGATCCTTGAACGCCTGATGTCGGACCGGGCCCGGATTATCGAGATTCGTCGCCGTCTGCATCTGGGGCAGTCGGTGCGCTTCCTCGACTGGCAACAGGCCGGCGCCCAGATATCGATGCGAACTGGGTGGACCATTGTGATGAAGGGTACGCAGTCGGCACACAACTCACCGTGCAGGACGAGCGCACCCGGCGCGAGTGGAAGTTGCCCTGTGCGGCCATTGAAATCCCGGATACCGGTCCGATCCACCGATGTCTCAATGCGCGAGACCAACGTTGCGCGTGCCCATCCACTTGATCAGTGTGTCGGGCGGCATGGGCTTGGCGTAGAGGAAACCCTGGGCGATGCCGCAGCCCAGTTCGCGCAGGCGCGCAAGCTGACCGCTCGTGGCGACACCCTCGGCGACCGTCTCCATGCCCAGCTTGTGCGCCAATGCGACGATGGTCTCGGCAAACACATCACCCCTGCCCGAGTCGATCTCCTCCACGAACGAGCGGTCGATCTTCATGCAGTCGATCGGCAGTTGGCGCAGGTAGGAGAGCGAGGAGTAGCCGGTGCCGAAGTCGTCGATCGCGATGTGCACACCCTGCGCGCGGAGCGCGTTCAGATTGCGCAACACGACCGCCGGCTCGCCGACGAGGATGCTTTCGGTGATTTCGAGCTCCAGGGCGGAAGCGGGCATCCGATGTTTGGCCAGCGTCCGCAGCACGTGGTTCGAAAAGTCCGGCGTGCGAAGCTGCGGCATGCTGACATTGACCGCGATGCGCTGCGGGCGGCGGGGGAGCTGCTCCAACCGGCGAAATGTCGCGCAGGCCTGATCGAGCACCCAGGCCCCCAGGTCGATGATCAGCCCCGAATCCTCGGCCAGCGGAATGAATACGGCTGGTGAATGGACGAAGCCCGGCACGTTGGGCCAGCGCAACAAGGCCTCGAGCCCGATGACTTCGTCGTCGTGAAGCGAGATCTGGGGCTGATACCAGACGGCCAGGCGCTCGGCGTGAAAGGCGCGGCGCAACTCCCGGATCACGTCGAGGCGCCAGTGCGTGCGCTTCTCGATTTTCGGCGTGAAGTGCAGATACCGCGTATGCCGCGTGAGCCGCGCGTGGGTGAGTGCCATGTCCGCGCGCTTATACAGCGTTTCGCCGGGCTCGCTGCCGGCGATGCGGCAATAGCCGAACTGGATCTCGATCTGAAGCTGCTGCTCGCCCGCGGCGAACGGGGTTTCGAACAGGCGGAGCAGGCGTTCCGGCGCCAAGCGCGATTTCGGGCCGACGAGTCCGAACGTATCCCCGTCGATGCGGGCCAGGTGGCAGCCTTCGCAGGCGTCGGCGAGACGCCGCGCCACGGCCAGTAGCAACTGATCGCCGACCTCGTGTCCCAAGCTGTTGTTGACGTCGGTGAAGTGCTCGATATCGAGCAGGCAGACCAGCTGATCGGCTGCGCCTGCAGCCCCGGCCGCTTCCAGGTCTGCGAGAAAGGCGGCGCGATTGCCCAGGCGAGTCAGCGGATCGTGATAGGCGATGAAATTCAGTCGCTCGACGAGCTTCACATTGCCGAAGCAGGAGGAGACGTTCGCGGCGAACACCTCGACGAGCTGGCGGTCGGTGGGCGCCAGCGTCTTGTCGCTGCGGACGAAGACCGCCGCTTCGTGTTTGTGGTCGTGCAGGTAGAGCACGGTGTGCCGCGGGCCGAAATCGTGCGTCTTTCGCGCGATGCAGTCGTGGATCGCGGTGACGATCTCCGGCTCCGCGAGCTGTGCCAGCGGTCGTCCGATACACGAGGCAAGCCGGCCTGCGGCGGCGACCACGTGCAGCGCCTCGGCGCCGCCGGCGTTATCGAAGGGCAAACCCTTCTGCGCGCAGACGATGCCTTCGGCCGGCAGCTTCAGCAGCGCGGCGATCTGCAGCAGCGCGCCCTCGGCGAACGCGCTCATCGCCGGCAGCTCCATGAGGCCGGCTGCGGCGTTCACGATCAGCTCGAGTCCGCGCCGGTTCTCGCTGATCGCGTGGATCTGCTCGTAGGAGCGGATCGCCGCGATGAGTGTGGTCATCAGCCGCGTATGCGTGAGCTCGGCCTTGGTCTTGTAGTCGTTGATGTCGTAGTCCCGAATGACCTTGAGCTCGGGCGCGTAGCCCGGCTGCCCGGTGCGCAGGATGATCCGCACGTCGGCAAGCTGCAGTTCCTCGCGGATACGCCGCACGAGTCTGAGCCCGGCGTCGGGGCTCTCCATGACGACGTCAAGCATGATGGCCGCAATGTCGGGCTCGGCTGCGATGGCCTCGGCGGCCTGTTGCGCGGTGTAGGCGTGGATCAGCCGAAGCGGCCGGTCCGCGATCAGCGCGTCGTGCAGCGCAAAACGCGTTGCTTCGTGCACCTCCTCGTCGTCGTCGACCACCAGGAGCTTCCAGCTGAGAGGATTCTCGACTGCCAGAGCGGAGGGCTCGTCGGATGCGAACCGCACCAGGTCATCTTCAGGTTGCATAATTTTCCTCATCCGTGGTCGGCGTGTGCGGTGCCACGCGCGGCAGCAGCATATCGAAGCGGGCGCCTTGGCCCGGGCTGCCGGAAAGCGCAATCGTGCCGCCCAGCACGCCGGTGACGAGGTTGAACACGATGTAGAGCCCCAGCCCGCTGCCGCCGCCGCCCAGTTTCGTCGTGAAGAACGGCTCGAACACGCGCTTGGTGAGGGCCTCGGGGATGCCTGCGCCGTTATCGGCGTAAGTGAGCGCGATCCGATCGTCGCCGGTGGGCGCGGCCTCGATGCGGATGACGCCCGCCTCGATCCCCTCGAAGGCGTGCATGAGCGAGTTGGTCACGAGGTTCGTCACGATTTGCGCGAGAGGACCCGGGAAGCTGTCGAGGACGATGCCGCGTTCGACGGCGACCTCCAGGCGATGCCGGGTGTGCTTGAGCTTGGGCTGCAGCGTGGACAGCACCTCGTCGAGCGCCTGGCGCAGGTCGAAGCTACGCCGGCGCATGCTGGTCTGATCGACGGCGACCTGCTTGAAGTTTCCGATCAGATCGGCCGCCCGGCGCAAGTTCTTCTCGACCAGGTCGGCCGCGTCGCGGCACTGGGCAATGAAGTCGAGCAGGGCATTGCGGCGCAGCGCCTCGCCTGCTTCGACCTGGCGCACGAACTCGTGCGCATGCGCCCTGAGCGTGGAAGCGACGGTGACCGAATTGCCGATCGGCGTATTGAGCTCGTGTGCGACGCCAGCCACGAGGCTGCCCAGCGAGGCGAGCTTTTCCGCCTGTACGAGTTGCTCCTGAGCTTGCCGGAGGCGTTCGTTGACTTCGGTAAGCGCGTGGTTGCGGTCCAGCAGCTCCATCTCGATTCGCTTGAGCGCCGTGATGTCCCGCCCTTGTATTGTGTTGTTGTGCAGCACCGGTTGCATTTCCGGTCGTTGCGCCGGGCCGTCGTAAGGAGCGCGTAGCGCGACTGAAGACGGCCCGGCGCGGCGGCGATGGCCGGGATGGCATG
>NZ_WTVK01000091.1 GCF_012910805.1 Aromatoleum evansii
GCGCTCGCCTGCGGGCGGGCGGGTTCGATCGGCGCGCCCAGCAACGCCGCCTGCAGCGCCGCGTCCGCGAGCCAGAAATCGCGTTCGGCCTCGAGCGCCTGCATCATCGCCGTGACCTGAGCCTGCGCGTTGGCAAGCAAGTCGAACACGCCACTCAACATGCCGTTGTAGCGCATCACCATCTCGTCGGTGATGTTCTGTCGCAGCGGCACGATCTCGTCTCGATAGTGGCGGGCGAGATCGTGGGCGCTGCGATAGGCGTGATAGCGCTCGCGCAGTTCGGCGTCCGCAGCAATGCCCGTCTGCACGCTGCGGTTGAAGGCCGCAAGGTAGCGGGCGTGGGTACCCGCGCGCGCCGCATCGCCCAAGTCGAAGAGCGGCAGCGGCAGTTCGACCGCGAAGCCGCGCTGCGCCGGGGTGCCGGTCTCGCGATTGCGCAGCGCCGCGACATCCAGGCCATTGACGACGCTGGTGACGCGGGTGAGCCCCAGTTCTCGCGCGGCGCGGTCAAGGTCTGCGCGCGCGAGCCGGATGTCGAGGCGCCCGTCGAACGCGGACTGCCCGACCGCCGCTTCGTCGCGCGCGGCCGCCGGCAACTCCGGCAGGCGCTCAGGCAGGCTCAGGCGTGCCGCCTGCGCCGGCGGGAGCCCGAGTTCGCGCACGAGCGCCTCGCGGGCGGCGAGCGCGTCCTGGCGGGCGCGAATTTGGCGCGCCACGACGTCGGCATACAGAGCCTGCTCACGAGCGCGCTGCAGGCGACTGAAGTTTCCGTTGGCCTCCATGCGGCGTGCGAGCTCGGCACCGGATTCGGCCGCACTGCGCAGCTCATCCGCATAGGCGCTGAAGCGGGCGGCCGCGACCGCGCGGATCCACGCTTCGCGTGCGGCGGTCACCTTGCGCACCAAGTCCATCGCGGCCTGCAATCGCTTTTGCCGCTGCCGGAGGTCCGCCTGCGCGGTGCGCGCAGGCAGCAGCAGGATATCGAGTAGCGAGACGCTCAGCGCCTGACCAATTTCGAGCTCGCGCTCCGCGCCGCTGGAGCGAAGCAGCCGTTCGAAGGCGAACACCGGGTTGGGCAGGCGCGCCGATTGGGTCGCGTCGGCCGACATCGCCGCGGCGCCGGCAAGTGCGACCTGGGACGCCGGACTGAAACCGAGCGCGAGGCGCACCGCATCGTCGGCCGAGAGCGGGGTGGCGAGCAGTGCATCGACCCGCTCGGCCATCGCGGCGCGATCGGCCTCCGACCTTAGCCAATGTGGATCGACGCCGAAGTTTTCGCGGCCGAAGCGCGTCAGCTCGGCGTAGTTGCCGTCTATCGCGCTGGTCGCGCAGCCCCCGAGAAGCAAGGCGGCGAGCACCGCCGCATGCGGTCGCAGGGCCCTCATCGACCCGATCCTTCTGCATGGGGAGTGGCCGTGTGGCCCGCCGCAGGTACGTCCGGGGTGGGGCCGAACTGACCGGCGTGCCCGCCCAAGCGTCCGGCCGTCTCGTTTGCCATGCGCCAATCGGTTCGCGGCTCGTCGATGCGATAGCGCCGGTAGCCGTCGAGGACGGAGCGGAACCTGGGCAGCGATGAAGGCGGCTCCGCATGCGGGCTCGCGACGACCCCTTGGGGCGGCGCGTCGCCGGCGGCCAGCGCGACCGCGGTGGCAAGGGTCGTCAGTGCCGCACCCAGCCGCAAGGGAAGGGCGCGCCATATGCAGTTGAGTAACGATGGTGCACGATGAATCGCGTTCATGTGACCTCTGCAGCGCGGTTGCGACGACCAGTTCGATCATGCATGCATGTGCCGGACGGGAAACTGACCGCGTCATTACATCTCTGTAATGCGGGACCGCGCAGGGCGCGTGCGGTCAGCGGCCGACCTACGATTTGGGTCCAAACACCGGCCCTCTGTGGTCTGTGCTATTGACACGCGGACGGGGGCTGTTGGAGCCGATCTCTGATTGACCAGACGCGCCGAAGGAAAATTGATCCGCGAGGCCTCGTACGAAGCGCGTCTATGACCTGAGCGTCACGCGCGTTCCGGCGCATGAGCCGACCTGGCAGCGGCGTCTGCCGGGTCGGGTGTTCAAGACTTCCGGCGAGCGCTGGCAGGCTGTTGCTGCGCGGGCCCGGACGAATCGTCGTTACAGCCAGTTGCGTGCAACAAACTTTCAAAAGTCCGCCATAGTTCCGCGCCGTTGCTGGCTTTGGCGAGACGTTGTTTTGAAAGAAAAGTGGCGTAAGTGTTTGATCTTACGTGTTCGGCCCCGGTCTTGTGGCTCCAGGTGTCACCGGTTCGATCCCGGTATGTCGCCCCAAGTAATCAAGGACTTGGGGAAGAGTGGGTAATCTACAAATCGCCAATCGTTCTACAAAACGGCTCGCCAATAGGCGGGCCGTTTTCACTTTACGGGGCTTACCTTCTCGCCTCGACGCTTGCGGACATAGTGCTCGGTCATCTCACGCTTTGTGTGGCCGAGTAGCTTTTGCGCCTTGTCCAGCGCTTCCATGTCACTCGCCGCCTTCGCCCGCAAATCACGGAACTGAATGGACCGAAGGCGTTCTGCTTGGGCTTTGTTCTTGTTCGCAGAGGCAGCGGCTTCGCGCGCCTTGTCGAACCGGTAGCGCATTGCTGCCTTCTTCAGAGGCTGGCCCTGTTCGTTACAGATGAGTGCGAGCGACCTGACGCCCTCGATCTTGGCCTTTCGTGCCTTGATCCGGGCGATGAGCTGCGCAAGCGCGCCGGTGACCTCGATGCGGAGCTTGGCGTCAGTCTTCTCCTGCTCGAGTACGATGCAACCGTCGCGGATATCGGTCTCCTTGATGTCGCGTAGGTCCCCGGGCCGCTGGCCAATGAGATATGCCAACTCGATTGCCTCGCGTAGTGGCTCGTCGGCGTGTTCAAGGATTGCGTTCAGCTCATCGTCCTCGACATAGATGTCCCGCCCTGCCTCTTTGTGGCGCTTGACACCGATGACTGGATTGGGGGCCTTGGTGATGCCTCGGTCGCGCGCCCAGTTCCATGCAGCCGAGAACCAGGCGATTTCCCGGTTCGCCCGTACCGCGCCCTCGTTGGGTTTGATCGCGAGAGGCCTCTTACCCTCTTCGACTCGCTTCGCGTTGTTTTTCCCTTTTGTCTTCTTCGCTTCGGCAACACGCCAGTCGAGGTACTGGCGAATGTGAACCGGTTCCACCCCATCTAGGGGGGCCGGAGGATCGCCGAAGAACCGTATCAGGCTCGGCAAGCTGTATCGGATGTCTTCCAGGGTGCCCGACTTTCGAGTAGCTGCGGTCTTCGTGTTCCAATCATTAAGCAGATCGGGGACTGTAAGGGGCGGTACGTTGACGGTCTCGACCTGCTCGGCATACGCCCGGAGTGCATCGGGGAAGCTCGAGCCGAGCGGGATCCATGGACGGGACCCGTCGGGTTGGCGGCCCTTGTCGAGGTAGTACCAGACGTGGCCACGTTTGCCCTTCTTCGCCCGCATGCCTGGCGGCAGGTGGAGGTGTATGGTCGGTCGACGGCCCATGGCTCACCCTTTGATTACACGGGGCTCCCAGCCGCTCTTGGCAACATCGTTCTTGTCCCCCAGCCCGCCGACAATCGCACCGCGAGTCACGACCGGTCGTCCGAGCGCATTGACGTGAAATGGGATTAGCATGCGCTTGAGCTGCTCGATCTGCAATCGGCGCACCTTGCGGCCCGTGAGCTCGAACACCTCTTGCTCTGTAAGGAAGAATGGAGAGGGTTCGTGCATCACTGGGCCGTCTTCCGTGGGTGCATCCGGTCCTGCACGATCGCGCGCAGCTCGTGGTGATCCTCCCTATCGCTGGAAATTCGGCGGATCCGACACGTGCCGTGGTGCGTCGGCCAGCCGTTGTGTATTAGGGCATCAACATAGATGGTCATTTCGTGGCCCTCCGTCCTGCCGCGATGCCGCGGCATCGCTCCACGTCTGCCACAGAGCGGAGCTCGTAGTAGCGATCGACGAAGAGGTGCTTCGCCACGATGGGCGCAAGGGCCTGGATCGGCCGGGCGAGGGGCGAGGCCTGCGTCGTACCGGTCCATGCGTCGTCGTGGGGTGGGTCGAGATCGCGCCGCGCGATGGCACGTAATACGAGATCCGTGTACTTGACCGATGGAGGCAGGCAGGGCGGGGCGCCGAGGTCGGCCAGAATATCCGCGGTCGTCTGGCTCTCAGCATCGAGGCACGCGGCGAGCAGTTTCCTGAGCGCATCTCCGGCGTGGAGGAGGAGCGCCGCCAGGGCGTCATCGGGCGGCACGACGGTGCTTGCCAGATAGTCGTGCTGCGCGACCGAATAGAAGGTGCGCGCGCGGCCCGCGAAGCAGCACGTGCACGCGAGGACATGGGCGATGTCCTCGATGCTTACCTGGCCCGGTGATGTGTCTCCTCCAAGGTCCTGGCCGGCGCCGACCTGGCCGCCGGTTCGACGCATGGCGTGCGCCGTCTGGAATTCATGTTTCATCTGTTTCTCCTTGCTGGCGTTCGTTGTCCGAATGGTCGATGCATGCCAAGGCCGGCCGACGGCGATTGCAGCGGTCGCAAGGCGGGGAATCAGGACGAGACGAAGTCAGAGCGGCGAGAAGCGCCGATTGACGAGCAAGGAAATGAGCGATTGAGTCGCGTGAAGCGAGAGAGCGAGGCGTCCCCGCCGCGTCTCAAGGGGTGGTGTAGCGCCTTTGAGACGAGAGAAAAAATACCGGCATGATCGCCGTTTGGCAAGTCCCGGCGAATTACCCAAGACGGGATGCTGCCGAGGTCTTGCCCAAGTTCCTGGTGCGATCCTTGATGTAAATGGGCACCTGAAGGGCGTCAGGATAGGTATGGCCGCAGGAGAGGCGCTCGGGGAAGGAGCCGAAAAGGCGGGGGTAGTAGGAGAACGTCGGCCACTCTTCGAAGAATGTCGGAGAGGCGTCTCCCACCGAGATCGCCATGAAACCTTGAGGCTGACCCCGGACCCGAAGGTCGTTCCGGTTACAGGGGCTGACCGGACGTTGAATATATTCGTAGGCGCCATACGCCGGCTCGTCAAGGGGCCGCTTCACAATGTGCCGATTGCCAGGCTCAGGCTTTCCGTCGACGGTTGGCGGCAAAGGAGTGGTCCCTGTGCGCACGACATCGTTAGCGTCGGCCGCTTGGACCATTACGAAGCGCCCGTCATCGCGCTCTGCGCGGTGAAGTTCTTGATGACGTCCAGATGGCCGGCATTCTGCGCGCGTAGCGCTTCCAGCTCGCCTTGGGCCTGAGCCAGGCGAGCGGCCAGGTCGCGGGACTCCTTGCGCATTGCCGACAGTTCTGCGTCGAGGGTTGCGTTACGCCGCTTGTGATCCTGCAACTGGCTGTCGAGCGTCGCCACTTCATGCGTGTGGCGCGCCTGCGTTTCCGCCAGGCGCTCGGCGAGGCCTGCGGCTTTCTCCTCGGCGATCCCGGCCAGGCGTTCGGCATCGGTGCGGGCGGCGCGCTCGCCGTCTACCGCACTGCGTAGCCGTTCGTTCTCCCGTTCGAGGCTGGGCATGGCGTCGAGTCGAACCTGTGCCTTGGCCAACTCGGTGCGGGTGGCGTCGGCCGCCAGACGCTCACGAGCTGCTTCAATCTGGACGGCGGAGCGGTCGGCCTCCAGCTGCTCGATCTTTCCGGCGAGCGCCGCCTTCTCTTCCTGCGACGCCTGTAGGGCGCTTTCCATCGTCTGGATGTGCTCGGTCTGACGCTCGCTCTCGGCCGCGAGTTCGTCGGCAGCCGCTTGAATGTCGGATAGCTTGGCGTCGAGGTCGGCCCGCGCCGTCGCTCGTTCCTGCATCACGAAATCGAGAATCGCCCGTTGCAGCGCTGGGGGGAGGGAAGAGCCCGCCTCGGTCGAGACGGGGTGGCTGCCTTCCCATCGTTGGAACAGCTTGTGGATGGTGCCCAAACTGCCGCTGCCGTGACGCTCGCGGATTTGGCGTGCGGTGGGCTTGCCGCCGGCGGCTTTAATCCGATCGGCGATGGCCGCCACCTGCTCGTAGGTGATGCTGGCTTCCCGGGGCATGTCTCGTCGTCTCCTGTACGATACGTTACGTACGATTGGTTACGGTACGACTCAAGGCTCCACTCCATCCTCTATTCAGCCTTGATGATTCTCGTGGTGGACCGCTTTCGCGGACGTCTCAGGTCCCTGGCCCGCCGGTGGCGTTCGTCGGGCCGCCAGATCAAGAGGTATTCGAGCCGCTGATTCACCGCCCAGTGACGGTCTAGGCATCGGCCTTAGGCTTTCGCACCCGACCCAGTCTTCCCAGGCGGTGAGGATCTCACCGTCGATCTCGCCGGGGGCGAGGTCCTCGCGGGCGACCGGTGAGCAGTCGATCCATCGTATGCGCAGGAGTGCTCCGGTGCGTTCGAGGATCTCGACCCATCCGTGCTCGCGGTGGATCGCGATCTCGCCCGGTCGCAGACGGGATGGATGGGTGTTGATGTGTACGACGTTCATATCCCTCACCTCCATGTCAGGGGAATGTCAAGTCATCACGGCGCGGAGGGCGCCAGGTTGTGTGCAGTTCCTCGAGCAGGGGAGTTCCATCGGGGAGAGCAATCGGCGCGTCGGGCCTTCCCGTGATGGAAGGGGCGCCAGCCCCCTGGGCGGAGGCGTCAAGCGTGCGGGGGCGGCGTCAAATGCGGCACATCAGCGTGCCGTCGGGACGGCGAGAGGTCGTGTGGCCGAGGGGACAGTCGAGGCAAGCACGCGGCGTCCGGGCGGTTCGGCGTTGCCGGACTGAATAGTGTCGATCGGGGCACAGTGTACCCAGGACACGTTCCGAAGTGAGTCGTGTCCGATCGGAAGCTGGCCGCGAAGGGTAGCCGTCGGGGGGATGAGATCATCTCCGTCCGCGGGACTATCGCTGATCAAACGGCGAAATGCAAGGCGGTTTGACAGGCGTCTTGCTCAGGCTGAAGGTGCGATCGCAGCGCTGCGCCGCTGCCAGGGCGCAATACGAACGGTGCGCGCATTTGCGGTGGCACGCTGCCATGGGTTCGGTGGTGTTGCCCCATTGACGAGGCGTGCTCGTGGCGTAGAATCACTGTCAGCAATCGGCCATTTGGCCGTTGTCCTGCGTCCGGTCAGCCCCTGTAACCGGAACGACCGTCAGGTCTGGGGTGTTGCTACGCATTGAAAATTGACCCCCTTTCGCGGGTTGTGCGCGCTGAAAATTGACCCCGGTGATTAACCTGCCTGCTCGATGTTTGAGCAGGGTTCGAGGAGATGATCACCATGAACATGCTGGGCAAGATTCGGCGGTTGCACTTTCGCGACGGGCTGTCGATCAAGGAGATCTGCCGGCGCACGGGGCTGGCACGCAACACCGTGCGGCAATGGCTGAGGGCTGGCGAGGGAGCCGAACCGAAGTACCGGCGAACGGCGCGGGAGACGGTACTGGCGCCGTTCGAGACGCGGCTCGTGCAGTGGCTCGAGGCGGACGCCCGACGGGCGAAGCGGGAGCGGCGCACGGCGCTGGTGCTGTTTCGGCAGTTGAAGGAGTTGGGCTTCACGGGCAGCTACTCGCGGGTGAGCGAGTACGTGCGACGCTGGCGCGAGGCCGGTGGGAAGCCTGCGAAATCGAGCTTCATCCCGCTCAAATTCGAATTCGGGGAGGCCTTCCAGTTTGACTGGAGCGAGGAAGCGCTGGTGATCGGCGGCTTCCATCGCAAGGTGCTGCTCGCGCACACGAAGCTCTGTGCGAGCCGCGCCTTCATGCTCGCGGCCTACCCGACGCAGAGCCATGAGATGCTGTTCGACGCGCACACGCGTGCGTTCCGGGTGTTCGGCGGCATTCCCCGGCGCGGCATCTACGACAACATGAAGACCGCTGTCGATAAGGTTGGCGTGGGCAAGCGGCGCATCGTCAATACGCGCTTCGCGGCGATGGCGGCGCACTACCTGTTCGATCCGGACTTCTGCAACGTTGCCAGCGGCTGGGAGAAAGGGGTCGTCGAGAAGAACGTGCAGGACAGCCGGCGGCGCCTGTGGCATGAGGCGCTACAACGGCGCTTCGGCAGCTTCACCGAACTGAACGCCTGGCTCGAGGTGCGCTGCCAGGCGCTGTGGTCGGAACTGGCGTACCCGGACGCTGAGCACCTCACCATCGCCGACGCCCTCACGCTCGAGCGCGATGCCTTGATGCCGATGGTGCCGAGCTTCGATGGCTACGTGGAGGCGATCGTACCGGTGTCCAGTACCAGTCTCGTGACGAACGAGCGCAATCGCTACTCGGTCCCGTGCGCCTTCGCCAACCAGAAGGTGAGCCTGCGGCTGTACCCCGAGCGGATCGAGATCCATGCCGAGGACGGTCTCGTCGCCACCCATGCGCGCAGCTTCGAGCGTGGCCAGGTCATCTACGACTGGCAGCACTACCTGCCGCTGCTCGAACGCAAGCCGGGTGCGTTGCGCAACGGTGCGCCCTTCGAGGGCTTGCCCGCGCCGCTGCAGCAGCTGCGGGCGCTGCTCGTCAAGCGCCCGGGCGGCGACCGGCTGATGGCCGACATTCTGGCGCACGTCCCCCGGCATGGCCTGGAGAACGTGCTGGTGGCGGTCGAAGTGATCCTCGAATCCGGCTCGCCCAGCGCGGAGCACGTCAAGAATGTGCTCGCCCGCCTGCGCCAGGCACCCCCACCGACACCCCTCGATACGGCACTCGCGGTGACCGAGGCACCGCTTGCCGACGCCGGCCGCTACGACCGTCTGCACGCGGAGAACGATCATGCGTGAGATCGTCGCCGAACTGAAATCGCTGCGGTTGCATGGCATGGCCCAGCGTTACGAGGAATTGCTCGCGGAAGGCGGCGTCGGCATCCAGAGTGCCGGCTGGCTCATGCAGTGTCTGCTCGAGGCTGAAGTCACCGACCGCCATGTGCGTTCGATCCGCTATCAGATGGGGGCGGCGCGTTTCCCCATGCACCGCGATCTGGCCGGCTTCGACTTCGACAAGTCGAAAGTCGATGCAAAATTGATCGATGAACTCGCCACCGCTGCCTTCACCGACGCCGCCGCCAACGTCGTGTTCATCGGCGGCACCGGGACCGGCAAGACGCATCTCGCGACCGCCTTGGGTGTGAAGGCGATCACCGAGCACGGCAAGCGGGTACGCTTCTTCTCCACCGTCGAGCTCGCCAACAGTCTGGAACTGGAGAAGGCCGCCGGCAAACAGGGGCGGCTCGCGCACGCGCTGATGCACGTCGACCTCGTGATCCTCGACGAGCTGGGCTATCTGCCCTTCAGCCAGGCCGGCGGCGCCTTGCTCTTCCACCTGATCTCCAAGCTCTACGAGCGCACCAGCGTGATCATCACGACGAACCTGACCTTTGCCGAATGGCCCGCCGTGTTCGGCGACGCGAAGATGACGACTGCGCTGCTCGACCGTCTCACGCACCACTGCCACATCGTGGAAACGGGCAACGAATCCTTCCGCTTCCAGCAAAGCAGTCAGACGGCCAAGGCGCGCGTCCGGGCGCGCGAGGCGAGTCGGGCGGCGCGGCCCGTCGAGTCCCTGGATGTAACCGTGGAGCCGGACACGCCATTCTGAGCCTCGAGGGGGAGGAAGCGGCTGCGGGCTACGCCCTTCGCCGCTTCCTCCCCCTCGGTCGATACGACTACACTTCAATACAGCCAATCAATGATGAACGGCTAAACCCCCGGGGTCAGAATTCGGTGCACACGGGGGGTCAAAATTCAAAGCGCGCGCACAGAATGTGGATGTTGTTCAATGTCAACGCGACGAACTCAGTGCCATACAACAGGAGCTGGGCGGCATCCGCCAAGCCTTTGGGGCTGCAGAAGGCAGCCTCAACAAGATGAACGAGGTCGCGGGGCTGCACCTCGCACAGACCGACGCGATGCGCGGGCAGCTTTCACAGCGAACCACCGAGTTCGCGCTCTTGCGGCGCGAGTTGGAGCTCCGTGACGAGAAGATCAGGACTATGGCGCAGCAAATGCTGCCTGCGCCAGAACCGGGCGATGCACGCCCCAGCGCGAAGCCGAAGGCGCGAAAACGGAAACCGTCGTCGCCGGTTGCAGCTTCGGGTGCTGTCACCACAACACCACCCCCGAAAGCTCGATAGACGAGGATCGCTACACGATTGGTTGCGGATCTTCACTTTCACGCATCGCCCGTGATGTTGTCGTTGGGATAGGATCGGTGCACCTCCGGCGAGCAGGCATGCGCAACCCTTATGAAGAGGATGAGCGCGACGTCTGCAGCGTCATATTCCCGCACGGGGCCGGTATTGAAGAATCGGACGAAAGCTCGGCGCGATGGAAGGCCGGGGGGGCCGCGAAAGCGATCGATCGGCCAACAGAAACGGGATGCCCCTGGGCCGCGTATCGGCGACACGAGCAAGGGTAATCCCCCGGAGTTCACGTTGAAAGTCCTGGGGGAATGTCGCAATGGCCGGCACCGCCTTCAGGAGAGTTGGTCGAGTGCGCGCAGGGGGGAGAAAGTCGAGGACCAGCCTGCAATCCGACCGCAGCGCGGGCGCCCGGCTCGGGTGCAGGCCCGCTCCTTACGGTGTCAGGGATACGGCGGCCACCTTGGCCTTGTCCGAGGCATACTGCCGCGTCTGGTACGGCATCAACTCGCCCAGGCGGCAGGTGAGATCCATGGAGGCGCCCCATGCCACAGCCAGCGGATCCTTGCGACCGGTTACGTCGGCAGCGGGCGTCGGGGAGGCTGGCTGGTACTGACGGACAGCCGAGAGTACCTGCAGCTTCCGCTCCTTTGGCAGAACGTTGAAGCGGGCCAACCTGTCGACCAGGTAACCGGCGTCGGGTCGGAGATTGGCGGGCACCTTCGCCAGGTTGGGGACTTCGCCCGCGTACCAGAGACGTTCAGCGACTTCGCGCAGCAGCTCGGGCGAGACATGCGCGACCCCTTGGCGAGCCACGTCGCCGAGCATCCGCTCTAGTGCCATCCGTCGAACCTGTCGCTTCACGAAGACCTCCTCTCCTCTAATTTTCTTCTAACATGGGCCAAATTCGGGGTCAAGTCAGGCCCCACGTAGTATTGGTTCGCTTCCAGCGCCAATTGTTCAAACTTCTGCCAGGAGGCTCCCGGTAAGGAGAGGAGGGTCAGGATGTCCTCCAAGTCCACGTCTCCCAGTCGGCCGAGCTTGGAAAGGGCGATGTCTTCGATGCTTGGCAGCATGACGATCACAGTTGACTTACCGATGCCCTCAAGGGGCACGGCGCGGTCCTGGTAGTCCATATGGAGCGGGCCCAGGGTCGAGTTGAAGGTCGGATCATAGACCAGCTGCGAAGGACCTTCCTCGGGATCGTCGTAATCCACGGGGGGCAGCTCAGCCAGGATGAGCATCAGCTCCTGCTTCAGTGGCGGCGGATATGCGAACTCGGCATCGACGTCAGTGCTGGCCCGGGACTGGGCGTGGAGATGCACCGCGCAGCCCCCGAAGATGTATGCGTGGACCGCACCGGGCGGCACTTGGCGCCGAGCGAGTTCCTCGCCTAGGTTGCCGAAGAGCCGCAGGATCGCGTCGGTCATCGGAGTGTTCATGGCGACTCCAGAAGCATTGCGTGAAATTGTATAGGGTTAGCAGGGAACGGAAGCGAAGTGAGGGCAGGGCAGGGCAGGGCAGGGCAGGGTACGCTGGACTGGCGATCGTCGCCTATGCATCGAGAACTGGCGAGGAGGGAGTGCAGACCGAAATGCTGTCGCTGACCAGCAATCATCGTGTGACTGGTACGCGACTGCGGCGAGCCCGATACGACATTGCGAAGCAGCTTGCGCAGCGAGCGACAACATAAGTATTGCCCGATAACGGTCATTGGCGTGCGCACGTGCGTGGAGTGCAGATCGCTGGGATGATTGAAAATGTCATAACAACCTGCGTGAGATTTGCGTGACTTCATGGAGCTCCATGCTGCCGACACCATGCATCTGCAACGGGCGCGTGGTGTGGACGACCAATAAAAACAGTCACTTAGAAGTGACGACTGAGTTGTGGCTCCAGGTGTCACCGGTTCGATCCCGGTATGTCGCCCCATATATTCAAGTAGTTAGCGAATCGCAGTATGCGAATCGGTTGTAGAACGATCTACAAAAGCGGGCCCGCCAACAAGCGGGCCCGCTTGTTTTTTTACAGTTCCGCACTGGATTCGCGAATCTGCAATCATCGCGCTGGCCGACAACACTAAGCACCCGCATTGCGTCGCGATCATCGCATCGCCGGTAGCCATCGCACGTCGTGCACTGATTCATCTTTGCGCTGTCCGCGTTTCGGCGAGGTGCCCTCGCGGCCTGACCCAACAGCGGCCCGTTCAAAGTGTCAATGATGGCCGACGGTACTGTTCCGGCGCCTGATCGAGCACCGCGATCGCTTCGCGGGCGACGAAAATGCGGTTGCGTTGGCGCGCGGTGCCCGTCAGGACGCCGAGCGAGACGAGATCGGCGACGGCATTGTTGGCGGCGGGAAAGGACACGCCGAGGAGGCGCTTCACCTGGTTGATGGTGACGACGGACGTAGCGATGAGAGCGGCGACGAGTTTTCTGCTCGCCGAGTCGGCACGCCGGTCCGCAACGCGCCGGTTCCAGTCGGCGCGCAGGGCGGCCAGTTGAGCGGCACGCGCCATCGACGCGTCGCAAGCGCTCATTGCCGCCTGCGTGAAGAAGGCGATCTAGCCGTGCCAGCGCGAGCGCAACTGGACGGCGCAGCGGCACGTGGACGATGCGCCAGGCGACGCGGTCATAATGGCCGATGACGAACTCGCCGCGGCCGAAGGCGGGGTCCCAGCGGATACGGGCGAGCAGTGCGTGGATTGGAATCATGGCGTGCGCTGGGGGCAGGGGACGGCAGGCGCGGTAGGATGATGCATCCGCCTCGTTTCATCCGCACTGACCGCCATGCCGCCTGTCCGTTCCGCCGCCGAGCCTGTTGACCTGCGCACGCTGACACGCCGCTTCGCCCGCGCCGGCCGGCTCGAGGCGATCCTGTTGCGCCCGGCGCGACGGGCCGCGGCGCAGCCGGTGAGCGAGGCGCGCGCGCTGGCCGGCCGCGGACTCGCCGGGGACCACCGCGCCGCCTCCGGCCGCGGCGGCGGCAAGCGCCAGCTGAGCCTGATCCAGGCCGAGCATCTGGCGGTGGTCGCGGCGCTGGCGGGCCGCGACGAGGTCGATCCGGCGCTGCTGCGGCGCAACCTGGTAGTCTCTGGCCTCAACCTGCTCGCCGCGCGCACGCTGTTCCGTGACCAGCCGCTGGTGCTGCGCATCGGCGCCGAGGTCGTGCTCGAGCTCACCGGCGTCTGCGAGCCCTGCTCGCGCATGGAGGAGGCGCTCGGCGCCGGCGGCTACAATGCGATGCGCGGCCACGGCGGCGTCGCCGCGCGCGTCCTTATCGGCGGCGTGCTGCGCATCGGCGACGCGGTCGTCTGCGAAGCGGCGCCGCCTGCGGCCGCGGCGCCCGGCGCCGACGCGCCGCTCACAACCCGCCCGGAGAACCCCGCATGACTGGCCTGATCCTCGGACTGCTCCTGTTCTTCAGCACCCATTCGGCGCGCATCTTCGCCGAGGACAACCGTGCCCAGTACATCGCCCACTACGGCCTGGCGAAATGGAAGCTGGCTTACTCGCTCGCCTCGGCGATCGGCCTCGGCCTGATCGTGTGGGGCTACGGCGCGGCGCGGCTCGACCCGCTCGTGCTGTGGGCGCCGGCGCCGTGGACGCGGCACCTGGCCGCGATGCTGACGCTACCCGCCTTCATCCTGATGGCCGCCTCCTACGTGCCCGGCACGCGACTGCGGGCGAAGCTCGGCCACCCGATGGTGATCGGCGTGCAGTTGTGGGCGCTCGCGCACCTGCTCGTCAACGGCGCGCTCGCCGACCTGCTGCTGTTCGGCTGCTTCCTGGTGTGGGCGATCGCGAGCTTCGTCGCCGCGCGCCGGCGCGACCGGGCACAGCGGGTGGAGCGGGTGGAGCGGGTGGAGCGCTGTCTCTTATACAC
>NZ_WTVK01000092.1 GCF_012910805.1 Aromatoleum evansii
TAAGTCATGAATTATTTTTTTTTTTTAATGATCCGGCGACCACCGAAACCTACACCGTCTAATTCGTCGGCAGCGTCAGATGTGTATAAGATACAGCCCCTGCTGGCCGAGGTTCAGCAGGCGCACGATCGCCGCGGCGCAGCTCGCAGCCATGCGCGTGCGGAAGTCGGTGACACCGACCGCCTTGCCTGCCTCGCGCGGGTCGAGCGCCCAGCAGGTGAGCGCCGTGACCGGCTCGCCGTCGACGACGAGGCGTTCGCGCCGCCCGCGGGCCTCGACCTCCAGGAAGGGCACGGGGTTGTCGTCCTGCGCGCGGAACAGGAAGGCGCCCGCGCCGTCCGCGCGCGCCTCGGCCTGCGCGAAGCAGCGGTTCACCGCCGCGACCATCGCTGCGGTCGAGCGGTAGTTGGTGCCCAGCGTGAATAGCCGCCCGCCCGCGTCGCGGCGCGCGCGCAGGTAGGTGAAGATGTCCGCGCCGCGGAAGGCGTAGATTGCCTGCTTGGGGTCGCCGATCAGCACTACGCCGGAATCGGGCGCGTTGTCGGCGATGCGATAGACGCGGTCGAAGATGTCGTACTGGACCGGGTCGGTGTCCTGGAACTCGTCGATCAGCGCGACCGGGAACTGCCGGCGGATCACCTCGGCGAGGCGTGCGCCGTTGGGCTGGCGCAGCGCCGCGGCGAGGCGCGTGAGGAGATCGTTGAAGCCCATCTGCGCGCGGCGCTGCTGCTCGGCGGCGAAGCGGCAGGCGACCCAGCGCGCGGCGAAGCGCAGCAGGTCGGCGCGGGCGTCGGGCAGCGCGGCGAGCGCCGCCTGCAGGCGCGGGATCTCATCGAAGGCGGGATGCGCGGGCGGCGCGACGCCTTCCTTCCAGCCGTCGGCGATGCCTTCGGGCGCGAGGCGGTCCCAGCCGCTCTTCAACTCCGGCGTTTCGGCGGCCTCGTCGGCAGCCCAGCCGCGCAGCGCGTCGAGCCAGGGCTGGTAGTAGCGCTTCTGGATCTTGCGGCCATTGACCTGCTTAGCGGCGATTGCGCCGTCCAGCAGGGTTTCCAGCTCGTCCGCCCAAGCCGGCCACGGCGCCTTGAGCGCCGCGAGCGCCTGCGCCTTGTCGTCGCGCGCGGCCGCAACCGCCTCGGCCGGCGCGGGCGCGTCGTCGAGCGCCTCGGCATGCTCGACCAGCTTGCCGAGTTCGCCCTGCAGCGCCTCCGGCGTCGCCCACCAGCCGGCGATCTCCGCGACCGCGCGCTCGTCCAGCGGCACGAAGAAGCTGCGCCAGAAGTCGCGCACGACCTCGGCGAGCAGTTCGCGCTGGTCGGTCTCGAGCTGCTGGGTGAACAGGCTGTCGCTGTCGAAGGCGTGCTCGTTGAGCATGCGCTTGCACCAGCCGTGGATCGTCGACACCGCCGCCTCGTCCATCCATTCGGCGGCGAGCTGCAGCTTGCGCGCGCAGCCGGGCCAGCTTTCCGGCGGATAGTCGGCGCGCAGGTCGTGCAGGAAGTCCTTGCCCGGCTCGCTCGTGCCGACTTCCGCCGGGTCGGTGCGGAAATACCCCGCGGCCTCGGACAGGCGCGCGCGGATGCGGTCGCGCAGCTCCTTGGTCGCGGCGTCGGTGAAGGTCACGACGAGGATCTCGGGCGGCGTCAGCGCGCGCGCGAAGGCGGCCTCGCCACCGTGGCCGAGCACGAGGCGCACGTACAGGGCGGCGATCGTGAAGGTCTTGCCGGTGCCGGCGCTCGCCTCGATGAGGCGGCTGCCGTGCAGCGGAAAGGCGAGCGGGTCGAGTCTGCGGGCGTCGGTCGTCATGGGGGAACTCATGCCTCGCCTCCCTTGGCGAGGCCCAGCTTGTAGTCCTTGCTCGTGCCGATGCCGTAATACACCGGCAACAGCAGCGCGTCGGCAAGCCGCGCGAACTCGCCGCCCGCCCACAGCGCATCGAAATCCGGCCAGGCGCGGGCGAGGTAGGGGCTGTCCTCGATCTCGCCGCGCCGCTTGAAGCCGTCGCCCTCGTAGACGATCCGCGCGGCGCGGCCGGCGTCGCTGTCCTTCGGGGTATCGGCACGACCACCGCCGTCCAGCCACGCGAAGGCGGTCTTCGCGGCGAGCGGCAGCGGGCGCCTGAGGCCCTCGTGCCAGGCCTCGAGCAGGCTGCGGAACCAGCCGCGTGCGGCCTCGACGTCGAGCGGGTCGAGCGGCGCATTGCCGACCTTGCCGACGACGAGGCTCGCCAGCGGCACGCCCGCGAGGTGGCCGGCGACGTGCGCGACCCAGTGGCGCAGCAGCTTGTCGCGCCGGTACTTCTTCTCCTTCGTGACCACCCCGCTGCGCTCCAGCACGAGCCGTCCGCGCGCGCCCTCGGCATTGCGGCGCAGGCCGCCGAGGCGGTCGGCGACCATGAGCCGCGTCGCCCCAGACCCGTGTTCGAAGGCGATCTCCTCATCCGGCTCGATCGCCTCCGGCCACTCGACGAGCGCCTGCGCGTAGCGCGCGAAGAGGTCCTCCATCGGCTCGGCCAGCGCCGCCTGCATCAGCGCGGCGAAGTTGCCGGGCGCGAGTTCGCCGCGGCGCTCGATGCGCGCGAGCGCCCGCTCCAGCGCCGCGTCGCGCTCATCGCCGTGGTCCAGCGCGTCGAGCTGGGCCGCGATCAGCTCGTCCTGCAGCTGCCAGTTCTGCAGCGCATCAAGCGCGAAGGGCTCGTGGTCCTCGCTGGCCGGGTCGGGCAGCTCGAAATACACGCCCAGGCGTCGGCGCAGGAAGACTTTCGCGGGCTCCTTGAGGAAATCGGCCAGCTCGCGCAGCGTCAGCGGCTCGGTCTCGTCGAGCGGCGCCAGCGGCGCGCCGGCTGCCGCTCCGTCGGCCGCGAGACCCCCGCGCCCGTCGTGCCACTCGTGCGCATAGGTGAACAGCGACGACGCGGAACCTGCGGGCGGGAAGTAGTCCGGGCTGAAAGGCTGCAGGCGGTGTTCGACGGTGAGCGCACGAAGGAGCCCCTCGCCGGCGTCCTCGCCACCCTCCCGCGCCAGCCGCCAGCCGGCCGCGAGGTGGTCGCGCAGTTGCCCGACCAGCACCGAGGGCGGACGCTCCGTGTTGTCGTGGATGCTGCGCCCGACCCAGCTCACGTGCAGGCGCTCGCGCGCGGAGAGCAGCGCCTCGAGGAACAGGTAGCGGTCGTCCTCGCGGCGCGAGCGGTCGCCGGGGCGGTAGTCGCGCCCCATCAGGTCGAAGTCCATCGGCACGCGCGTACGCGGGTAGTCGCCATCGTTCATGCCCAGCAGGCACACGTGGCGGAAGGGGATCGCGCGCATCGGCATCAGCGTCGCGAAGGTCACCGCGCCGGCGAAGAAGCGCTGCGACAGGCCCGAGTCGTCCATCTGCGCAAGCCAGTGTTCGCGCACCACGGACAGCGGCAGCGCCTCGGCGAGCCCCGCCGCGGCGCAGGCGTCCTGCCACGCCTGCAGCGCCGATTCGAGCCGCTGCAGCGTATACGCGCCGTTGCTGTCGGCGGGGTCGAAGAAGTCCGCGAGCAGCCCGCGCAGGCGGACGCACCAGTCCTCGACCGCGGCCGTCTCGCGCAGTCCGCGCCACGCCGCGTCGAGACGCTCCAGCAGCGTCGCGAGCGGTCCGACCAGGCCCGCATCGAGGCCGCCGATCTCGTCGTAGGGCTCGATGCCCTGCCAAGCCTCGTCTGCACTCCCTGCATCCCCCGCGCCGCCCACCGCATAACCGAGCAGCATGCGACGCAGCCCGAACAGCCACGAGTTCTGCTCCGCCCCATCGGGCAGGCCGAGGCTCGCACGCTGCTCCGCGTGCAGGCCCCAACGGATGTTCGCGCCGCGCACCCAGCGGTGCAGCAGCGGCAGTTCGTCCTCCGCGATGCCGAAGCGCGCACGCAGCGCCGGCACTTCGAGGAGATCGAGCACGTCGGAGACGGCCACGCGCGACTGCGGCAGGCCCAGCAGCTTCTCGACGGCATTGAGCAGCGGATCGTGGTGGCGCAGGCCTTGGTCGGCGACCGTGAAGGGGATGAAGCGCGGATCCTCGGCGTCGAGCAGGCCGAACACCGCCTGGATGTGCGGCGCGTAGGCGTCGATATCCGGCACCATCACGATCACGTCGCGCGGGCGCAGCGTCTCATCGGCGTTGAAGGCCGCCAGCAGCTGGTCATGCAGGATCTCGACCTCGCGCTGCGGGCCGTGCGCGACGTGGAAGCGGATCGAGGCATCCGTCGCGGGATCGACCACCGGCCAACGCGCGCGCGTCTCCGCGAGCGGGCGCAGGTCGCGGATGTCGTCCTGCAACTGGTGCAGCAGGCAGTCGTCACCGTGCGGCGCGAAGAGATCGATGCGCGTGCCGACCTCGGCGAAGCGGCGCGCGTAGCGCTCGCGGGCGTCGCCGGCGTCGTGCTCGTCGAGCAGGCCGATGAAATCCCGCCCCTGCTTGCCCCAGGCCGCGAGCAGCGGATGGGCGTGCAAGTGCAGTTCCTCCTCCGCCAGCACCGCCGGCATGCCGGCGCGGCGCGCATGGCGCGAGCTGCTCGCGCGCAGCAGCTCCTTGTCCGCGACGATGTCGGCCCAGTAGTGCTCGCAGGGGTTATGCACGCACAGCAGCACCTGGCTCCACTGCGCGATCGCCGCGAGCACCTCCAGCGTCTGCGCCGGCAGCGAGGAGATGCCGAAGACCATCACGCGCCGCGGCAGCGCGGGCGGGCGGGGCGCATCGCGCATCTCCGCGACGGCCGCGAGGAAGCGCGTATGCACGGCCGCACGGCCGCTGCCGGCGAAGTCCGGGCCGACATCCTCCAGCAGCGCGCGCCACAGCGCCGGCTGCCAGACCTGCGCTGCCGGCAGCGCCTCGCGCGCACCGCGCGCGGTGAGCAGCACGTCCTCACCCGCCGCCCAGGCCGCGAGCCAGTCGGCGCGGTACATCTGGTACTGGTCGAAGAGGTCGGCGAGGCGCTCGGCGAGCTGGTGGCGCTTGCGCAAGTCCTCGTCGTCCGCCAGGAAGCGCGCGAGCGGTGCGAACTCGTCACGCGCGAGCAACGCCGGCAGCAGGCGCATCAGGCGCCACACCAACAAGGGCTTGTCGAAGGGCGACACCTCCGGCACCGCATAGCGCCCCAGCACCGCGCGGTACGCCTGCCACACGAAACGCGAAGGCAGGAAGGCATCCAGCGCCGCGGCGATGCCGCAGCCCCCCGCCGTCTCGTCGGCCGCCAGTGCCATCTTCAACCACTGCGCGATGCCGTTGCTCTGCACCAGGATCAGCTCGTTCTCCAGCGGCGCCAACGGATGGCGCTTCATCCACGCGACCAGCACGTCGCGCAGCGCCTCGGGGTGATTGCCGTGGATCACCATCAGCCCGCCCCTCAGCCCGCCCCTCAGGTCGCCGGTCAGCTCGCCCGCCACTTCGTCCTCACCGTCCATGCCCGTCCCGGTCTCCCCTTGCCGCACCGAATCCATTCGCCTCGCACTGTAGCGCCGGGCTGCGACAGAATGCGTCGCACCCCGCCGCCGTAGCCGCGCGCAGCCCAACACAGTAGCATGCGCCCCGCGCCGCCCCCACCACCACCCCGGAGTCCTGCATGGTCCGCGAAATCGAATTCAAGCTCGTCAGATTCGCCCCCGACGTCATGGACCTGTGGGCCGACGTGCTGCGCGTGAATTATCCCCGCCTGCGCCTCACCGGCCGCCCCAGCTCGCCCTGGAAGGTGCACGAGGTCATCGCCACCCGCGCCCGCATCCTCGACTCCGGCGAACTCGAACTCTTCGCCGAAACCGGCTCGGGCGACCCCGTCACGCTGCGCATCCCCGCGCGGGAATGGGGCTGGCGCTCGCACTGAGGGTTCCGCGAGAAGACAGCCCCCGGGCGGCGCGCCCGTCGACAAGCGCCTGAAACATTGCCCTGCGATAGTGCGTCGTACATGCGTAACGACGAACAGGCAGGACGATGACGCCGGACTCCCGAACACTCGCGCTTCCCCTCACGGCTCCCTGGCGGGGCGCGCTCGCCGCGGCAGCGCTGCTGGGCCTGGCGCTGGCCATGCAGCAGGCCGACGGCGGACTGCTGGACCGCGCCTTCGCCGCCGCGATCTCCGCCCTGAAGCCCGCCCGCGCAGAAGGCACGGCCGGCGCTCTGTCCGACCCCCGCGTGAACGTCGAGGCCTACCCCGTCGCCGGCGTCACGCGCAACCTCTCGGGCCTCGCCTGGGACGCGCAGCGCGGCCACCTGTGGGCCGTCGTCAATGAACCGCCGCAACTGCTGGCGCTCGACCGCGACGGCGACGTGCTGGCGCGCCATCCCCTGCCCGGCTTCAACGACGTCGAAGGGATCGCCGTGCTGGGCGACGGCCGCCTGCTGCTCGCCGAAGAGCGCCGCCAGTCGCTCGTCGTCGCCCCGATTCCGGCGGCGAACGACGCGGTGCTGTCGCGCGACGGCCTGCCCGCACTCACGCTCGCACTGGGTGGCGGCGACAACGCCGGCATCGAGGGCGTCGCCTACGACCCGGCGCGCGACCGCCTGTTCGTCGTCAAGGAGCACTCGCCACGCAAGCTCTACGAGATCCGCGGCCTGCGCGCGAGCCTCGCCGGCCACCTCGAGGTCGAAGTGATCGACCGCGAGGACTGGATTCGCGACAAGTTCGTCGCTCGCGATTTCTCCTCGGTCGAATACGACCCGCGCACCGGCCACCTGATCCTGCTCAGCGACGCCTCCAAGCTCGCGCTCGAACTCGATGCCGACGGCCGCTACGTCGGCTACCAGGGCCTCGCCGCCGGATTCGCCGGCCTCGCCGACAGCGTCCCCCAGGCCGAAGGCGTCACGCTGGACGAGCGCGGCAACCTGTATGTCGTCAGCGAACCCAACCTTTTCTACGCCTTCCGCCCCGAATAGGCGGGGCATTTTCCCCAGTCCAGTCAAGGACTTGAGCCAGATCAAATCTACCCGTTTTGCAAATTAGCGCTTGCTTACACAGCCTATACTGAATCAGATAAACAGGCTTCCGACGCGCCACTGCAAAAGGGGAAGAAAATGACAAAGTTCACCAACCTGAACAGCACGGCGGCTGTTCTTGATCCGGGCTTCACGTTTTCCGCCTACACGGATGAGCTGCTCTCCGCGATGCTGTCGATCGACCAGGCGGCCACCACCATGAATTTCCAGGATCCGATATCGATGACACCGCCCGGTATCGGCACGATGCACGCGGAGTGGGCCGACGGCACGCACCTGCAGTTCGGCATCACCGCGCTCGGCTCCAACTCGCTGACGATGGACGGCCTGCATCTCGGCGCGGGCGACGGCTCCTACTTCACGCTGTCGGGCGGAGGTCGTCTCGCCGTCAATAGCTCGGGCGAGCTCACCAGTTCGAACCTGCGCATGACGCGCATGATCTTCGGCAACGATCAGGTCGGCCAGATCCTCGCCGGCTCCGGGCGCATGAACCTCGACACCGGCGCAGTGTCCGGCAAGATCACCGCCATGACCTTCAGCTGGCTGGCTGACGATGTCGCCACGCCGGCCCTCGAATGGCAGTACGTGACGCTCAAGGGTAGCGTCAAGCTCACCGGCGACGCCTTCTCGTCCGACCTCGGCACCCTGACCGGCCGGTTCACCGCTTTCGAATGGGGCACGATGAGCACGGATGCCGACGGCAACCCGATCGCGTTCACCCCAACGACGAGCTTCAGCGGGCTGAAGATGGATGCCGCAAGCACGCTGAACGGCCTCGATTCCGGCGGCTTCAACTCGCTGATGGCAGGGCTGTATGCCGGCAGCGACGTGATCGACGGCACCGCCGGTGACGACTTCCTCGAAGCCTCGACCGGCAACGACAAGGTCTTCGGCGAGGAAGGCGACGACCACATCGACGGCGGCGCGGGCAACGACCAGCTGTTCGGCGGCGCCGGCAACGACCACATCATCGGCGGCGCCGGCAACGACAAGATCGTCGATGACTCCGGCAACAACACCGTGATCGACACCGAAGGCAACGCGCGCGTCACCACCGGCGCCGGCGACGACGACATCATCACCGGCGCGGGCAATGACAAGATCGTCGCGGGCGACGGCGACAATGATGTGGAGGCCGGTGCCGGCAACGACAACATCGCGACCGGCGCGGGCGCGGACTTCATCTTTGCGGGCAGCGGCAACGACAAGGTCGTCGCCGGCGACGGCGCCAACTGGGTCGAGGGCGGGGCAGGCAACGACGTGCTGCGCACCGGCGCGGGTGCCGACGTGATCTATGGGGGCGAAGGCGCCGACAAGATCAACGGCGGCGCGGGCAGCGACGTCTTCGTGTTCGACAACTTCGCGGTCGGCGGCAAGGACCTCATCAAGGACTTCAATGCCGTCGAGGACTTCCTCGCCTTCGACACCAGCGTGTTCACCTCGCTATCGGGCGGCATCGCAGCCGGCAATGTGGTGATCGGCGACCGGGCGACCGCCGCGCAGGCGGATGATTTCCTGATCTTCGATACACGCGGCGGCAAGCTGTACTACGACGCCGACGGTAGCGACACGGCTTTCGCCGCGGTACAGATCGCAGTCGTGAAGGGCTCGCTGACCGACCTGGATGCCGGCAATTTCATCGACGAGGCGACGCTGTTCGCCTAGCCGCCAGCCAAACCACCATGCCCGGAAGGCTGCCTGCGGGCAGCCTTTGATTTTCGGCCCCTCCACAAAGGCGAAAGGTTCTGCATGCCCACCCGAAGCGCGTGACGACGAGGTCGTGGGGTGGCCGATCTCGCCGCGCCGCGGAGCAACCAATTCTCGCCCTGCATAGTTTGAGTATGGCGTTGACCTAACTCACGAGCGCAGGCAATCCATTCGCGCTACCATGCAATCAATTTTTACATTTCCCCGCGCAGGAGCACCCTCACATGGCTTCGTTCAGCAACGTCAACAACACCCTTGCAACCATCGATGCCGGTTTCAGCTACGCGGACTACGCGGATACGCTCCTCGATGCCGCCGACTCTATGTCTTACGCGCTTGGCACAGTGGCGTATGGCGAACCGATGTACTGGGAGATGTATGGCAATGATGCCTGGATCGAATGGGCGGATGGAACGGCCATTTACGCGGGGTTCTCATCGGTCGGCACGAGCTCCGCGACGATTGATGAGTTGAACGTCTATGGGCCCTACACCCTCGGTATGGGTTGGGGGTGGCTAGCCGCCGAAGGCAGCGGGAAGGTCGGATTCAACCAGAATGACGGTATCACCTCGGCTTCCGTCTTCACGCTGAAATCGGTGACGCTGGGCGGATACAGCTATGCATATGATGCGATGGGCGACCTGACTCTCAAAGGCTCCATGAAGCTGAATCTTGATACAGGAGGATTCAGCGGCAAGGCGACCTCGGTGACGATGAAATGGTCGAACGATAACCCCACCACGCCTGACGTTTGGGAATGGGACTACGTGACGCTGAAGGGAAGCATCAGCCTGGGCAGCGCTGGCCTCGATTTTTCCGGCATCTCGGGCAAGATCACGGGGATCGAATGGGGCACCGCACTGGAAGCCTACAGTGACGAGGACAACGTGCAGTTCGTGGCATCCGGCAGCGCCAGCGGCCTGAAGCTCGATGCCGCAAGCGCCATGAACGCCCTCGAGGCTGACGGCTTCGCCGGTCTTTCCGCGTCTATCTACTCCGGCAACGACACCATCACCGGCACCGCGGGCGACGACTACCTCGACGCATCGACCGGCAACGACAAGGTCAATGGCGGCGAAGGCACCGACGAGATCTACGGCGGTGCCGGCAATGACCAGCTCACGGGCGGCGCGGGAAACGACTACATCGATGGCGGCACAGGCAACGACAAGATCAGCGACGACTCCGGCGATAACACGATCGTCGACGAATCGGGCAACGCCCAGATCACGCTCGGCGCCGGCCACGACGACGTGTTCACCGGCGCAGGCAACGACAAGATCGCTGCCGGCGACGGCGTGAACTGGATCGAAGCCGGTGCCGGCAACGACAACATCACGAGCGGTTCCGGGGCGGACTTCATCTTTGCAGGCAGCGGCAACGACAAGGTCGTCGCCGGCGACGGCGACAACTGGATCGACGGCGGCGCGGGCAACGATACCATCACGACCGGCGCAGGCGCAGATCTGATCTACGGCGGCGAAGGCGCCGACAAGATCGGCGGCGGCGCGGGTAGCGACGCCTTCGTGTTCGACAACCTCGCGATCGGCGGCAAGGACCTGATCAAGGACTTCAACGCGGCCGAGGACGTCTTCGCCTTCGACACCACGGTATTAGGGTCGCTCGCCGGCGGTATCACCTCGGAAAACGTGGTCATCGGCGCGAAGGCGGTTGCCCTCGCAACAGACGATTACCTCATCTTCGACACCCAGGGCGGCAAGCTGTATTACGATGCCGACGGCAGCGGTGGAAACTTCGCCGCCGTTCAGATCGCGGTCGTGAAAGGCTCGCTCACCGGCCTGGATGCCGACAACTTCATCCAGGAAGCCGCGCTGTTCGCCTGATCCGGTCCGTCCCGGCAATCGCGAAAGGCTGCCCCCGGGCAGCCTTTTTCATGCCAATATGCTCAATTCGCCGTACCGGCTCTTCGCCGCCCATCCGTGATGTCAGAAACCCGGCAGTTCGTCTCCGCCTTCCGCTCCATTTTCGTGAACGCTGGCGTGTTCAGTCTCGCGATCAACGTCGCGCTGCTCGCCCCCTCGCTCTACATGCTGCAGGTGTTCGACCGCGTGCTCGCCAGCCGCAGCGACGAAACCCTGCTGATGCTGAGCATCGCGACCGCCGGCGCGCTGCTGCTGGCGCTCGCCCTCGACTACCTGCGCGGCCTGCTGCTGCAGCGGGCCGGCGCGCTGCTCGACCGCACGCTCGGCCGCCGCGTGCTCGTCGCGCTGATCCGCAACGCCTCGAACATCCAGCGCCGCGAGAACCTGCATGGACTGCGCGACGTCGCGACGCTGCGCGGCTTCCTCACCGGCAGCGGCATCATCTCGCTGTTCGACGCGCCCTGGGGCCTGATCTTCGTCGTCCTGATCTTCCTCTTCCACCCGCTGATGGGCACCGTCGCGCTCGCCGGCATGCTCGCGCTGCTCGTGCTCGCGCTGTTCAACGAGCGCATGAACCGCAAGAAGGTGGAAGCGGTGCAGGACCGCGCGCGCCGCGCCGGCCAGTACATCGACAAGGGCATGGCCAATGCCGACGTGCTCAACTCCATGGGCATGACCGTGCCCTTCGTCGAGCGCTGGCACGCGCTCAACGATGAAGTGATCAACAATTCGCTCGCCACCAGCGGGGCCATGAGCGGCGTCACCAGCCTGTCGCGCTTCGTGCGCCAGTTGATCCAGGTCGCCGTGATGGGCACCGGCGCGTGGCTCGTGATCGACCAGCACGTCACGCCGGGCATCATGATCGCCTCGACCATCCTGCTCGGCCGCGCGCTCGCCCCGGTCGAGAGCGTCATCGGCAACTGGAACAACTTCGTGCTCGCACGCGCGGCATGGGGACGCATGAAACCCTTCATCGACGAGGACGAGGCCGCGGCGCCGACCACCCTGCCGGAGCCGCGTGGCGAACTCTCCGTCGAGGCGGTGACGCTCGCCGGCCGCACGGCGATGCAGACCATCCTGCGCCAGGTGAGCTTCCAGCTCCCGGCCGGCCAGTCGCTCGCGATTGTCGGCCCCAGCGCCTCGGGCAAGTCCAGCCTCGCGCGCCTGCTCGCCGGCGTGTGGGCGCCGACCCACGGCACCGTGCGCGTCGACGGCGCGGACGTGCGCCAGCTCGTCGCCAGCGGCCACGGCCGCCACATCGGATACCTGCCGCAGGACGTCGAGCTCTTCCCCGGCACCATCGCCGAGAACATCGCCCGCCTCGGCGCGGTCGACGCCGAGCGCGTCATCGCCGCCGCGCAGCGCGCCCAGGTGCACGAGCTGATCCTGCGCCTGCCCGAAGGCTACGACACGCGCATCGGCCAGAACGACTACATCCTTTCCGGTGGCCAGATGCAGCGCATCGGCCTCGCACGTGCGCTGTACGACGAACCGGCGCTGGTGATCCTCGACGAGCCCAACGCCAACCTCGACGCCGACGGCGAGGCCAGCCTGGTGCGCTGCATCCGCCAGATCACGCACGAGGGCGTGACGGTCGTGATGGTCACGCACAAACCCAGCCTGCTCGACTGCATCGACCGCGTGCTGGTGCTGCGCGAAGGCCGCGTCGAAGGCTACGGGCCGCGCGAGGAGCTGCTCGCGCGCATCGCGCCGCAGCGCGTTGCGCCCGTCGCTCCCGTCTCCCCCTCGCGCGCGCAGGAGGCATAATGATCGACCAGACGAAACGCCTCGTCCGCGTCGGCCAGCTCATCATCGCGATCGCGTTCGTGGGCCTGGGCACCTGGCTCGCGCTCGCGCCGCTGCAGGGCGCCGTCATCATGATGGCGCAGGCGAAGGTCGACGCCAACCGCAAGGCCGTGCAGCACAACGAAGGCGGCATCGTGAAGGAAATCCTGGTGCGCGACGGCGACATCGTCACCGCGGGCCAGCCGCTCATCCTGCTGCGCGACGCGCAGGCCGAGGCGCTGTACTCGGTCACGCACACCGCGCTCGACGCCGAACTCGCCCGCCATGCCCGCCTCGAAGCGGAGATGACCGGCAGCACGCCGAAATTCCCGCAGGCGCTGCTGCAGCGCAAGGACGAGCCCGTCGCCGCCGAGATGATGCGCCGCGAGCAGGCCCTCTTCGAGGAACGCCGCCGCGCGCTCGCCGCACAGATCGCCCTGCTGGAGAACCAGGCGAAGAGCGTCGGCGACGAAGTCGAGGCGCTCAAGGCGCAGATGGAAGCCGAGCGCATGGGCGCGGCCGCCGCCGAGGAGGAGATGGCCAGCCTCACGTCGCTGAAGGACCAGAAGTTCGTCGCCAACACCCGGCTGCTGACGCAGAAGCGCGTGATCTCCGACTACCGCTCGCGCGAGGAGGAGCGCCGCTCCGAGATCGCCCACGCGCAGAGCCAGCGCGAGGAGCTGCGCCTGCGCGCGGTGACGCTGCGCAGCGACCTCGTGCGCCAGGCCGCCGAGGAGGCGAAGGCCAGCACCACGCGCATCATGGAACTGCAGGACCGCCTGCGCCCGGCCTCCGACCTGCTGCAGCGCCTCACCATCCGCGCCCCGGTCGGCGGGCGCGTGCTGAACCTCACCGTGCATACGGCGGGCGGCACCATCGCCCCGCGCGCGACGCTGATGGAGATCGTGCCCGACACCGGCCCGCTCGTCCTCGAGGGCCGCGTGCATGTCGACTCGATCAAGGAGCTGCACGTCGGGCAGGGCGCGGACATCCGCCTCACCGCGCTGCCGCAGCGCACGACGCCGCTGCTGCCGGGCAAGGTCAGCTACATCTCGCCGGATGCGCTCACGGTCGAGGACGGCGCGACCTTCTACCTCGTCCAGCTCGTCCCCGATGCCGCGGAGGCCGATTCGCCGCTGGCCGAGCTGCAGCCCGGCATGGCCGCCGAGGTGTTCATCCGCACCAAACCGCGCACGGCGCTCGAATACCTGCTCGAACCGGTCACCGACACGATGATGCGGGCCTTCCGCGAACGCTGAGCCTATCGACGGGGCAGTCGGAAAGGACACCTGCCGTTCCCCCTGAGCCTGTCGAAGGACCCGGTTCAGCAGGGCTCCGACAGGCCTGTCCCGAGCCTGCCGAAGGGCTCGGCCCGAACGGCCATTGCCTGCCGGGCGATCGGTGCGGACAGGGAACGAAGCCCGCCCGATCGCCTCAAACGCCGCATGGACACACTCACCCACGCCCTTTCCGGCGCGATCGTCGGCCGCCTGCTCGCCGCACGGCGGCCCGCCGCCTCCACCGCGGCCGCAACCCCCTC
>NZ_WTVK01000093.1 GCF_012910805.1 Aromatoleum evansii
GGCGGGGGCTGCCGCCGTGGGTGACGGCGAGGTGGCGAATGCGCCACGGCTTGTTCAGCGTGGCTGCGATGGTTCCGGCGCGCTCTTGGAAAGCCCGGATTGCGTCGGTGGCGGCGAGGTCTGCGGTGCTCTTGCGCGTTTCGGGCGAGGGCTGGACGGTCAGGCCCGCGAGTGCGAGCGTTCCCTGGAGCTTGCCGAGGAGTTCGGTGAGGGCGGGGAGGTCCCTGCTTTCGAGCTGGATATCGGAGCGCATGCGCCAGCCCTCGATGCGCCGGCCTTCCTTGCCATAGACCGGAAAAGTGGTGGTTCCGGCGGATTTTGCCTTGACGGTGGCATGACCGCGCACCTGTTCCAGCGCTGTCGCGATCGTGCTGTTCACGTGGCGTGCGAGCGCGCCGGGATTGCGGTCGTCGGCCTGGAAATAGAGGCTTGCGATGGCGAGATCGTTGGGGGCCGCGCGGCGGGCATCGGCCGACAGCTCGACGGTCGTCCCCTCGCCGGCGGGCTTCTGCTCGGCCGCATGGCTCGATGTGGAGACGAGCAACGGAAGCAGGAGGGCGAGCAGGCAGCGGTGCATGGCCGTGTGTTTGTGCATATTCCGTGCGGAAGGCGTCAAGGCGCGAAGTGTAGCGCGCCGGCGCGCGGCATCAAGCTTTCCATGCAGGCGCGTTGTAATTGTGTGTAAGGCGATGGGGCCGGAAATGCGGCAAAGAGGGCGCTCAGAGCAGGATATCGTTGTGCGAGAGGGCGACGAATCCGATGTTGATCGCGAATTCGGGTTTCGCATCGGCGTCCACGTTGCCGTACAGGATGCCTCCCGCGAACTGGAGCTGGCCCGGCGCGTAAAAGGCCGTTCCCGCGGCCACGAAGGTGGCGTCGAAGGCGTCGTCCCCGGCGGTGAGGAGGTTTGCGTCGATGCGGGAAAGATCGAGGAGATCCTCGCCGATCGTGAAATCCGTGATCCGGTCCGCCTTGCGGGCGCTGGCTCCGCTATCGGTAGCGGTGTCGAAGCGGAAAATGTCCTGACCTGCGCCGCCGGTCAGGATGTCGAGGCCTCCGGCGCCGATCAGGGTGTCGTCGCCGCCGCGTCCTTCGAGGGTGTTGCGTCCGGTATTGCCCACGATGACGTTGTCGCCGTCGTTGCCGCTGCCGTTGGCGCGTGCGCGGCCGGTGAGGGTGAGATGTTCGAGATCGGCACTCAGGGCAAAGGATACGGAGCTGCGCACGGTGTCGATGCCGCCCAGCGCGCCGTTCGACTCGAGAACGACGTCGTTGCGGTTGTCGACGACATAGGTATCGTCGCCGTTGCCGCCGTGCAGCCGGTCCGCACCGCGACCGCCGTCGAGCAGGTCGTGGCCGAACCCGCCGTCGAGCGTATCGGCGCCGCCCAGGCCGAACAGCTGGTCGTCGGCATCGGTGCCGCCGAGGACGTTGGCGCGGCCGGTGCCCGAGACGGTAATCCCGGGAGCGGGCGCGGCGCGCTGCCCGCCGGTGAGTTCGCCTGCGCTGCGGTTGGTGCCGTCGGCGAAGCGGAAGTATTCGATGCCCGTGATGGTGTCGATTCCGCTCCACTGGCTCTGGAACGTGAAGGCCCCGGTGGTGGAGTCGTAGATGATGGCGTAGCTGCCGAGGTCCGCGTCCAGGATGGCCCAGTCGACTCCTCCGCCGCCGTCGAGGTAGTCGTTGCCGCCGCGGCCGAGGAGTTCGTCGTCGCCGTCGAGGCCGTAGATCGTGTCGTTTCCGCCGCCGCCGTCGAGGCGGTTGGCGAGGGTGTTGCCGCGGATCGTGTCGGAGCCGTCGCCGCAGACGACGTTTTCGATGTCCGTCGAGTACGCGATGGCGATGTTGTTGGTCATGTCGTTGCAGGAGCTGTAGGCTCCCGGCGCGATATCGACCGTGCTGCCCGTGGACCAGCCGCTGAGGTTGAGGGTGTCGTTACCGCCCGCGTCGTAGATCGTGAGCACGGGGTGGGGATTGCGCGTGAAATCGAGGATCGCGGCCATCGCGCCGGTGACGTTGGCGCCGAAGCCATAGGTGGTGTCGCCGCTGCGGGTCGTGCGGTCGGCGCCGTACATGCTCTGGATCGCCAGCACGTCGCTGAGCATGGGGGTCTGGGGCTGGTGGAGCTGACCGTCGGCGCCTATCCAGTCGGCCCATGCGATCTGGCCGGTTCCGGCCGACCAGGAGCCGTGGGTCGGGCCGAAATAGGACATGACCGACAGCACGGTGCTGTCCTGGTAGCTGGTCGGTGCGGGCGCGTAGCCGTTGTAGTCGCCCATGTGGTCGAGCCCCAGGGCGTGCCCGATCTCGTGGACGTAGGTCATGTAGCCATAGCTGCCGATCTCGGGGTCGGCGAGCGAGGTTTCGCCGGCCCTCAGCCAGACGCTTCCGAAGGTGGGGAAGTAAGCGTGGGCATAGTCGGTGCTGAGCGTGATCCCGAATTCGATGTCGGACGAGGTGCCGGACACTTCGGTGAACGAGGGGGCGATCAGTTCGTCCCACGAGGCGAGCGCCAGTTCGGCGTACGCCTGCTGGGTGGAGCCCAGGGGCTGGAACGAGCTGCCTTCGTCCGTCCAGAACAGGTTGGCGGTGGTGACGGGAAACGCGTAGGTGACGGTGCTGCCGACCCAGTGATAGCCCGAATCGAGCTGTTCGATGATCTGCTGCGTCGAGAGTGCTGCCAGCGCCATGCGCGCCTCCGTGTCCGTGCGGGATGGTCGGCCGGACAGGCGAATCGGTCAGGGCGCCGCCGGGGCGACGCCCGCCGCTTCGCGCAGCCCTCCGTCGGGAGGGTATTTTACAGGCAAACCGTGCGGGATTCGGCTCCGTAGTTTCCGCTCGTGCCCGCTTGCCGGATCGGTCAGCCCTCAAGCACGGCGTGGAGATCCGCAGCCGCGGCGTTCATGTCGTCCATGAGGGATAGATAGGGTTCGCCGAGCTCGGCGCGGGCCTGCGCAGCGGCGTCGAAATCCTTCTTCATCCACTCGAAATGTCCACCGGCCATGACGTTGCCGATGTACACGATGTCGGTGAGATTGCGCGGGTACTCGGGTACGGGACGGGGGTGGTCGTGGTCGCGCGTGGCGATGGCGATTTCCTCGGGGATGCCGAGGGAGAAGAGCAGGGACTCGCCGATGCTCTCGTGCCACTGGTAGACGAGGTGTCGGACGGTATCGGGCCGTTCTCGCAGTTCGTCGTACTGCGAGGCGCGATAGAGCATGTAGCTGGCGCCCAGATCATGTACCAGCCCCGCGAAGAGCGCCTGATCGGCGGTCACGCGGCCGAATTTCCGTGCGAGGACGGAACAGGCGGCAGCGGTGGTCACGGAGTGTGTCCATAGCCGCCGGGATATGCCGTCGAAGTCGGTCAGGTCCTTGGCGAGCAGAAGCTGCCGCATCGCGATGCCGAGCGCCAGGGAGCGCACCGACTTCGTGCCGATGCGCATGATCGCGGACTGGAGGTCCTTGCAGGGCGGGCCGTCGCGGCGGTTGAGCACGGAATTGGCTGCGCTCAGCAGGCGGCTGCTGATCATGGGGTCGAGGCTCACCGCGGCGCTGATCTTCTCGATCGGCGCGTCGGGGTCGTCGAGCAATTCGCGCAGGCGGATCGTGACGTCGAAACAGGTCGGGAAGACCAGTTTGCGGGACATTTCGGTGGCGATGTCTTCCAGCATGCGGAAACGCTGGGCCTTGAGGGCATCGCCGGTCTTGTTTTCTTCGCGTGTGGGGGACATGGGGAGTTGGGGTGGTTTGTCGATCGTCCGCGTCAGGTGACCGTCTTCGGGCGGAGTCTGCCGTCGCGGGCGGTGAAAGATCATGAGCTTCGAATGAGGCGCAAGTCCGTGACGAATTCCTGCGCTTCGCCGATGGCGATTTTGGCAAAGAATGGATGCAAGGGGTTGAGAAGGTAGTTGGTTTCCGACGGGATCACCGCACTGGGGACCGCCAGTACGGCGGCGGAACCGCCCTTCGCCCAGTCGCTGCCAATGTCCTGCAGGTGTGCGCGCGCCGCAGGGCTGCGCCAGTCGTCCGGGAGCGTGTCGGCGGCGATGCGGTCGATACGCAGCCCGCTCGGGATTCGTGCCGGGATGACCACGTAGCGGGCGTGCAAGGGTTCGTCCTGAACGAGCATTTCGAGCATGGCGAGGGATTGTGTCGCGGCCGTATACACCAGCGGAACGCCCTTGCGGTTCCAGCGTCCGCCGTAGAGGCGGGCACCCTCGCCGGAGAACGCCGACGCCGCGCAGCGCGCCGTCAACAGGCGCCAAACGGTGAGCATCAGGCGAAGACGCCGTGCTCGATGCGGCCCAGGGTGTCGAGGACGCTCTCGGCGCCGATGTCTGTGTCCATGAGCGACAGCGGCACGGCACTGCCGAGGGTGGTGTTCGGCGACTTGAGCCAGTGCATGGCGACTTCGGGATCCTCGAAGACCTCCTGGGCGCGTTCGGCGACCCGTGCGAGGCGCACCAGCTTGGCGGATTCCTCGCTGTTGAGGGTGCCTTCCCGCTTGCGGCGGGCGAGGGTGCGCTCGGGAATGCCGAGGGCTCCGGCAAGCTCGGCCTGCGTGACGTGCAGCGTCTTCGTTGCCGAATCGACCGCCGCAGACGAAATGCCGCGGCGGATGAGCGCAACCCAGTCGAGCGCCGTCCGCGGCCTTGCGTGCAGCACGCCCTGACCGCCGAGCACGGATTCGATCGAGAGCGACGCGGGGGGCGCCAGGGCTGCGGCGGGGGTATTCATGGTGAACTCCATCGACGCCATCTGGCTTCAATTATAGGCAAATTTGGCGCGTCTGGACGTTCAGGGTGCCTGGTCGGGCGGTGTCGCGAGCACTTGTTCGAGGAAATCGCGCAAGCGCATGCGAAAGCCTGCGGCGTTGGGGTGGCCGCCGCCACCGTAATGCTCGGCGATGCGCGCGACGTTCACGACATTGCAGCCGCGCAGTGACGCCTTCACGAAGCCGTCGCCGCCCAGTTGCCAGACGAGGCCGAAGGTGCGCGAGCGCTCCGCCAGCCGTCCGCCGAGCTCGGATGCAAATGCCGCGCTGGCGTTGATGGCGAGGCCGCTCACCCGCATGTCGGACGCTGCAGCGGGGGCTCCGGGAGCGAGGTTGGCCTGCAAGCCTACGGACATGACCAGAGAACTGGAGGCGAGCCGATCGACCTCGATGGCGAGAAAGCGATCGACGGCTTCGCCTTCCTCGAGCAGGGCGCGATGGGCGGGTGAAGACGCGCCCTCGCTTGCGCGCACGATGGGATCCCAGGTGCGGAAATGGAAATCGCGCATGCGCAGTGCGCGGCAGAAGGGACGTGTGCCGGGGAGGCCGAAGCGCCACATGTCCTGGTCCTCGATGTGCGCGATCGCCTCCGGGACTGCCGTGTCCGGGTGGAAATATTCCCATGCGAGCCTGGCGCCGGATCGTTCGAGGTCGAAGATCACTGTCAGGTTGCGGGAGGCATCGTGAAAGCGCTCGCCGCCGCTCCCTTCGTCCGCCTGCAGCAGTTCCGCCCAGGCAGCGCGGGCGCTCGCGTGGTGATCGATCTGGCAGACCGAGCGGGCCAGGGTGGCCATGCGTTCGAGCTCGCCGCGGGAAAACGAGAAGTCGAGGATGAAGACGTCGCGCCCGGTGACGTCTTCGGCCTGCCAGTCCATGCCGTAATGCATCGGCTGGTAGCGCGCTGCATCGCCCAGGTGGCGCCAGGCGGCATAGGCGGCGCCGAAGCCGTCGAGGCAGTCGGCGTGGTAGTAGATGGTGGCTGGTGTGCTCATGGTCCGTTCCATCATGCCACAGGGGGCCTGGAAGGGACCGGCCGCGGCGGGGGATCAGGATGCGCTGCGCACCAGCGCAGCCAGCCGCCTCAGCCCGACATCGGCCTGCTCCGCGGTCGCATGGCTGAAATTGAGCCGCAGCTGGCCGCAGGCTTCCGTTTCGTGCGGCAGGAAGGGCTCGCCCGGCATGAAGGCGACGTTTGCTTCTATCGCCTTGGGCAGGAGCGCGCGGGTGTCGATCTTGTTGCGCAGCGTCAGCCAGTAGAAGAGGCCGCCGGGGGGCGTTCGCCAGGTGGCGATGTCGCCGAAATGTCGGCGAAGCGCCTGCTCGAACGCGTCGCGGCGGACGCGATAGCTCGCGACGAGGGCGTCGATGCGCGCATGGCGCGCGGGATCGTTGAGCTGCTGCAGCACCACCCACTGGCTGACGCGGTTGCTGTGCAGATCGGCAGCCTGTTTCAGGCGCGTCAGGAATGGGAGCAATTCGGGCGATGCGGCAAGGTAGCCCAGCCGCAGTCCGGGGGCCAGGCTCTTCGAGAAGGAGCCCTGATAGATCCAGGCCGCGCGCCGCAGGCTTGCGCACAGCGGTGTGCGTTCGCAAGGATCGTAGGCGAGGTCGCGGTAGGGGTCATCCTCGAACACGGGGATGTGTGCCTCGTCGAGGCTGGCGGCCAGGGCGGCGCGCTGCGCGGCGTCGAGGCAGCGCCCGCTCGGGTTCTGGAAGGTGGGGATGACGTAGGCGAAAGCGGGCTTGTCGCGCGCGAAGCTGGCCGTATCGGGCGCCTCGGCATCGTAGGCATGCAGGTGTGCGCCGAAGAAGCGGAACACCTGGAGGGCAGCGAGATAGGTCGGGGATTCGACGGCGACGGGCGTCCCGGGGTCGATGAACAGCTTTGCGACGAGATCGATCCCCTGTTGCGACCCGGAGACGATCAGCACCTGGTCGGCGCTGCAATCCAGTCCGCGCGCGCGCAGGTCTGCGGCAATCCATTCGCGCAGCGGCCGTTCTCCCTCGCTGGGACCATACTGCAAGGCGTTCGGGGGCATGGCGTCGAGCGACAGGCGCGGAAAACTGTCTCCGGAGGGCAGGCCGCCAGCGAAGGAGATCATCCCCGGGCGATCGACGACGGCGAGGATTTCGCGGATCGGCGAGGCGTGCAGGTCGCGGGTGCGGGCGGAAAATGCGGGAAGGGAGGAAAGGGCGGCGGTCATCGTGGCATCCGATAAACTGTCAATAATATTGACCTATGGACAAGGTAATGGCTCGCCTCCTAGTATGTCAATATGGTTGACTTAACTATCTCCCGCGCCCCATCAGCACCCGAATCCGACGATGCACGGCTGCGCAAGGCGATCGAGCTGCTGTATTTCGGCTATCGTGCCTTCACCGCGCCGCCGGATCGCATTCTCGAAGAGCGTGGCCTCGGGCGAGTGCATCACCGCATCCTGTATTTCGTCGGCCGTAATCCGCAGATTTCGGTGAATGCCTTGCTCGGCGTGCTGGGCGTCACCAAGCAGGCCTTGAACGCCCCGTTGAGGCAGTTGGTCGATATGGGGCTGGTCGCGACCGATACTGCGGCGCACGACCGGCGTGTCCGTCAGTTGCAGCTCACCGTCGAGGGTGAAGCGCTGGAGGCACGCCTTACCGGCGCACAGATGGTCCAGCTGGAGGCTGCGTTTGCCCGAGGCGGCGCGCAGGCCGAGGCGGGGTGGCACGCGGTCATGGAAGCCCTCGTCGGCGCGGGACGATAGCCGACCCGCGCGGTGGATGCGTCGGACGCGTTCGCCGGGTGATAATCGTCCGCAACGCGACGCAGCCAGGGGTATTGTCAAGCGAACAATGCAGTGCGGGCATGGACAAGCGACGGGCACACGATTTGCACGGACTGCGGAGCCGGATTTTCCAGAATCCCAGATGACTTTCGATACCGTTGGCTGGATCGTTGCCGGCATCGCCGTGCTGCTCACCGGCATCTCCAAGTCCGGCCTCGGTGGTGCCTTCGGCGGACTTGCCGTGCCCTTCATGTCGCTGTGGATCACGCCCGGCCAGGCCGCCGCGGTGATGTTGCCGCTGCTCGTGTTCATCGACTGGATCGGCATCGGCGCGTACTGGGGCAAGTGGGACAGGCAGGAAATCCGCGTGCTGCTGCCAGCCGCCGCGTTGGGCATGCTGGTCGGCTCGCTGGTGTTTGGCTGGATGCCGGAGAAGGCGGTGAAGGGCTGCGTCGGTGCAATCGCGGTGCTGTTTTCACTCGACCGGATCTTCGGTCTGCGCGCGCGGCTGAAGCTGGCCGGGCCGCCCGGGACAGGCATGGGGCTGTTCTGGGGCGCGTTGTCGGGCTTCACGAGCACGATCGCGCACGCCGGTTCGCCGCCGCTCCTGGTGTATCTGCTGAACCGCGGCCTGCCGAAAGGCACCTTTGTCGCGACCACGGTGATCTTCTTCACCGCCGTGAATGCGGTGAAGATCGTGCCCTACGTCGCGCTGGGGCTCTTTTCGTGGGAGACGCTGAAGGTTTCGCTGCTGCTTGCGCCAGTCGCACCCGTGGGAGTGTGGATCGGTCTCAAGGCACTGAAGCGCATTCCGGAGCGTGCCTTCCACGTCTTTGCGACGGCGATGCTGGGGCTTTCGGGCGTGAAGCTGCTGTGGGATGCGTTCGCGTGAGCCTCAGGCCGGTGCAGGCTACAGCCTCGTCGCTGAGCTGTTCCAGCCGGTGCGGGAGTTGACGTAGGCGACGGCCGTCCCTCGGACCTAGGACGGGTAGAATTCCGCCGCAACCATAAGAACAACTCACGGTTCGGCGGGATTCCATCCCACCCTACGGTTCCCGACAGGATTCTCCCCGCATGAACGCCCCCGCCGCACACCACCCGATACGCGGCATCCTCTACCTCATGGGCGCGCTCGCGCTCTTTGCGCTGCTCGACACCGTATCGAAGACGCTCGCGTCGCGCCACCCGGTCGCGGTCGTGGTGTGGGGGCGCTATTTCGCGCATTTCGTGATCACCCTACTCGTGTTCTTCCCGCGCTACGGAACAGGCTTGTTCAAGAGCGCGCGACCGGGCTTGCAGGTCATGCGCGGCCTCACCCTTGTCGGCGTCACGGCCGGGGTCATCGCCGGGTTCCAGCGCATGCCGCTGGCCGAAGTCACGGCGCTAGTCTTCGTCACGCCCTTCCTCGTGATGATCCTTGCCGTGAGCTTCCTCGGCGAGAAGATGCCCGCCTGGCGCTGGATTCCGGTCATCGTCGGCTTCTTAGGCGTACTGCTGATCGCCCGCCCGTCCGGCAATGCCTTCAATATCGGTGTGGTGTTCGTCCTGCTCGGAGCCGCGTGCTACGCGGTCTATCAGGTGTTGACGCGCAAGCTCAGCGCCGCGGACCGCTCCGTGACCCAGCTTGCCTGGACGTCCCTGATCGGCGCAGTAACGACGTCACTTCTGCTGCCGCAATACTGGGTTCCCGGCGCGCTCGATTTGCGCGACTGGCTATTGATCGGCTCGCTCGGCGTGCTCGCAGCGAGCGGCCATCTGCTGATGATCATGGCACTGCGCGCCGCGCCGGCGACCACGCTGAGTCCTTTCACCTATGCCCAGCTGGTGTGGGCGACGCTGCTGGGTTGGCTGGTGTTCGGCGACCTCCCCGACGGGTTGTCCCTGACGGGAATGGGAATCATCGTCGCGTCAGGCGTCGTGGTCGCGTATTCTGAGCGTTTCAGCCGCAAGGCGTGAGCGCTTGCGCGACCGTTCGCCGACGGGCTCGACTATCGCCGTTCAGGTCGCCGTCCGCCGCCACGTGATGCAGCGGTTGTTGGCTGGCATCTCCGCGTCTTCGACGAGCATCATTCCCGCGACTCGTGCCAGCGCATCGACCGCCTCGAAGTCACGGATGCCGCGTCGCGGATCGTCCTGCCTCAGTGACTCGTCGAACTGCGCATTGCTTGCGCTCGTGAAACGTCCGCCGTAGTTGAACGGACCGTAGCAACAGAACAGCGCCCCGGGCGCAATCAGGGCGGGGAACAGGGCGAAGAGGCGTTCGACCTCGGGCCAGCTCATGATGTGCAGGGTGTTGGCGCTGAAGATCGCGTCATAGCGGAGGGACAGCGTCGGGGGCGTATTGACGTCGAACGCGATTGGCTCGGGTGTGTTGGGCAGGCGCGCTTCGGCGAGCCACAGGCGGATTCCGGGGAGGTTCTGCGGCCGGTCGGACGCCTGCCAGCTCAGGTGGGGCAGGGCGGCGGCGAAGTGGACAGCGTGCTGCCCGGTCCCGCTGCCGATCTCGAGAACTCGCTGACGGTCGGCGAAGTGTCGCCGCAGCGCGGCGAGGATGTGTTCGCGATTGCGTTCGGTGGCCGGTGCGTGAGGTTTTTCCATCGTGGTGGCGGTGGTCCATGCGAATGGGGCGGACGGCGTCATGCGGCACCGGCGTCCGGTTTGCGAAACGGAAGATGGCTCCTGGCGTCGTCATGATAGGCGGCAATGCCCAGCTTCTGGCGTTCGAGATGCGGGGCGATCGCGCGGCGTATGTCCGGATCGGGGATCCAGTGCGCCGAGCGCACGATCTGCGGCATGAAGCCGCGGGCGATCTTGTGTTCGCCGCCTGCGCCCGGTTCGAAACGGGTCAGACCGTGGCGCAGGCAGTAGTCGATGCCGCGATGGAAGCACAACTCGAAGTGCAGGCTATCGATCTGGCGGCTTGCTCCCCAGTAGCGGCCGAACAGGGTATCGTCGCTGCGAAAACACAGAGACAGCGCGACCGTTTCATCGCCATTGCGGGCCGTGAATACGACCATTCGATCGCCCAGTGTCGTCGCGAGCTCGGCGAAGCATTCAGGGCTGAAGGCGGCAAAATTGCCGAAACGGTCAAAGGTGGACTTGTAGAGCGCGTGCAGGTCGGGCCATTCGCCCCGGTCGATCTCGTCGCCATGCCGGACGACGATGCGCAGCCCCGATTCGGCTGCGCGTCGCCGCTCGGCGCGCACCTTGCGCCGCTTTTCGGCCGAGAAGGACTGCAGGAAGCCGTCGAAATCGCCGAAACCTGCGTCGGACCAGTGGTATTGCACGTCGTGGCTCACGAGCAGTCCCCTGGCCGCAACGGCGTCGAGGTCCGCAGGGGCTGCCAGCGCGACGTGCCAGGTCGAAAAGTGGTTCTCGGTAGCGATCCCTTGTGCGGCGGCGATCAGCGCGTCGCGCACCGCGGCGCGGTCGGTGGCGCCCGGGGCGATCAGCAGCCGCGGCCCCGCTACCGGCGTGTAGGGCAGGCCGGACACCAGGCGCGGGTAATAGCGATGGCCGAAGCGCTCCCATACCGGTTTCCAGCTCCAGTCGTAGATGAAGTCGCCGTGCGAGTGCCCCTTCAGGTAGAGCGGCAGCAGGCCGACGATCGCGCCTTCTTCGCTCGCGACGAGGTGCAGCGGCTGCCAGCCGGCATCGGGCACTGCGACGCCATGTTCCTCGACGATGCGCAGGAAGTCGCCGTTCAGGAAGGGATGTCCCGGTGGGCACAGGGCGGTCCAGGCTTCGCGGGGAATGTCGGCAGCGCCGTCGGCGATGCGGATCGTCAGCTTGCTCATGCGTGAAATGGCGGGAATGCGGATGGGCGGCCCAATTGGACAGCGGCGCCGGTAATCGTTCCGGGCGCCGCGTGGTTCCAGCATACCGCGCCGGACGCGCAGGTGCTGCGTGCGTGCGCGGGCAGGCTGGCTGATGCGGCGCGCGCCCTTGTCGTATGATTACCCGATGCAGATCTTTCGCGTCAGCCTGAACCGCCTCGTGCAGGAATCACACGACTTCGACGCCGTCGTCGCGATCGACGTGCTCCGTTCCTTTACCACCGCGGCCTACGCCTTCGCGGCGGGCGCATCCGAGATCCATCCCGTGGGGACGGCCGCGGAGGCCGAGATCCTGAACGAACTGCTGCCCGACGCGCTGACGGTCGGCGCCTTGCCCGGCGGGCGTCCGATGCCCGGCTTCGACCTGGGGAACTCGCCCTCGCGCGTCCATGACCTGAAGCTCGCCGGACGGCCCGTGATCCTGTCGACCGCGGCGGGCGTGCAGGCGCTGCTGCGCTTTCGCAGCGCCCCGCGCCTGTTCGCGGCGAGCCTCGTGTGTGCCGGGGCGACCTTGCGTGCGTTGCGTGCACTCGCGCCGGAACGGGTCGCGCTGATCACGACGGGCGAATGGATCGATCGCGATGGCGACGAGGATATCGCCTGCGCGGATTACCTCGCGGCCGGTCTGCAGGACGAGCCGATCGATATCGACGCGCTGGCGCAGCGCGTGCGAGATTCCGACTTCGGCCGGCGCTTCATCGCGGGCACCGACCCTGCGCTGCCACTGGCCGATCTCGAACTGTGCACGCGGGTCGATCGCTTCGATTTTGCGATGCCGGTGACGCGCGGGCGCCATGGCCTGGTGATGCGTCCGCTTCCCGACCGCATCTGATCGTCGGTGATAGGGCGGTCGCGCCAGGCAACGACGCGCGCTCCGGGTGGATCCGCCGGGCCTATTGTCCCCGCTTGCGCCGCACGGTCACGCTCTCGCCGCCGATTCCCCAGTTGTCGGTGTCTATCTCGTCGATGACCACGACCGTCGTTTGCGGATTCTTGCCGAGAACGTCCTGCAGCAAGCGCGTGACGCCGCTGATCAGTTCGGCCTTCTGTTCGGGCGTTGCGCCCTCGCGGGTGATCTTGATATTTACGTAGGGCATGTCTGGCAATTGGGCTTGTCGATCCGGGTCCGAGCGTATCAGCGTTGTTGCATCATGAAAACTGAAAATTTTTGAATGAAGTCATCGCAAGGGGAGATGAAATAATCAGCTCTCCCGATCTCGCACTGTCTGTTGAGGGAAGTTCGCTCCGGCCAGTGTGACGAGCTGGTTTGCGCATGTCATCCAAAAATGCCTTTGTGCTATTCTCGCCGCTTTCTGGCAACAGCTCTCTTGCGAGGCGCATGGCATGGCGATAATCAATGGATCTTCCTACAACGACTGGCTCATCGGAACTGCGGAGAACGACACAATCGATGGCGGTACCGGTGACGACGAACTGGTCGGCATGGACGGTGGCGACACCTACGTGATGTCGAGCGGCGGCGGTCACGACCGGGTGGTCGACTACGGTGCGCCGTGGGACGTGGACACGGTGTCGGTGCAGGGCATCGATGCTGCGCAGGTGCGCCTGGTGGCGGACATGGCGACGGGCGACCTGCTGATCCGCGCGGCCAGCGGCGAGGAGATGCGCATCGTCGGCCAGGTCAGCGGCGGCATGGG
>NZ_WTVK01000094.1 GCF_012910805.1 Aromatoleum evansii
GCCGCCCCCGGAGACACCGCCCCACATGCCCGCCGCTTCGGCGCGAATCTCCGCGATCTTGTCGCGCACGCGCTGTTCGGCCGCGACCTTTTCCGCATTGGCCGCGCCCATATCGAACGTGCCTTTTTCCGCCTTAGTGAACTTGCCCGCGGCGCACTCGGGATCGGTTTCGCAGAGCTTTTCCTCGATTTCCTTTTCTTCTGCGGTGGGTTCATCGACCGGACCCGACGAAGGCGTTTCGGTCGTGCTCTCGGTGCAGTTGCCCGCCTGATCACAAGTTTTCGTTGTCGTCTTGGTGGAGCACTGATCGCCAATACAGGTCGTTTCCGTTGTCTGCTCCGTCGTCGTGCTATCGGGGTTGTCCGTCTTCGTAGTTTCCTTCTCCGTCGTTGTCGTCGGGTAGCACCCGGAGACCCCATTGACGGAGCCTTCCGCCGTGTTTTCGGGGCAGGGAATCGGAGGCATAGGCGCACTGCCCGAGGAATCCGCAGCAGTACAGCTTTGGCCCGTCGTCGTCGTCTCAAAGGCACACGCGACCACATAAGGCGGGCCGACCTCCGTTTTCAACCAGCAGCCCCCAGAGTACACACCGACAGACAACTGACAATTCCCCTCCCCACAGGCTGTCGTCGGAATACGTGTATCGCCAATCAGAGAACTCCCATCTTTTGTATTGGTATTCGACCGATACGCAATATCGAACGTACCCTCACCGACCTGCCCCGCCTCACACGGCGGAGGATGACACAACCCATCCGTACCACGAGTTTCCCCAGGAGGACACGCTGGCGCGTTAATGCATTGAGTCGTTGGATACGTGCCGGAAAGCGTGCCGCCACCTGGACACCACGCCGACCAAACCTGCGATGTCGTCGGATTGGTATTGGACCCCGGACACGCGCGATTGTAGGAAATAATTTCTTGATTCGTACTCGTGTAACTACTCGTGAACGAACACGCACAACCATTCGTCGTGCACGTCGCTTGAGACGCTTGCCACGCCCCAAAATAACTAGAAGGACTCGAATACTTCGCACCCCCCCAAGCCAAGTAAAAAACAGCTTGATACGTATCCGCAAACGCAAACGACGGCACGACGACCACCGCGAACGACAGCGCGAACCAGAAGAAATTACGCCACAAACGCCGAAAGTCCATCGCGCCCCCAGAATTGAAAACGGCCCCGAAGGGCCGTGCTATCAGATCGCTGTCGCCCGCACGCCCGACACGAACGCCAGCCCGAGCAAAACGCCGAGCGCCAGCGAAATCACAGCTTGCGCACGAGGCCGATGATCAGACCGACCACGGCGAGCGCGGCAACGGCGGCGATGACCATGCCGCCGACCGTTTCGGCCGAGCCTTGCGCAGCAGTGATCGCGGTGCCGACCGCGGTCGTATCCACGGCAGCGGAGGCCAGACCGGCAGCCATGACACCCGAGACACCCACGCTGAGTTGAGCCAGACGAAGTTGCAGTTGCTTTTTCATTTCACACACTCCTAAACACGTGCCCTTCTGAGCACATTGATAAGCAGGCCGATACCCGCGCCCACCGCGAACATCAAAAGCGTTCCCATCACGCCGTATGAGAAAGCCTCTGAATCGAATTCCTCGATGCTGTACAGCGCCGAGGGTGTAACCGCCATAAATTCACAGGTGCCGCCCGCCGGGACATGCACCGAACCATCTGGATGCGCTTCAAGGCACAGCGTTGCCATCAAAACGACTCCCGTTCCAGCTGACGACGGCGCAGCCGATCCGCGACAAACGCAAGCAGCTCCGTCACCAAGAAGCCGAGCACATGAGCGCCGAGGACAGCCGCCCAAACCATCACCAGCACCGAATCAAGCAGGGACGCGAGATCGGCCGGGGACACCGCTACGCAATCCATCACGCCGCCCGCCTGGACAGATCGGGGAGGCCGTACCAATCCGGCGCCGGCAGCTCGCGCAGCTCGAACTGCGGGAGGTCATCCAACAAGCGCTGAAGCGTTTCCGCTGCCCCTTCCTGTTTGCTGCGCGGTTCCGTCGCGTCAATGCCGAACTCACGCAGCGCCTTGACGTGGCGGAAATACGTGGCGCGCGGCAGCAGCACCCGCAGGTCATCCCCGCGAATCCAGTGCAGCGCCGACGACCTGATCTTGCTCGGCATCTCCGACACCACGCGCGCCGCGCGATCGGCCGACACGTTCAACAGAAACCCGCTTTCGCGCTCGAAAATCGAAATGACCTTTGCCATGTTGGCATCCCCCACAAACCGCAATCCGTTATCCCGTAGGAAGTCCCGCCCCCACTTGCACTCAATTCGGATCAGCCCCATATCCCGCGCGAACTGGTATTCCTCGCTCGCCTTTACGCGCTTCTTGGCTTCATCGCCTTTGGCGTGTGCCAGCATTTCCTGAGCCTTCCGATACACCACAAGCCGCTTGTGCAACTTGCCGTGTTGCTTGCCGAAGACGATGGTCTCGTCCCCGTATTTGCCCTTGGCGACGCGCGACGCGCGCTGCTCGCCCATGTAGCGCATCGCCTCACACGCGAGCGCTTCCGACCCGACGTAGTAGTTCCGCGTGACGTGCAGCTCGCGGAACACCGCCCCGGTCCATTCGGACCACAACCCGAGGTCGTAGTCATGCTTGGAGAGCGACGGCTTGACGCGACATTCGCCCGCCGTGAAGCCCGGTAGCCCGTATTCCTGCGCGACGTAGTCGCTGGCCTTCTGCAGGGTCTCGGCGAGGTCGTAGTTCCACACGTTGTCCGCGCGGTTGTAACGGCCGACGTTGCCGGAGAGCTCGACCTTCTGCCCGTCGCAGCGGCACACCAACGACGTATCGAACGACCCCCGGCTTTGCTTGCGGCGCACCGTGTAGCGCGTCCCGTCCGCATGCGGAGTGAGCACGCACCACTTGCGCCCCGTCGCGTCCGTCATTTCCTCGAACGACTCACCGACGACCCGGACCCCGTCCGACACAATCGGCAAATCCACGCCGTCATGCCGTTGCGCAATGTCCATCCAGTCGATGAAGGTCGAGGACGTCACAGAGAAGCCCCAAGGTCAAAAACTCCTGGCTTTCCCACGGGCGCGCGGTGGCTCGACTGCGGACGTTCCGCGCTACGCGCTGCACATCCTTGCCCCTGCGGGGTTTCGCCCGCCCCTTCGGGCGTGCTCATCGTCGCGCGCGCCCGATGGCACTCCGAAGACGCGCCAGCCGACCCGGAAACGTCGAAAAGCGAAACCCCGGAAACGGGATGCCCACCAGAACCGACAGTCTCAAAATGAGACTCCACAGCACTCTTTACTTGTACGTGCTGTGAAGGGCAGACGCCGCCCGCGGGAACCTCCACCTGGACGCGCCGATAAGCGGCGTCCGACCAGCCGGAAACCATCGCCCGCGTCACGGCCTCACGGCAGCGTTGCGCCGCTTCCGGCGACCCGTTTCCATCCATCAGCCACGCGACCAGCTGGAGAACGCATTCCTCCACCTGAACACGCCAGTAGGCCGCATGCCGAAAGTCGGTGTCCGCGAGCTGCCAGAAGCAGGCACGACGGAGCCGCATGAACGGCAGCTCGGCCGAGGCGAGAAAGGGATGGAGCACGACGCGCGCGCTCATCAGTACAACCTGCAACCGTTCCAGCACCCACCGGGCACGCTGGCCGCGCCAAACTCGAGCGCATCCTGATAGACGGCGAGCCGCAACCGCTCCGACGAGAGGATCACGGCCGGCGGCAACTCATCGAAGCAGTAAAACGCCCGATCGCGCCGGGGCGTGGCGAAGAAGTTCGCGCATTCCTCAGCAACGCCCCGAACGCGAACGAGCGACACAAAAACCTCGGCCCGCATGGCTTCAGTCTTCGAGAAGGAACAGCTTGTTGTCGGCGGTCTGGACGTTGCGCACTTCGCCCGTCTCGCGATCGACGCTCTTGTAGCTGCGACGGTAGCCACCGAGGCGGCAGAGCAGGCGCACGTCCTGTTCTGAATCGGCCTGTCGCGTCTTGGCCAGCACTTCGACCGTCGCGGGGCTCGAATACGGATCGGGCGCCGGCATGACGATGAGGTGAACGTACAGCTGCCCCTGGCGCTTGGCGCTGACACAGCGGCCAACGACGAGGACTTGCCCCGGCTTGATCGTGGTTTGGGGGGACTGACTCGGGATCGGCTGCACGGCGCTCATGGTCTATACCTCGAATGTAAGGAAGTGCTACCACGTGGTAGCGGAACGGACGCTATCGCTACCACCTGGTAGTTGTCAAGCGGTAGCAAGCCGCGTAACGTGCGCAGCAGCTACGACGGAGGGACTAGGGATGATGACAAAAGAATTTCTGCAGGCCGTAAAAGCCAAGCACGAGCTCAAATGCGACGCTGAACTAGCCAGACTTCTAGAGAGCTCGACGCCCGTCATAAGCCGCTACATGACAGGGCAACGCGTGATGGACGACTACACCGCCGCCAAGGTCGCGGAACTGCTCGACCTAGATCCGATGATCGTCATAGCCCAGGCGAACGCCGAGCGCGAAAAAGACGAGAAGAAACGCGCCTTCTGGTCAAAGTTTGCGGCCGCTGCGAGTCTCGCGATGGTTGTCGGATTCTTTTCGACAGTCGCCCCGAAGAATGCTTACGCATCAACGGCTTACAGCGGCCTTGATTCCACTTCATACCAATTATGGCTGTTTTCGATCCGCCGGTGGAACGCCGGGCGACGCCCGTGACACCAGTGCGCTCGAACCGACCAAGTCTTCGTTGCCGCCAACGGACCTATCTCACCACCTCGCCGCCCATCACGTCATTTGGACGTCCCTGGTCGGGCTGGCGATAATCGCACACGCCGTTGGGAAAAATCCGCTCGAGTTGTGCCTTGTACGGCTGCATGTCCACCGGCTTGTACACGCCACGGTCGAGCGCGGACGACACGCTTTGCAGCGCGCACTTGAAGCGGTCGCCGCTAATCCCTTCGCCAGCGACCATGCGCGAGTTGGCGTAGATCGGATAGACGCGCATGCACGCGCCCGTCGGGAGCTGGTTCCAGTCGCCGTCCCACACACGGTCACCCTTGTACATGATCCGGCCGCCCGCGTCGAAACAGCGGTCGCTGGCGGTCTCCGGGCGAGCTTCCGCCCACGAAAGCTGGGAACGCGCGCGTTTTGCACGCAGCCACTGATCGATCGCGGTGAAGGCCTTGGGTGTCGGATCGTAAGCCTTGTCGCTCACCCAGATCGCCTGGTTCCCGGCGTCGCCCTGAGCGGCGATCATCCGCGCACGAGCGGAAAACGATGCGGCAGCGTGATGCATGTCGAGCTCGGCCTCAAGGTACAGGCGCTCGTCGATGACGGGGATGTCGATGCGGCCGAGGAAAACCTGGCCCGAGTGGTAGGCCGCCGCGATCGCTTCGAGGTCGCCGGCAAAGCGCGGCGCCGGTTTCTCGTGGTTTCTGCCGACGTTCATGTTATGCGCGCTCCACGGAGAAAAGTCGCGCAGTTCGCTCTCGCCGCCGTCGATCAGCCAGTAGTGTTCGGGCTGCATGTCCGCAGGTGACTTCCAGCTGCCTATCGTCGCGTTCAGGCGCAGAAACTGCGTCGGATCTATCTGTCTGCGCTGCAGCGCACGGAGGCCGTACTGCACACCCACGTTGTCCCACGGAATGCGCGCATATCCCCGCGCATCGGTACCGAAGAAGCGTTTGAGGTCCTCGAAGTAACTCCAGCGTACCTGCTCGAAAACGTCCCGCGTCAGATGCGATTCGAAGTGCGCAAACCGTGGATTCAGGACCAACGGCGTGAGGCCTCGCCAGCCGACCACGCACTCCGTTTCGCCCTTGCGGTCGGGTACGGATTCCCCGCGCATCATGAAGGCGACCCTGGTCGTGACCTGGATCCGCATCAGCCCGCCCGAGCTTTCATGGCGATTGCTGGCGTTGAAACCTTCTATCCATCTACGCTTCTCGGCCTTGCGCCAAGTGCGGTTGTCCCTGTCGGTAACGTCGAAGTAGTACTCGAGCAATTCGCAGTCGAACACCGGGATCGTCTGCGTGATCATGTCCGGGTAGGAGTATTGGGCGATGGCCGCATCGATGAGGCCGGGGCGGTTCTGCGCGAGCAGATATTGCTGGATCGCGCCGCCTGAAGCGCCAACGCCCACCGTGTAATCGGGCTCGCCGTACAGCGCGACGAACTGCCGCTTGACGCGCAGCGCGGTGTCCTCCGCGAGCCAGATGTCGAAGTGGTTGCGGCTGGTGGTTCCGGTCGATGCAACGACCGCGTAGCCCTGTGCAAGCTGCTCGCGGCGATCCTCGAGGACAGCCTTCACGCTCGCCCTGCCCTGTCGATGACCGATTCCGACGCCGCCGTAAAACTGGTAGATCAAACGGCGGTTCCAGCGGTCGGCGGCCGGGGCGTCGATGAGTTCGCGCGCGCCCTTGAGCGCCGCGATGAGGTAGATGAAGCGGTTGATCGTGCCCATCTCGACACGGATGATGAAGGGCACGGGGGCGCCATTGACGGTGACCGTTTCGACCTCCTCCGTCTCCCCATTCCAGCGCGCAAAGTGTTCCCCGCCCACAGGCTTGTAGAAGTACCAGGCCTTCGTGGGCGCGAGGCAGTCCTTGCTGAACGCCCCTGACGTGCGCTTCTCCCCGTTGGCGGCAGCGGCGAAGTCGGTCGGTGTGCCGATCCCCGCGAAATTGTCCGCCAGCGGCGGACCCAAGCCCGAACTGGCGGTGTCGCAGATGAAGGGATATTGCTTCGGTCCGGCGAACAAGGGCTCGCTCGGGCCTATCTGCCCGAGCATGATCGGGAAACGGAAGGTTTCGGCGGGTCGTTCGAGGCGTGAAGGATGCGGTCCCGCATACGGCTCCGTGGGCGCCCCGGCGTCGAACCCTGGCGGCAAGCCGGCGACCTGCCGATGGCCAGGCTGTCCGCGCCCGTCGGACTGGCCACCAAGGGCGACGCCGACGAGGATCAGCGCCGGCCACAGCCATCTTCTTCGCTTCATCTCCGATGTCCTGCCGTGCGCCCCATCCGGTCCGGCGGAGCCGTCCATGATTCAGATATAGATCACGGGCGTGAGGCTGCAACGCGCGACGACAGGAACGCCAGTCCGAACGAAATTTGTTCCCGGGGACGCCGCGCCGCGAACTCCGGCGGCCCGATTGCATTCCAAAGTAGACGAAATTAGTCGGTTATTGAATTCCGTAACGAGGGCTCCGCCATGGCGACCTTGCGCCTACCTCCCCCTTTGCGCGACGCGATCACTGCCGCTGCGCAGACGGGCTACCCCGACGAGGTGTGCGGACTGCTGCTGGGACGGCAGGATGGCGATGCCGTGACCGTGTGTGCGGTCCGCGCCGCCCGCAACATTCACCCTGAGCGCACGGCGGAGCGGTTCCTGATCGAGCCGCAGGACTATCTCGATGCCGAATACGCGGCTGCCGCCAGCGGACTGCAGGTGGTCGGCGTGTGGCATTCCCATCCCGACCATCCGCCCCGCCCCTCGGATACGGATCGGGAATTCGCGTGGGCCGGTTGGTCCTATCCGATCGTCTCGGTGAAGGCCGGCGTGGCCACCGAGTTGCGCTCGTGGCGGCTCGAGGGCGAAACGTTCGGCGAAGAGGAGGTGTTGTCATGAGCCGTGTCATCGTTCGCATTCCGACGCCGTTGCGCTCTTACACCGGCGGCGCCGACGAAGTGGAGGTCGAGGCCGCCACGGTCGGCGATGCGCTGCAGGCCTTGGCCCATCGCCACGAAGGACTGCTGCCACGCGTATGCGCGGAGGACGGATCGCTGCGCCCCTTCGTGAACATCTACGTCGGATCGGACAACGTGCGCGACCTGGGGGGACTCGCGGCGCCCCTGCCCCGTGAGGGCGCCGTGCTCGCGATCGTTCCTGCGGTCGCCGGCGGGGCCGGCGGCGCACGCGAGCGGCGGATCGCGGAATTGAAAGCGAGCATACCGGAGATCGATCCGCGCGAAGCCTTCGCTTTGCAAGTGCAAGGGGCGGCGCTGATCGACGTGCGCGAGGCGGATGAGATCGCGCAGGGCAGTCCCCGCGACGCGTTCCGCATTGGCCGCGGCTTTCTTGAGCTGCGCGTGGAGGAAGCCATCCCCGATACCGATCGGACGCTGCTCGTGATGTGCGGCGGTGGCGTGCGCTCGCTGTTTGCAGCCGAAGGCTTGCAGCGGCTCGGTTATCTCAAGGTCGCATCGGTGGCGGGCGGTTTCTCCCGCTGGAAGGCGGAAGGCCTGCCCTTCGAGACCCCGCGTGGCCTCGATGCGCACGCACGCGAGCGCTATGCGCGGCATCTGGCGATGCCGGAAGTCGGGGAAGCCGGGCAGCGACGGCTGCTGGACAGCCGCGTACTGCTGGTCGGCGCCGGCGGTCTTGGGTCTCCGGCGGCCCTGTACCTCGCGGCGGCCGGTGTCGGCACCCTCGGTATCGTCGATCACGACATCGTCGATCGCTCCAACCTGCAGCGGCAGATCCTCCACAACGACGAACGCATCGGCCAGCCCAAGGTCGACTCCGCGCGACGCACGCTGCAGGGTCTCAATCCCGCGGTCAAGATCGCAACCTACGCGGAACGCCTCAGTTCGGCCAACGTGGAGCGCATTCTGGAAGGCTACGAGGTGGTGGTCGACGGCTCGGACAACTTTCCTACCCGCTACCTCGTCAACGATGCCTGCGTTCGCCTGCAGATTCCGTGCGTGCATGGCTCGGTGTACCGCTTCGAGGGCCAGGTGACGGTTTTCTGGCCGCGCTGCCCGGCCCGTCGCGGCCCCTGCTATCGCTGCCTCTATCCGGAACCGCCGCCCCCCGAATTCGCGCCTTCTTGCGCCGACGCAGGCGTACTCGGCGTACTGCCCGGCGTCGTAGGCCTGCTCGAAGCGGTCGAGACGATCAAGCTCCTACTCGATCTGGGCGACCCGCTGGTCGGGCGGCTGCTGCATTACGACGCCTTGCGCGCCCGGTTCGACGAGTATCGGCTATCCGCAAGGCCGGATTGCGAGCTGTGCGCCGAAGGGCGTGCATTCGCCGGCTACGTCGACTACGAAGCGTTCTGCGCGACGACGGTATAAGCGCGCCGCAAGGGAAGACGGAAATGGCAGCGATCCCGATCCGCGAATCCGCCCTGCTCTCCAGCGTCGGTCACGTCCCGCTGGTCGAGATCCACGCCGTACGTGAACAGGCGCCGGGTTGCCGCGTGTTCGCCACGCTCGAAGGAGTCAATCCCGGCGGATCGATCAAGGACCGACCGGTCGTGCGCATGCTCATGAAGGCCCTGCAAACCGGCCGCCTAGACGCCGGCCGGCGACTGCTCGATTCGTCGTCCGGCAACGCGGGCATCTCGTACGCGCTGTACGGCGCGGCCCTTGGCGTGCCGGTCACGCTCGTCGTGCCGGGCAATGCCAGCCGCGAACGCCTCGACCGCATCCGCGCCAGCGGCGCCGAATTGATCCTCACCGATCCGCTCGAAGGCTACGACTTTGCGGTTGCCGAGGCCCGCCGCCTCGCCCGCGCGCACCCCGAGCGCTACTGGTACTGCGACCAGTATTCGAACCCTGAGAACTGGCGCGCGCATTACGACACCACCGGTCCGGAACTGCTGCGGGGCGTCATGGCGAGCACCGGCAGGCCACCGGATGCGTTCGTTGCCGGCATCGGCACTGGCGGCACGCTCACGGGCGTCGCACGCCGGTTGAAGGAAGCCCATCCTGCAACGGTCGTGATCGCGGCGATCCCCGACGACTTCCCCGGCATCGAGGGCCTCAAGCCGCTCGGCCATCCGGGCGACATGGTGCCGGCGATCCTCGACGAAAGCCTGATCGACCGTCGTCTGCCGGTGCGCATGGAGGATGCGATCCCGATGTGCCGGAGGCTGGCCAAGGCCGGCCTGTTCGTCGGCCCGTCCGCGGGCGCTCTGGTGCACATCGCATGCCGGGTCGCGCTCGAGGATCGCTTGCGCTGTATTGCCACGGTGCTGCCGGATACCGGCGAACGCTACGTATCGACCGGACTCTGGGCGGGCACGGACGAACAACAGGAGAACGGGAAGGACAGGGAGCCACTAATGCATGGGGGTGTTCCATGGCATTGCGATTAGGCGACGACGCACCGGACTTCACAGCGGAAACGACGCAGGGAACGATCCGGTTTCATGAGTGGATCGGGGACGGGTGGGCAATCCTGTTCTCGCATCCGAAGGACTTCACCCCCGTCTGCACCACGGAACTCGGGTATATGGCGGGACTCAAGGAGGAATTCGACAAGCGCAACACCAAGATCATCGGCCTGAGCGTGGACAGCGTCCGCGACCACGACCGCTGGTCGAAGGATATCGAGGAGACGCAGGGGCATCGCATCAATTACCCGCTGATCGGCGACCCGGACCTCAAGGTGGCCAAGCTTTACGACATGATCCACCCCAACGCCAGCGGCAGCGCCCAGGAGCGCACGGCGCAGGACAACCTGACGGTGCGCTCGGTGTTCGTGATCGGGCCGGACAGGAAGATCAAGCTGATGCTCACCTACCCGATGAGTACCGGCCGCAACTTCGACGAGGTCCTGCGGGTGCTGGACTCGATCCAGCTCACGGCGAAGTACAAGGTGGCGACGCCGGTCAACTGGAAACCGGGCGACGACGTGATCATCGTACCCTCGGTCTCCGACGAGGAAGCAAAGACCCGCTTCCCGGACGGATGGAAGGCGCCCAAGCCTTATCTGCGCATCGTTCCTCAGCCCAAGTAACGGGGCTACCGCCAGTCAATGCACGGCCCGCGCTTGCTGTCGGTCGGAGATTTGCTCTATACAGGAAATGACCCATCCCGATGCAGAGGAGCCGACCATGCCGAAGAAAGCCGTAGCCCACGAGTCCGCACATGCGCCGCCTGTCGACGCCGCTCCTGACGAATCACGCCTTGCATGGCCGTTTAGCGATATTGCCGCGGTGTGGACGGGGGTGCCGTGGATCAACTTGTGGATGCAGTCCTGGGCAACCTGGCTCGGACAGCACGGGCCGGAAATTGAGTGGTCCCCTGCTACCGGGCGGGTGCGTGCGCCACGCCCGGAACGTCGGCAGGCCGAGCTCCCGTGGGTACCCAAGATCGAGTCCACGGTGATCCCGTTCTGCCGCTCGGAGGACGAGCCGGGCGCCGAAGCGACGAGGCTTTCGATGCGCGTGCGCGTCCCGACCCTGCCGTGGATGGGTGGCAGCAACGTGATCTCGATCGATACCGTGATGCCTCACGGATTCGACAAGAAGCGCGGCGACTGAGCGGCCGAGGGGCCAGCACGCTTATCCCACCGGTGCAGGCGGCACACGGCGGGGTATCATTACTCCCGCATATCGGGTGTGACGTCCGACATGGGCGGTGCGCCACACCGCGCGCCGCCTTGCGCGGCAAACCTGATCCTGGGAGTGTGACGTGTCGAAATCCTTTCTGCGCCGACTGGCTTCGGTCGCCGCCGTCGCGGTTGCGCTGAGCACCGCGGGCTGCGGTTATAACGATTTCCAGCGGCTTGACGAGCAAAGCAAGGCCGCCTGGGCCGAGGTGCTGAACCAGTACCAGCGGCGGGCCGACCTTATTCCCAACCTTGTCGCCACCGTCAAGGGCGAGGCGAACTTCGAGCAGGAAACGCTCACAAAGGTGATCGAAGCACGGGCGAAAGCGACTTCGATCCAGGTCACCCCCGAAATGCTTGCCGACCCGCAGGCGATGGAACGCTTCCAGCAAGCACAGGGCCAGCTGGGCAGCGCCCTGTCGCGCCTGCTCGTCGTCGCCGAGAACTACCCGAACCTGAAGGCCAACCAGGCCTTCCAGGACCTGCGGGTGCAGCTCGAAGGCACCGAGAACCGCATCACCGTCGCGCGCAACGGTTACATCAGGGCCATCCAGGAATACAACGTCCTCGCTCGCAGCTTTCCGACCAATCTGACGGCGATGGTCTTCAGCTACGCTCCCAAGGCAGGATTCACCGTCGCGAACGAGCAGGCGATTTCGAGCCCCCCCGCAGTCGATTTCAGTGGCAGTGCGCCCAAGCGTTGAATCGCTCACTCCCCTGCCCTTGATGCCTGCCCTCCTCCCTTCCATGCGCGCGATCGGATGCGCCCTGCGCCTCGCCTTGTGCATGCTCGCGCTGGGGCTCTGGGCGGGCGCTGCCAGCGCGCAGGAATTGATCCCCGTTCCCAAGCTGACGGCACGGGTCATCGACAAGACGGGAACACTGTCGTCCGCCGAACGGCAAGCGCTCGAAGACAAGCTTGGCCGATTCGAAACAGAGCGCGGCAGCCAGATCGTCGTCCTGATCGTGGCGACGACCGCGCCCGAGGATATCGCCGCCTTCGCCAATCGCGTGGCGGCCGAATGGAAGATCGGCCGTCGCGATGTCGGTGACGGCCTGCTGCTGGTGGTCGCCAAGGATGACCGGCGCGTGCGCATCGAGGTCGCCCGCGCGCTCGAAGGAGCGGTTCCCGACCTCGCAGCCTTCCACATCATCGACCGCGCCATCACACCTGCCTTCCGCCAAGGGCAGTTCGCCGCCGGTATCGACGCCGGTGTCGAGGCCTTGTTCGCACGCATCCGCGGCGAGAACCTGGCCCTGCCGGAACCGGACGGGCGCGACTCGGGCGGATCGGGATCGTTTCAGGACATCGGCGTCCTGCTCATGTTTGGCGTGCCCATCGTCGGCGGCATGCTCGTCGCGGTGCTTGGCCGCAAGCTCGGCGCATTAGCAACCGGGGGCGTCTTCGGCTTCCTCGCCAAGTTCCTGCTCGGCAGCCTCGTGCTGGGCATCATTGTCGGCGTGCTCGCGATCATCTTCGTCTTCGTGCTCGGCACCGGCGGGGGCGGACGCGGCGGCCGCGGCGGTCCCGGCGGGCCGATCATCGGGGCTGTCTCTTATACCACATCTGACGCTGCCGACGAATTAGACGGTG
>NZ_WTVK01000095.1 GCF_012910805.1 Aromatoleum evansii
CCCTCGAACGGGCCGGGAACTAAGAGGGAATCAGCCATTTTTCACGTCCTCGGAGTGATTCCAGGACTCACTATTTCCTAACCACGAACGTGCCGCAATTTTTCGACATTAGAGTCATAATGTCAAAGATTATGCCAAAAATGCAAGAAAACATACGTGTTACGTTGTATTATTAACAATCCTCGTCAAACATCGCCGCCTGTCCTGTGGGCAACCGTCGCAGCCATGAACATTGAAAGCGAAATCCGTGAGGCCATCGACGCACTGCGCGACACGACGGCGAACACCCAAGAGCTGTATCGCGAGGCTTGCGCGCTGTTGTTCTTCCGCTACGGCATCACGCCGACCGCGAATAAGCTCTACCAGTTCGTCAGGAAGGGGAGCATGTCGGCGCCGGCGGAAGCCTTGGGGCGCTTCTGGGAGGAACTGCGAGAGAAGAGCCGGGTTCGCATCGAACACCCCGACCTTCCCGACCCCCTGAAAACGGCGGCAGGGGAGTTGGTCGGGCGGCTATGGAATGATGCCCAAGCAGCAGCACACGAAAATCTGAGCATATTCCGATGGGAGGCCGACGCTCGCGTCGCCGCGGCCGACGCTGCAACGCGGCGCGTCGAGCATGACTGGCAGGCTGCCAACGACGAGCTCGAGCATCTGCACAAGGCCATCGATCAAGCTTCGGAGCGCAACCTTTCACTGGAACGCGCTGTGGCAGCGGAGCGCGCGGAAAAGGAGGCGCTTGCCCGAGAGCTTTCGGCAGCACAGCAACAGCACCAGGCGCACGAGGCGCAACTTTCCATGGCACGCAAGGACTTTGCGTCCGAGCTCGAAAAGCTACGTGATGCCTTGCGGCGTGCAGCGGATCGCTACGAAGCGGCCGAGAAGCGGGCTCTGCTAGAAATCGACCGCGAGCGCACGACCACTGCGAAAGTGCAGAACGAACTGGCTCAACTGCGGCAGGCGAATGTGGATCTTGTTCAACGTCAGCGCGACGAACTCAGTGCCCTACAACGGGAGCTGGGCAGCGTCCGCCAAGCCTTGGGGGCCGCAGAAGGCAGCCTCAACAAGATGAAGGAGGTCGCGGGGCAGCACATCGCACAGATCGACGCGATGCAGGGGCAGCTTTCACAGCGAACAACCGAGGTCGCGCTCCTGCGGCGCGAGTTGGAGCTCCGTAACGAGAAGATCAGAACTATGGCGCAGCAAATGCTGCCTGCGCCAGAATCGGGCGATGCACACCCCAGCACGAAGCCGAAGGCGCGAAAACGGAAACCTTTGTCGCCGGTTGCAGCTGCGGGTGCTGTAACCACAACACACCCGAAAGCTCGATAGATTAGGATCGCTACACGATTGGTCGCGGATCTTCACTTTCGCTCATCGTTCGTGATGTCGTCGTTGGGATAGGATCGCTGCACCCCCGGCGAGCAGGCATGCGCAAACCTTATGAAGGGGAGGCGGTGAGAAGGTGAAGATTGTTCGGGTACTTTCGGATATTTCAAATCAAGAATAAAGTAGAAATATTCTAAATTTAGAATAATTACATGCATATCGGCTTGGTCAGAACGACGGGGCAACTTACCCCTCTACTTCAGCGCCTGCGCAAGGCCCGTGGCTGGAGTCAGGCCGAATTGGGGGCGCGTATCGGTTTGTCGCAAGAGCGCATTTCCGCGATTGAGCGAGCGCCCGAGTCGGTCTCCTTCGATCAGCTTCTTACTGTGTTGATGGCGTTGAACGCCGAGTTCATCGTTCAGACGCGCGAACCCGTCGAAGACAACTTCCCGTGGTAGTCGAGGGGCTAGTGATGCCACTGAGCGGTCACTTGGGCGACCGGCATCAATCGAGGCTTCTGTAGCGTCCAGCATCAGCAGGTCGTGTGCAGTCGAACTCATGCATCTGCCCGAACCCCATTGTTCAGGGCGGCGAAGGAGTTGAATCTAGTTGTGCAATTTCATGGACTGTGGCAGTCTTTAACCGCTGCGGGTGTTACATGCGGGTGTTACAACGCTCAAGTTTGAATAAATATTCTCTGAATATTCAGGTACTTGCGAGTTGGATCTGAGCTTCCCGCTCTCTCCGCCAGAACACCAATAAATTAGCGCCTTTCGGGGCGCTTTTTTATTTCACCCAACTTCCCACCACACAAACGCAAGACCGCTTGCACCTCCAAAAAAGGAAAACCCGGCGCGTGGCCGGGTTCGGTTCCTCGTGTCAGACGGTCATCGCCGGTAGCGGTCGGCCCGCTGGCAGTCGCGGCGGCGAATGTCGCGCTCATGGACCATCCAAAGCTCGCGGGCCGTAACGTCGCAGTGCGTCGCGGTGAGGTGCCACAGGCCAGCATGGCGCCAGATTGTGACGCCTTCCTCGTCGGCAACGCGCCGCAGCCTCGACTCTTGCTCCGCGTAGTAGCGTCGCTGCGACTCGCTCAGCATGGCGTCGCCTCGTCGGGGTCAGGTCGGACACGTGCATCCTTGGCGGTGCAGCGGATGACCAGTGCAGGCGGCCTGCCGTGCAGTTTCTCGAAGGCTTCACGCTCTGCGGCTTCGTCGCAGTCCGGCAGAAGAATCAGCGCGGCGGGTGGCGACTCGGCTGCGTCACTACGCTGCTCAAGTTTCTTCACGCGGGCATCAAGTCGCATGATCAGCCTCCATCGGAAATACTTGGCGCGTGCCTTCAAACGCCCATGCGCCTTTGTCGTCAGTCATCAGGATTAGCGTTCGCCCTTCGGCCTTCAAACGGGCGATAGCGGCTTGCTGTTCTGCATAGTCTGGGGAGTTGTCTGGCAGCAGGAATAGAATCACCGGCTTGGTTCTGACGCTCTGCAGGGCCAGTTCCAGCCGTTCTAGGCGGTTTTCTAGGTTGGACGTCATCGCGCGCTCCTGTCTGCTCTCAAACGCCGTACTTGGCGGCAATGCTCGCCAACGTCCTGCGTACCATTCCCTGCGGTGCCTGCTTCGATGAGCCGTACTCCAGCGCGAGCGCGTACGGGAGGGCGTTAATTAGGTAGATTGAGCGCCCATCCTCAAGGGGCAGCCTCATCGCCGCTGCCGTCGATAGCGCGATGGTCTTTGCGCCGGTGCGGTCGGTCGTATCGACAGGGCCTTCGGGGATCACATCAATACCGGGTTGCCAGTTGCCGCGGAATCGCCCTGTTTTAACTGGGCTCATCCGTATCACACTCGTGAATGTCTCGATGATGATCTTGCGCATGTGCTGCTCTGTTTGCGTCTTTACGTTTGCAATGGCTTGATCGAGCTGTTGGCTAAAGCTGCTCATTGTTGACTCCTTGAGGTTAGGCCGCGGCCTGATCTAGTGCGGTGCACATGGCGTCTGCGGCGGGTCGCCGCTTCGCCTCCAACAACCCTTGCGACTTCGCCTCAAGCATCGTGCGAACACGCTTCATCAGGTCATGCCATGACTCACCAGTACGGCGACGGAAGAGGCGTGCGGAGGAATACCAAGGGGTCGAGTATTCGTCCTTGCCCCATCGCCAATCGGCATGAGTGGGCAGCAGCAGCCACACGCGCTTTCCCATCGCACCGGCAACGTGCGCAACGGACGTATCGACGGTGATGACGAGATCCAGTCCCGCGACGATGCCGGCGGTGTCGGCGAAGTCCTCAGGGTGATGTATGCGCATCCAGTCGGCGCCCGCTCCGGGAACGAGGGAGTGCCATTCGATCCTGCGCATGGTGCGGAGCTGGTCGAAGTCTGGAAGACTCGCCGCGCGTTCGCTTCCAAGCGGCGACGATGCCCAGCAAAGACCGACCTGCAGGGCGCGCGACGGCTCCAGGGTGGCTGCTGCTTGTAGGTATGGCGTATCGCCGTAGTCGTGCCTCCGAAGGAGTGCGGGAAGATCCCAAAAGCACGAGATATAGGCGTCCGCGTCTTTAACGCACCCATAACCGCAATCCAGAACGATGCGATCAGCGCCCACGTCCGCAAACAGGCGCATCAGTTGCCGCGGAATCGCCAAGGTGATGTGAGAGGCAAGAGCCCGCGCGTAACGTATGAACCGCGCGTACTGTATTTGATCGCCCAGGCCCATAACGCCGATAACGGTCAGATTGGATACGGGCCGTCCGTCCCATTGCGGAATGGTGCGCTCGAATGCGGTAACCGAGCCAGGATTGCGCGTAATTGCCTCAAGAATGATGGCGTTTCCGGCCTCCATGCGCCCTTGTTCAAACTGCACAACGGCGGCTCTTACAACAGGCGTGGCGGGGTCCTTAATGACCGCATCGAGCGATATTGAGTAATCTCCGAAACGCTTTCCGCTCTGGTTCGCAATAGATGCCGCCATGGCGCGCAAAGTCTTGAGTGCTTCGTTCTTCGGATCAACCGCGGCGATTGCCTCGCAGCTCTTCCATGCGCCGTCGAAGTCCTGAATGTGGATCTGTGCCATAGCGCGAAGCGTCATCGCCTCTATGCGCTCCATGCCTTCCAGGTGTTCGCACTCCTCTAGGCGGCGTAGGGTCTCGCGGTAGTCGCGACGCGCGAGCGAGAACGAGGCGCGGGCCATGGCAGGGAATGTCTCGGTGTGTTTTTCTAGCTCGTAGGCGAGTTCGGCCGCGGTATCGAGATCAAAGGCCTGCAGTGCTCTGTGAAATGCTTTGAAGGTGCCGATTGTGTCCATGGTCAATCCTTTGATTACGGCGCGAAGGCGTCAACGAGCGCATCGAGTGCTTCAGCAGCCGATGAGACAACCAGAACGCGTTGTCCTGCAGCTTCGCGTTTTGCAACGTTGGCGAGGATCACTGCACGCTCCGCTGCGGATATGTCAGGCGGCAGCACCACCGCACAGGGCAGGCTGCCCGGTTGCGTCAGGTGCGTGCGCTCCAGCTTTTTCAGGCGGGCGTCACGATTCACATTCATTGATGCGACTCCTTCTGTGCTTCTTCGAGATCCGAGATGCGGCGCTCAAGGTCCGCGCCCTCAATAAGCCGTGCAACGATTTGCAGAATGTTTGCAAGTCTCGACGCATCGGCTACGGCAACTTCGCCGACCTTTGCGGAGCGATATAGGCGGGACAGTTCTCGTTGAACGTCCGCGAGGTTGCGCAGCGGCAGGCGTAGGCGCTTGACCCCGGCGGGGGGCATGGCAGCACCGCCAGCCGTGGCGCGGCTTGTGGCCTCGTTGCAGGTGTCATGCGCTGCCATTTGCGCCCCCCTTAGGCGGCCGCTTGGCGGCGTTCGTCGTCGTCGGTGCCGTCGTCGGTTGCGCCAGCGTTCAGCAAACGTTCTGCGATGCGCTCGACGGCAACCGGGGAAACGTCCTTCCGTAGCATGTGCGCGCTCTCGGCATCACCCGCCGCTGCCACCTGGTCATCGAGCGAAACGCCCCCTTCCTTCGCCAAATGCTTGAATGCCGCAGTTAGTGTGTGCTCGACATTCGCAAGTGCCGTTTCTGCATCGGAGAGGTTTTGCGCTGCCGCAGGGTTCTCGCGGAAAACGGCCTCACGCAGGACAGTGGAGCGGAATTCGGGCGTGATGCCGGTCAGGGCTGGCGGGAGCTGAAGCGCAACGCGGACCATGTCGGGGTCCGCGCCTGTCATCAGCTTTGCGCTGCGTGCGCTCGGGTCCATGTCCCGGATGAAGTCGGCCATCCGCAAATCAATCAGCACCTGTGCGACGTTGTCGCCATAGGCGGGCAGCTTGAGCAGTTGCGCGCGTTCGGCCTCCACCTCCCGACGATGCCGGTTCAGTTCGCGCGAGAGCTTGCCAATGTCTCCCAAGCGTTCGCGGGCGGCGCGCTGCGTGTCTTCACGCTTTGCGCTGTCGGACAGGCGGTCATTGCCGCGCAGCATCTGCCCTGCCTGTAGAAAGCTCTCGACGGTGCGACGTGCCGACGCTGCCGTTTGATACAACGCCTCAAAGCGGGGCGTGTCCCGGCGTCCGGTCATCCACATTCCGAGACGCACGGTTTGGCCGGCCAGGTTTGCGGTGAAAAATTCGTTAGGCATGGTGTGACTCCTTAACTATTGGGTGGCCCGGCTACCGGCCGAGTGCGGTTTTTTGTGAGGTTGAAAGGGGCCGCGCGCGTTTTTCACCCCTTCGGATGCTTCCCGTAGAAAGCCCCTACATATGGCAATATCTAAATAGTCACCGGCTGGCGGTAACACGAAAAAGCAGGAATCCGGCCCTATAGAACCGTCTGGCGGTAACACGGCGCGATTCGTGTTACCGGGAGCCGGTACAGTAGGGGCGTCCGTGTTACCGGCTGGCGGTAACGTGTTTTGTTTTACGGGGGAGCCGCAAGCAGGTATTGCTTGGTCAGGAACTCGCCCGGCTTGATGTCCATTGCAGGGTCGAAGTCCAGCGGCAGCCAGCACAGGCCGTACCATGCGGCGCGGCGAGGCATCCATGCTTCGCGGGTTTTCTGGATGAACCGCGCGGCTTCCAATTCCTTCCGCGCACGGGATAGGGTGTCGTTGCTGCACCACCCGCGCTTTTTCATCACGGACAAGGTGCAAAGCAATCGTCCGTTGTTGGTGCCGGCGAATTGACGCGCCATATCCAGCAGCAAGCGGGTTGCATGGGCGCTCAGGCCGATGAATGCTGGGCAGTCCATCACCTGATGCGGCAGAGCGAGGAATCGCCCGCCTACGCGGTTTTTCGTGCGTTCGCGTCCCATTCATCACATCCCCCTGCGCGCGAGCAATTGGCGGATGCGATGACGGTCGGCAGCGGTAGGGCGATAGACCCCACGCTGCACATCAAAGCCGTCACGGTCGCGCACCGTTTCCTTGATGCACGGAAGGTCGAGGCTGTAGCGTTCCCGGCATCGCTTCATCAGGTCAGGTGAATTGCTCGCGCCTGCCGTGCGGTCCATTTGTTCGCGGGTGAGGTCGCGCGCGGCCAGCGCCATCAAGGCGCGCCATTCGCGCGGGTTGCTTACGATGGGAAGGGATGTTTCGCGCTCCGGCGTGCTGTACAATCCGGATGTCGTCGCATTTGCTTTAACGTCATCGCCACCGGCCAGGGTGGCGTTGTCGTTTCTGGAGGTCGTCGTCATCGCGCGCACCTCACGCTGCCTTGCGGCCAGAGGATTGCGCATCGCGCCATGCGATCAGCTCGCCCTGATCAACGACAGTGCAGCGGGCGCTAAGACGGATGGGGCGGGGGAAGTCTGGACGCTCTTTGATCCAGCGCCAGAAGGTCGGAATGGAAATGCCGAGGAATTCGGCGGCCTGTTGTGGGCGGAGTGATTTTCCTGTCATTTGCGTGAGTCCTCGAAAAATTTTCAAGACTCGCGCTGCCCAAAACAAAAAAGGGAAGCGCGAGCGTTAGCTCATCGCTTCCCCTTAGAGGATTTAGGAATATCCCCCTGCACAGGCCATCAGCCTCCCCCTTGGGGACATGGTGCAGTGATTCAATTCCAGCAATGCGACCTAGATGAAGTGTGAGCCTTACTCGATCACGTCCCCATCCAGGGATTAGGGAATCTACTTCTGCAAAGGCCATCCGGCCGCGCCTAAGCGCCTTGTTGCAGTACCTCGATTCCAGTAATCAGGTTTAACTGTATATCGATACATCACGATACGCAAGTAGTTTTTTTGTCGTTTGATTTGGCGCTAGCAATTGTCTAGACCATGAAGAACATGAACCAGAAGTCGATTCTAGTGGTCGGGGTCGATTCGCTCCGCGAGAGGGTCGCCGCAGTATTCCGCACAGAACGCACGAAGCGCATCGACCTTCTTCTTTCCAATTCCTGGTAGCTCAAGTAATCGCTCATCTGACGTTTGTCTTATCCGAGAAATACAGCGAATCCGTGCCTTCCATAGTTCCTCTGCGGCGGGCCTTGTAAGGCCTGGAATGGCCGATAGTACTCTCGGAAACAGTTTTTCGATTACGGAAGCTTGCCCGCCATGTCGCCGGCTGAACGACCGATGCTCAGGCATCGTAAGCACTGACTTGATGCGTTCAATCCGATCCGCGATAGTGGCTTCCCGATCCGAAGCAACAATCTTGAGTGAGATGAGAAAGTTGCGGTAGCTAAGTCGGTCAACCGGTCCGATATCTGAGGCGACCTCACCATCAGACAATTCATCGAGATCAATTCCAAGGTCACGCCAAGTGCGTGTAGTTGGAAACCAGGCCCCGTGCTCCATTTCGAATGGATTTTCGGGCGGCGTTCGGCTAGGTGTCCGCTCGCCGTCCTTCAGGAGCGCGGCGAGGGGGGTGCGAAGTTGGAGTGTTGCGCAGTACTCGTGCCCGTCAATCAGTTCCTCGCTCATGGATTCTCCCCTTCGGTGGGTGATGGATAGCGGGTCTTGCATGACCGCCCCAGGCCGGCAGGGTGACCGGTTTTTCCCTCCGTCGAGGTAGGGGCGGCGTGACCGTGTTATGCCGTAACAGCGAGCTAATTCACTTCGCGAGACACACGGACGACAACGCCACGAATGTCTGACTGTCCGTCCCACGGTTCGACCGTACTACCCACGAGCACGAGGCTTTTCTCAGTCGGCTCTAGATTGGGGTCGATCAGCAAGTCGTCGCCCGCGAAGAGCTGACGCCCATTTGGAATGACGACCTGCGCGGTCAGGGTGACGTAGAAGTGATTCATGATTGTTTCCCCTTCGTCCGTTATTGCTGCTTGAGCGTGTAGTGGAGTTCGCTGTCGTCTATGGCACAGGCAATCGTTTCCAGATCACTCATAACGCCGTCGAATAGGTAGGTGATCGGTACGCAGTCGTCGTGGTCATTGTCCCAACCCTTGATCTCCTTAACCAAGGCCATAAGACCCGACAGCTTCGCTCGAATGTGGTGGAGTTCGTAGGCATGTTCCGAGGCGAACGCCGAGTACGGGACGGGGGTGGTATCGTTGATGTCAGCCATGATGCAATCTCCTGCATTGCGTTGTGGTCAGGGTCGCGCTTCGTGGTCTAGACGTTGCGCGGCCCGCTTGCTTGAGGCGGTCAAGCGGCCGTGTTGCTCCTTTGCAGCGGTACGACGTCGCCGGCCTTCTGCACGGTGTCGCAGTGCTTGGCCCAATCGGCCATCAGTCTGCGGCGCTTATCGATCAGGGTGCCGCGCGCATAAGCCGCCTCGGCTTTGTCCTTGAGCTGGTGCGCGAGGGCGTGTTCGATGACTTCGCGCGGGTAAGCGGTGGTTTCGCCGGCCCAATCCCGGAACGTGCTTCTAAACCCGTGCGCGGTGATGTCGCCCCGTTCCATGCGCCGCAACACGGCGCCCAAGGTCATGTCAGACAAGACGCCGCCCCGAGGCGCGGGGAAAACCAAGGTCGCTCCCTCTTCGCGTGGCAGGCCTTTCAACAAGGCGACGGCTTGTGCAGAAAGGGGAATCCAATGCTCTTTGGAGGCCTTCATCCTTCCCGCTGGAATTCGCCAGACACCTTCATCTAGGTCGATTTCGTTCCATGTCGCGCCTCGGACCTCGCCAGAACGGCAGGCCGTGAGAATTGCGAACTCCAAAGCGCGCGCCGCGATTCCGTTGCGCTTGCGCAGATCACGCATGAAGGCGCCAATTTCGGAGTAGGGCAGGGCAGAATGATGTTCGACTGTCGCGACCTTGGAAGGCTTCGGCAGCGCATGCTCAAGGTTGTTGCGCCATTTCGCCGGGTTATCGCCGTCACGGAATCCGCAAAATTTAGCGTAGTCCAGGACGCTCTCGATACGCCCTCTCAGTCGGGATGCGGTTTCAGTCTTGGATTGCCATATGGGCTCTAGTACTTTGAGCACATGCGGCTTCGCAACGTCGCGCACGATCATGTTTCCGATGGTCGGCGATGCGTAGGTGTGGAGCGTCGCGGCCCATTGTTTTGCGTGCTTCGCGTTCTTCCATTCGGCTACCTTCGACGCGAGGAATCTGTTGGTGCATTCGTCGAACGTAACCTCAAGGGCGCGAGCCACTTCAAGGGCTCTGCGTTCCTCAATTAAGGCGTTTCTGGCGGCTGCGCGCTGGGCGATGGGGTCCTTACCTTCTTCGATCAATGCGCGGGCCTCTCGGGCCTTCTCTCGCGCCCCTGAGAGGGTTACGTCGGGGTATCCACCTAGACCCATGTCCCGACGCTTGCCGCCGATGACCACGCGCAACACCCAGGTCCGCGCGCCCGTAGGTAGAACCTGTAACTGCAGGCCAGCCACCCCGCCAACGGCGTAAAGCCCCGGCTTGGTTAGCCGCTGTACTTCCAGCGCTGAGAGTTCCTTGGCCTTCTTTGGCATGGCATCTTCCGCTATCCAACTTACCACCCAACAAAAAAAGGTGCAATCGAACGATAGCATCTGACACTACGTAATACAATGAATCTTTCTACGCCTTGCGGCGTAAGGCCTGTGGCGCCGTTGTGGTTGTATCGGATAGCATCAGGAAGTTATATTCCGGAAGACGCTCTCTCCGCCATAACAAAAGAAAAAGCCATTGATTTTCAAGGGCTTTTTCTTTTGTGGCGTCTCTCGGTATGCCATCCAGTGTGCCATGGCAGACTGGCTTTGGTTGTACTTGGTTGGACGTTGCTGGCCAGTATGTGGAGCTGACTGCGAGGGTGCGCAGTTGTACTCCCCGTTCCGATTTGATCGTGACCGATCATTCCGACAGCCGTCCGAAATTGGTCACGATCTAAATCCGAACCTCACTCACTAACAGCGAGTTTTGTTGCACCTCCATGCTGCGTAGCGCGTGGCCTACATCTGAGTTTGATCGCGCCTTTCGAGAACGAGTCATCGGTGGCCTTGCTCGACCAAACGTAGGCTTCTCCCGCCCTGAGCTGAGCCATGCGCTCGGGCGTCAGGTTGCCAAGTGCAGCGTTCGCTTTCTGGATGTGCTTCAGCCAAGCGGGCGAGTTGAACTTGTGCATGATGATCTGGCTGGAGAGCTCGATCAGGCTTACTGGCACAGACGGGGGGTCCTGGCTGGCTACCATGATGCTAACGCCCTTGTGGCGCATTTCGCGAACCACCTCGATTAGTCCCGCAACCAGATCCGGACTTTCGATGTACTTGTGGGCCTCGTCAAACACCACCAGCTTGTTGAAGCTGCGCCCATCGATTCGAGCATCTGCGAACAGCTGCAAGAGCACGACGAAGAGTCCCAAAGCCTCGTCCTTCTCAATGAACTCATCTCGAAGGTCCACGATGATCAACCGCCCCGGCTTCACCACATCGGTGAGCGAGGTTGAATCGTTGATGTAATCGGCGGCCAAGTCCAAACGCATCCTGGCCAGCTCCTTCAGGTGATCAGGGACCGACGAAGCCTCGATACCCGCACGTAGGCCTTCCAGAGTGATGTCATCACGCATGGACTTCATGATGCGCATGATCTGGCGGATGTAGGTGGCCTGGTTGCCCACGGCTCCCATCAGGAACTTCCAGTGCGAAGCCTTCAATTCCGACGCCGAGAACTGCAGCGGCAACACCTCGATATCCGGATACTCCGCCCGCCGCTCTTCGATCTTGTCCGCCGGCACAAGCAGCAGGACATCAGCCAGGGCCTTCGGCTCCGCACCGTAGACCTCTTTCAGCGCTCGAACCTGGTCCTCAACGCTATTCGCGCCCACCATCGACGTGAACTCGGGCTTGTAGTCCATCGTTGGGCTGTAATGGAAGATCACCGTGGACAGTGGCTCGGGCAGGCAATTGATGCCGGGGATCGCCAACGAAGCCATTTCTGCAACACTGCCCAAGGTGTAGCTCTTCCCGCCCCCTTGCACACCGAACAGACTGATGGTGTGGGTCTGGTTCAGGTCGAGCGCGACCTTGCGTCCAGAAACCTCTCCCAGCAAACCGTATTGAGGGGTCGTTCCAGTCGCGCCCAGCATGATGTCGTAAGCAACCCGAGTATTGATGGGATGAACCACGTCAGGCGGGGAGGCAGGGACTGCAGGGGATGAAGGTCTGTCCGCGCTCTCTCCCTCACTCGCGGGGAGGGGCAGGGTGGCTGCCGTCGCTGGCTGGGTTGGTTCTGGTGCGGGGTTCGGCTGCTCAGGAGGGGCGATATCCGGGCCAGAGACCCGAGTGGGTTCTGGTTCTCGCACCTGTGGCGCAGGTGAGGGACTGGCTGGGCTATATGAGAGCCGTGGGCTGTCGTCCCAAGCCAGAGTCCGGTCACGGGGCGGGCTCAAGAAGGCAGCCGTCTCAAAGGTCGGGACGGCTGGTGCCAAAGTCCTGCGACGCAGCAGCTCTTGAGTGACCTCGCGCGCCATATCGGTAGATCGCGCACTCTGCAGGCTTGCCATGGACTCCGTGTCAGTCACCGCTGATTCGACCAGTTGGCGGATCAAGTCATTACCGATGCGGTAGAACTCGATGCCGTTCTCGTGTTCGGCGGGCTCAGTTCCCGGTTTGCTGAAGTCGAATACAACGGCGCTACGCGTGAACTTCAGGGTGTATGGCCGCTCATCCAGGCGGCGCAAGAAGAAGTGAGCTTCTTCTGCTGCCTCAGGCAAAACAACGCCGTACCGTTCAGAACGATCCAAATAGAACCCGAGCAAGGCTGCAAGGTCACGGTTCTTGATCGGACGGTCTGGGCGATCCACGTCGGCCAGCTTGGGATCGAAGTGATAGGCGAGAACGTGCTCTGTTTGCGCGATCTGCTCAGCAATGGATGCCTTCAATTGTGGCCTGCCCCCGATTCTCCGGACAGTTTCGGTAGCTACACAGCCACCATATTTTCTTCAAACTGAACCGGGCTGAGATATCCAAGCACGGAGTGACGCCGCCGCGGATTGTAGAAGCGTTCAATG
>NZ_WTVK01000096.1 GCF_012910805.1 Aromatoleum evansii
TGCGGGCGCTGCGGAGTCCACCCATCCCCACCCCAACCCGGGAGCCTGCGCTTCGCTCCGTCGTTCCGCAGGCGCGGAGCGGTGCTCCGCGAAACCCCTGCTCCACCCCCTTGAAGGGGAGGGAGCAACGGCGCTTGACCCAGGCTGCCATCAAGTGTGATTGCCGCCGGATCGGGGACTATTCCCCAATTCCGGGGCGTTGTCCCCGTTTCAACGCATCACGGCACAATCCGCGCGCCCAACCTGGGCAATCGGCCGTCAAACGGCAAATTGTCACAAGTTGTCGCGCACCGGCAGCAAGGACATTGGCGTAACCGGTAAGACTTTCGTCGCAAGCGGATTCGGGTAAGCCGCGTCGTTGCAGGGATTGCGTGGGGATCCCCCACCCGCGTTGCGGGGAAAAACTGGGGAAGTTTCCCCGTTTGTCCCCTCCAAAAAAATCAAGTAATTGAAAAAACGTGATTTTTTGTAATGGCACGACGATTGCGAGAACGCCCACGGGATTTTCCCATTTGGCTCGCGCCTGGTGTTGTTGGCCGGACGAGGGTCCGGGGTCTGCAGCGCACCGCAGACCAAAGCGTTGTAACCGTGGGGGGAACGACGATGAAGTATCTTTATCCGAAAGGGCGGGCGCCAGCCGCAGCCGGCTATCAAGGCCGGCTGACAAGGCTGGCCGGCCTGCTGATGCTGACCGGGGCGACATTGTTCGCCGCCGGCCAGGCCCAGGCGGCTCCGCCAAAGAGTGGTGGCGGAACGACTACGACCGGCGCCATCCAGTGCTCGCGCACGCTGGTCGCGAACGTGGTCGCACTCGACCAGCCACTCATGTACAACCGGCTCGGTGCGCAGAACATCAACGGCATGATGTACGCGCTCGAGGAAGACGTGGTGGATTCGAGCGGCAAGACGCTCGCCGCGGGCGGCACGAAGTCCGCCGGCAACGTCAAGCTGCGCGCCGACAAGCGGCCGCGTCCGCTGGTGCTGCGCATCGCGGCGGGCGAGTGCCTGACCGTGAATCTGACCAACCTGCTGAGCCCGACGGCCAACCCGCGCGACGCGGTGCCGCCCGAGATGCACATCGACGACCAGGTCGCCGACCGCAATGTGGGTTTCTTCGCGCAGGGCATGCAGGCGGTGAACAGCATCGCCGACATGGGCGACAACGTCGGCAAGAACGCCTCGTCGCTGGCCGCGCCGGGGCAGATGAAGACCTACACGCTGTACGGCGAGCGTGAAGGCACTTTCGTGGTGACGAGCTACGGCGCGACCTTCGGCGCCGACGGCACGGCCGGCAACATCTCCAGCGGCCTGTTCGGCCAGCTCACCGTGCTGCCCAAGGGCGGCCGTGCCTACCGCAACGTGCTGTCCGAAGAGGAAATGCGCATCGCCGCCGACAAGAACGGCGACGGCTACCTGACGGCGGCGGCGGGCGAGCTGAGCGCGGCCGGCCAGCCGATCATCAACTACGAGGCGCGTTATCCGAACGCCCAGCCGTGGATCAGCGAAGGCAAGGCCGGCAAGCCGGTGGTGAATACGGTCGACGGCACGCGCATCGTGCATACCGAGATCGACGCGGTGGTCCTCGGACCCAACGCCGACGGCACCTTCCCCGCCTCGACCTACCCGCTCGAGAGCATGGGCAAGCGCAACCCCGCCTACCCGAACCGCCTCGAGCCGTTCCGCGACTTCAGCACCGTGTTCCACGACGAGGTCGCGACCGCGCAGGCCTTCCCGGGCTTCTACAACGACCCGGTGTTCGGCTACGTGCTGCAGGCGACGCGCGATGCGTTCATGATCAACTACGGTTCCGGCGGCATCGGCTCCGAGATCATCGCCAACCGCCTCGGCGTCGGCCCGATGCATGACTGCACCTCCTGTGCGTACGAGGAGTTCTTCCTCACCGCCTACGTGGTCGGCGATCCGGCGCAGCTGGTCGACATCCCCGCGAACGTCGGCCTCGAGGCGCTCAAGCCGGGCCAGGTGCCGCCCGCCGGGACCACCGGCATCAAGGCGACGAAGGCGCTGTATCCGCAGGATCCGGCGAACGTGCACCACAGCTACATCGGCGACTTCGTGAAGTACCGCAACATCCACGTGGGGCAGGAGCAGCACGTCTATCACCTGCACAACCACCAGTGGCTGTTCAACCCCAACGACGACAATTCGAACTACCTCGACGCACAAGGCATCGGGCCGGGTTCCGGCTACACCTACGAGATGGTCAACGGCGGCTCCGGCAACCGTAACCGCTCGCCGGGTGACGCGATCTACCACTGCCACTTCTACCCGCACTTCGCGCAGGGGATGTGGTACATGTGGCGGATCCACGACACCTTCGAGGCCGGCACGAAGCTCGCGGTGTCGAACGGCACCAAGGGCTACCACAGCACGCCGTATGCGCTGAAGGACGGCACGCCGGCCCAGGGCGCGCGTGCCTATCCCGACGGCGAGCTGGTGGTCGGTGCGCCGATCCCCGCAGTGGTGCCGCTGCCGGGCAAGGCGATGCCGCCGATGCCGGGCAAGGTGAGCGTCGTCACCAAGTACGTCACCAACCCTGCCACCGGCACCCAGGTCATCGCCGGTTCCAAGGCGCAGGTCGACCGCAGCGCTGCCAACAAGAATACCGACGGCACGTTGAAGAACCCGGGCTATCCGTTCTGGGTCGCCGGCATCGAGAGCACGATGGGGCAGCGTCCGCCGACCCCGCCGCTCGACATGCTGACCCAGGCCACGGCCCAGGCGCTGAAGGCCAGCGGCAACGCGCTGTGGTCCGGTCTCGAGCCGGCGCAGGCGGGCGGCTGGGACGGCGGTCTGGCGCGGCACACGCTCGAGGGTACGCTCTCCGGCACCACCGCGATCGTGACCACCAGCCCGGTCGACTTCCTGAAGAAGCTCACGGCGGCCAAGGCGGTGTTCTTCCCCGAGGAAGGCACTGACGCGGAGCAGGCGGCGATGGCTTTCCACTCGCAGAAGGAGCACGCGAGCTACAAGGCCGACCCGTCCGGCAGCACCGTCGCAGCGGCAGCGTTCAAGACCAACGGCGCCAAGCCCTCGGTCGCGGCGCCGTTCGCCGAGCCCTGCATCGACGACACGCAGAAGCAGCTCACTGCGGCCGCCGGCGCGGGTACCTGGTACGGCGGCTCGACGATGAGCTCGTGGTACACCGGCCAGGCCTCGCAGTACAACGCGACCACGCCGCGCGTGTACAAGGGCGCCAACATCCAGTTCGACGCGGTGATCAACAAGGCCGGTTACCACTTCCCGCAACAGCGCATCATCGCGCTGTGGGAGGACGTGATGCCGGTGATCAACAAGCAGCAAGCGCCCGAGCCGCTGGTGATGCGCCTGAACACGTACGACTGCGCGATGTACGACCACACCAACCTGGTGCCGGAGTTCTACGAGCTGGACGACTACCAGGTGCGCACGCCGACCGACATCATCGGCCAGCACATCCACCTGCCCAAGTGGGACCTTTCCACCACGGACGGCGCGGCGAATGGCTGGAACTATGAGGACGGCACGCTCTCGCCGGGAGCCGTGGTCGAGCGCATCCATGCAGTCCGCCACTTCAACCACTGCACCGAACCGACCGACCCGCGCGACGGCAGCAACGTCTGCCCCGTGCCGAAGGCTCACCCGTACTTCGGACAGTTCAATCGTCCGGACTGGATGGGCGCGCGCACGACGCAGCAGCGCTGGTATGCGGACCCGCTGTTGAACCAGTACAACATCGACCGCGGTCTGGGCAACATCTTCACGCATGACCACTATGGTCCCTCGACCCACCAGCAGATCGGCCTGTACGCAACCGTGCTGACCGAACCGGCGGGCTCGAAGTGGTACCAGGCCGAGACTGGCGCTCCGCTGGGCACCCGTGCGGACGGCGGCCCGGTTTCCTGGCAGGCGGTGATCAGCAGTGGCGACATCGACGGCGACAAGATCGATGACAGCTACCGCGAGTTCTACCTGGAGTTCACCGACTTCCAGCATGCGTATGAAGCCGGCGTGTATGTCGGTGCAGGTCCGGACGGCATCCCCGACCCGGTCAAGTACCCGACCAGCCCGGACAGCTTCCGCTACGCGATCAACCCGCCGGCGAAGAAGACCACGCTGCCCATCTTCCCCGACATGCAGCGCATCGTCGCTGGTGGCGAGAAGATCGGTTGCCCGGTCCGTCCGTGCCCGCAGGCGATCTCGGCGGACGACCCCGGCATGTTCGTGGTGAACTACCGCAACGAACCGGTGGCGCTGCGCATCTACGACCCGAACAAGACTGGTCCCGACGGCAAGCCGGGCATGCAGGCGGACGGGCTCGCGGGTGACCTGGCGTATGCACTGCAGAGCCGTACCGACCGCAAGATCGCAGCGTTCAACGAAGCACCGAGCTCGATCAGGCAGGCGACCGGCCCGACCGGAGGCGTCACGACCTTCCCGCCGCACATCAACAAGGCGGGCGACAAGCCGGGCGACCCCTTCACCCCGATGCTGCGCACCTACGCGGGTGACATCGTCCGCGTCCGCGTGCAGGCCGGCGGCCAGGAAGAGGCGCACAGCGTCAGCATCCACGGCGTGAAGTGGCTGCAGGCGGGTTCGGCCTTCGGCGCGGCAGGCAACTCCGGCTGGCGTAACGGCCAGATGGTCGGCATCTCCGAGCAGTTCAGCCTCGGCATGCCGGTGGCGATGTATGCGGATGCGAACCGCACGGAAGCCGACTACATGTACTCGATCAATCCGTCGATCGAGGGCTACTGGAACGGCACGTGGGGGGTGATGCGCAACTACGCCGAACTGCAGTCCGACCTGTTCGCGGTGCCGAACAACCCGCTGCCGGTGGGTATCACCAACGCGGCGGACTTCACCGGCATCTGCCCGAAGAACTACGTCGATCCCAAGCTCGGTGTGCTGCCGGTCAAGCAGCGCGACTTCAACGTGGTGGTGGCGCTCGCCAACGACATCCTGCCCAACCCGCTCGGCCTGACCATCGGCATGGCGGGCAGCGACGGCAAGCATGTCGGCGGCCCGCTCAAGGCCAACGGCGGCACGCTGGTGTACAACTCGCGTCCGACCAGCATCCCGGCTGCGACCATCATCGACGAAGTGACGGGTGAGTCGATCACCATTGGTGGCAAGTCCGGCCCGCTGCACGACCCGACCGCAATCATGTACGTGCGCAAGGACGACCTCGATGCGACCACCGGCAAGCTCAAGGCCGGCGTCCCGGTCGAGCCCCTGGTGATGCGTGCGGCGTCCGGCGAGTGCGTGAATGTGGTGCTGGAGAACCGGCTGCCGGCAGTGATGCCCGATCTGCCGTCGCCCAACCTGATGTCGCCGGTCGTCGTGCGTGACCGTTACGGCGCAGTGGGCACCACCAGCTTCAACAACAACCTGATGCGTCCGTCCGCACACGCTGGCCTCCACACCCAGCTGGTGATGTACGACGTGACCAAGTCCGACGGCGCCAACGTCGGCATCAACCCGGTGCAGACGGTCGCACCGCGGGCGAGTGCCGCCGATCCGTACCCGACGACGTCCTATCAATACTACGTAGGAGACCTGGGCCGCGCGTTCTCTGCGCAAACATCCACCATCAAGAAGGCAACCGACACCGTCACGGCGGTGGGCATCGAGTTCGGCGGGGTCAACATCATGCCGGCGGACCGTGTCAAGCAAACGCAGAAGGGTCTCAACGGAGCGTTCGTCGCCATGCCGCCGGAATCGACCTGGGTCGAGGACAGCAACATGCGCGCCGCCGCCACGGTGACCAAGACCTCGAAGCCGGAGCTTGCGACCTACCGTGACTTCGCGCTGCAGTGGGCGAAGGGCCTGAACATGCGTTGGGCCAATGGCGAACCGGTGGAGAACGTCGCCGCCGAAGGTCCGATGATTCATGAGGATCCGGAAGACAACTCGGCGATGGCGGTGAACTACAAGGTCGAACCGCTGTGGTATCGCTTCCAGAAGGCTCCGGACGCGCCCTTCGGTCACGCCAACGGTGCCGGCTTCGCTGCAGTGCCCAATGCCAACATGGCCTACAGCAATGCCCTGGTCGGCGGCGCCGATCCGGAGACGCCGGTGCTGACGGTCGGTCGCGGGATGCCCTTCCGCATCCACCTGGTGCAGGCCTCGGGTGGCAGCCGGATGGGAACCTTCGGCCTCCATGGCCACGTGTGGCAGCGTGATCCGTACCGTGCCAACAACGTCGATCAGAGCGGCTACCCGTCGCGCAAGTTCGGCGTGGGTTCGACGCGGATCCTGTTCAACCCGCTGGGGATGTTCCTCGGTGGTCAGGAAAGCATCCTGCCGGCCGCGCACTTCACCTTCAACATGGCCAGCGCAGGCGGCGCCAATGCAATCCCGGGCGACTACCTGTACCGCGACTTCGAGTCGCTGGGCAACCTGGGCGGCCGCTGGGGGATCGTGCGGGTGCAGTAAGCAACACGCAGCAAGCACGGGGTGCGGCGCTGCCGGCCGCATCCCGCTGGTACGAAGCATGCATAGCTTGCAACAGCACTATGGCTGTTGCGTATTGGGCGGGTCTGAATGGCAGTGGGGCCCGCCACCTTTTTCGCGGATGCAGCCGCATCTTGAACGACAAACGGCGTATTCCGGCGCGTCGATGAACGCGCAGCCACACGAATTCGTAGTCCGGGTCCCCCCAGTCGTGGGGCCCGAAACCGGGGGAAATCATCGTGAGCAAACTTCGCTTCGCAACACTTTCGCTGCTGGTGTCGTGCGCCTTGTCCGGAACCACCATCGCTGCCCCGGCCCCCGCGTCCGTCGCGGCGGATGCCAAGCCTGCAGCGAGCGGGCGCCTGGTGCGCGACGGCGTGGCGATCGACTTCGAAGCGCGTCCGGCCGGCGGCGCGAGCGAGCTGGTCGAAGGCGGGCTCGCCGACATCCGCTTCCGCATCACCGACGCCAACACCGGCAAGGGTGTGCCGGGGCTGCAACCGGGCGCGTGGCTGGACCTCGCGCAGGTGATCTCCAACCCCAAGGCCAACGAGCAGAAGGAGTGCAAGGACAAGATCGCGCTCTACCTGAAGGGCGTGGTCGGCGTGCGGCCGATGGTGGACCTCAACAGCTATTACCTGATGGTGCTCAACAAGGATCCGAGCATCAGCGTGATCGACCCGCTGACCTCGGTGGGCGGCGTGACCAGCACGCTGACCCGCATCATGCTCAAGCGGCCGCCGGTGGACTGGACGAAGAGTCCCGACGGCAAGTACATCTTCGTGTCGATGCCGGTCGCCGACCAGGTGGCGGTGGTCGATGCGACGAGTTTCCGCGTCGTCACCAACGTCGATGCCGGCGACGAGCCGGTGCGCGTCACGGTGCAGCCGGACGGGCGCTACCTGTGGGTCGGCAACAACTCCCGCGACCCCGCCAAGAGTGGCGTCACGGTGATCGACGCCCATACGTTCAAGCCGGTGAAGACCTTTGCGACCGGCAAGGGCCACCACGAGATCGCGTTCAGCGACGACTCGCGCCACGCCTTCGTGACTAGCCGCGACGCGGGCACGGTGAGCGTGTTCGACGTGGCGACGATGCAGAAGCTGAAGGATCTCGCGACCGGCCCGCGGCCGATCTCGGTGGCGCAATCGGGGCTGTCGAAGGCGCTGTACGTGGCCGACGGCCAGGCGGGCACGATCACCGTGATCGACGCCAGGACGCTGGCGACGCGCAAGGTCATCCAGGCCAAGCCCGGCCTCGGGCCGGTGCGCTTCACCGCCGACGGCCGCTACGGCTTCGCGCTGAACACGCTGGAGAGCGTCGCGACGGTCGTCGATGCCGGCAGCGACGAGGTCGTGCATGACATCAAGGTCGCCTCCGAGCCCTACCAGGTGACCTTCACGTCCGGCTACGCCTACGTACGCGGGCTCGCCACCGAGCGCGTGACGATGGTGAAGCTCGACACGCTGGGCAAGGGGCGCGCGCCGGTGCTGCAGAGCTTCGCGGCGGGCGGCGAGGCGCCCAAGCTGGCGGGCGACCTGCCGCTGGCGGCGAGCCTCGCGGCGCGCAACGACGAGGGCTCGGTGTTCGTCGTGAATCCGGCCAACAACACCACCTACTTCTACATGGAAGGCATGAACGCGCCGATGACCGGCTACCTCAACCGCGGCCACACGGCGCGCGCGGTGACGGTGGTCGACCGCGCGATGAAGCAGGGCGAACCGGGCGTGTTCTCGACCCAGGTCACGCTGCCGGCGTCGGGCAAGTTCGACGTCGCCTTCATGCTCGACCGCCCGCAGGTGCTGCACTGCTTCAGCGCCGAGGTGAAGCCGGGCGTGGTGAGCGACGCCAAGCTCGCGGTGCCGCGCCTCGAGTTCCTGCCGTCGCCGGTCACGGTGCAGGCGCCGGGCAAGGCGACGGTGCGCTTCCGCCTCGTCGCCGGCCGCAAGGACACGCCGCGCACCGGCCTCACGGACCTGAAGGTGAGCTACTTCGTCGCCCCGGCCGGCACGCGCCAGAGCGCTGCGGCACGCGAGGTGGGCGAGGGGGTGTATGAGGCGCAGGTGCAGCTCGGCGAGACCGGCGCGTACTACGTGCATGTGGACTCGGAGGCGCTCAGGGACACGCAGAACAAGCCCTACCTGACGCTGCGCGCGGTGTCGGCGGTGGCGGGCAAGTGAGGAAGAAGGGGGCGATGATGAAGAAGGCAGCGGTGATGAAGAAGCACGCAGGAGCGATATCCATGAAACAGCAGCGCAAGCAGAGAATCATGCAGGCCAGCCTGATCGCGCTGGCCCTCACGGTGGCGGCGAGTTTCATCGTGCCCAGCCTGGCGCGGGCGCATTCCGAACATGCGATGAAGCCGCAGGCGACGAAGGTTGCCGCGGCCGATGCCCACGCCGCGCATGCGGGCCACGCGAATCATGCCAATCACGCCAACTCCGACATCAAGCTGCCCGAGGACGTGACGGTGCGCTTCGCCGACGTGCTGCTGCTCGACCAGAACAGCAAGGAGCGGCGCCTCAAGTCCGAAGTGATCGGCGACCGCATCGTCGTGATGGACTTCGTCTACACCAGCTGCACCACGGTGTGCCCGGTGGTCTCCGCGATCATGGGCGAAGTGCAGCAGAAACTCGGCGGGAAGGTCGGGCGCGAGGTCGCGCTGGTCTCGCTCACCGTCGATCCGGTCCGCGACACCCCCGCCCGCCTGCGCGACTACGCGCGTTCCCGCGGGGCGGGCGCGGGGTGGTCGTGGCTTACCGGCAGCACCACGGCGGTCAACGACACGCTCAAGGGTCTGGGCACGTGGACACCCAACTTCGAGGACCACCCCGTCGTGATGATGGTCGGCGACGGTCGCACGGGCAAATGGACGCGCTTCTACGGCTTCGCGGACCCCGCGATGCTGGTCGCGCAGGTCGAATCGCTGATCGCGGCGCGTGCCGCCACCCGGGAGTAAGACAATGATCGCTGCACGCCGCACCCTCATCCGCGCATCCCTCGCCGCCCTCGGGCTGGCTGTCGCCTCGGGCGCCTTCGCGCAAGGCAAGCATCATGACGGGCATGCCGGTCACGGCGACCACGCCGGGCACGCCGACAAGCACGGCGCCGCCGCGGCCAGCACCCAACCGGCCGCCCAGCCTGTCGTGGCCCCCGCCACCGGCGGCGGCACGCACGACGCACGCGCCTACTTCACCGACACCGAGCTCGTCGACCAGAACGGCCGCAGGGTGCAGTTTTACAGCGACGTGCTGAAGGACCGCGTGGTGATGCTCAACGTGGTGTACACGAGCTGCAAGGACGCCTGCCCGCTCATCACGCGCAAGCTCAAGGAGGTGCGTGACGCGCTGGGCGAGGAGGCCGCGCGCAAGGTGCATTTCATCTCGATCAGCAGCGATCCGCTGAACGACACGCCGGCCTCGCTGAAGGCCTTCGCGGTGAAGAACGAGGCCGACAATCCGAACTGGACCTTCCTCACCGGCGACAAGGCCAAGGTCGACTTCGTGCTGGGCCGCCTCGGCCAGCTCGGCCAGAGCGCCGAGGAGCATTCCACGCTGCTGATCGCCGGCGACGTCGCGACCAAGCGCTGGAACAAGATCCGCCCCGATGCGCCCCCGCCGGCCATCGCCGAGCGGCTGAAGGTGCTCACCGAGCCCGTCGCGAAGGTGAGCGCGGCACGGTGACGATCATGGCAAGCCGCCGCCTCTCATGGTGGTCGGGTGTGATGGCCGCGCTGGCATGCGCCGCGGGGCCTGTGGCCGCAATCGAGCTGACTGCTTCCGAACAGGCCGGAAAGCAGATCTTCCTCGAGGGCCGCAGTGCCTCCGGCAGCAGCATAGCGGCCCGCGTCGGTGGTGCGGACACGGCAATACCGGCAACGGTGGTGCCGTGCGCCAACTGCCACGGCGCTGATGGCCGCGGGCGGCGCGAGGGGGGCGTGCGCCCGCCCGACATCACCTGGCGGCGGCTTGCCCTCTCCTATGGCCAGCGTCTGGAAAACGGGCGCGAACGGCCGGCCTACGACGCCGCGAGCTTCGCGCGCGCCATCACCAGCGGGGTCGATGCGGGCGGCAACCGGCTCGACCCCGCGATGCCGCGCTTCACGATGTCGGCGCGCGACGTGGAGGACCTGACGGCCTACCTCAAGCGCCTGGAGGACGACGGCGATCCGGGCCTGCTCGCCGACGCCGTGCGCGTGGGCACGCTGCAGCCTGCGGCCGGCCCGCTGGCCGAGCTGGGCGCGACCGTCACGGCCCTGCTGCGCGGCACTTTCGACGCCGTGAACGCCGGTGGCGGCGTGCATGGGCGGCGCGTCGAGCTGGTGGTCGCGGATCCCGGCACCGACGCCGCGGGCGCGGAGGCGGCGCTGCGCCGCCTGGTGGAGGACGAAAAAGTGTTCGCCGTCGTCGCGCCGTTGGTGCCGGCGCTCGACGGGCGGCTGGGCGAACTCGCCGATGCCGCGCGCATTCCCGTGGTCGGTCCGCTCGCCCATCTCACCGGCAGCGGCGGCCGTTTCGTGTTCGACCCCCTGCCCGGTCTGGGCGAGCAGCTCGGCGCGCTCGGCGAATACGCCGCCGCGGCGCTCAAGCTCGCGAATCCGCCCGCCGCGATCGTGCACCCGGACGAAGCCCGCAGTGGCGCCATCGCCCGCGCACTGGCCGAGCGCCTCGCGCGCCGCGGCTGGTCGCAGGTGCGCGCCTATGCCTACGTACCCGGCGCGTTCGACGCGGCCGGCGTGGGCACGGCACTGGCCGGGCAGGGGGCGCAGGCCGTGTTCTTCATGGGGCGCGACGCCGACTTCGGCGCGCTCGCGGCGCAGGCGCCGCTGCAGAAGTCGCCGCCGTGGCTGTTCGCCGCCGCCAACCAGGTCGGCGCGTCCGCGCTGCAGCTTGCGCCGGCGCAGGCCGGGCGCGTGTTCATCGCCTACCCGACGCTGCCGCAGGACTGGAGCCCGCAGGGCGCGGGCGCACTGCGCGCGGTGCGCGAAAGGAGCGGCGCAGGCGAGCGCCACCCCGCCTTCCAGGTCGGCGCCTACGCCGCGGCGATGGTGATGGCGGAAGGCTTGAAGCGTGCGGGGCGCGACGCCAGCCGCGACAAGCTGGTCGCCGCGCTGGAGAACCTGCACGGCTTCCAGACCGGCGTGACGCCTGCCATCGGCTTCGGCCCCGGGCAGCGCATCGGCGCGCCCGGCGCCCACATCGTCGGCGTGGATGCGCAGAAGCGCGTGTTCCGCCCGACCGGCCGTTACGTGCGGCTGGATACGGTGCAGGAGTGAGGCAATGGGCTATTGTTAGGAGGAAGACGAGTGAGGACAGACCAGGTACAGGGCAGGCGCGCCGCCACGGCGCAGGAGAGGAGAGGAGGGGCCGTTCGCCACGTGCTGAGCGGCCTGCGGCTCGGGGCGGCGGCCCTGTGCCTGGTCTGCACCCTCGCGTTGCCAACGCCGGCCGCCGCGCAGGAGGTCGGCGTCGCGGCGCGCGTGAATGGTGCGGAGATCTCCGTCTTCCGCCTCGAACGCCATTTCGAGGACTACCTCAAGCTGCAGGCGCGCAACGTCGCCGCGATCCGCAATCCCGAAGTGTTCAAGCGCCTCAAGCGCGAAGCGCTCGACCAGCTCATCGACAAGGAGCTGCTGTGGCAGGAATCGCAGCGGCGCGGCATGAAGGTCGACGACGCCGCCGTCGAGGAGGCGCGCAAGGGTATCGAGGGGGGCTTCGCGACCCGCGAGGCCTACGAGCGCCGCGTGCGCGACGCCGGCTTCAACGAGGCCACCTACGCCGAATACCTGCGCCACGAGCTGGCGGCCAGCCGCGCGCTGCAGGCGCTGGCGGGCATGCCCGAGGTCAGCGACGAGGACGTCAGGCGCACCCTGGAACAGGAACCCGCTCCCGCAGGCATGCCGGAGGCCGAGGCGAAGCGCCAGGTGCGCGAGTACCTGGTCGTGAGCCGCCGCGCCGAGGCCGGAAGCAGCGCGCTGCAGAAGCTGCGCGGCGCGGCGAAGGTGGAGGTGTTGCAGAAATTCTGATCGGGGCCCCCACGCTGGGGGGAGTGACCCGGGGGG
>NZ_WTVK01000097.1 GCF_012910805.1 Aromatoleum evansii
ACCCGGCTGCGTTGCCAAACGCACCGCCTCGCGCTTGAACTCGTCCGAGAACTTCCTTCTTGTTCGCATCGATTCCTCCTAGACACATGTTGCCATGCAATGTGTCCGGAGAATCGGGAGCAGGCCAGACGTCACTATCAGAGCGGGGGGCACCCTCGCAAGGCAGCAAGGCTGCCGCTCAGTCTGCACTGTGGCCGAGCGACTGGTAACCGATGCATTTCGGACCGATTTGGGTCGCGGGGGCAACGTCGGCATTGGCCGAGTTGCGGCCCGTCAAGCGGTGGTCGAGCTTCAGTGTGATCGCGGATTCGGCGGTGCGCCCCAGCCGAGTGCGTTACAGGACGGGTCAGTTAACGGTGGGTTGATGCATCACGCCGAATCGGCGCGTCAGTGTGCTCAGTCGCTTCTCCAGCGTCCACCGTTCAAGCCCTGGCGTCAGCAGCGTGGAGGCCAACAAGAACAGATCAACGAGCCCGCAGCCCAGGCCGAACAGGCGTTCGCGTTCAATGAACGCCATGACTTCCCGAACGCTGGCCTGTTGGGCGTGCTGCAAGCGGGTCAGATCCGGCAGAGTGCGAACCCGGTCTGGTGGGGGGCCACACGCGATTTCGCCGACGACAAGGGGATGCGTGACAACGAGGTCCCGCTCCAGCAGGTCAATTAGCGGAGCAGTGCGGCGCCGGGGGTGGTCGATCCATACCTAGGTGTCGACCAGAACGCGGTTAACTATCGAGCGTCCTCGCGGCGACGGGGAATCTCTTGCATGTCCGGTGCGGTGGCGCCAAGGGCCGCCAGTCGTTTTGCAGACTGGACTCTGACGGAAGTCTTGATCGCTTCGCGGAAGAGGTCGGCCTTGTCCATGCCGGGCTCGGCCACTTCGAGCGCTCGCTCGTAGAGCGCATCATCGATTGTCACGGTGGTTCTCATGGGCGCCTCGCTGCATCTACATTGATGCAAGCGTGAGTCGAAAGTGATACTCACGCAAGGGCGAAGGGAATAGTGCGAGAAATGGTGGTGGACCAAACCGGACGGTCCAGGCGATCCGCACGTACCGACGAGCTGGGCTGGCAGCTCCGCACGTGGATTCAGAAGACGGCGCCCTATGCGTCCCGGATCAGGGAGTCGGCAACCAAGTGTCAGGCCATCGGCCGCTTGAAGATCCAGCTGCGGTTGGTGGCGACGTCGGGCGCCTTGACCAGTTCCCACCCCAAGGCTCCGAGCTTGTTGAGCTCGGTTGCTACCACCTCGGTGTAGGCTTTCAGCCGTTCACGTTCCCGGCTTCCGAAAGGGCGGGCGACGTCTTCCGCCATGTCGTGGAGGTCGCTGCGGATCAAATATTCGAAGTGCTGCATCGGCCGACTGGCCTTATGGGTAGGAAGCGATAATTTCGGTGCAAGACGCTGCCAGCGTCGCAGGCTTTTCCGTTCAATGGGGAATCATCGGCACGTAATCCTTCGCGTGCTTCTTCGCGTGTTTCGCTTCCCGCTTTTCCTTCGGGGTCATGAGAGCCTGTTTCTTCTCTTCCTTCGTGCTGTGTCTTTGTTTGCCCATGATGCTGCTCCTGAGAAGTACCGACTCGAGCCGGTACGAGATCAGTATAGGCCGATGCCTGACGCGAAACCGGATTGCAGAAGATAAAGCTGGTGCCCGGCGCGCTTACGCCAGGGGAATCACGCCCCCGAGCAGCAGCCGCAGCAACTCCGTCTGCCGCGTCACCCCCGTCTTTGCAAAAATCGCCCGCAGCTGGCAGCGCGCCGTGTTGCGGCTGATGGACAGTTCTTCCGCCGCCTCGTCCACGGTGAGCCCGTCGAGCAGCTTGAGCGTGAGGGTCGATTCCGCGGGCGTCAGGCTGTAGAGGCGTTTCATCAGCGCCTGCGAGGCCTGCACGCGGGACTCCGAGTCGCGGATGACGACGACCGCGGCGGGGCGGTTGGCGGTTTCCGACCACTCGGTGATGGGGGCGGTGCGGACGAGGATGCCGAGGTTGCCGTGGCCGGCGGTGCGGGTGATGGACATCGCGCCGACGACGCCGGGGCCACGGTCGGTGTGGCCCGCGACGGCCTGGTCGATGAGGCGGTGCAGTTCGCGATTCTCGCTGCCGTAGGAGGCCTGGAGGCCTCCCTGGACGACGCTGATGCCGTTTCGTTCGGCGAGGATTTCTTCGGCGGCGCGGTTGGTCTTGAGCACGCGCCCCTTCTTGTCGAGGATCACGGCGCCGATTGAGAGGCGCTCCAGCGCGCCCGCGTAGACCGTGCGCTCAGCCTCGGTGGCGTCCTGCGCGGAGCGCAGGCGCACGGCGCATTTCAGGTGCGGCAGCAGCAGCGTGCAGAGCGCGCGCTCGTGTTCGGAGAAGGGAACCGAGCCGATAGGGCGGCTGACGCGGATGCGGCAGATGGCGTCGTTGCCGCCGCCGACGTCGGCGCCCATGTAGTAGCGGATGTTGAGCGGCTTGAGGAATTCCTGGTAGATGGCGCTCTTGAGCCAGTCCGCCTCGTTGATCACTTCGTCGACCGTGACCATGCGGTCGGCGGGCAGATTGACGAAGGGGTCCATCGCGTAGAAGAAGGTTTCGTACGTGGAGGCGATTGCCGGCTGGGCTTCGCCGGCGAAGACGACGCGCCACTGCTGCTCGGGCGTCGGCGGACGCAGGATCAACGAGACGTAGTTGGCGTCGAGCCGCTGGCGGAGCGCTTCGAGCAGCCGCGTCCAGGGCACTGTCTCGGTGACGCCTTCGTAGACGAGCCGGATGAGGTGGTCGTATTCGGGGACGCCGAGACCGGAGGCGGCGAATCGGCTTGCGAGGTCAATCTCGGGTGCCATCGGGAATCCTCCAGTGTCGGGTCGGGTGCGTTGTCAGGGAGTGACCTGGGACTGCATCGCGGCGAGGAAATGCTCGGGGTAGGGCGGCAGGGTGCCCCATTCGCGCCGCGGGTCGTAAGCCGGCGCCTTGAACACCGTGCGCACGTGGCTGAACTCGATGAAGCCCTCGCGGCCGTGGTAATGGCCCATGCCCGAGGCACCTACGCCGCCGAAGGGCGCGTCCTGCATCGCGGCGTGAAACATGGCTTCGTTGATCGTTACGCCGCCCGAGAGGGTGTGCTCGAGTACGCGTTGCTGCTCGGCTGCGTCCTCGCCGAAGTAGTACAGCGCAAGGGGGCGGGGGCGGGCATTGATGTCGGCGATGACGGCATCGATGTCGTCGTAGGGCAGCACGACCACGGCGGGGCCGAAGATCTCTTCCTGCATGATGCGGCAGCTGCGCGGCGGGTCGATGACGATGCGCAGGGGGCGGCGGCGGTCCGCGGGGTCGGCCGGCGTCGGTGCGGGCGTGACTTCGACGCGCGCGCCGGCCGCGGTGGCTTCGTCCACGTAGGCCTCGACGCGGTCGAGATGGCGGGCGTTGACGACCGCGACGACGTCCGGGTTGCCGGCGACGGTGGGGAATAGCGAGGCGTAGGCGGACTTGAGCGCGCCGACGAAGTCTTCCAGGCGTTCGCGCGGCGCGTAAATTACATCCGGATTCACGCACAGCTGGCCGCCGTTGGAGGCCTTGGCGGCGGCGATGCGGAAGGCGGTGGTCGCGAGGTCGGCGCTACGCGCGACGATGGTCGGCGACTTGCCGCCGAGTTCGAGCGTGACCGGCACGAGGTTTTCGGCGGCATTGCGCATCACTTCGCGACCGACGGTGGTGCTGCCGGTGAACACGAGATGGTCGAAGGGCTGGCGGCTGAGGGCTTCGCCGATGTCCGGGCCGCCGGTGACGACGCCGACGATGGCGGGGTCGATCAATTCAGCGAAGGCCTCGGCGACGGCGGCCGCGGTGCGGGGCGTGATTTCGGAGGGTTTCAGGATCGCGCGGTTGCCGGCGGCAAGCACGTAGGCGAGCGGGCTCAGCAGCGTGAACAGCGGGGCGTTCCAGGTGCCGATGATGCCCACCGAGCCCTTGGGCTGGTACATCACCCAGGCTTCGCCGCCGAAGTGATCGTAGGGCGTGAAGGGCTGGCGCTTCTCGTTCTGCATCCACGCTTCGAGGTGGTCGCGCGCGTGCTTGAGCGAGGTCAGCGAGCCGAGCACGTCGTTCATCAGCGAGAAGCCCTTCGGCCGGTTGCCGAAGTCGGCATCCATCGCGGCGACGAGGGGTTCGTGATGCTTCACGAGGAGGTCGATCACGGCCTGGATGCGGGCCCGGCGTTCGTCCGCGCCGACCGGGCCGGCGCCCGTGAAGGCGGTTTTCTGCTGCGCGAGCATTTCGTTCAGGCCGGCGACGGTGCTTGCGGGGGATGTCATGGCGTGGGCGGTTCCGTTGGGTTGTCGGAGAAGTGTCGCGCGGCGGAATGCAGCGTGCGCTTTGGACGCAACACTATCACCGCATGGCGAGGGCCGGCCTCGTCCGATCGGACCATGGCGGAGCGGCCGGTTGGGCTATCGCGTCCAGTGCCCTGCAAAGTCGAAGGAAAGTTGTCGCTGGTGTCGGATCGCCAGCAAGTAGATCGTCCCTTCCGTCTGAGCGTAGAGCAGCAGGTAGTCCTTGAGGACGTATTCGCGGAGAGCGCCCATATCGGCCGTCAGTGCCGACAACTTTGCACGGAGCCTTGCCAGTGCATTGGTCGCTTCGACAGAGCGTGGCTGACGGGTCAGGAACGATCGCCCCATTGCGGGGTAGCGCTCGAGGTTGGGAATCACCGTTTCAAGCAGTTCGTCCAGCAAGCTGTCGAAGGCGTGCGGCACTTCTGCATCGGTCAGGAAGCGTTCGATGTCTTCGAGATTGCGCTCGAAGTTTGCAGTGAGTTTGACGGCGAGATTTCTTGCCACACGCAGATCCGTCGCAACTCAGGCGTTGCGGCGGCGCTTGATCGACTGAATCGCGGTGCGGGCGTCCGTCACCTTGCCCGCGGCCACATCATCGAGTCCCGCGGTCGCCTCGTCGATCAGCAGCAGATGAATCCGCTCACGCTCCAGCTGGTGGTAATAGTCCAGACGGTTGGCGTCGATCAAGGCGACGTAGCTCTCGCCGTTCTTGGTGATGATTTTCTCGGCGCCGCCCTTGACCTCTTCCGCCAGTTCGGAAAAGTTGGCCCGCGCGTGCGAGAGCGGGACGACGTCGCTTGCGGAAATAGCCATGATGGCCTCCTGAGTCGCGCAAAATGCACAGGATATTGTACAGATTACCGTAAGCTTTTCACGCCTTCGCGATGATCGAACCAGTGGGCGAGCCCCTGCGCATTCAGTTCGAGGTCGGTTGCCAACACCGCGGCGATCTCGTCCACGGGCAGTGTGCAACCGTGCGCGCGCAGCTCGCGGATCATGTAGTCGGTGATGGCTGCCTTGATCGTCGCCTGGCGGCCATCGCCGTCCGCGCCGTGGGCGAGGGCGATCGCGACGAAGCGGTCGAGGCGACGGCGCAGCGCGTCGGCCTGCGCGGGCACGTCATGCAGCTGCGCGTAATGCGTCAGATACATGAACCTGGGTGCGAAGCTCATCAGACGGTCGATCGACGCGTGCATCTCGGCCGGATCGAACTGGGTCGGGGAGGTCGTCGGCAGGATGAACTGGCGGCCGTCGACGTCGAATTCGCGGTAGGAAATGCCGAACATGTCCCCGCTGAAGATGGCCTGGGCCTGATGATCGACGACGCAAATGTGGTGTTTGGCGTGCCCCGGGGTGTCGATGCAGAGCAGTTCGCGCTGTCCCAGCCGCAGCACCAGTCCGTCGTGCGCGTCGATGATCCGATCGGCGGGAATCGGCAGGATGTCACCGTAGACGGTTTCGACGTAGTCCTTGCCATACACGGCCGTGACGCCCGCGACCAGCTTGGACGGTTCGGCCATGTGGCGGGAGCCGCGCGGATGCACGACCAGACGCGCATTCGGCAGCTCACGCATCAGGGTGCCGGCGCCGCCTGCATGGTCGAGGTGGATGTGGCTGAGGATGATGTAGTCGACCGCTTCGCGGGTGAGGCCCAGCTTGTCGAGCGCCGCGAGCACATTGGGCAGCGAGTCGTTGCTGCCGGTATCCACCAGCGCCACCCGGCCGTTGTCGACGATCAGGTGAATGGCCGCGAGAATCGGGCGCACATAGCCGGCATCGAACGCGTAGATGCCGTCTTCGTAGGCTCTCCAGTCGAACATGTTCCATACTCATCCGTATTGATCGGCGGCGATTATACCGGGTGCCCAGACGGGCGATTCACTTGCCACTGCGCAAGGTGCCCGGATAGGCTTGGTTCGGCGCTTCCATGCGGGCGCGCAATCTTGCTCACCTTTGTCCAGGCTGCTTTATGAACCGGTCGTCCCGTCAGATCGCCGTGCGCGCCACGTACATGCGCGGCGGCACCAGCAAGGGGGTGTTCTTCACCCCCGAGGATCTTCCCGAGGCAGTGCGGGACGCCCCCGCGCTGCGCGACGCACTGTTGATGCGGGTGGTCGGCAGCCCGGATCCCTACGGCAAGCAGATCGATGGCATGGGGGGCGCCACCTCCAGCACCAGCAAGGTCGTTCTGGTGCGCCGCAGCCACCGTGCGGATTGCGATGTCGACTACTGGTTCGGCGCCGTGTCGGTCGAGCGCCCCGTGATCGACTGGAGCGGAAACTGCGGCAATCTGACGGCGGCCGTCGCGCCCTTCGCGATTACGCGCGGCCTGGTCGAAGCTCCCGCCGAGGGCCGGGCCGTGGTGCGGATCTGGCAGGCGAATATCGGCAGGAAGATCATTGCGCACGTGCCGATGCAGGGGGGGGAGGTGCAGGAGACGGGCGATTTCGAGCTGGATGGCGTGAGCTTCCCGGCGGCGGAGATTCGGCTCGAATTCCTCGATCCCGCGGCGGAGGAGGGCAGCGACGGCGGAGCCATGTTTCCGTCCGGACGTCCGATCGATGTGCTCGAGGTGCCGGGACTGGGGCGGATCGAGGCGACCTTGATCGATGCGGGCAATCCGACCATTTTCGTGGATGCGGCGGCGCTGGGCTTCCGCGGGACGGAGCTTCAGCCCGAGATCAACCAGGACGAGGCGGTGCTCGCGCGCTGCGAGTCCTTGCGCGCCTGCGGGGCGGTGGCGATGGGTCTGGCTCGTACCGCGGGCGAGGCGACGGAAAGCCGCCCGCACACGCCCAAACTCGCCTTCGTTGCGCCGCCGACGAGCTTCACCGCCTCGGACGGGCGGCGGGTGGAGGCCGAAGCCATCGACCTGTGCGCGCGCATCCTGTCGATGGGCAAACTGCATCATGCGATGACCGGCACCGGCGCGATTGCCCTGGCCGTTGCGGCAGCCATTCCGGGGACGGTGGTGTCGCGCCTGTTCGGCGCCGGCGGGCCGCGCGGTGAAATTCGCATCGGGCATCCGTCGGGGCGTCTGACAGTGGGGGCCGCGGCCGCATGCCTCGGCGGAGCTTGGCGGGTCGAGCGGGCCACGATGAGCCGCAGTGCGCGACGGCTGATGGATGGCTACGTGTTCGTGCCCGGCGATTACGTCCATCCCCCGCGCTAACACCTCCTCCTTTTCTCGCTGTCATCGCGACCGGCGGCGCGGAATTCGCACCGCCGGAGGGGCGTGCATCCTGCGGTTTCGCTGTTAGTCCGTTGGGACGATGTTGCAGGCCTGGCCAACTTTGATACTGCGGCCATGTTCCCTGTATCCGGAGGCCCCCGATGACGTCTCAAGCGAGCTTCGATCCGCAGGCGTTCCGTGCCGCGCTCGGCACGTTCACGACCGGGGTCACGATCATCACCACGCGGGCGCCGGACGGCACGCCGGTGGGGGTGACGGCCAACAGTTTCAATTCCGTGTCGCTCAATCCGCCGCTGGTGCTGTGGAGCCTCGCGAAGAACGCGCGCAGCCTGGAGGCCTTCTCGGCGAGCCAGGACTGGAACGTGCACGTGCTCTCGGCCGCGCAGGAAGGCCTGTCGGGCCGTTTCGCCTCGCAGGGGGGGGACAAGTTCGCCGACATCGCGCTCGACGAGGGTATCAGCAAGGCGCCGCTGCTGCCCGGCTGCACGGCGCGCTTCCAGTGCCGCACCGCCTTCACCTACGAGGGCGGCGATCACGTGATCTTCGTCGGCGAAGTGCGCGCCTACGACCGCAGCGAGCAGGCTCCGCTCGTGTATCAGGCGGGCCAGTATGCGCTGGCGGCGCGCAAGCCGCGTAGCGAATTGCGGCTGGCCGCAGCGCCCCCGCCGGAGTGCAGCTACACCGAGGATCTGCTCGGCTACCTGCTGGGGCGCGCCCATTACCAGATGCTGTTCGGCTTGCGCCGCATGCTGGCGGGCGACGCGCTCGATGAGGCGAACTTCTTCCTGCTGTCGGTGCTGTGTATCCGCGACAACCTCACGCTCGACGAGATCAACGCCTTCGTGAGCTACACGGGGATCGAGGCGACGCCGGAAATGATGGCTGCGCTGGAGGCACGGCGCTTCGTGGCGTGCGAGCAGCACGGAAAGGCGAGCCGTTTCGTGCTGACCGCCGACGGGCGCGAAGTGACGCTGCGGCAGATTGCGCTGGCGAAGGCGCAGGAGGACAACCTCGCAGACAAGCTCGGCGCGGGCGACGTGATGGCGCTCAAGCTGATGCTCAAGCGCTTCGTCGCCGCGACCGATCCGGGGCTGCCCGACCTGTGGGCTCCTCGCTGAGTGGACCTTTCGAACCCTTCAACCGGAGAACGCATGAGCATCATCGATCGCTTCAGCATGGAAGGCCGTGTGGCCGTGGTGACGGGCGCGGGGCGCGGCATCGGGCGTGCGATCGCGCTGGCCTTCGCCGAGCGCGGCGCCGACGTGGTTTGTGCGGCGCGCACGCTGGCGGACGTGGAGGCCGTGGCGGCCGAGGTGCGCGCGATGGGTCGGCAGGCGCTCGCCGTGTCCTGCGACGTGAATGATGGCGGCCAGCGGGCAGCGCTCGTCGCCGCCGCGCAGGATAGCTTCGGGCGGATGACGCATCTCGTGAACAATGCGGGCGGCGCGGGGCCGAACCATCCGCTGAAGATGACGCCCGCGGAGTTCGAGGACGTGTTCCGCTTCAACGTGAGCTCGGCCTATGCGCTGAGCCAGCTTTGCGTGCCGCTGATGCGCGAGGCGGGCGGCGGCAACATCATCAACATCACGTCGGGCGCCGCACGCTACGCGCAGCCGCATTTCAGCGCCTACGGCACGGCGAAGGCCGCGCTGACACAGCTCACGCGGCTGCTGGCGCAGGATTTCGCGCCGCAGGTGCGCGTGAACGCGATCGCGCCGGGACCGATTCTGACGGATGCGCTCAACCGCGTGCTGCCCCCCGAGATGCGCGACGGGATGATCAAGAACACTCCGCTGCAGAGCCTCGGCGAGACCGAAGACATCGCCGCGGCGGCGCTCTTCCTCGCCTCCGACGCGTCGCGCTGGGTGACCGGCAAGGTCATCGAGGTTGACGGCGGGGCCGAATCGAGCGTGTGGCCGGGCTGAGCCGACACGCTGAGTCGCCACGCCTATCCAACAGAGACGACAACAAAGACAAGCATGGACAAATCCCTGATCGAAACCCTGGGCGACGAGCTGCATGCCGCGCTCCGCGGCCGACGCACCGTGGCGCCGCTCACTTCGCGCCATGACGGCATCTCCGTCGCCGACGCCTATCGCATCTCGCTGCGCCTGCTGCAGCGGCGCGAGGCGGAAGGCGAGCGCGTGATCGGCAAGAAGATCGGCGTCACGAGCAAGGCCGTGCAGGACATGCTGGACGTGCATCAGCCGGACTTCGGCTTCCTGACCGACGCGATGCAGCTCGAGGACGGCGCAACGGTGAGCCTCGCGCAGGCGGGACTGATCCAGCCGCGCGCCGAGGGCGAGATTGCCTTCATGCTGAAGGCCGACCTGCGTGGCCCGGGCGTGACGCGCGAGGACGTGCTGGCGGCGACCGAATGGGTCGCGCCGTGCTTCGAGATCGTCGATTCGCGCATCGACGACTGGAAGATCCGTATCCAGGACACGGTCGCGGACAACGCGTCCTGCGGCGTGTTCGTGGTCGGGCGCGAGCACATCGATCCGCGCGGGCTGGATCTCGCGGCGCTGCGCATGGAGATGTTCCGCAACGGCGAGCCCGCGGGCAGCGGCCTGGGTTCGGCGGTGCAGGGTCACCCGGCGGAGGCCGTGGCGTGGCTCGCGAACACGCTCGGTGAGTTCGGCATCCCGTTCCGCAAGGGCGAGCTGATTTTGTCGGGCTCGCTCGCGCCGCTCGTGCCGGTCGTCGCAGGCGACCGCTTCACGATGCACATCGACGGCCTGGGGAGCTGCTCGATCGCGTTCGCATAGTTTTTTCGGTTGCAGGCACGCGGCGCGAAACCCATCGCTCTCCTCCTCCGCGCCGCGTGCGCTGCGCCACCCCAACAGAGAACCCATAAGGAAAACACGATGAAAAAGATCCGATGCGCGCTGATCGGGCCGGGCAACATCGGCACCGATCTGCTGTACAAGCTGCAGCGCAGCCCGGTGCTGGAGCCGGTGTGGATGGTCGGCATCGACCCGGATTCGGACGGGCTCGTGCGCGCCCGCGAGATGGGCCTGAAGACGACCGCCGACGGCGTCGACGGCCTGCTGCCGCACGTGCAGGCGGACGACATCCAGATCGCCTTCGACGCGACCAGCGCCTACGTGCATGCCGAGAACAGCCGCAAGCTCAACGAAATGGGCGTGCTGATGATCGACCTCACGCCCGCGGCGATCGGCCCCTATTGTGTGCCGCCGGTGAACCTCGCCGGGCATGTTGGTCAGCGTGAAATGAACGTGAACATGGTGACCTGCGGCGGGCAGGCGACGATCCCGATGGTCGCGGCGATCTCTCGCGTGCAGCCGGTGGCCTATGGCGAGATCATCGCGACGGTGTCCTCGCGCTCGATCGGACCCGGCACGCGCAAGAACATCGACGAGTTCACGCGCACCACCGCCGGCGCGGTCGAGAAGGTCGGCGGCGCGAAGCGGGGCAAGGCGATCGTCGTCATCAACCCGGCCGAGCCGCCGCTCATGATGCGCGACACCGTGCATTGCCTGACCGAATCCGAACCCGACCAGGCGGCGATCACGGAATCGATCCACGCGATGATCGCGGACGTGCAGAAGTACGTGCCGGGCTATCGCCTCGTGAATGGCCCCGTCTTCGACGGCCAGCGCGTATCCGTCTTCCTCGAGGTCGAAGGACTCGGCGACTACCTGCCGAAGTACGCCGGCAACCTCGACATCATGACCGCCGCGGCGGCACGCACCGCCGAGATGTTCGCCGAGGAGATCCTCAAGGGCGAACTGGTGCTTGCGCCCGTCGCCTCCCAACGTGTCGCAGCCTGAGGAGAACGCCATGGAACTGCGCGGCAAGAAAATCACCGTCCATGACATGACCCTGCGGGACGGCATGCACCCGAAGCGTCATCTGATGACGCTCGAACAGATGAAGACCATCGCCTGCGGCCTGGATGAGGCAGGCGTGCCGCTGATCGAGGTGACCCACGGCGACGGCCTGGGCGGCTCGTCGGTGAACTACGGCTTCCCGGCGCACACCGATGAGGAATACCTCGGCGCGGTCGTACCGCTGATGAAGCAGGCGCGCGTGTCGGCGCTGCTGCTGCCCGGCATCGGCACCGTCGATCACCTGAAGATGGCGCACGCGCTGGGCGTGTCGACGATCCGCGTCGCCACCCACTGCACCGAGGCGGACGTCTCCGAGCAGCACATCGGCATGGCGCGCAAGCTCGGCATGGATACCGTCGGCTTCCTGATGATGGCGCACATGAACAGCCCCGAGGGCCTGGTCGCGCAGGCGAAGCTGATGGAGAGCTACGGCGCGAACTGCATCTACATCACCGACTCGGCCGGCTACATGCTGCCCGAGGACGTGCGCGAGCGCATCGGCTCGGTGCGCGCGGCGCTGCAGCCCGCGATGGAGCTGGGCTTCCACGGCCACCACAACCTCGCGATGGGCGTCGCGAACTCGATCGCGGCGATCGAGGCGGGCGCGAACCGTATCGACGCCGCCGCGGCGGGTCTCGGCGCGGGCGCGGGCAACACGCCGATGGAAGTGCTGGTCGCGGTGTGCGCGCGCATGGGGATCGATACCGGCGTCGATGTCTTCAGGATCCAGGACGTCGCCGAGGACCTGGTCGTGCCGATCATGGACTTCCCGATCCGCATCGACCGCGATGCGCTCACGCTCGGTTACGCGGGCGTGTATGGCTCCTTCCTGTTGTTCGCGAAGCGCGCCGAGAAGAAGTACGGCGTGCCGGCGCGCGAGATCCTCGTCGAGATGGGGCGGCGCGGGATGGTCGGCGGTCAGGAGGACATGATCGAGGACACCGCGATGACGCTCGCCAAGGCGCGGGCCGCGGCGTGATTCGCGTGGGCGCGGGCTTACTCCCTCCCCTTCAAGGGGAGGGTTGGGG
>NZ_WTVK01000098.1 GCF_012910805.1 Aromatoleum evansii
ACGTTGCTTGTTACAAACGTGCCACCACACGAGTTTTAGAAAAATCGGCCTGAAACCCGCATGAATACTGAGGCGACTTCGCCAAAATCGTCATTTTTCGGGCTGAACTGTCGAACTCCGGTGGCCAATTCCCGAAACCGCATGAACGCCGCCGGGCCACCGATATCGCAGGATGCCGGAGCCGTCCAAGAGCGGCACCGGACGACCCTCGCCTCCTGCCGCCGCAGCACCGAAGGCTTCGATCTGGTCGACAAGGTGAAGATCGTGTTCTCGATACCGAACGGCCGGGTTGCTCCACAGACCTGCCTAATGGCCTCCTGCAGCCCGCCCGGTGGGTCGGGAAAATAGGTCCGATAGACGTGAAGAACGCGTAAAGAGGGTGACGTCATTATTCACCCCCCCGGAAGCTCTTACTTGGCTCGATCGTTCCGGGAAAAAGCGACTGCTTCCCGCCTAACGCCGCAATCTTCGCGATGCGTCCCGTGCAAATGCGACCTAAAACAATCGGCATGGGCAAGTCACTGCTCCAACATCCAGCTAAGCGTCTCTTCCAAGGATGGCGTCACCCAGTCGCCGATGATGGACCGCAGTCTGGATGGGTCGCCGCACAGGCTCTTTACCTCGTTGGCGCGAACAAACGCCGGATTCACTTGCACGCGAATCGAACGCCCGCAAATCCCTTCCGCCATTGAGACCACTTCACGCAGAGAATGGGTCTGGCCGGAACACACATTGACCGTTGCTCCCGCTGGACAGGCCTCCAACAGCCGACGGTACGCCTCGGCTACCGCCCGCACATCGGAAAAATCTCGCCACACATCCAGATTGCCAAGCTCCATTATCTCCTCACCGCGGCGGAAGTGGCTAACGATCTTCGGCAACAGGAAGGATTCCGACTGCCCCAAGCCGGTGTAGTTGAACGGCCGGGCGATCACGATCGGCAATTTGTCCGCCCAGAGTCGGGCCATGTACTCCATGGCCAGCTTGCTAACCGCATAATCGTTGGCCGGATTGGGAGGAACCCCCTCGCCGAGTACGCCTTCAATGGCGTTGCCGTACACATTGGCACTGCTCGCCAACAGCACACATTCCGGCGTCTTGGCACATGCAGCCAACGCGGCGAGCAGGTTGCGCGTGCCGATGAGGTTCACCGTGTAGAAAGCATCCGCATCGCCATGCCCAACAAACGCAATCGCAGCCAGATGTACGACAGCATCGGGCTGAACCTCTGCGATCACAGTGCGCAACCCCGCCGAATCCAAGAGATCAACGCGCCGATACCGGCCATCGCCCACTTCGTCATGCGAACCGATGCCACACACGTCCCACCCGTGCCGCTCAAGCTCGGCAGCAACATACCGACCAGTGAAGCCCTTGATGCCCGTTATCAGCACGCGTCTCATCTCACCCCCGCTCAGAACGAGCAGCCTCGCTCGTTACGCAGGACATCCGCCTCCACCATCATCTGGCAGAGTTGCTCTAGGGACGTCTTCGGTTCCCAGCCGAGATCGACCCTAGCCTTCTCGGCGTTGCCAATCAGCAGATCGACCTCGGCCGGGCGGTAGAACTTAGGATTCACGCGAACCAGCGTCCGGCCAGAGATGCGGTCGATACCAACCTCATTCTCCTCTTTCCCTTCCCACCGCAGGTCGTAACCCACGGCCTTTCCCGCCATGGTCACGAAGTCACGCACGGTTTCGGTCCGGTTCGTCGCCAGCACATAAGTATCGGGTTTGTCGGCCTGCATCATCCGCCACATGCCGTCCACGTACTCCTTTGCGTAGCCCCAGTCCCGCTTGGCGTCCAGGTTGCCGAGTTCGAGTACATCCAACTTGCCCAGCTTGATCTTGGCGACGCTGTCCGACACCTTGCGCGTAAGGAACTCGCGGCCGCGCAGCGGCGATTCGTGGTTGAACAGGATGCCGCTGGTGCCGAAGATCCCGTAGCTCTCGCGGTAGTTCACCGTCATCCAGTGTGCGTAGAGCTTGGCCACGCCGTAGGGGCTACGCGGGTAGAAGGGGGTGGTCTCCGTCTGGGGAATCGCCTGCACCTTGCCGAACATTTCGGAAGTGGATGCCTGGTAGAAGCGGATCTTCGGATTGACGATACGGATCGCCTCAAGCAGGTTTGCGGCGCCCAGACCGGTTATCTCCCCGGTGGTGATCGGCTGCTCGAAAGACACCCCCACGAAACTCTGGGCAGCGAGGTTATAGACCTCGGTCGCGCCGCTGGTCTGCAGCAGGCGGATGCTGGAGGACAGATCAGTGAGGTCATACTCCACCAGGTGCAGATCGGGGTGATTCTGGATGCCGAGTTCCTCGATACGCCAGAAATTAACCGAACTCGTACGACGGAAGGTGCCATAGACCTTGTACCCCTTCTGCAGCAGGAGCTCAGCAAGATAGGCTCCATCCTGGCCAGTAATCCCCGTTACCACAGCTTTCATTCTCTTTTTCCTCAAATAACCATCAAATTGAATCCGACCACTCACCGCCCAGGATAACTTTCAACAAGTTCTCCGTGCTCCGCTGCCAGTCGATCACCTTCACTCCATCGGGCCTCAAAACAACGTTGGATCGATAGTCTGCAATCCATTTCCTCATTACTGCAGCCAGATCACGGCCTTCAAGCCCGGAGAAATAGCGCGCGCCATGGCCGGCCACCTCCCGATGAACGGGGATATCACGAACGATCATCGGGATGCGATTGATCGCGGCCTCGACTATCGGCAAGCCGAAGCCTTCGCCCAGAGAAGCGCCAAGCAAGCACTTCGAACTCCGATACACCTGAGCCAGATATTCGTCACTGACGCCGTTCAACCAGAACAGACGCTTGCCGAAGTGCCGGTGGCTCTTGATCCGCTCGGCGAGTGCCTCGACGTTCCAGCCCTGCTTCCCGACAAATACCAGACACACATTCTCACCAGCCTCCCACAGAAGATCTGCGGCGTCCAGAATCTGGGCATGTCCCTTTCTGGGCTCTATCGTGCTCACCGACAAGAAGCTCATTGCCCCCCCGATCGCCTCAAGAACCTGTCCGGCATCGTCCGGAAGACCAAAAGTAGGTACGGACTGCTCGATATCCGCGCCATTGTGGGACCAACCAATCAATAGGCGCTCGGCACGTGCCGGCGGATTCTCCTGCAACCAGGCTTTCAGCTCCTCCGAAACCGTTCTGGAAACACAAACCAGTCCGTCAGCCGATTCGGAAAGCACCTTCAGCCATCGGCGATGATCTTCATACGTCGCCGGAGGGAAAAACTCCGGCGACAAGACCGGAAGAAGATCGTGGATCATGAAATAGACCCGAACGCCGAATTTACGCAAGGCTTCGTAGAACTCGGACTGATACGGGATTACATGATGTTGCATGTCCAGACCGAAAAACACATCGCTCGAGCAGAAATCGATGTAACCCTCCTTGGCGAGCTCCTCCGGACAATACCGCCGCCAGATTTCAGTCGCATACCGGTATCCCTGGCAATCAGTTGTTGCGTAAACTGGCTTGACTATGAACCCTTCCGGCGGTTTCTTAAACAATGCCTTCAAAATGCTTCGAACGACCCGCTGTATGCCCGACTTTCCGTCCCGCTGAACAAGTTCTGAAACGTCCACGAACAGGGCCCGAGGAAAACGAGAGCGGCTATGCGCCACCCGATCTCGCAGAATGTCGAGGCACCATTCGTTCCCTTCAATCCCGGGCAACCGTTCGATTTTGGGGAACAGCCATTTGGGGGGGAACTCGGTCCCGACAAACCTGTTGATTCGCGACGAGTATCCCTCACTGCACCGATGCCACGCCTCCATGCCCTCCAACGCCCTTCTTGCCGACACGTCCCACGAGAATTTGCGAGCCTGAACCGGCCCATGCGCCCGTAAGTCCAGCAGCAGATCGGGAGTGTTGATAACCTCCTCGATCTTGGTCGCAATGGCTAGGGGGCTGAATGGATCAAACAGCACATCCTGCCGTCCCAGAACTTCGGGGATGCTCGTATTGTTCGAACCAATGACCGGAGCTCCACAAGCAAGAGCTTCGAGCGCAGGCAGACCAAACCCCTCGTGCCACGACGGAAAGACATACAAAGCGCAGAGGTTATAGAAGATCACGAGCTCTTCGTCAGTCACGCGGTCAGTAATCACTACATCATCTTCATCTCCCAACTTCTGACGCGAGAACGCCCGGAATTTCTCCTTATGATCTCGCGGCAAACCTCCCACGAGAACAAGCTGGTACTTTCTCCGCATCTCCGAGGGCAGAAGAGAATACGCCTCTATCAGGCCAAGGTGGTTTTTGCGATCGTCGGTTGCGCCGGAATACATGATGAATTCCCTGCCTACGCCGTATTTCTCCAGCACGGCCCGGCGCGTCTCTTCAGACACCGGGACACGACGAAACACGTCGTCCACTGCAGCGCCGATATTGATTACATCCTCTGGAAATGCATGGAGGTGTTCGATGGCCTCCTGCCTGGACGACTCCGAAATTGCGAAAAGCAGATCGGCCTTCTCCATGTAGTCCAGCTTTTCGTAATACGGCTTGCGAAACGCAGGATCCAAATCCAGGTAAACACTCTTCTGGATCAATGGAATCAGATCGTAGAAAGTGACAGCGACCGGAAACGGATGCGGCGCGCGGCCAATACTATGCACGCCATTATCCCCGAACCCCTCCATGAGACTGCTGATGTGAACGAAATCGGGATTCAGACTCTGTATGAATGCCTCCCGCGTCAGCTCGGCAGCAAACCTCCGCCAGTCATTTGCCGGATCCATGGCATGGACCGGCCCTGCGGCGTCCCAGACCCTGATGTTATCGAACGGGACAAGCCCTTCCAATTCCGCACGAATCGAACCTAAGGTTTCCGGAAACAGTCCATTCAGAACAACAAAAAACTCGTGCTCCTTACCGTTTCTGATCAACGCCTTCGCGAGTGCCATGGAATACCGTCCAATACCACGGAACCGGCTCCCCGTTTGCGCCCCCTGAAGATCCAACACAATTCTCATCTCATACACCTGATTCTAGTCTTCAAACACCACGTATCCACCTGATGGCCAAACCAAGATGCCGCGGGTCCGATTGGCCAGCCGCATCGTGCGCTTGTACCAGACAGCACAGGCGAGTCCAGGCATCCTGCACCTGGGTCAGCAACGAAGACCCGAGCCCCGAATTGCCCACATCCAATTCGGTAGAAAACAGCAGTTCAGCGCTACAGCAGGACTTGATCACCCGCTTGCATCTTCGAGCCACAAAACCATCGACCTCGACGCGAGAGCCACGCAGCCGCAATGAAAACCTCGAGGCACTCCGGAGGAACCAGCCCCGCTCACCACGCTCTGCCGGATGAAGGCCGTCCCCCGCAACGCCTGCGCCCTCCGGGGCCGGCCCCCGCGCCAAACACTACGCATCACGCTCCTCGGCCGACGTCAATGCCCCGTCCAGCCAGAACAGGTCACGAAACATCACTCCAAGTTCCCGCTCCCCCTGGACGACTACATCGCCACGCACCCGAATGCAAAGTTCCCGTTTCGCTCCGTCAATGCGGGGTGGCAGTTCCAGCGAATAGGAATCCCACTGAGTACTCACGCGGACCGCCTCTCTAAACAGCTCGCCGTCGAGAAAAATATCCACTTCGATATCCGACGGGGCCCACCAGCGCCACGCAACAAGCCCTTCATTGACCACCAGAGTCGACTCCCGCCGGCTCCAGACAAAGCACCCCTCGTCATCAAGCTCCGGAGCGTTGAAGCCTTCACCGCTGATCTTCCGACTGGCGAAATAAGTTGCTTTCTCGTTCTTCTGCGCCAATACGCTTTCGTAGACCGGGATCAGCCGCTTGATAACGTGTTGCCACGCGAATGCGGTTTCGACGCTGCTCTGCATCGAAGGAGGCGGGGAAACGAGAGCCGCATCGATGGCCTGAACGATGCTGTCGACCCGGTCAGGATCGGCGTAGATCGCGCCCTGCCCGAAATACTCCGAAGTGGAGCCTTCCGCCGTGACCACCACGGGACGCCCGCACGCGGCGGCCTCCAGCGCAGCCAATCCAGGTGTTTCAAGCGTGCTGGGCAGCGCAAACAACTCGCACGCAGCAAAGGCCGAACGTAGCAATTCCGAGCCATGTGGCAGACTGCCAGCGTGCAGCCATTGTTCACCGCCCTCGCTTGCACACTGATCGGCGTAAGCCTGGTCTCTTACGTGACCAAGAACCACGAGCCTCAAATCCGGGAAACTCTTCATCGCGCGGACAAGTGCCAACTGGTTCTTCCGCCGCTCGATGTTCGCAACATTCAGTACGAACTTCCCTTTTAAGCCGAACGCTTGACGAAAGATAGCCGGGGCAACCGGGATGAAGTACGTCGCGTCCACACCGTTATATACAGTGTAGAACTTCCCTCGTCTCAATCCAAACGTGCGGGAAAGCTGCTCGCACTCCAAGTCGGAATTGCAGACAACGGCATCAGCAATGGTCAGTGCCCCGCGAATGTCGTCCACCGGGTACTGATGCATCGTTTCTTCGGTAATCCAGAGGTTAGGCGAAACGACGATCGGTATTCCTCTGCGGGCGCAGAAACTCAGGAATGGGAGAGAGCCTGGCATGCATGAGAAGAAATGCATGACGGCATCCTTCACCAGTTGCTCCCCCCCTTGCCACAGATCGAACAGCGCAACGTCGATCCCAGCGGCTTCCAGATGGTGTCTGTAGTGCAGCAGCTGGACTTCCCCGCCCCCCGGGGGAGCGAATGCAAATGGGTAGGTATTGAAAACGATGTTCAACGGCTGCTCCAAAACAAATTTTCAGTCATGTTTCAAGGGAAGCGCCCCCGGATACCGCAATCTCTGCATGCTCATGCGAAAGCGCAGAAAGCAGACTTTCGACATCACCCGAGAACCCAACTGACACACCTGCAGTACACATTAAGGGACACGGCACACTAGAGAAAGAAAAGCGTCTAGCGAACGCCATCCAGATCCGAAGTGAGCTGTGCGGCAAGGATGTCGCACCCACTGGCCAGTTGCTGCAACAGCCGGGACAGGACACGAGCGCCGTCTCTCACATGAAACTCACGCAAGACATGCTCATAGGCCTCATCGCTAACCGTCTTCCGCAAGGAGCTTGAAACCGCATACTCCTCCATGGCATTCAGCCAGTCCTCGAAGGTGTTCTCGACAAGCAGCCCGGTCCTTCCGGGGATTACACAATCCCGATAGATCTTCGCCGACGAGTAAATTCCGGGTATCCGTGCCACCCCGTAATTGATGTACTTGAATGGGTTCTTGCACGCATTGAAGTCCGCGGACTCTGCATCCTCTGCGGCGCCGAGCGGCGTAATGGCGAACATGTAGTCACCGGACACAATCGCCCTCATGTACTCCTGATAGGGCATTCTGTTAGTGAAATGCAGAAACGGCAGTGAAAACATTTCCGGAAAGGGATCACCGAAAAAATCCAGCACGCACCCCGGATGACGCATGAAGAATACGTTCAGCGCACTGAGGATTGCCTCCTTGGACTCCTGAACCTTCAGAAAATCGGCATTGGTAAATAGAACTCTTCCTGAGCATTCACTCGACCCACGCCCATCAGCACGTCGCCCATAACGCTCCACCCACATGCCGTTCGGGAGATACACGAGCTTCGCGTCAGGCACGACCAGTGGAACGCGTCGCATCAACTCTCGGTTTGCGACGGTCACAAAATCACACAGCCTGATTATCTCGATCGAGTGGTTATCCGCGGCACAGGCGGCACCTCCGCTATAGCTCGGGAAGGAGAATATCCAGTCGTCGATGTCGTAAATGACTCCCTTGCCAAGCCGGCGGGCCAGACGAACCAAATACAGGGTTCTCGCCGACCGATGCTTGCTAAGCAGCATGACGTCACACCATGCCACTGCACGTTCAATACAGGCATCGCTTTCGGATACGGAACAATGCTCCAGTCCGGACTCGCTGCCGAGATAGTCCAGCGCTTCCGTCAACCTGGCGGAAACAGAAAGAGATGGCGCCCCGGGCGCCACGAGGGACTCCCTGTGCAGCACGAGCACGCGGCACTGGTCTTGGTTCTTCATCTGAGCGCCGCCGCCGAAGTTGGCACAAAAGGCACAGGACCGGCCGAAAACCCTCTCAGTCGGAAGGACGGATTTCCGCTCCCCGAGGGCACCCGTGACTCAAGAATGGAAACACTGGCATGGGACGGCAGGAAGGCCGGAAACCGATCCATCCCTACACCAAGCATCTGCTGTAGCAGACAACTGATCGGACCAGAATGCGTGACCGCGAGAACGACATTTGCGTCGCTCCTCCGAATATCTGCCCAGGCGTTCGCAACCCGCTCGTGCAGGTTCTGATGTGACTCCCCCGCCGGATAGCAGTTGAGATTAGATCCGTAGAAATCCGGCCATGACTCCAGGAACGATTCAAGCGACATGTCGGCGGCAGATCCGGCGTCCGTCTCGCCGAGACGCTCGTCAACGACCCATGGCGCGCCTGGATAAAGCAAATCGGCGGTTTGCCGGGCGCGCCCCCAGTGACTGACCAGATAGCGGTCGGGCACGACCCCGGCACCACGCAACCACCCCCCCAGCGCATCGGCTTGACGACGCCCTTCATCGACAAGCCCGTCCGCCGGCGTCCCTGTCACGAGTCGCGCCACATTGGCCTTCGATAGCCCGTGCCTGACCAGATATACGATCATTCGGCAGCCCTTCTCAGGACATTAACGAGTGGCACCATGGCATTCGGGAAACAATATTCGGACACATGAGACGACAACGCTGCATTGCGTGCCGAGCGCCCCAACACCCTGTCAATGCCGGCAGCGATGTCATCGGCCGCACGCGGATCCACGTACTCGGCATGCTCCAGGAAATGCTCACGCGACCACTCGGAATCGCTGAGCAGCAGGCGACAACCCGACAACCCTGCGTCCAGCGCCGAAAGCCCCGCGGGTTCAAGCGACAATTCCGCGTAGAAGAGCGCATTCTGGAACGCCGAACGCAGGATTTCGGAACGCTGCGGCAGGCTGTCAATGAACATCACATCGCTGCCCCCGGCCTTCCGGCAGCTTTCGTAGTACGCCCGATCACGATACTTGCCTACAAGCACAAGCGGAATGCCTCTTTGCCGCAACGGGTCAATAATGGAGCGCTGGTTCTTGCGCGGCTCGATCAGACCGATCCAGAGTGCGTAATCCCGCACCCCGTACAACTCCGGAAAAAGAGCACGCGGCACCGGCTTCAGATGGCTCATATCCGCCACGGCCTTGCACTTGACGATCCGGGCTTCCGGAACGTCAACCAGCGACAGGAAATTCCGCATCTCGGCACCGGACTTGAATGTCACATAGTCCGCCAGCGCAACATGCTCCCGAATCGCGTTGACGGCCGCGTCATCGAGCCCGTCGGCCCAAAGATTCGGCCACAGCACCACCGGTTTTCCCGCCTGCTTTATCTGACGCAAAAGAGACAAGCCACCGCCATGCACGGAGAAATGCAGGACAACATCGTAGAATTCGAGAGGCCGGGAGTACGGCCCATAGATGTCCGCAATGATCCCGCACTGCCGCAAGCCATCCGCGATGGAAAGAAGTTCATACTCCCCCCCGCCTCGCACCACGAACGCCTCGTGATAGGTTGTTATCAGGACAGTCAGCTTTTTCATTCAAATAACCAAGTATTCAGTTGCCTTCTCCAGCCGGACGACCGGAAAACGAAGCTGCGTCCCGCCCCCTGGTTACCGGTGAAGGCACGAGGGCGTGACCCGGCATATCGCCTTACGAGGCGCTCACATGCGCAAGTCGTTGCGCATACGCAGCGCCGACAGCCTCCGGAGAATATCGCGCATGAACGAACGCCCTGCCCGCCGAGGCGATCGAATTACGGGACTCCGCCTGGTCAAGACATCTGTGGAATGCCTCGGCAGCGGCTCCTACATCGGGATCAAACCAAACCTGCCCTTCACCGAAGGCATAATCCCCTTGCGCAAGAGGTATCGTCCGCCCCTGCACAAGGAAGGCCGTCTTCTCGGTCGTGAAATCCCTGTTTCCGGAATAATCCGACACGATGACCGGCTTGCCCAATAGCATTGCTTCGGCGATGTTTCGGCCAAAACCTTCCGAACGATGCAGTGAGACAAAGCAGTCACACACCGATTGCAGGCCCAGCAGTTTGTCCTTTGTCATGGTCTCGACAACCAGACTGATTCGCTCATCCCTGGCCGCATGCTCGACAACGCCTAGCCAGTCCGACTGAGCTTCGTTCACATTCATGGCCTTGACTAACAGGCGCACGTGCTTGCTTTTCGGGAAGGCGGCTGTGAACGCCCGAACCACCGCCAGCGGATTCTTGCGTTTCAGACTGGAGTTGCCATCCAGAACCGTCAGGAAGACAAAGTGGTCCTCCGGCAACCCAAAATCCTTCCTCGTCCATTGGCTGAGTCCCACAGGAAGACGGACTACCATCGGCATCTGAAATACGGGCTTAGTGGTCGCGGCACACATGGCTGAAGCGGTAAACGCCGACGAGGCCCAGATCTCATCGGCCACATCGAGCACACACTTCATTGAGTGCGGGAAGTTCGGCAACTCCCACTGCCAAAAGGCGATGTTATACCTGCGATCCAATATGGTCTCCCGGGTTTTCCCGAGCAATCGCAGAGTTTCAAAAAAAGGCAGGCAAATCAAGTTAGTGTTATAAATTGGCACATCAGTCTCGGCATTCACCACACTGAGATCATTTTGCCGAGCACCGATCCTGAGCGGCAGCCGAGGTACACACGCATCGATACCGGCAACTTCACAGGCAGTGAATGCCATCCGTACATCTTCGCCTATTCCGAACTCCCCCCTCCCGTATCCGAGAATATTCACCCCGGTGTTCAAATACTGTCCGGACAAGCACAACGTGTTGGTATCCGAATCCACCCTATCCATCAATGGGATTTGTGCTCGTGGCGGCTGATCAAGCACGCCTTCTCCATATTCACGATACCAATCAGCAAGCCGCCGCCGCCCCCCAACCTCGGAGATATCGAACGTCCGCTGAAGATCCTCCCGACTAATCCACAACGCATGAAGCCCCCTCGTTATCAAAGGTGGATCACATGACATGGGAGAGAGGGCACTCCAGTCGTCGTTCCCCCCGAGCCCCGCATATACCGGATTGTTCAGACCATGGCACATCCACCACCCGATCAGCCCGGTGCGCCCAGCGGCGTTAGCCAAATCAATGGAAGCCTGAAGTTCGGGCAGTGCGAGCGCCAACGCATGCAAGCCGCGTGTAATCACCAGCGGCTGATCCTGCTCGACCAAGGGTGACGCCTCGGCACACATTCCGGGGGTGACCAGATCGGTGAAGGCGTCCAACGTCCGCCCACTGCACATCCACCAACGGATCAACTCCGCACGGCCAGCGTTGGTGGCCAGATCAAGGAAAGCCTGAAGCTCGGGCAGTGCGAGTGCCAGCGCATGCAGGCCGCGTGTGATCACCAGCGGCTGATCCTGCTCGACCAACGGCGATGCCTCGGCATACATCCTGGGGGCGACCAGATCCACGAAGCCGTCTAACGTCCGCCCCTTGCTCATCCACCACCTGATCAGTTCGGCACGCCCAACGGTGGTCGCCAGATCAACGGAAGCCTGAAGCTCGGGTAGCGTGAGCGCG
>NZ_WTVK01000099.1 GCF_012910805.1 Aromatoleum evansii
CTGGTCGCCGATCAGCGCCGTCACGCTCAACCCCGAGCGCGATGCGATCGTCAGCGAACATTTGCATGCTGAAGACATAGGGCGGTTAGTTGCATGAATCAGGCGACAACTATCTTGACTTGCTCCGGTCCTGTGTCTTCCACCGCTGCAGCGTGCGAACCGTAATGCCAGCCACTTCGCAGGCCGGGCGCAAACGCGCCCCGCCCGCATGGGCAGTCTCGATGTGGCGGACCGTCGTTTGGCGATCTTCCAGGCCGATCATGCGTCCTCGTCCTTGTCCTTGGGAAAGATCGCCTCCATTTTTTTTGACAGCACCAACAGTGCTGCCGCCTCGGCCAAGGCCTTGTCCTTGCGACGCAACTCGCGCTCGAGCTCCTTGATGCGTCGCCGGTCGGCCTTCGTCTGGCCCAGGCTGGCACGCGCCTCCTCAGGTTCGGCCAGCGCCTCGGTCGCTGCGCCACGCCACCGCTCGAGTTCCTGCGGATATACGCCGTTCTCGCGGCACCAGGCGCCCTTGCTGGCCTCGTCCATCGCCGCCGTTGCCAACACCGCTTCGAATCGGGCCCGCGCTGTCCAGGCCCGCTCGCGAGCGGGCCTGGACAGCGCATCTGCGCGCCAGCGCTCCAGCGTCCCCGCCGAGATGCTCAGTTCGCGGGAAACTGCCTCCACCGATGCGCTCTCCGGCGGCAACAGCCTCGCTACCGCCTTGTCCTTGAATGATTGTCCGTATCTGGCCACTTCGTTCTTCCGTGATCGCCCCTCGGTTTCAGATTCTATCGAGGCGACATCTATTCTGACTCAGGGGGAAGTCGATATGCTCGACCAGCGCGCGCTCCGAGCGAATCGAGAACAGGCATTGCAGCAACGACGCACGCAGCAATCGTTCCGGGGCAATCGAGGGGCGGCCGCCTTCGGCATAAAGCGAATCGAAAGTCGGCGACATCGCACGCAGCACCAAATCGGCCAGCACTTTGACTCGACGCAACGGGTGGTCGGCAGGAATGCGGTCCTCAATATTGACGTAGCTAAGAAGGGCGTTCTGTTTGTGGTCGGTGCCGCGCATCGGGATTATTGGCTTCTTGATCCGCATGGAATTATACCGACCATGAAAGCCTTGCCATTGCTGGAATTTTATTAAATCAACAGCCTGTTAGCACGCGAGCGCTATCAGCATGAGGCGCTGCAGGAAATGATCGTCTCAGGTATTGAAGAAAAGGTTTTGGACGAGACCTGTGTGCAACCGACCGATGCAGATCTCGCTTACGACTGGATCGGCAACTTTGTCGACATTCTGCCTCGGATTCGAAACATCCACGCGCACGGGACGAGTATGCTCTACCCGAATGTTCTCCGCACGTTCGATATCGTGTCCGACTTGATCAATCAACTGTATCGTTCTGATGCTCCTTTACAGAGCAGCGGGGAATCCCGGGGATCTCTGACCGACACGATTACCAAGGCTTGGGCCACCATTGGCTGACAAGCAGTAGTCTACTTTGCGCACTCGATGCCACGTTGTCGGCCTCAGCTGCCGGCCCGCCTGCACCGATTGAGCGGTGGCAGTGGTGCCGACAGCTGCCGCATGGCGCTCAGCGGCGCCATGCCTGACCCTTGGGTCGGATTCAGCCCGCCTTGTGCGGGCTTTCTTTCGCCGGCTACAGTCCCTCTCGGAGATCAGTTATCGTCGCCATCAAAGTCATCGGATCGAGGGGAGACGGGTCGAATCCGACACGCTCGTAAAAGGCCTGGGCGGCCTCCGACAAGGCGTGAACGATCATGCCACGAATGCCGATGGCGTCGGCAGCGGCGATAACTCGTAAACAGGCATCACGCACGAGCGCGCGGCCCATCCCGCCACCTTGAAGCGAATGGTCGACCGCAAGCCGGCCCAGGACGACCACCGGGATGGGATCAGGCATGTTGCGTCGTAAGCGGCCGGTGGCTGCCTCCACCGCCACGGCACTGGAGGCCAGAGCGTAATAAGCGACCACCCGGTTGCCGTCGCAGACGACAAAGGTACGGGAAGCGCCGGTCGCCTGATTCTTTAGTGCACGCTGTTTGAGCCAGTGATCCAGACCCTCGACGCCGCAGGAGAACGCCGTTGTGTCGTGATGCGCAGCCAGCGGTTCCGGCGCAGAAAGACTCACTGCCGATCCCACGGGGCCGGCGTTTGCAGGGTTTTCTGGAGGCGGGGATTGGGGGCCGGGGCGCGGTCCAGGCGAGCCACGAACTCGGCGTAGGCCGCCGGACTGACCGCCAGCAGGGCTTGATCCAGCAGAGCTTCTTCGGCAGCGGCCCGGGCCGCATCGAGAATGAAGTCGGTGCGGTTCTTCCCCCGCGCCTTGGCGGCACGGTCAATGAGCCCGCGCACTTCGGGTTTGATGCGCAAATTCAGCGTATCGCGCTTGGCGATGGGGGGAGTAGAGGGCATGGCCGATCCTTTCCTTCAATGGCCGCAGTATAGCAGGCGTAGTGTCATTGTCAGTACACGATGCAACCCTGCCGTGTGAATCAGAAACGACCGCATAGAGAACTGCATCGCACACCGGTTTAACCGGGGGCGTGGCCGCTATCGCTCCACAATTGGGGCGACTTCAAATAGGCAGTGCGCAACCCCAGGGGCTGCGCACGATGCCACAACGTGCCCGTATCTCTCGGGCCGCTTCGTCGGCGAGCAAGTCCATCGCCCCGGCAAACGAACCGGCAAACATGTAGCACAGGCGCCCCTGCGTTTGAGACTGAGCGAGCACGAAGGCCGAGCGCTCAAGAACGATGGTCGCCCGAGCCCTGAGTGAAATCCGTGCCGATGCCCACGCAATCTTCACTGACCAGATTGATCGTGTCGTCGATCGCCTCCACGTAATCCACCACGTTCGCGTGGATCCCCGGAAGGGCGGGAACATGGTCACGCCGATGAAGCCGCCGCGATCGGCGATGAAGCGCAACTCCTCGTCGCCCATGTTGCGGGCGGTGCTCCTTGAGCCCGTCGGGCAGGCAGTGGGAGTAGCACACCGGCCTGTGCGGACGCCAGGATCGCTCGGCTGAACACGTGACTGCAAAGAAAGGAAAGGCTCGCTGCGGCGGCGCGACAGCGCGGGGGAGTCTGCGACGCGGGAATCCAGTGCTCTTACCTGGAAAAACAACCACTTCCCGCGTCACAAGTCACAACTTCGTAATGACGAACAATTTTGCAAGTTCGCCAAGTACTTGATTTTTGGGGCGACATACCGGGATCGAACCGGTGACACCTGGAGCCACAAGACTGGGTCCTAACACGTATAATCAAACACTTGCGTCACTTTTCTTTCAAAACAACGTCGCGCCAAAGCCAGCAACTGCACAGAACTACGCAGGACTTTTGAAAGTCGTTGGACGTCACTTGATTTCTTCCAAATGCATACAGCAATGCGGCATGGCGCTTCGTGAAGCCACGCAAATCTCACGCAGGGTTTCAGGCCTGTCGCCAGACAGCAATGCAGGAGATGCGCAGCGCTGCAGCGATCAACCCGGCGCCTGGCGCGGTGCCGCATGCAGTTGCAGGCCCAACGCGTGCGTCATTTGAGGATGGTGGCGAAGCTCGGATTGCCCTCGCCGGAAAGTGCTTTGTACAGGCTCTCCCGCCCCAGACCGGAGTCCTTGGCCAGTTGGGTCATGCCTTTGGCGCGCGCAATGTCGCCCAGCGCCTTGGTGATGAAGGCCGCATCGTCCCCGGCTTCTTCCAGGCAGGCCTCGAGGTAGAGCGCCATGTCCTCCTCGGTCTCGAGGTGCTCCGCCGTGTTCCATTTGCGCAGTTTGAGTGCCATCGCCTTCTCGTACAGTTCCCGTGCCAGCTTCAAGCAGTCTGGATGTCCTTGGCTTGGGTCGACTTGTCGCCGCCCGCCAGCAGGATCACCACTTCCAGGCCGCGCTGCGTGAAATACACGCAGTAAGTGCGATGACCCAGATCGTCATATGCGGGCGCCGAGCGCCGATCAGCGGCACGGCTGGCTATTTTCGCGCCACATAAAACGGCGCGATACTGAATTCGCGCCACAAGCAGGCGATCGCACACCTGCCGCTCAATGCAAAGTTCGCCAGACAGTGGTACTCTTGGTTGGCGGCCCCACACAGGCTGGCAAATTGCGCTCTGGCTTTTAATAGGTTGGCGCCAAGGCCATGTCAGCGATCCTCTCGGGTGTGCCACAGCCTCAGCATGTAGATCGTCGATTCCTGAATCTCATAGCGCATCTCGTAATGCCCCACAAGAATCCGCCGCACCTCGCGCGGCTCGAATTCATCGAGCCGTTCGCCGATACGTGGGTTCACCAGCAAACTTGACGGCGCAGCCGTGAGCGCCTGTATCGTGCGCGCAGCGGCAGGCTTATTCACCGGGGCGAGAAATTCGTACAGACGCGCCAAGTCGGAGAGCGCCTTGCCGGTCCACTTCAGCTCCATCAGCGCGGCACCGGCAATGGTGTGTCGGTGCCGAGACTGTCGGCCCATGCCTGCACGGCCTGATGGTCAATGACCCGACCGGCGTCCACGTCGGCAAGCGCCTCGCGGGTCAGGCGGCTGCGCTCTTCCTCCTGGTCGATCCAGGCCGACAGCGCCTGCTTCATGATCCAGCCGCGCGATCGTTCAAGTCGGGCAGCCATCTGATCGACTTTTTCCGCCAACGGGAGGGGGACATGTGCGGTCAGTACTTTGGTTTCGGTCTGTGCCATTTGAACTCTCCGGCGTCTGCGGAATTACACGATTCATCGGAACTTGCCGGAGTCAGCACCCCGGTTATCCCGGCTCGGGGAGGATGCCCCGCCGCCGTCACGGCGTCGGTTGAGTCCCCGGCCACGACAAGTTGCGGCCGCTCTTCAAAGAGCCTACTTCTCGCAGCGATTCGATTTTAATCTTAGTGATTGGAGATGAATCAATCAAGTGACGGGTCGGTGTGACCGACGACGGGCAACTGTTCCTCGAGTCACTTGCGCAGCCCGCCATCTGCAGTAGCATCTCCACCGGAATTGCCTTTCGTTCGACGCAGTTCCGGCGACCGGTGTGGAACCGTCTGCAGTCGTCACATCGAGAATCAGCCCGAGCGGCAGGTTCCATGAGCCGTATCGTCCGGTCCCGACCCGTTGGTGTCGGCTGGCCAATCAGTGACAATGTTGCGTCTTGCCTTCTTGCCGCCACCATGACCACGCCCGAGCGAATTCCCAAGGCCATGGCAGAGAAATTCGCTGCCATCACCGCATTGACCGACGCGTTCTGCGCGCAGCACCTCAACGAAGAATATCGCCGGATGATCCACCGTGTTGTGGGCGCGCTCGCCCGCAAACGCCCTTCGCCGCTGTCGAGCGGCAAGGACTGCGTCTGGGCGGCTGCGGCCGTGCATGCGGTCGGCCGGGTGAACTTCCTCGACGACCCGGCGCACGATCCTCACTGCAAGCCGAAGGTCATCTACACGTTTTTCGGGATCGCCGAGAGCACCGGGCAGAACAAGTCGAAGGCGATCCGGGACACGCTCAAGATGGGCACCTTCTCGCATGAATGGACCTTGCCCAGCCGGCTCGCGGATAACCCGATGGTATGGATACTGCAGGTCAACGGCCTGATGATGGACATTCGCACCGCCCCGCTTGAACTGCAGCGCCTCGCCTATGAGAAAGGCCTGATCCCATTCATTCCCGCCGAACAGGCGGAAACGCCCGAATGAGCCGAATCACGCGCGACGCCATGGCCAGAGCGCTCATTGCTGCACAAGCGATGGACCTGCAGCAGAAAGAGCAACTCGCCGACGAGGTGTTCCGCACACAGCCGAACCTGCTTGGCTCCGTCGTCGTCTTGCCGCGGCTCGGCGTTGCGCTTTCGAAGGTCGATTTCGCGATCGAGATCCTGTTCGTCTGTTTCCAGGCGATGAAGGAATCGGGCCTGACCTGGCCCCTCATCACCGAAGATGATCAGGACCGTCACTTGCAGCGTTTCATCGCCATCACCCAATTCGGCGATGACCTCAACTGTCGGCGCGCGTCCAATATTACCCAGCCGTGCGCTTTGAATTTTACCCAGGGACTTTAGTCGCACGTCATCGCGTGGACTGCCTTTCAGTGTAGCCCAACGGATCGGTTTTTCGGTTCCGATGGTGGGCGTGTCGGAGTGCGCAGAGGGAACCCGCGCAGGGCGCGGCCCGGAGCGGGTTCCCTCTGCGCGGCGCCCGCTCAGAAGGGTTCGTCCTCCGTCACGGTGATCTTTCCGCGTTTGCTCTGCTCGCGCGCCCGGATGCGCGACTTCGCATCGGCCGTGCTTTGGCGGAAGCGGTAGGACTCGTTGCCGGTCTCGACGATGTGGCAGTGGTGCGTGATCCGGTCGAGCAGCGCCGTGGTCATCTTCGCGTCGCCGAACACGGTCGCCCATTCGCCAAAGGTTAGGTTGGTCGTGATCATCACGCTGGTGTGCTCGTAGAGCTTCGAGAGCAGGTGGAAGAGCAAGGCCCCGCCCGACTGGCTGAAGGGCAAATATCCGAGCTCGTCGAGAATCACCAAATCCATGCGCAGCAAGGAGAAGGCGAGGCGGCCCGCCTTGCCGGCGGCCTTCTCCTGTTCGAGCAGATTCACGAGATCGACGGTGGAATAGAAGCGCACCCGCTTGCTGTAGCCGGTGATCCCGGAAACGCCGATCGCCGTCGCCAGGTGCGACTTCCCGGTGCCCGTTCCGCCGATGAACACGACGTTGTGGGCGGCTTCGGTGAAGGACAGGGTCGCGAGATCCTTGATCAGTTCGTGATCAACCTTGGACTGTTCGAAGTCGAAACCGGCGAGATCCCGGTGCACCGGGAACTTTGCCGCGTGCAACTGGTAGGCGATGGAGCGCACGTGCCGGTCGGCGTCCTCGGCCTGCAGCAGATGTTCGAGAAGCCAGCGCGAACTCTGCACGGTCGTCTCCCCTTGAGCTGTCAGGTCAGCCCACGCGTCGGCCATGCCGTACAGGCGCAGGCTCTTGAGTTCGGCGATCAGGTCACGCATGGCTCGCCTCCCCACGCAGGCGGTCGTAGCGTTGCGGATCGGCTACCGGCGCCTCGCTCACGGTGAGCGCCGTCGCGACCTGCTCCGGTGGCGGTGTGGACTTGAGTCGGTTCAGCACATTCTCGACGTGTTCGGGGCTCGGGCGCCCGGAGTCGAGCACCACTTCGATGGCCACCAGCACGGTCTCCAGACCGTGCGCGGGGACGGCGGCAAGCACTTTGGCCATGAGGCGGTCGCCGCCCTCGCGTTTGAGGAGCAAGGCGCGCAGCCGCTGCAGCGGCTCGGGCATGTCGGCGAAGGGGGCACCGTTCCGCAGCGCCCCGGGCTTGCGCGCGATCAGCGGTAGGTAGTGCTGCCAGTCGTAGCGAGCCTCGTTGCGGCCAAAGCTGCGCACGTGGCTCGCCACCACCGCATCGTGGGCGACGAGGTCGATGCGCTCCGGGTAGACGCGGACGCCAACCACCTGACCCACCAGTTCGCAGGGCGCCGAGTAGCGACAGCGATCGAAGCTCACGAGGCAGGTACTCGACACCTTACCGACGGTCTCCACGTAGCCGTCGAAGGGCACGATCATCGGCATCAACTGCGGCCGTTCCTGGTCGAGCATCTCGACCAGGGTCAGGTCGTAGTCGGGATGCTTGAGTTCCTGCCACAGGCTGCGGCAGCGGGCCAGCAGCCACAGGTTCAGTTCCGTGAAGGAGCCGAAGCGCACCGCCGCCGCGTCCTGCCAGATGCGCCGCCGGCTGTCCTGCACGTTCTTCTCGACGACGCCCTTCTCCCATCCCGCGGCAACGTTGCAGAAGTCCGGGTCGAACAGATAGTGCGAGGCCATCGCCGCAAACCGCGTATTGACCACGCGTGCCTTGCCCTTCTTCACGCGGTCGACCGCCGTCTTCATATTGTCGTAGATGCCGCGCCGGGCAATTCCGCCCAGGGCCGCAAACGCCCGCGCATGCGCGTCGAAGAGCATCTCGTGGCTTTGCGTCGGGTAGGCCTGCACGACGAAGGCACGGCTGTAGCACAGCTTCAGATGGGCGACGAGGATCTTGCGCCACACCCCGCCGATCACGAGGTGTTCCTCGCTCCAGTCGAACTGGTGCGCTTCGCCCGCTTCGAACTGTAGCGGCACGAAGGCCTTGGTGACCGCGGCGCCGCGCTGCGCGCGCCAGCGCCGGATGAATTCGGTGACGCGGCTGTAGTCGCCGTCAAACCCCTGCGCGTGCAGTTCGGTGAAGAGTTTGAGCGCGCTGCGCCGATCCCGCACCGGTCTTCGCGCATCGACCTCCAGCATCTTCACCAACTGCGCCGCATACGGCGTGATCTTGGTATCCCCGACGCGGCGCTGATACTTCGGTTCCACCCCCTCGGGCGCCTGCAGCCAGTTGCGGATCGTCTTGCGCGTGAGCCCCGTGCGCCGCTCGATCTCCGACAGCGACAGCCCGTCGCGGTAGTACAGCCGCCTTACCTTACCCAGCATGTTCATGGTGATCATCTCCTCGGTTCCCCGCTTCACAACGGAAGCGGCGGAGGTTAATGACCATGGGTAATTTTCAGCGCGCACACCCCGCTAAAACTGGGTAGTTTTCATCGCGCGCCAACAGGTCGGCTCTCTGGGCGGAGCCGCCACTCGACGCGGTCGCTCACGGGCAGCAGCCCGGCCATCTTCGCGTCAAGTCCTGGCGCGCAGGATACCGATAGAGCTTCTCGTGTACATCCTCGGCACCCCGCAAGCGAAATTACTTGCGTGATTCGGAGAGCAGGCGCTATCTCCGCACGAAAACTGTCTGCGATTGCAACGCCATAAACCGACGGGCTATGCCGCTTCGCTCGCCAGTTGCTCGACCAGGAAGTTGATGAACGTCCTGACCCGGGCAGGCAGATTCTTCTTGCTCGGGTAGTAGGCGTAGAGATCCGCGCTCGGCAGCGTGAACTCGGGAAGAAGTCGCCGCAGCCGGCCGCTTTCCAGGTGCTTGATCACATCCCACTCCGAACGAATGACGATGCCCTGACCGTCCAGCGCCCAGCCCTGGACGATGTCGCCATCGTTACTGGACAGGGCGCCATGGACCTTGACGATCTCGGTGCGCCCGTCGACGAGGAAGCGCCACACGCCGTACGCATCGTCGTTCTGCCGATGGACGATGCAGCGGTGCCGGGTCAGATCGTCGAGCTTCCTCGGCGTGCCGTGTTTTTCCAGGTAGGCGGGCGAGGCGCAGAGAAAGCGCCGATTCGACATGATCCGGCGCGCATTGATCCGGTTGTCCGGCAACTCGCCAAACCGCACCGCGAGGTCGAAGCCCTTCTCGATCAGATCGATCGGACGATCCGTGACCTCCAGTTGCACCTCGACATCGGGATGCCGGGCGGTGAAGGTCGAGACGAGCGGCGCGATCACGGTCCGGCCAAATCCGAGCGGCGCGTTGACGCGCAGGCGTCCGCGCGGCGCGTGGCCGTTCCCCGAGACGATTTCGTCCAGCTCCCGCAGCTCGTCGATCAGGCGGCTCGCATGCTGGAGGTAGATCTCCCCCTCGGGCGTCAGGCTGATCTTGCGCGTGCTGCGATTGAGCAGTCGCGCACCGATGCGCTTTTCCATCGCCGCCAAGCGCATCGTGGCGGCCGGGGGCGTGATGTCGAGCGCCCGCGCGGCCGCCGATAGGCTGCCCAGCCGGTTCAGCAGCACGAAGAACTCGAGCTCGGAGAAGCTTGCAATCTTAAGCATTATTTAATAGTGATGTCACTTCAGGATGAAACATGAGGGCGACGCTTATAACTATCCTAGCGTCACTGGAGCTGACTTACCAGCTTCGAGCCCTCAAGGAGACGCAGATGAAAATAGTGGAAATTCGCGAGAAGACCGTTCCGATCAGCTCCCCGATCCGCAACGCCTACATCGACTTCAGCAAGATGACGCTCAGCCTCGTGGCCGTCGTCACCGACGTGATCCGCGACGGCAAACCGGTCATCGGGTACGGCTTCAACTCCAACGGCCGTTATGGCCAGGGCACCCTGATGCGCGAGCGTTTCATTCCACGCATCCTGGAAGCCGACCCGGAAAGCCTGGTCGATGCCACCGGCAACAATCTGGACCCGCACAAGATCTGGAGCTGCATGTTCACCAATGAAAAGCCGGGCGGCCATGGCGAGCGCTCGGTGGCAATCGGCACCATCGACATGGCGGTCTGGGACGCAGTGGCTAAGATCGAAGGCAAACCGCTCTTCCAGTTGCTGGCCGATCGATATGGCGACGGCCAGGCGAATCGCAAGATCTTCGTGTATGCCGCCGGTGGCTATTACTACCCCGGCCAGGATCACGGGAAACTGAAGGACGAGATGCGCAGCTACATCGATCGTGGCTACACGGTGGTCAAGAAAAAGATCGGCGGCGCATCGCTGGATGAGGATCTACGCCGGATCGACTCGATCCTGAGCGTGCTGCAGGACGGCCAGAAGCTGGCGGTGGACGCCAACGGGCGCTTCGATCTGGATACCGCCATCCAGTACGCCAAGGCGCTCTCGCAGTACGACCTGTTCTGGTATGAGGAGCCGGGCGACCCGCTGGACTTCGAACTGCAGGCCACGCTGCGCAACTACTACGACAAGCCGATGGCGACCGGTGAGGATCTGTTCTCGATGCAGGATGCGCGCAACCTGATCCGCTACGGCGGCATGCGCCCCGATCGCGACTGGCTGCAGTTCGACTGCGCGTTGAGCTATGGACTGGTCGAGTACCTGCGCACCCTGGACATGCTCAAGCAGCATGGTTGGTCGGCCAGTCGCTGCATTCCGCACGGTGGCCACCAGATGTCGCTCAACATCGCGGCCGGCCTCGGATTGGGCGGCAACGAGTCCTACCCCGACTTGTTCCAGCCCTACGGCGGCTTCCCCGATGGGGTCAAGGTAGAGAACGGCTACGTCACCCTGCCCGAGCTGCCCGGCATCGGCTTCGAGGGCAAGTCCGACCTGATCTGCGAGATGCGCAAGCTCGCGGAATAGGGGCTGAATCCAGCCCGTCGTCGAAGGGCGACGGGGGGACTTTGCGCGTCACGAGGCGCTATCGGATGCGCTCTCGCCTTGTGGGAAAGCGGCTCGTCTGGCCGCGCGAGTTGGTTGCCGATTCGGCCAGAGTCTGCGGGCAGGGATCCGGCCGGTCTCCGAGCGAAGGAGCCTTTCGAACGGCCACTTTGTCGGAACGACGTGCGGCAGCTGTTGGCCGATTGTGCCAGTTCGGCCGTGTCGCTCCAAAGCCGCCGTTGCTACGGCGGCTGCGACGACGAGCGGCAACTTCCCCTTCGGGAATTTGCCGTTCATGGTGCCTATGTCGGCGTGGTGACCGAAATTGTCGGCAAATTGAGCTGCCGCCCCGGCGCAGCGTCGATCGAGCGCGACGACCTGCATGACCGAGACCCGCCCAACGATCGGGATGGCCTCCTCATCGGCGCTGACCTGCGTCGCCGCCCGCATGACGCCCTCGCCAACAGTCGCGCGGCTACCCTCAGCC
>NZ_WTVK01000009.1 GCF_012910805.1 Aromatoleum evansii
GGGCCGGCGGGGGGCTGCTGAAGAGGTCCAGGGATTCGGAGTCTGTGGTCATCGAGCGTTCAAATAGGTAGCGGCGGGTTCCATCAGGTTCGGTTCCACCCAGTTTTCCAGGTGGAGGCCGTCGACCCGCGCGAATTCACGAGAGTTGTTGGTGACCAGGATGCAGCCGAGCGTCAACGCGTGGGCGGCAATCTGGGTGTCGAGGGCGCCGATCGGGGCGCCGCGGCGTTCGAGTTCGGTGCGCAGTTCCGCGTAGTGCCAGATCGCGTGGTCGTCGAAGGGAGCGATCTCGAGTGGCAGCAGGAAGGTTTCCAGCGCGCTGCGGTTGCGGGCCGAGCCGCTTTTCGCGACGCCATAGGCGAGTTCGGCGGCGGTGATCGCCGACACGCCGATGTCGCCGATCGCATGTGCTTCGAAGCGGGCACGCACGTGGGCCGGGCGGTGGTTGATGAGGTAGATGCAGATGTTGGTGTCGAGCATGTACCTCACGGCAGCAACGCCTCCCGGGCGGGCTGCTCGGGCTGGTTGCGTTCGATCGCGAAGCCCGGCTCGAACGCATCGAGCGCCGCGAAAAGCGTGCCCCAGCCGCGGCGCGGAAGCAGGACGACCGCGTCGCCGACGCGCTTGATGAACACCTCGTCGCCTTCGAAGCGGAATTCCTTGGGTAGCCGCACGGCCTGGCTGCGGCCATTGATGAACAATTTGGCGGTTTCCATGTGGGCCTCGATAGTGGCGTATCTATCGTTAGTATATATCAGCGCCCGTGGCGCCGGCCGATGCGAGGCAAATTGCACCGGCGAACCGATCGGCCTAAAGTCCTTGTCGCCGCCAGTCGGCGAAAGCGCGCATTCTGGCAGCGTTCCGGGCCGAAATTCAAGAATGTCGAGCCTTGTCGGCCCTTCCTCATCACACCGATCTCATCCATGAACCTGCGTTTCGTCGAAGCCTTCCTGTGGGTGGCGCGCCTGAAGAGCATCACGCGCGCCGCGGACAAGCTGTGCCTGACGCAGTCCGCGGTGTCGAGCCGCATCGCCAGCCTGGAGGAGGAGCTGGGCGTGGCGCTGATCGACCGGCGCGAGCGGCACTTCCGCCTTACCAACTCCGGCAACCGCTTCCTCATCTACGCCGAACGCCTGCTCGCGATCCAGCGCGAGCTGAAGGACGAGATCGGCATCGCCGAGCCGCAGGCGATGACGATGCGCATCGGCTGCATCGAGTCGGTGCTGCATACCTGGCTCATCCCGCTCGTCGAGCACCTGCGCCGCACGCAGCCGCACATCGAATTCGAACTGGCGGTGGAAATGACGCCCGTGATCACCGAGCAGTTGCGCCGCGGCGGCCTGGATCTCGCGTTCGCCGCCTTGCCGGCGGCGGGCGAGGGCATTCGCGTCACCGAACTGCCGTCGCTGGAGATGGTGTTCGTCGGACGTCGCAGGGAAGCGGAACGCGTCGGAAAATGGACCTTGCCGGAGATCCTCGAACACGACGTGCTGACCTTCCAGCGCGGCTCGCAGCCGCATGTCGCGCTGATCGAAGTGATCCGTCGCGCGGGCCTGGAGAGCGGGCGCATCCACACGATCTCGTCGATCTCGGCGCTGGCGCGGATGGTCGAGGGCGGTTTCGGCTTCGCGACCTTGCCGCGTGCCACGGTGCCCGGATTCGCCCGTGGGGCCGATCTCGCCGTGCTCGATTCCGAACCGCGTCTCGCGCCGCTGCCGATCCATGCGTCGTATTGGGCCTACCCGGGCGCGCCGCAGATGGAGGCTGCCGTACAGGAGGCGATCGCCTTCGTGCGCGGCTTCCCGATCGACGGCACGACTTGATCGCGCTTGTCGCGCAGGCGGATCAGCTGCGGCCGGCATCGAAAAAATCGATGAGCTCACAAAGAAATTTTGCGTTTGTCTAGCTTTCTGCCCTTGCCGATACTTTGATCACGACGCGATCACAGCGTCGGGCAAAGGATGAGGAGGCAGTCGGTGGAAAGGAATCTTGACAGGGCAGTTGCGTCCGCTGAGGAACTGACGACCGGGGTCGCCGCACGCCGCGCGATCCGGGCGGGGCTGTGGACGTCCCACACCAGCGGCATCGCACCGGGGCACGTGCAGGGCAACGTCGTGATCCTGCGTTCCCGCGACGCCGACGAATTCCTGCGCTTCTGCCAGCGCAATCCCAAGCCCTGCCCGCTGCTGGCGGTGTCCGAGCCGGGCGAGCCGCTGCTGCCGACGCTGGGTGAGGACGTCGACATCCGCTTCGACGTGCCGCGCTATCGCGTGTGGCGCAAGGGCGAGCTGGTCGCCGAGCCGACCGCGATCGACGAGCTGTGGGAATCGGACTTCGTCACCTTCGTCATCGGCTGCTCGTTCTCTTTCGAGCAGGGGCTGCTCGAAGCGGGCATCCCGCTGCGCCATATCGCCCAGGGACGCAACGTCGCGATGTACCGCACCAACATCCCCACCAACCCGGCCGGCAAGTTCCACGGCCCGATGGTCGTGTCGATGCGCCCGATGACCGCGGCCAACGCGATTCGCGCGATCCAGGTCACGTCGCGCCTGCCCAACGTGCATGGCGCACCGGTGCATTTCGGCGACCCGGCCGAGATCGGCATCGCCGACCTCGCCAAACCCGATTTCGGCGATGCGGTCGAGATCCTGCCCGGCGAAGTCCCCGTCTTCTGGGCCTGTGGCGTGACGCCGCAATCGGCGGTGATGGAAGCCCGCCCCGAGCTGTGCATCACGCACGCGCCGGGCTTCATGCTCGTCACCGACCTCCTGAATCACCAACTCGCCTTTTCCTGAACAGAGCCTTTCTTCGCTGCACTCCGGCACAGACCGGGGACGGCGTGTGTCGAACCACCTAAAGGAGATCCACCGTGTGGATTAACGAGACCACCAAGAACGAACGCAAGACGCTGACCGCCGCGTTTGCCGGCTATGGCGTCGATGCGTTCGACTACATGATCTACACCTTCCTGATCCCGACGCTGATGGCGGCGTGGGCGATGAGCAAGGTCGAGGCGGGCTATATCGCCACCGGTGCGCTGATCACCTCCGCCATCGGTGGCTGGGCCGCCGGCATCCTCGCCGACAAGTACGGCCGCGTGCGCGTGCTGCAATGGACCGTCATCTGGTTCACGCTGTTCACCTTCCTGTCCGGCTTCACGAATTCCTTCGAGCAGCTTTTCTTCACCCGCGCGATGCAGGGCTTCGGCTTCGGCGGCGAATGGTCCGTCGGCGCGGTGCTGATCGCCGAGATGATCCAGCCGAAGAACCGCGGCAAGGCGGTCGGCCTGGTACAGAGCAGCTGGGCCGTGGGCTGGGGCCTGTCGGCGATCGCGTTCTGGGCAGTGTATGCGCTGATGCCCGCGGAGTATGCGTGGCGTGTGCTGTTCTGGATCGGCATCCTGCCGGCCGGGCTGATCTTCTACATCCGCCGCAACATCCACGATCCCGAAGTCTTCCACGTTGCCCGCGCCAAGGTGAAGGCCGAGGGCGGCGGCAACTTCCTCGAGATCTTCTCGCCGCGCCTGCTGCCGACGACGATCTTTGCCAGCCTGCTGTCGACCGGCATGATGGGCGCCTACTACGCGGTCACGACCTGGCTGCCGACCTTCCTCAAGATGGAGCGCGGGCTGTCGGTGCTGGGCACCAGCGGCTACCTGCTGGTGCTGATCCTCGGCTCCTTCGTCGGCTACCTGACGAGCGCCTGGCTGTCGGACCACCTCGGGCGGCGCCGCTGCTTCATGCTCTTCGCCACCTGCGCCGGCGCCCTGGTCTACAGCTACACGCTGCTGCCGATCAACGACACGATGATGCTCTTCCTCGGCTTCCCGCTCGGCTTCTTCCTGTCCGGCATCTTCTCGGGCATGGGCGCCTTCCTCGCGGAACTCTTCCCGAACGAGCTGCGCGGTTCGGGCCAGGGCTTCTGCTACAACTTCGGGCGCGCGGTCGGCGCGACATTCCCGGCACTGGTCGGCTATCTGAGCACCAGCATGCCGCTCGGCGAAGTGATCGGCATCCTCGCCGTAGGCGGCTACCTGCTGGTGATCGTCGCCTGCCTGCCGCTGCCCGAGACGCGCGGCCGGGATCTGGTCCTGCAGAACTGAGCGGGTCGGCGCTCTGCAAGGCTTCCCGCGCCGTGTCGTACGGCAGGGTGCGGGAACTGCCGAACGCAATTCACTGGGCGCGAGCCCTCCCCAGCGGAATAATCCCGCCATGACTACTGAGCTTGCACATCCGCCCGCGCGTCTGTTGAGCGTCGGCGACGCTGCCTGGACGGTCGAGTTCGGCAACGCCATCGACCCCGCGATCCACGGCCGCGTGCTCGGCTTCTCCAGCCTGCTCGACACCCTGTCGAACGACGGCCGCCTCGACGGCGTCGTCGAATGGGTGCCGACCTTCCGGTCGGTGACGGTCCACTTCGACCCGCTGCGCACCGACGCGATGGCGTTGCACGACCTGCTCGCCGACCTCGCCGGCAAGAGCGGCAGCCTGTCGGCGGCCGGCTGCCGCTGGCGCATCCCGGTCTGCTTCGATGCCGATTGCGCGCCGGATCTCGACGAGGTTGCTGCCGCCAAGGGCATGCCGCGCGAGGAGGTCGTGCGCCTGATGACGGAGACCGTCTTCACCGTCTACATGCTGGGCTTCCTGCCCGGTTTTCCCTACCTCGGCGGCCTGCCCGAGGCGCTCGACATGCCGCGGCTCGCGACGCCGCGCAAGGTCGTGCCGTCGCGCTCGATCGCGATTGCCGGCCGCATGTGCGCCGCCTATCCGTGGGAAAGCCCGGGCGGCTGGCACCTGCTGGGCCGTACGCCGCTGCGCCTCTTCGACGCGGCCAACGCGCGCCGTCCGGCCTTGCTGGCGCCCGGTGACCAGGTGGTGTGGCAGGCGATCGACCACCAGACCTTCGATGCGCTCGAGCTGGAATGTGCCGCCGGCCGCTTCGACCTGTCGAGCCTGCTGACCGAAGGAGAGACGGCATGAGTGCGGTCCTTGAAATCATCGACGCCGGCCTTGCCGTCAGCGTGCAGGACCGCGGCCGCACCGGCTACCGCAACATCGGCGTGCCGGTGTCCGGGGCTCTCGATCCGGTGCTGATGGCGGCGGCGAACGCCCTCGTCGGCAATCCGTCGGACGTTGCCGTGCTCGAAGTGGGCCTCTCCGGACCGTCGCTGAAGGCGCTGTCCGGCACGGTGCGCGTCGGACTCTCCGGCGAGATGGGCGCGCAGCTCGTCAATACGCGCGGCCAGGTGCTGAAGGTGGCGCCGTGGCAGACGGCGACGCTGTTTCCCGGCGACGTCATCCGCATCGGTGGCGTATCGCACGGCGTGGGCTACGTTGCGCTCTCGGGCGGCGTGCAGGTGTCCGGGCAGCTCGGCAGCCGTTCGACCTACCTGCGCGCCGCGATCGGCGGGGTGCAGGGCAGGGCGCCGAAGGTCGGCGACCGCCTGCAGTGCGACGCGGTGCGCGGCGACCCCTGGCTCGAATACCGCGCCCGTGCGCCCTGGCACCACGACACCGGGCCGATCCGCGTGATCCTCGGGCCGCAGGAGGACCACTTCACGCCCGAGGCGCTGGCGAACTTCCTGTCGCGACCCTACGCCGTGACGCGCGACATGGACCGCATGGGCCTGCGCCTCGATGGTGAAAAGCTCGCCCACAACGACAAGGGCGCCGAGATTGTCTCCGACGGCGTCGCCCCGGGCACGATCCAGGTGCCCGCCAACGGCCAACCCATCGTGCTGATGGCCGATTGCCAGACCTCGGGCGGCTATCCGAAGATCGCGACGGTGATCCGCGCCGACCTGCCGCGGCTCGCCCATGTGCGGCCGGGCGACGAGTTGCGCTTCGTCGCGGTGAGCCATGCCGAGGCCGCAGCGGCCTTGCGCGAACAGGTCCGGCGGCTTGCCGAGTGGATCGGCATGATCCAGAGTTTCCGCCCGCCCGGCGTCATCGACGAGGCCGCGCTGTACGGCGCGAACCTCATCTGTGGCGCCGTGCGTGGCGACGAATGGAACCTGCACGGCGTCAATCTGCAATTTGGAGCACAGCATGTCTGAGCGCATCAACCTCAACGCCGACCTCGGCGAAAGTTTCGGCGCCTGGAGCATGGGCGAGGACGCGGCGATGCTGGAGGTCGTCAAGTCGGCCAACGTCGCCTGCGGCTTCCACGCGGGCGATCCGCTCGTGATGCGCCAGACCGTCGCGACCGCGAAACGCTGCGGCGTGAGCCTGGGCGCCCATCCGGGCTTCCCCGACCTGCAGGGCTTCGGCCGCCGGCGCATGGACGTGCCCGCCGCGGAACTCGAAGCGATGCTGATCTACCAGATCGGCGCGCTCGCCGGCATGGCGCGCGCCGAAGGCATGGCGGTGACCCACGTGAAGCCGCACGGTGCCCTGAACAACATGGCCTGTGCGGACGCGAAGCTGGCGGCGACGGTGGCGCGTGCGGTGCGGGCGTTCGATCCGAACCTGATCCTGCTCGCGCCGGCGCTTTCGCAGCTCGTCATTGCGGGGCGCGAGGCGGGGCTGCGGGTCGTCGAGGAGATCTTCGCCGACCGGGCGTATCTGGACGATGGCAATCTCGTCCCGCGCTCGCAGCCGGGCGCGATGGTGCATGGTGCGGATGCCTGCCTGCGCCACGTGCTCGCCATGCTCGAAGCCGGCGCGCTGATCTCGATCAACGGCAAGCGCCTGCCGGTCAAGGCGCAGAGCATCTGCGTGCATGGCGACGACGCCGAGGCCGTCGCGACCGCGCGGGCGCTGCGCGATGGCTTGCAGCGCGCGGGTTACCAGCTGGTGTCGATTCCCGAGCTCGCCTGATCACGCGGCGCAGGGTTCTTCACACCCGTTCGGGCTGAGCCTGTCGAAGCCCTGCCAATGCCCTTCGACAGGCTCAGGGCGAACGGATGTATCCGATCGACGCCTTAACCGCCGAGCGCGAGCAGACGCGTGACCGCGTCGGCGAAGTCGTTGGCGACGAGGCTGGGCCGGATCGCCGGATCCGCCTCGTCGCCCGCGCGGAACTTGCCGGTGCGCACCAGGATCGCCGGGATGCCCGCAGCGAGCGCCGCACCGATGTCGTCGTGCAGGTCGTCGCCGATCACGACGGCGTCCGCAGCCGACACGCCCAGTTCGGCCAGGGCCGTGTCGAAGAAGGCCGCCGACGGCTTGCCGACGACCTCCGCCTGCACGCCGCTGCTGAATTCGAGCCCTGTGACGAAGGCACCCATGTCGAGCGACAGGCCGTCCTCTTCCATGAAATAGCGGTTCCTCGCCATCGCGATGAAGCTGCCGCCCGCCATCAGCAGGCGGAACGCGACGTTGAGCCGCGTGTAGTCGAGCTGCGGGCCCATGTCGCCCATCACGACGGCATCCGGATGTTCGGCGCTTGGCCCCATCTCCGCCGCAAGATCGGGATGGACCAGATACATGGGCTTCAGGCCGCGCGCGCGCACCAGCTGCTGCGCCGCGTGCGGCGCGGTCTGGAGCTCGTCCTCGTCGATCGCGAAGCCCATGCGCTGCAGTTTCGCGACGAGGCTGCGTCGCGGCGTGCGTGTCGTATTGGTCAGGAAGCGCAGCGGCAGCCCCGCGTCGCGCAGGCGGGCCAGCGCGTCGATCGCACCGCCGATCGCGCACTCACCCACGTGCAGCACACCCGCCAGGTCGATCAGCGCGGCCTTCGGTCGGTGGACAAGCGATGGGACGGTACTGGGGCGCATCGGCGACTCCTCGCGGCTCGAGGGTTCGAACATTTCCAGGCTTCGCGGTTCAAAGGGGCCGGCTGCGGCGCGATGCCGAAATCGCGCCGTCGACGGACGACGCCCGAACTGCGATCCGCTCAGCCGCGACTCAGATGTCCGCTTCGACCGTATCGCCCTTCGCTTCCATCCAAGCGCGCCGGCCCGAGGCTTCGCCCTTGCCCATCAGCAGCGTGAACATCTTCAGCGTGTCGTCGAGCGCATCGGCGCGCACCTGCACCGGCAGCACGCGGCGCGTCGCCGGGTCCATCGTCGTCTCGCGCAGCTGGTCGGGGTTCATCTCGCCCAGGCCCTTGAAGCGGCCGACCTCGATCTGCTCGGGCCTGAAGCCTTCCTTCTCGACGCGGTCGCGGATTGCCGCGAGCTCGCCGTCGTCGAGCGCATACAGGCGCCGCGCCGGGCGCTTCTTCCCTTGGGCCGGTACGTCCACGCGATACAGCGGCGGCTGCGCGACATAGATGTGGCCGCGCGCGATCAGCTCCGGGAAGTGGCGGAAGAACAGCGTCAGCAGCAGCGTCTGGATATGCGCGCCGTCCACGTCCGCGTCGGACATGATCACGACCTTGCCGTAGCGCAGCCCCGAAATGTCCGGATTGCTGCCCGCCGCGTGCGCATCGACGCCCAGCGCGACTGCGATATCGTGGATTTCGGCGTTCGCGAGCAACCGGTCGGGGTCGATCTCCCACGCGTTCTGCACCTTGCCGCGCAAGGGCAGGATCGCCTGCGTCTCCTTGTTGCGCGCCATCTTCGCCGAACCGCCCGCGGAGTCGCCCTCGACGAGGAAGAGCTCGTTCTCGGCGATGTCTTCCGATTCGCAGTCGGAGAGCTTGCCCGGTAGCACCGCGACGCCCGAGGTCTTCTTCTTCTCGACTTTCTGCGCGCTCTTCTGCCGCGCGAGCGCCTGCTTGATCGACAGCTCCGCGATCGCCTTGCCGGCCTCGACGTGGTTGTTCAGCCAGATCTCGAAGGGGTCGCGGATCATCGACGACACGAGCTTCACCGCCTCGCGCGAGTTGAGCTTTTCCTTCACCTGGCCCTGGAACTGCGGGTCCAGCAAGCGCGCCGAGAGCACGAAGCTCATGCGGCCCGCGACGTCTTCCTGCTGCAGCTTCACGCCGCGCGGCAAGAGCGCATGGTGCTCGATGAAGCTCTTCACCGCATCGAACACGCCCGCGCGCAGGCCGCTCTCGTGCGTGCCGCCTGCCACCGTCGGGATCAGGTTCACGAAGGACTCGGACGGCACCGACTGCTCGAACCAGCCGATCACCCAGGCCGCGCCTTCGCCCGGCGCGAAAGTCGCATCGTCCTTGTCAGCGTACTTCTCGGCCATGTAGAGCGGTGCGACCGCTTCGAGGTCGCCCGCCTGCTCGCGCAGGTACCCGGCCAGCCCGTCCGGGTAGGACCAGGTCTTGGTCAGCGCCGGCCCGTTCGCCTGCTCGATGTCGAGCCGCACCGACACGCCCGACAGCAGCACCGCCTTCGAGCGCAGCAGGCGCTCGATCTCGGCCTGCGGCACGCGCGGGTTCTCGAAATACTTGCCGTCCGGCCACACGCGCACGCGCGTGCCGCTCTGGCGGCCGCAGTCGCCGACGATCGCGATCGCGCCGATGTTCTCGCCGCCCTCGCTGAAGTCGATGCGATGGACCTTGCCCTCGCGTTTCACCTCCACCTCGACGCGCGTCGACAGCGCATTCGTCACCGCGACGCCGACGCCGTGCAGGCCGCCCGAGAAGGCGTAGGCGCCGTTGCCTTCGCGTTTGTCGAACTTGCCGCCGGCGTGCAGGCGCGTGTAGGCGAGCACGACCACCGGCACGCCTTCCTCGGGGTGCAGGCCCACCGGAATGCCGCGGCCGTCATCGGCCACGCTCACCGAGCCGTCGAGGTGCAAGGTCACGTGGATCTTCTTCGCGAAGCCGCCGAGCGCCTCGTCCGCGGAGTTGTCGATGACTTCCTGGATGATGTGCGCCGGCGAGTCGGTGCGGGTGTACATCCCGGGCCGTTCGCGCACCGGTTCGAGTCCCTTGAGGACGCGGAAGGACGATTCGTCGTATTGCTTGCCTGTCATGGTGTCTGAGCTGTGTTGCGGTCCGGCCAAGTGCCGGGAGGCGTGCAAGGATACCCGCTGCGCGACCTTCTGGCACGGCGGTGTTGGCGGGGGCGCGAAAGGACGCGGCGTCTCGCAGCGCTTTCGCACCTAGAATGAGGCTTTGTCGTCGCCGAGGGCGCGGGGCCATGCAGCATTGCTTTACCTACGGTTCGCTGATGTGCGAGGACATCATGGCGGCGGTCTGCGGCGCGCGCAGCCGCTTCGTCGCCGCCTCGCTGGACGGCTATCGACGGCAACCGGTGTGCGGGCAGGCATATCCGGGGATGGTGCCGGCGGCGGAGGCGTGCGTAGCGGGGGTGTTGTATCTGGACCTGCCGGCGTCCGCATGGCTGCGGCTCGACCGTTTCGAGGGTGAGGAATACGAGCGCCGGCGGGTCGTCGTGCGGCTGCCGGACGGGCGGACGGAGACCGCGTGGACCTACGTCTTCCGCCCGAAATATGCGGCGCGGCTCGTCGACGGGGAGTGGGATTTCGAGCGCTTCCTGCGCACCGGCAAGGCGCGCTTCACGGCGCAGTATGTCGGTTTCGACGCCCTGGAGGGCGACGGCCCGGCGTGACGCGAGGGGAGGGCCGCTCCCGGGGCCATGCGCTATCGCTCCATCTGCTGCTCGTTCCTGCCGCGCCGGCCGCGTTCCTCTTCCTGCTGCGGCTGTTTGCGTCCGTGGGGCTGGGCGCCGCCACCGCGGTCCTGCGGCGCGCGCTCGTCCATGCGCGGGCCGCCCATCTGGCGGTCACGCATGTGCCTTTCCTGCATCCGTTGTTCGCGCGCGGGTTCCATCCGGCGCGGTTCCATCTGTCTGGGTTCCCGTTGCCGCGGCTCCATCTGCCGGGGCTCCGGCTGCATTCGTTCGGTGCGCCGCTGGACGGGAGCGTCGGGAGCCGAACGCGGGCGATCCTGCTCGATCGTGCGCGGAGGGCGTTCGCGGCGCGTGGCTTCGCGTTCCTCCCGATCCGGCCCTCGCATCCTCGGGGGCGCCGGCGGCGGCAGGAACTCGCGGGCTGTGGCGTCGCGTGGCCGGTAGCGGTAATGCTCACCGCTCAGGTTCCGCTGTTCGTGGATGTCGCGCGGATAGCGGTCGCCCGAGTAACGTCGCTGATAGATCGGCAGCGGTGCCGGCGGCGGTGCTGCGCGGCGGTCCCAGCGGTCCCAGCCGCGACGGTGTTCCGCCCAGTCGTCGCCCCAGTGCTCGCGCCAGCGCGGCGGGGCCTCGCGGCGCCAGGTGCGGAAATAGATCGGCGGGTCGCGGTAGTAGCGCACCGGAATCCGCAGGATGAACACCGGCACGGCCAGCGGCGCGACGAGCGTCCACGGGCCGTTGTACCAGGAACTCACGTACCAGTCGTCGTCGTAGAACACCCAGTACAGCCCGTCGTAGAAGAAGAAGTTCCCGGCCACCCGCGGCGCGTAATACACCGGATAGCCGGGTACCCGCACAAGCTGCGGATATACCGGCAGGTTGATGCCGATGAACACCTGTACGGAGGCCGTTGCCGGCGTGATCCCGGCCAGCAGCAGCCACAACACCACCAATAGCGTGCGCATGCTCATGTCTCCTTCGCGTAGGTTCCGCGAGTGGCGTTTCGTCGCGCGTATACCTTTATAGATCGCGGAGGTGCCTCGGCGTTCGTGACCGCCTACTGCCCGCGCATGAAGAAGCGGTCGAGATCGCCCATCGTGAGCTGGGTCCAGGTCGGGCGGCCGTGGTTGCACTGGTCGGCGCGCTCGGTCGCCTCCATGTCGCGCAGCAGCGCGTTCATCTCGGGAATCGTCAGGCTGCGGTGCGCGCGCACGGCGCCGTGGCAGGCCATCGTCGCCAGCAACTCGTTGCGCCGCGCGGTGATCACCTCGGAGGCCGGATACTCGCGCAATTCCTCGAGAAGCTTCCTCATCAGTTCCGCTACCGACGCACTGGCGAGCAGTGCCGGCACCGCGCGCACCGCCAGTTCCTGCGGGCCGGCAGGGGCCACCTCGAAGCCCATGCCGGCGAGCACCTCGGCGCATTCCTCGGCGGCGGCCATGTCCTTCGCGCTCACCGAAAACACCGCCGGGATCAGCAGGCGCTGCACCGAAGGCGTGCCGTCGAGCACCGTCTTGAGCTTCTCGTAAAGGATGCGCTCGTGCGCCGCGTGCATGTCGACGAGCACGAGGCCCTTCGCGTTCTGCGCGAGGATGTAGATGCCGTGCAGCTGCGCGAGCGCGTAGCCGAGCGGCGCGGAGTCGTCGCCATGCAGCGGCAGCGGATTCGAGAGCGCAGCCGATGCCGCATTCGCCGGGCGGCTGGAGGCGGGCGTGAAGGCGGTCGGCCGGAAGGTGTCGGCCACAGGCGTCGGGGCCGTGCCGCCGGTGGCTTGGCGTGCGCCGCCGACGAAATCGAAATAGCTGCGGCTCGCGGACTCCATCGCCAGGCGCCCCTGCACGGGTGGTGCACTGCCGTAGCCGCCGAACGCCTGCGGGCGGCGGGGTTCGGTATCTGCCGCGACATTTCCGTGGACGATCCCGCGGTTCGGCGCAGTCTCGTCGACGGCCGCCGACGCATCGGCCTGGTCAAGGGCGGACGCCGCACGGCCGGCCAATGCCGCGCCCGACTCGGCGAGCGTGCGCGACAGCGCGTGGAACACGAACTGGTGGATCGCGCGCGATTCGCGGAAGCGCACCTCGATCTTGGCCGGGTGGACGTTCACGTCCACGCCCGCCGGGTCGAGTTCGAGGAACAGCACGTAGGCCGGATGCCGCTGGCCGTGCAGGATGTCCGTGTAAGCTTGGCGCACCGCGTGCGTGAGCAGCTTGTCGCGCACGAAGCGGCCATTGACGAAGAAATACTGCGCGTCGCGGCTCGCGCGTGAATACGCGGGCAAGGAGGCGAAGCCAGACAGGCGCAACGGCCCCGCATCGGCGTCGAGCGCGCGCGCCTGCGCGAGGAAATCGTCGCCCATCAGCGCCGCGACGCGGCGGGCGTGGTCGGCTACCGGCAGGCGATGCACGACGCGGCCGTTGTGTGCGAGCTGCAGCGCGATGTCGGGCCGCGCGAGCGCGACGCGGCGAAACATCTCGTCGCAGTGCGCGTATTCGGTGCCTTCCGACTTCAGGAACTTGCGCCGCGCCGGGGTGTTGTAATAGAGGTCCGCGACATCGACGACCGTCCCTGCGCCGAGCGCGGCCGGCGCGATGCTGCGTTCGCTGCCGTCGATGCGCCACGCGTGCGCGCTGCCCTCGGCGCGGCTCGTGAGCGTCGTGCGCGCCACCGCTGCGATCGCCGCCAGCGCCTCGCCGCGGAAGCCCATCGTGCCGACGCGCTCGAGGTCGTCGAGATTCGCGATCTTGCTCGTCGCGTGGCGCTCCAACGCCAGCGCGAGTTCGTCCTTCGCGATGCCGCAGCCGTCGTCGGCGACGCGGATGCGCCGCACGCCGCCCTGTTCGAGCTGCACGTCGATCGCGCGCGAGCCCGCATCAACCGCGTTCTCCAGCACCTCCTTGAGCACCGAGGCCGGCCGTTCGACGACCTCGCCGGCGGCGATCTGGTTGATCAGGAGGTCGGACAGCAGGTGGATCGAGGGCATGGGGGCGGGGGAAAGCGCGATGCAACGCGCAATTATACGGAGTCCGTCCGGGCTCCGGTCGCCGCGTGGCAGCGGCCGGGTTTCGGGGCCGCGGCCCCCTTCCGGTATGATTGGCGGAAATCCACCCGCCGCATGCAGCCCTCCGCCCGCCCGCGGAACCAGGCCGGCCGGTCCCTGTCCCATTCCCCCGACGCGCAAGCGCGCATCCGAAACGAACGCCAAGAAACCTGCATGAAGTCCATCGTCATCCTCATTTCCGGCCGCGGCAGCAACATGGAAGCCATCGTTAACGCGGGCATTCCGGGCGCGCGCATCGCCGCGGTGATCAGCAACCGCCCGGACGCGAAAGGGCTCGCATTTGCCGCCGCGCGCGGCATCCCCACCGCCGTCGTCGACCACAAGGCCTTCCCGTCGCGGGAAGCCTTTGACGCCGCGCTGGCCGAGACGATCGATACGCACGGCGCGGAGCTCGTCGTGCTCGCCGGCTTCATGCGCGTGCTCACCGACGCCTTCGTGCGCCGCTACGAGGGGCGCCTCATGAACATCCACCCCTCGCTGCTGCCGTCCTTCCCCGGCCTGCACACGCACCAGCGTGCGATCGAGGCGGGTGTGCGGGCGCACGGGGCAACGGTGCATTTCGTGACCCCCGCGCTCGACTGCGGGCCGGTCGTGATCCAGGCGGTCGTGCCCGTTTTGCCGGGCGACGACGAGGACAGCCTGTCGGCCCGCGTGCTCCGGCAGGAGCACCGCATCTACCCGCAGGCGGTGCGCTGGTTCGTCGAGGACCGGCTGACGGTCACCGCGCAGGGCCAGGTGCGCGTGCGTGACGAAGCGGTCGATGAGGCCGGGTGGACGATCCCGTCGCTGGATCGCGTTCCCGGGGCCGGAGCGTGCGACAGCCGACCGTCCTGATCCTCGCCGCGGGCGTTTCGGTGCTCGCGCACGCGCTCGTGCTGAGCCTGCCCGGCTGGCCCGTGCACATCGGCGAAGAGTCGCCGGTGCTGCATGCGACGCTGGTGATTCCCGAGCCGCAGCCCGTGGTGGCGCTCGCGCCGGTCGCGCTGCCTCCGCCGCCGCCCGTCGTGCCGGAAATGCCCAAGCCGCGGCCCAAACCGAAGCCTCGCCCCGCGCCCGCGGTCCCGCTGACGGCACCATCGGTCGGAGAAAGCGGCGAGATTGCCATCGCGGCGCCGGCCGCGGCCGAGGCGCCGCCTGCGGCGGAGCTGCCGCCGGCCGTCGATGCCGCGCCCGTTGCCGACGTTGCGCCGGAACTCGTCGCGGCTGCCGACCTCAAGGGTTTCAGCATCGCCGGATGGCCCGAGCGCGGCAGCATCCGCTTCCGCGTGCATCTGGGCGAAGGCGGTTTCGCCGTCGGCGAGGCGCAGCACGAGTGGTCGCACGACGGCAAGCGCTACCGCATGTCCGTCGCCGTCCGCACGACGGGGGTCGTCGGCATGTTCCGGTCCTTCCACTATGCTCAAAGCAGCGAGGGCAGCGTCGGGCGGGAAGGCCTCAAGCCCGAGCGCTTCAGCGTCGAGCAGACGCGCAAGACGCCAGCCAGCGCCCGGTTCGACTGGGATGCAGGGAAGGTGACGATGACGCGCGGCGCCAAGGAACGTGTCGCCGAGCTGCGTCCGGGCGACCAGGACCTCCTGAGCCTGTGGCACCAGATCGGTATCGTCGGCGCGGTCAGCGGATCGACCGAGCTGAACGTTATCACCGGACGCGAGGCCACGCCCTCGACAGTCGAAGTGATGGGGCCCGAGAAGCTGCCGCTGCCGATCGGGCTGCTGGAGACCCTGCGCGTGCGGGCCGAGGCGCGCAACGGCAGCCTGACCATCGACATCTGGCTCGCGCGCAACTACGGCATGCTGCCGGTGCGCATCCGCGTCATCGACGACAAGGGCGAGGTGCTCGACCAGCAGGCCGTCGAGCTGCGCCTGTCGCCTCCCGGATCGGCTGGCGAGGAGCCCCCGGTGGCGGGGGGCGGTGGCGGCACGGAGGCGGAAGAAGAAATGATCGAATTGCGGGCGGAGGACAATGCCTTCGCCCATCCAACCATCGGAAACTGAAGAACAACTATGGCAAGACATGAAGAGGCTGCCTCGCGCGGCCTGCTGATCCACGCCGCCCAGGTCCTCGGGGCGGTGCTCACCTTCGAACATCCGGCCGACGTCGTCCTCTCGCGTCACTTCCGCGAGAATCGGGAGATCGGCCATCGCGACCGCGGCTTCATCGCCGAGGCCGTCTACGGCATCGTGCGTCGCCTGCGCTGGCTGCGCCGCCTCGTCGGCGAGGACGCGCGCCCGCGCACCCTCTTGCTGGCGTGGCTCGCGCGTGGCGAGGGCTGGCCGATGCGCAACTTCGAAGGCCTCGCGTCGGCAACCGAGCGCGACTGGATCTCGGGGATCAAGGCGAAGGAACTCGACGACGGCTCGCTCGCCGAGCGCGCAGACATGCCCGACTGGCTCGCCGAACGCCTGCTCGCGACGCACGACGAGGCTGCGCTGCTAGAACTCGCGCACAGCCTGAACCGGCCCGCGCCGCTCGACCTGCGCGTGAATGTGTTGAAGAGCGATCGCGACAAGGTGCTCGCCGCCTTCAAGGAGAACGGCATCCAGGCCGGCCCCTGCCCATACTCGCCGCAGGGCATCCGGCTGGCCGGCAAACCGGCGCTGCAGAAGCACCCGTTGTTCCTCGACGGCTCCTTCGAAGTGCAGGACGAAGGCAGCCAGCTGCTCGGCTTCCTCGTGCAGCCCAAGCGCGGCGAACTGGTCGTCGACTTCTGCGCCGGAGCCGGCGGCAAGACGCTGCAGCTCGGTGCGCTGATGCGCTCGACCGGCCGCCTGTACGCCTTCGACGTGTCGGAGAAGCGCCTCGCCAAGCTCAAGCCGCGCTTTGCCCGCGCCGGCCTGTCGAACGTGCACCCGGTGCTGATCGCGCACGAGCGTGACGCCAAGGTGAAACGTCTCGCCGGCAAGGCCGACCGCGTGCTGGTCGACGCCCCGTGCAGCGGTCTTGGCACCCTGCGCCGCAACCCCGATCTCAAGTGGCGCCAGACGCCCGAGTCGGTCGCCGAGATGGTCGCCAAGCAGGGCGCGATCCTTGAGTCCGCCGCGCGCCTCGTGAAGCCGGGCGGGCGGCTCGTGTATGCGACCTGCAGCCTGCTCGCCGAGGAGAACGACGGCATCGTCGACGCCTTCCTCGCCGCGCATCCGGCGTTCCGCCAGGTCAGTGCGGCGGACGTGCTCGCCAAGCAGGGCATCGCGCTCGACACCGGCGAGCGCCTGCGCCTGACGCCGCGCGCACATGACACCGACGGCTTCTTCGCCGCCGTGCTGGAGCGTGTGGATGCAGTGGAGTGATGCACGGGGGCGGCTGCTCGCAGGCGTCGCCCTCGCGTTATTCGCCGTGGCGGCGCAAGTCGCCACGGCCAGCCAGCGTCTGCCCGCGCGCGGTTCGGTCGAGGTCGCGTTCTCCCCGGCCGATCGACCCGAGGCGCTGCTCATCGACGTCATCGACGACGCGCGCAAGACGCTGCATGTGCAGGCCTACGCCTTCACCAGCAAGCCGATCGCCCACGCGCTGATCGGTGCGCACCGTCGTGGCGTACGCGTCGAAGTCCTCGCGGACGCTAAGATGAACAAGCGCGGCAAGGGCAACGTGCTGCCCGATCTGCTCGCCGCCGGCATCCCGGTCTCGCTCGAGACGCGCTTCGCCGCGGCGCATAACAAGGTCATGATCGCCGACGCCGAAGGCCCCGCCTGCGCGCTCGTCACCGGCTCGTTCAACTTCACCAAGTCCGCCGTCAAGCGCAACGCCGAGAACCTCCTGGTGCTGCGCGACAACTGCACGCTGACACAGATCTACCTCGACAACTGGCGCCGCCACCGCGCGGACGCCACCCGCGTTACGCGACTGCCCTGGAAACCCGGAACGTGACAGAAGAGATTCGTTTCGCCGCCATGCTCACGGATACCTGGAGCGACCTGCAGAGTCCCTCCGTCCTGTGGCAGCTCGGCTCCCTGGCCGGCTGCCTCGCGCTTGCCTGGCTGATCGAGCGCGCCATGCTCGAGCGCGTCGCGCGTCGCGGCGACCCCGCTACCGCCGCCCAGCGTTTCGGCCGCAGCGGCCTGCGCCGCGTGCTGTTCCCGCTCTCCGCGCTGATCTTCGTGTTCGCCGCGCGCGCCGTGCTCGCCAAATACCAGAGCGTGCACCTGCTCAATCTCGCGGTGCCGCTGCTCACCTCTTTTGCCGCGATCCGCTTCGTCGTCTTCACCGTGCGGCAGGGCATCGGCCGCTCGAGCTGGCTGGGCAACTTCGAGCGCGTCTTCGCGTCCCTCGCGTGGGCCGTGGTCGCGTTGCATATCCTCGGCTGGCTGCCGGAAGTGATCGATGCAATCGAGAGCGTGTCCTTCAAGGTCGGCAGCCAGAAGCTCTCGTTGTGGACGCTGCTGCAGGGCGCCGGCATGGTGATGTTCACGCTGCTGATCGCGTTGTGGGCGGCAGGGGCGCTGGAGCGCCGGCTGAGTGCCGCCGCGGGAATCGACGACAGCATGCGCCTCGTCCTGATGCGGGTCGCCAAGGCGCTCCTGATCGTCATCGCCGTGCTGGTCGCGCTGCCGATGGTCGGTATCGACCTGACGACGCTGTCCGTCTTCGGCGGCGCGTTGGGCGTGGGTCTCGGCTTCGGTCTGCAGAAGATCGCCGCGAACTACGTTTCAGGCTTCATCATCCTGCTCGATCGTTCGCTGCGCATCGGCAACCTCATCTCGGTCGGCACCGAGCGCGGCGTCGTCACGCAGATCAACACCCGCTACACCGTGCTGCGCGCGGCGAGCGGCATCGAATCGCTGGTGCCGAACGAAACCTTGATCGGGTCGGTCGTGCAGAACGAAACTTACAGCGACACGCGCATTGTTGTGCCAATCAACATCCAGGTGAGTTATGCGGCCGATCTGGAGCGCGCTATGCGGATCCTCGTCGAGGCGGCCAGGACGCAGGAACGCGTGATCGCGGACCCCGAGCCGAAGGCCTTCGTCGTGGCTTTCGGCGAGAACGGCATCGACCTGCGCCTCGCGGTGTGGATCGCCGATCCGCAGGAAGGCACGCTGGGCGTGATCTCGCACATCAACATGGAAGTGTGGAAGCGCTTCCGCGCCGAGGGCATCGAGATTCCCTACCCGCAGCGCGAAGTGCGTGTCGTGCACGGCGAAGCCGAGCTGGCGCAGGCGGTCGCTGCCGCTGCGGCCGATTGACCCGCCGGCGTCAGAGGCCGGCGTCGCCCCGCACGGCGTCGGCCCAGCAGTTCGGCGTTTCGTACAGGCGCACGCGCTCGAGACGCAGGTGGTTGCCGTAGCTGTCGTGGTAGCGCGGATCGAGGATGCGGAACGCTTCGCGCGCCAGGTTCTCTGCGGTCGGCACGCAGTCGAGCACCACCGTCTTGTGGCCCGGCATCGAGCCAAGGAACTGCATGACCTGCGTATCGCCGCGGAACACCAGGAAGGCGTGGTCCCACACGTCCACGACATGCGCCTTGGCGATCGTCTTCACTTCGCCGAAATCCATCACCATGCCATTCACGGGCTGACCGGCTGCCTCGATGATCCCGCCGGACAGCGTGATCTCGATCGCGTAACGGTGTCCGTGCAGGTGGCGGCACTGGCTGGCATGGTCCGGAATCCGGTGGCCTGCGTCGAATTCCAGGCGGCGGGTGATGCGCATGATTGACCTCGGGAGTGCAGGGCGCGGATTATAGCACCCGTCCCGATCGGCCCCTTTCGGGCCTCCATCTTCCCCCTTTTCGACCGCGATTCGCGGCACCTTCGGCAATGGCCTCCAGCGACCGGCAACTCACGATCCGCAACCACGACCGCGACCTCGCGGGCCTCACCTATGTCTATCCGGTGCTGTCGCGCCGTGCCGGCGGGGTGTCGGTCGGCATCAACCTCAATCCCAACAATGCGTGCAACTGGCATTGTGTCTACTGCCAGGTGCCCGATCTCGTGCGCGGCAGCGCGCCTCCCATCGACCTCGGCCAACTCGAGGCCGAACTGTCGGGTTTCCTCGATGCGCTCGTCAACGGCGATTACCTCGAGCGTCATGTCCCGGAGGGGCTGCGCCAGGTCCGCGACATCGCGTTCTCAGGCAACGGCGAGCCGACCAGCGCCGCCGAGTTCGCCGACGCGATCGGGATCGCCGTACGGCTGCGGGCGCAATTCGGATTCGGCAGCGAAGTGCCGCTGCGCCTCATCACCAACGGCAGCCTGATGGGACAGGCGACGGTGCGCGAAGGCGTGCGGCGCCTGGGCGAAGCGGGCGGGGAAGTGTGGTTCAAGCTCGATTCGGGAACGCGCGCCGGCATGCGCCGCATCAACGGCGTCGGCCCCGATCCCGAAGCGGTCGCGCGCCGCCTGCTGGCGAGCGCCGAGCGCTGCACGACCTGGGTGCAGACCTGCATGTTCCGTTGGGATGGACAGGCGCCGTCGGAGGCGGACATCGCCGAGTATCTGGCGGTGCTGGAAAAAACCGGCGTCGAGCGATTGGCCGGGGTGCTGCTTTACGGCATCGCGCGCCCCTCGATGCAGCCCGAGGCGCCGCGCCTGTCTCCGCTCACCGAGGCCGAACTCGAGGCGATCGCCGAGCGCATAAGAAAAACGGGGCTGACGGTTCGCGTCAGCCCCTGATGACCATCTGCTACTCCGCCCGGGTTAGCGCGACGTGCGCTCCTTGCGCTTCGCGCGGGCTTCCTTCTTCAGCGTCTTGAACAGGTCCGGGTTCGAAGCCTTCAGGAACTCGGCCACTTCGACGTCTTCCTTCTTGACCTTGTTGATATCGATCTGCTCGATGTGAACGAGGCGCAGCAGGGCCTGCACGGGACGCGGAATGTTGCGGCCGCTCTCGTAGCGCGATCCCCCACTTTGGGTAACGCCGATCTTCGACCAGAACTGCGACTGGTTCAGACCGAGTTTGCGGCGAATCTCGCGAACATCAATGGTTTCAGTGCTTTTCATCTCTTGGGCCTCTGTTGTGAAGTCGGTTGTGCTATGAGGTTTAGCTGCGCCCGGAGGCGATCATACGACTTAAGTCATATGGTACCCAAAGTATAGATTACTATTCCGGACAAATACAACGGGAAAATCAAAAGTCCTAGGGTTAACCGCAATCCATAAGTGCCCAAGTTGGGTTTGAGGGAGCGGGTCACGTCGCTCAGCAAAGTCCACTCGCTTTCGCTAGAATTGCGTGTTTTATCCACGGCTATTTGGATACGACGATGGCACTGATAGTTCAGAAGTACGGCGGCACCTCCGTTGGCAATCCGGAACGCATCAAGAACGTCGCCCGCAAGGTCGCGAAGTTCCAGGCGGCCGGCCATCAGGTGGTGGTGGTGGTGTCCGCGATGAGCGGCGAAACCAACCGCCTGATCGCGCTCGCGAAGGACGTGGCGAGCAATCCCGATCCGCGCGAACTGGACGTGGTCGTATCGACCGGCGAACAGGTCACCATCGGCCTGCTGTGCATGGCGCTTCAGGACATCGGCGTCAAGGCGAAGAGCTACACCGGCGGCCAGGTGCGCATCCTCACCGACAGCGCGCATACGAAGGCGCGCATCCTCAACATCGACGAGGCGCCGATCAAGAAGGACCTCGACGAAGGCAATATCGTCGTCGTCGCCGGCTTCCAGGGGGTGGACGAGCACGGCGCCATTACCACCCTCGGCCGCGGCGGCTCCGATACCACCGGCGTTGCGCTGGCTGCCGCGCTGAAGGCCGACGAGTGCCAGATCTATACCGATGTCGACGGTGTCTACACCACCGACCCGCGCGTCGTGCCCGAAGCGCGCAAGCTCGACAAGATCACCTTCGAGGAGATGCTCGAGCTCGCCAGCCTCGGCTCCAAGGTGCTGCAGATTCGCTCGGTGGAATTCGCGGGCAAGTACAAGGTCAAGTTGCGCGTCCTCTCCAGCTTCCAGGAGGAAGGCGAGGGCACGCTCATCACTGTTGAGGAAGAGCAGAACATGGAACAACCCGTCATCTCCGGTATCGCCTTCAACCGCGACGAAGCCAAGCTCACGGTGCTCGGCGTGCCCGACAAGCCGGGTATCGCGTACCAGATCCTCGGTCCGGTCGCCGATGCCAACATCGAAGTCGACATGATCATCCAGAACGTGAGCAAGGACGGCACGACCGACTTCTCGTTCACCGTCGCCCGCGGCGAACTGGACAAGGCCGTGAAGGTTCTCGAGGCCGTCAAGGAGCATATCGGCGCCCGCTCCATCGTCACCGACCGGACCATGGCCAAGGTTTCCATCGTTGGCGTCGGCATGCGTTCGCACGCCGGAGTTGCCTCGCAGATGTTCCGCACGCTCGCAGAAGAGGGCATCAACATCCAGATGATCTCGACGTCCGAAATCAAGATCTCGGTCGCGATCGAGGAGAAGTACCTCGAGCTCGCCGTGCGCGTGCTGCACAAGGCCTTCGGCCTCGACGTCGCTGCATAATTAAGTTTGACCGGCAGGCCCGGAGTCGCTATGATGTCGGGCTCAAAGGTTGGAGAGTTGGCCGAGAGGTCGAAGGCACTCCCCTGCTAAGGGAGCATACGGGCTAAAACTCGTATCGAGGGTTCGAATCCCTCACTCTCCGCCAGCCATACAGAAAAAGCCGCCGATTCCTGGCGGCTTTTTTCTTTTGTGTGCGGGGCGGGGATACCAGCCGAAACACACCGGACTCGGGGCGTGTTGAATAATCCCGGATCATTGCGTCGGCGGGAAGGGCTGCGCGGCTGAGGGCGCGTGCTATCGGAAACGGACTGGGTGGAAATGAGCGTGAAAAATGTGCTGTTCCTGGTGGCGTGCGCCGCGATGCTCGGCGGATGTGCGGTGTTTGCCGTTGCCGATGCGGCTGTCACGGTGGTGGCGACAACGGTCAAGGTGGGCGCCAAGGTCGTGGGCGCCGGTGTCGATGCCGTGATTCCGGATGACGATGATGAGGACGCGAAGAAGGAGTAGTCGCGTCCGGTGCGAGGTGGGCGGGTGTTGGCGGTCTCGCCGTATCCATCCTCGAGGATGAAAAAACGGGCCCCGCGGGGCCCGTTCCATTTGCTGCTGGCTGAATCGCGCAATCAGCCCTGCTTGGCGGCGCTCTTGTAGTTGAGCTTTTCCTTGATACGAGCGGACTTGCCCGAGCGCTCGCGCAGGTAGTAGAGCTTGGCACGACGCACGTCACCGCGGCGCTTGACTTCGATGCTGTCGACCAGCGGGGAGTAGGTCTGGAACGTACGCTCCACGCCTTCGCCCGACGAAATCTTGCGCACGATGAAGTTGGAGTTCAGGCCACGGTTGCGCTTGGCGATCACCACGCCTTCATAGGCCTGCAGACGCTCGCGCGAGCCTTCCTTGACCTTCACCTGCACCACCACGGTGTCGCCGGGGGCGAACTCGGGGATGGTCTTGTTCAGGCGGGCGATTTCTTCCTGTTCGAGCTGCTGAATCAGGTTCATTGTGCGACTCCTGTCGATTCAATGGCACTTGGCCTTGCGGCAGAGCAGGACGTGCCTGATGCGCGCGGTTTGTATTCGGGCTTCAGGCTTGGCCTTCTGCCCCTGCTTGCTCCTGCCTGAGTTCCTCAAGCAGTGACAATTCTTCCTTGCTCAGTCTGCGCCCTTCCAGCAGGTCCGGGCGTCGGCGCGAGGTCGTGCCCAGCGCCTGCTTCAGTCGCCAGCGACGGATCGCTGCGTGGTTGCCGGAGAGCAGCACCGCCGGCACCGGCTCGCCTTCGTAGATCTCGGGCCGCGTGTAGTGCGGGCAATCCAGCAGCCCGTTCACGAACGAGTCCTCGATCGCCGATACGGCGTCGTTCAGCGCGCCCGGCAACTGGCGCACGATCGCGTCGAGCAGCACCATTGCCGGTAATTCGCCGCCCGACAGCACGAAGTCGCCGAGCGAAATTTCCTCGTCGACGCAGCGGTCTATGAGTCGCTGATCGACGCCTTCATAACGTCCGCACAGCAGGGTCAGTGCGGGCAGTTCCTTCAGTTCCAGCACCTTCGCGTGGTCCAGCGGCCGGCCTTGCGGCGACAGGTAGATCACGCGTCCAGCGGCGCCGTGCAGCGCCTGTTGCGCCGCTTTAGCGCGACCGATCGCCTTTTCCAGCGGCTCGGCCATCATCACCATTCCGGGGCCGCCGCCGTAAGGGCGGTCATCCACGGTGCGGTGCGGATCGTCCACGAAATCCCGCGGGCTGTGGAAGGCGATGTCATAGAGACCGCGATCCAGTGCGCGCCGCGTGATGCCGCTGGCGGTCAGCGCCGCGAACATCTCGGGAAACAGGGTGATCACGTCGAAGCGCCTTGCGGCGGCTGGTGTGCTCACCCCGTCTTCACCAATCCTTTTGCCAGTCGACCCGGATCGTCCGGCTCGACAGGTCTACCTTCAGCACGTAGGCGGCGACGAAGGGGATCAGTCGTTCCTCTTCGCCGTCGCGGACCTGCAGCACATCGTGGGCACCCGTGGACATCAGGGCTTCGACCGTGCCGAGCGATTCGCCCGACTGGTTGATGACCGCAAGGCCCACCAGGTCGCCCCAGTAGTACTCGTCTTCGTCGGTGCCGGGCATCGCCTCGCGTGGCGCGGCGATGTAGCGTCCCTGCAGCGCCTCCGCGCCATTGCGATCCGTCACGCCTTCGAACGAGGCGATGAGGCCTGCGCCATGCTCGCGGAAGCCGGCGAGTTTCAGCGGCTGCCATGCCTCATCGGGAGCTTCGGCCTTGTCGGCCAGCCACCATTGGGGCATTTCACGCCAGGCGAGCGGGTCGTCCCCGAAGGGGTGTACCTTGACCCAGCCCTTGACGCCAAAAGGGGCGACAATGCGCCCCAGTACCATCATGACTGCAAAGAATCCGGCAGGATCAGGCGGCGGCTTTCGCGGCCTGCTTGGCCAGGCGCTCGACCGTCGGCGACAGCTGGGCGCCGTTCTGCTTCCAGTAGGCCAGACGCTCGGCGTTGATCACGAGACCCTTTTCGGACTCGGCTGCCATCGGGTTGTAGAAGCCAACGCGCTCGATGAAGCGGCCATCGCGACGGTTGCGCGAGTCGGCGGCGACGATGTTGTAGAACGGGCGCTTCTTGGCGCCACCACGGGCAAGGCGAATGACGACCATTGGGGTGTCCTGATGAGTGGATGCGAAAAGCAGGCGATTGTAAGGCAAGCGAGCGAGGGAGACAAGTGCGGATAAGGATTTGTCCGGAGAAAGGGGAGGGCCGATCCCCGCGCAAGGTCCGCGGGCTGCGGGGCTCCGCTCAAAAGCGTGATTCTTGAATAGAATGGGAGGACGTCTCAAAGCGGAAGTTTTCCCCGATGCCTGCATCCGATCCGGTTCCCGAACAGTTGGCTCCCGTGCTGGAGTGGCTGGCGAGCGAGCCGGCCGACGATCCGCGCGCGGAGCTGAACGCCTTGCGGGGGCATCTTGGGGGGCTGCCGGAAGCCGCCGTCGGGCAGTGTATCGATGAGTTCGAGGCGAGGGTCCTGGACGTGTGCGGCCGCCTGAAGCCGCGTCTTCTCAATGCCGCATTGCCCCTTTCGCATGAACTGCACGCGGTCGCGGGGGAACTCGTCGAGGCTCTGCTCGAGGTCGCCGGAAAGCTCGGGGAGATGGCTGCCGCGACACGCGAGCGGTGGCGTCCTGCGCGCCGTGGTGATGCGTTGGCGATGACGGGGCGTGCCTTGAGCCTGGTGCATGAGGCCTTCGTCGTCGCCGCGATGGGCGGCGGAGTTACGCCACCCGGTCTGTGGCTCGCGGCGTATGGCATCGTCGCAGCGGGAGGCGGCTTCGGCGCGCTGGTGTCGGCGAGGCCAGAGACGGCCGCCGCCGATGCCCTGCATGCATTGAAGCGTCTGCTCGCGCTGGCGGTGCTGCAGCCCGAAAGCCTGACGGCGCGCGAGCTGGTGTGGGCGAACGATTATCTCGAAGGGGTTGCGGACGAGGGGGCGTTGTCGACGGAATCCCTGCAGCCTGCGGCGTCGTCCTTCTGGATCGATCCGGGCGAGGATCTCCCGCCGATTGCGACGATCCGCAGTGCGGCGCCGGCGGCCGAGGGGCTGGTGTATTTCTCCGCTTTCGCGGTGTCGCGTGCGCTTTCGGGGCAGCTCGACTGGCTCAAGGAGCGCATGGCGGAGGCCGAGACCGTGGGCCTGGAACTCGACGGCGAGTTGCTCGAACCGGATGCATCCGGGTTGCCGGTGGGGCTGACGCCGGTGGAGATGGTTTCGCTGCTACAGCGCATGCGGGATCGTTGGGCGCTGCCGCCGAATCGTGGCCAGTCGCGCCGGGCATACCGGTATTCGGTGCAGGTGTGTGTGGGCCTGCGCGCGGTCTGGGAGGCTGCACGCTCGGATGGGGCGACGGAACGCATCTCCGAGTGGATGGTGTACAACGAGAGCCCCGGCGGCTATGCGCTGATGTCCGTCGAGGGCGTGACGGGCAGCCTGAGCGCCGGGATGGCCGTCGCGCTGCGGCGGGATGCGGGGCATCCCTGGGCGGTGTGCATCGTGCGCTGGATCCGCAGCGACAGCCCCGGGCAGGTGGAACTGGGCCTGCAGGTGGTGGCGCAGACTTGCACGCCGGTGACGATCGGCTTCCGCGGCGCCGAGGTGAGTTCCACGACGCACGCCCTCATCCTGCCGCCGCTGCCCGCGCTGCGCCGCAATCAGGCGATCCTCGCACCGGCGGGAACGTATGCGTCGCGGCGCTTCGTGCTGGTGCACGAGGGTGAGCGTCTCTATGTGGCACAGGCCCGTGTGCTCAGCCTCGACATGCAGACGGCGAACGTCGAGCTGTTCCAGTACGAGGTCGATCCTTACCCGATCTAGTGGTCTGCTTCGCAAATGCCGTGACACGAAAGCGCGTCTTGCGACCCGTGGCGGCGTTGCTCATCCTCGCAATAGCTACTGCTATTGCTCCGGTTCGCGCCTTGCCACAGCTCGCAATCCATCGCTTTCGTCCAGTCCCTTGATTTACGAAGCCGACCACTAGGTGTTCTGCTGCGTGGCCAGCGCCGCGATCGAAATGTCTGCGGCGCGGAGCGCGTTGTCGATGCGTTCGGCCGTGTCGCGCGACAGGTCGTTGCGGCCTGCCTTGCGCCAGCCCGTCGGCGACAGCGCTAGGCGGCAGATGACATCGGCGAACCCGATGCTGGCGGCGTCGCGGGTGAGCAGCCAGTTGCCGTCCTCGGTGCGCGCGACCCAGCCGGCTTCGCACAGGTCGCCGAGCAGGCTTTCCCCTTCGTCGCCGTTGAGACGGGCTGCCTGGGTCAGCGGCTCGAAGGCGACGGTGCGGCCTTCGGCCTGCGCGCGCGCGAGCATCGTCAATACTGTGGTTGCGGCCCATGCGCGGTCGCCGGCGAAGGGCGCGAGGACGCGCGTGCGCTCGAAAAATCCGGGCAGCGATGCGCTCAGGATCGCTCCGAGCAGGATCACGACCCACGACAGGTAGAGCCACAGGAGGAAGATCGGCACGGTCGCGAAGGTGCCGTAGATCAGGGTGTAGGTCGGGATGCGCGTGAGGAAGAGGGCGAAGAGCTGCTGCATCAGCAGGAAGGCGAGCGCCGCGGTGGTGCCGCCGGCAAGCGCATGGCTCGGGCGTACCTTGTGGTTGGGCACGGCGAAATACAGGAAGGTGAACACGACGCACAGCAGCGCCGCCGACACCAGCGTCGAGAAGGCTTCGACGACCCACGATCCCTTCCCGGCCAGCGCGACGGAGCTGGCGACCAGGTGGCCGGTGGCGAGCGCGCTGGCGCCGAGGGCGACCGGGCCCAGCGTGAGCGTCGACCAATGCACGGTCAGGCGCGTGAGCAGCGGACGCGGGCGGCGTACGCCCCAGATCTGGTTGAACACGCGGTCTATCGTCATCAGCAGCATCAGCGCGGTGACGACCAGCGCGGCGGTGCCGATCAGCGTGAGCTTGGCGGCTTTCTGCGAGAACTGGAAGGCGTAGGTGGCGATGATCTTGCCGGCACGGTCCGGCAGGAGGTTTTCCAACAGGAATATCTTGAGCGAGGCGCCGAGCTCGGAAAAGGCCGGGAAGTTGCTGAAGAGCGCGATTACGACGGTGACCAGGGGCACGAGGGCGAGCAGCGTCGTGAAGGCGAGGCTGCCGGCAACCTGGGGGCAGCGGGTGGCGACGAAGCGCTGCGCGACGAGGCGCAGGAAATCGCGTGCGGGATGCAGGGGCATGACGGACATGCGGTGAATGGATGGGATGATGCCGGGCCGGTGCCGGAGGGGCGGCTATAATGCCGCAATTCGATCCAGACCGTTCAGATGAAAGAGATTCTCGTACTGTATTACAGCCATCGCGGCTCGGTGAGGGCGCTTGCCGAACAGGTCGCGCTGGGAATCCATCAGGTGCCGGGCGCGGCGGCGCGGGTGCGTACCGTGCCGAAGGTGTCGACGGTGTGCGAGGCGGTCGAGGACGAGATTCCTGCGTCGGGGCCACCCTACGTCGAGGTGCGCGACCTCGAGGAATGCATCGGGCTGGCGATCGGCAGTCCGACGCGCTTCGGCAACATGGCGGCGCCGATGAAGTACTTTCTCGACGGGCTCGCGGGGCCGTGGGTGAATGGCACGCTGGCCGGCAAGCCGGCGTCGGTGTTCACGTCGACGGCGAGCCAGCACGGGGGGCAGGAGACGACGCTGCTGTCGATGATGCTGCCGCTGTTGCACCACGGCATGCTCGTCATGGGCCTGCCCTACACGGAGGCGGCCCTCAATCGCACGCGCACCGGCGGCACGCCGTATGGGGCGAGCCACGTTGCGGGGGCGGACGGCAATCCCGCGTTGAGCGCCGATGAGATCGAGCTCGCGATCGCACAGGGGCGTCGGCTCGCCGAAACTGCACTGACGCTGGCCGCGGGGCGGGCATGAACGCGCGCACCCTGAACCTCGCGGCGACGGTGCTGCTCGTCGCACTGATCGCGCTGTGCGTGCTGTGGGAGGCGTGGCTTGCGCCGCTGCGGCCGGGCGGCTCGTGGATGATCCTGAAGGCGCTGCCGCTGATGGCGGCCTTCCCGGGCGTGCTGAAGGGGCGGCGCTACACGTGCCAGTGGCTGTCGATGCTGGTGCTGCTGTACTTGGTCGAAGGCGTGGTGCGGGCGACGGACGCGGGGCTCGCCGGGATGCTCGCGGTCGCCGAAGCGGTGCTGGCGGCGCTGCTCTTTGCCTGCGCGGTATGGTACGCGCGGGTGTCCGCACCCTCGCGGCAGGGGGGCGCGTCGGCCTGAGCCGGCGGGATGCGGCTGCGGTGCATGGGCGCGGGGCGCTTGCCCGTGCCCATGCATCGGGTCAGAGCTGCGGGTTCAGTTTCTCGAACTTGCCGTGCAGCTTGTTGAGCGCGTTGAGGTAGGCCTTCGCCGACGCGACGATGATGTCGGTATCGGCGCCCTGGCCGTTCACGACCTTGCCGTCCTGCGACAGGCGCACGGTCACTTCGCCCTGTGCGTCGGTGCCGGTGGTGATCGCGTTCACCGAGTACAGCAGCAGTTCGGTGCCGCTCTTGGCGACTGCTTCGATGGCCTTGAAGGCGGCATCCACGGGGCCGGACCCTTGGGCGCTGGTGCGCGTCTCCTTGCCGCCGACGGCGATCGTGAGCTCGGCTTGGGGCGTCTCGCCGGTCTCCGAGTGGAAGCGTGAGGCGAGCAGGCGGAAGTGCTCGTGTTCGGGCGTGACGCCTTCGTCGCTCATCAGTGCGTGGAGGTCCTCGTCGAAGATCTCGTGCTTCTTGTCGGCGAGTTCCTTGAAGCGCGCAAAGGCGTGGTTGAGCTGGTCCTCGGACGACACGACGATGCCGATCTCCTGCAGGCGGCTGCGGAAGGCGTTGCGGCCCGAGTGCTTGCCGAGGACGAGCTTGTTGGCGCCCCAGCCGACATCCTCGGCGCGCATGATCTCGTAGGTCTCGCGGTGCTTGAGCACGCCGTCCTGGTGGATGCCGGATTCGTGCGAGAAGGCGTTGGCGCCGACGATGGCCTTGTTGGGCTGCACCGGGAAGCCGGTGACGCCGGACACGAGTTTCGACGCGGGCACGATCTGCGTGGTATCGATGCGCGTGTCACAGGCGAAGACGTCCTGGCGGGTGCGCACGGCCATGACGATCTCCTCGAGCGCGGCGTTGCCGGCCCGTTCGCCCAGCCCGTTGATCGTGCACTCGACCTGGCGTGCGCCTGCCAAGACCGCGGCGAGCGAGTTGGCGACCGCGAGGCCGAGGTCGTTGTGGCAATGCACGGACCAGATCACCTTGTCGGAGTTGGGTACGCGCTCGATCAGGGTGCGGATGGTGTTCGCATACTGGCTGGGCACGTTGTAGCCCACCGTGTCGGGCACGTTGATCGTCTTCGCACCGGCGTCGATGACCGCGGTGAAGATGCGTACGAGGAAGTCGATCTCCGAGCGGCCGGCGTCCTCGGCCGAGAACTCGATGTCGTCGGTGTATTCCTTCGCCCAGCCGATCGCCTTCACCGCCTGCTCGACGACCTGGTCCGGCGTCATGCGCAGCTTCTTCTCCATGTGGATCGGGCTGGTCGCGATGAAGGTGTGGATGCGCCCGCGTGCGGCCGGGCGGATCGCCTCGCCCGAACGCCGGATGTCGTTCTCGTTGGCGCGGGCCAGCGCGCACACGGTCGATTCCTTGATCGTCTCGGCGATCGCGCGAACCGATTCGAAGTCGCCGTTCGACGCCGCGGGGAAGCCCGCCTCGATCACGTCGACGCGCATGCGCTCGAGCTGGCGGGCGATGCGCAGCTTCTCTTCCTGCGTCATCGAGGCACCGGGGCTTTGTTCGCCGTCGCGCAAGGTGGTATCGAAAATGATCAACTGGTCTTTCATCGTCGGCTCCTGCTGGGATGTTGGAATACCGGATATGACAAGCGGCCTGCGTCGGGACGCGGGCGAAAGTTTGACAACACGAGGGGATGGGGTCTGATTTAGCGCGCGGGGCGCAGCAGCGGGCCGGGCAGCAGCAGGTCCGCCGGGAGAAGGCGTCGCGACAGGAGGAGGTGGCCGCTGACGGAGTTCATGCGTACGACTATAAACCGCGGATTTGGCCGAAGGCAAGGACGGCACGCTAAACCTCAGAAAGTCTGCACGGGGCTTGATGCGCGGCAATGTGGGAGCGGCTTCAGCCGCGAAGCGGTGGTGTCGCAAAGTGATCCGCTCATTCGCGGCTGAAGCCGCTCGCACAGGTTCGAACGAGCCCGGCGGCGTCCATGTTCAGATGCTGCCGTGGCGCGCGATAGGGGCGCGAAGTCGGCCTAATCGTCGTCGTGGTGTCGGTCCTGCGCGTCGGCGGTCGCGCTCGGCTGCGGCAGCCATGCCTCGGCCGCGCCGCTCTGGTAGGCCCACCAGAAGCCCAGTACGGCGACGAGGAGGGCCGTGCCGACGACGCGGTGCGCGTGGCGGATGCCTTGCGCCGGCGCGCCGGGCTTGTTTCCGGTGAACATCGCGCGGACGAGATTCTCGCGGTGCAGCAGGCTGCTGACGACGACGCCCGCTATATGTACCAGGACGATGGCGAGCATGGTGCTGGCCGCGCCTTCGTGCAGTTCCTCGAGCCACTCGCCGCCGATGTCCTGGTAGGTCGCAAAGCCGCTCAGGGCGATCAGCGCCCCCAGGCCCAGCATCGCGAAGATCGCGACCGCGCCGGCGGGGTTGTGGCCGAGGTAGTGCCGAGGCTTCATCGCGAGGAGCGATTTCAGGTAGGAAACGAGCTCGCGCGGCGGGAAGACGAAGCTCGCGAAACGCGCGTAGCGGGTGCCGACCAGTCCCCACAGGACGCGGAACACGGCGAGCCCGGCGAAAGTGTAGCCGAGCATGACATGCAGGTCGCGCAGGCGCTCCGAGTCGGACGTCAGCCAAGCGCCGGCGAAGCACAGCGCGAAGCTCCAGTGGAAGATGCGTGTCGGGAGGTCCCACACGCGCACGTTGGTGGCCGCTTCGGCGGCGCGGGACGCCCCGCCGGCGGCGCTGGGGGTGGTGATGCTGGTGTTCATGAGCGTGCTCCGTTCCTGGGGATGCGGATGTCGCGTTCGCTGTAGTCGCCCTCGGCCGCGTTGCGGTGGCAGGCGGCACAGTTGGCGGCGCTCTTGACGGCTTCGCTGCGGAAGATGCCCGGCGTGATGCCGTCGTGGCCGTCGCGGTGCTCCTTGCGGAACCAGGGGGTATCGCTGATGCGCAGCTGCGGGCGCCCGTCGCTGCCCGAGGTGTCGCGCCGCGCGGCGTTGGCGACGAGGAATTTCGTGATCACGGCCGAGGTCTCGGCATCGAGGCTGGCGTCGGAGCCGAAGTGCTTGTCGAGCCCGGCCATCATCGCGCGCCACGAGCCGGTGCCCAGCAGGGCGGGCGGGAAGGCGATGTGGCAGCTGCCGCATTCGCTGCGATATTCGGGGTGATTGATGTTCATGCGCTTGTTCTCGTCGTCGTCGGCGAGCGCGAGGCCGGCTGCGCCGGCGGCGACGACAAGGGCAAGGGCGCGCAGGGCGCGGGTGGGGAAGGTGGCGGTCATGTCATGGTGCTCCGTGTGGGTCAGCGGGGGGAATTCATCAGCCAGGCGACGACGTCGGCCTTCTCCGCGGGCGTGCAGACGCGACCGAGCACGTCCTTGCAGTTGCGCCCGAACCACTTCTCGACCGAGCGGGTGCTCGCGAGGCGCTCGGGATTGGCTGCCGGCGCCATCGGCTCGATCGCCTTGCCGGTGTTGGCGTGCTTGCCGCGTGCCGCGGGATTCTTCGTGTGGCAGGTGGAGCAGCTCCACTCGCCGCCGTGCGTGGTGGTGAAGAACTTTTCGCCGCGTTCGGCCGAAGCGCTGAAGCCGGGGGCGGATTGCCGCGCTTCGTTCTGGTAGCGGGCGAGGAAGTCGGCGGGGGTCTCCGCGGCGCGGGCGACTCCGCCTGCGAGCACTGCGGTGCCGGCGAGGAGGATCCACAGGGTGTGGCGTTTCATGTTTGCTCCTTCTGCTGATGGTGGAACAATGTCCTTGGAATCGGATCGCCGGAGTGTCCGCTCCGGTTTCGGAACGTACTTTGCGCGGCGCAGCCTGAACGCAAGGTGAAGGCGGCGTTCAGCCGCCGTTCAGTCCGGGGGCCGTACAAGGGATGCCGGAGGGCGGCGCGCACGGTGCACGCCGCAGGAAAGGGAGGAGTCGATGCGCACGCTGGTGACATCGGGTGTCGTGGGGATGGTGGTCGCGGCCTTGTCGATCTTGCCGGCTGCGGCCGGCGGGGACGACCACGATCACGACCGCGCGCGTGCGGCGCTGGAACGCGGGGAAGTGCTGCCGCTGCGCACGATCCTCGACAAGGTGGAGCGCGAACATCCGGGCAAGGTCGTCGACGTCGAGCTCGAACGCGAGCACGGGCGCTGGATCTACGAGATTCGCCTGCTGCGCGGCGGCGGCGCGCTCGTGCGGCTGGACGTCGATGCGCGCGACGGCACCGTGCTCGGCATTCGAGCGCGCGGCGACAAGGGAGGGAAGCGCTGATGCACATCCTGGTCGTGGAAGACGAGCCGACGCTCGCGGCGCAGCTGTCGCAGGCCTTGCGCGAGGCGGGCTACGCGGTCGATTGCGCCGGGAACGGGCGCGATGCGCATTTCGTCGGCGAGGTCGAATCGCTCGATGCGGTGGTGCTGGACCTCGGCCTGCCGCAGATGGACGGGCTGACGGTGCTGAAGAAGTGGCGTGCGGCGGGGCGGACGATGCCGGTGCTGATCCTGACTGCGCGCGACAACTGGCACGAGAAGGTGGCCGGCATCGATGCCGGCGCCGACGATTACCTGACCAAGCCCTTCCACATGGAAGAGCTGCTCGCCCGCGTGCGCGCGCTGATCCGGCGCAGCGCGGGGCACGCGAGCCCGGAGCTGCGTTGCGGGCCGGTGCTGCTCGACACGCGCGGCGGGCGGGTCACCGTCGACGGGCAGGCCGTGACGCTGACCAGTCACGAGCTGCGGGTGCTGAGCTATCTCATGCACCGCAAGGGTGAGGTGGTCTCGCGCGCCGAGCTGACCGAGCATATCTACGCACAGGACTTCGAGCGCGATTCGAACACCATCGAGGTCTTCGTCGGGCGTCTGCGCAAGAAGCTGCCGGCGGGCCTGATCGAGACCGTGCGCGGCCTGGGATACCGCCTCGCATGCCCGGAATGAGCGTGCGCGGCTCGCTGCGTGCGCGGCTGCTGGCCGGCAGCGTGGTATGGATCCTGGGGGCGTTGACGATCACCGGGTGCGTGCTCGGCGATCTCTTCCGCCGCCACGTCGAGGATCGCTTTCAGGCCGAACTGCGCATCCACCTCGACCAGCTCACCGCGAGCATCGAACTCGCCCCCGAGGCGGACCTGCGCCTGCGCACCGACCTGAGCGACCCGCGCCTGCGCAAGCCGCTGTCAGGCTTCTACTGGCAGGTGGACCGCGAGGGTACGGAGACGGCGCGCGGCGTGCTGCGCTCGCGCTCGCTGTGGGATGCGACGCTCGCCGTGCCGCCGGACGGTCCGCGCGATGGCGAGGTGCATGTGCATCGCATCGAAGGGCCCGATCGCGAACGCCTGGTGATGATGGAGCGCATAGTGCGGCCGGAGGAAGCCGCGGGCCAGCCGTTGCGGCTGATCGTCGCCGCCGACGAACGCGGTATGACGAACCCGGTGCGCGAATTCGTCGGGCTTCTCGTCACCGCGCTGGGTGTGCTCGCGGCCGGGGTGATCGCCGCGGTGCTGCTGCAGGTGTCGGTGGGGCTCGCTCCCCTGAAGCGCCTGCGCGAGCAACTCGCCGAGGTGCGCGACGGTCGCAGCCGGCGCCTGGAAGGGATCTTTCCGAACGAGGTCCGGCCGCTCGTCGACGAACTCAACGCGGTGCTGCAGCACGATGCCGAGGTCGTCGAGCGCGCCCGCACGCAGGCCGGCAATCTGGCGCACGCGATCAAGACGCCGCTCGCTGTGCTCGGCAATGCGGCGCTGCGCGAGGAAGGGCCCCTCGCGCGCCTCGTGGCCGAGCAGGTCGCGACGGCTCAGCGCCAGGTCGATTACCACCTCGCGCGTGCGCGAGCTGCGGCGGCGACGCAGGTTCCCGGCTTGCGCAGCGTGCTGCGGCCGGCCGTCGAGGGGCTCGTGCGCGTGATGCAGCGCGTGCATGCGGAACGGAATTTGCACATCGCGATCGAAGCGATTCCCGGCGATGCGGCCTTCCGTGGCGAGGAGCAGGACCTGCAGGAGATGCTCGGCAACCTCATCGACAATGCGTGCAAGTGGGCGCGCGCGTCGGTCGGCGTGAGTGCGACGGTGCGCGCCGGCGAGCTCGTCGTCACCGTCGACGACGACGGGCCCGGCCTGCCGCCGGAGGCGCGCGAGGCCGTATTCGCACGTGGCATGCGCGCCGACGAGGCGGTGCCCGGATCGGGGTTGGGCCTTGGCATCGTGCGCGACCTGGCCCAGCTCTACGGCGGGCGCATCGAGCTGGGCCAGGCGCCGGCCGGGGGGCTGCGCGCCACGCTGTTCCTGCCCGCTGCTTGAGATCGTCGGGTCGGCCCCAACTGAAACCCTATTGTTGTTGCGAGAAGAGAAACGATGACTCCCGAACAGAACCGCTCCCTGATCACCGTCTGCCTGATGGCGGCCTTCGCCGACGGCCACAACGACCCGCGCGAGCGCGAGCACGTGCGGCGTACCGCCGAGTCGCTGTCGGCCGGTGCCGGCCTTGACGTCATGTCGCTGTACCAGGACGTCCTGCTCAAGCGCGTGACACTCGAGCAGGCCGCTGCCGGACTGGATACGCCCGAGATGCGCCAGCTCGCCTTCGAGATGGCGGTCGGCGTATGCGATGCCGACGGCGTGCACAATGCCGGCGAGACGGCCTTCCTCGAGCGCCTCGGCGCCCTTCTGCAGCTCGGGCGCAGCGACGCGGACGCGATCGTGAACCAGGCCGACGCGCTCGCCGGAGCGCCGGTCGACAAGCCCTTGCCGGAGCTGGCTTCAGCCCCGATGCCGGCCGGGCCCGATCAGGCCGAGCTGGACAAGATGATCCTCAATGCCGCGATCCTCAACGGTGCGCTCGAACTGCTGCCCGAGTCGCTCGCGTCGATGGCGATCATTCCGCTGCAGACCCGTCTCGTGTATCGCGTCGGCAAGGCCCACGGCTTCGAGCTCGACCGCGGCCACATCACCGACTTCCTCGCGACCGTCGGCGTCGGCCTGACCTCGCAATATGTCGAGCAGTTCGGCCGCAAGCTCGTCGGCGGCCTGCTGGGCAAGGTGCTAGGCAAGGTCGGCCGCACGATAGGCAGCGAGGCGACCGGGTCGGCGTTCTCCTTCGCGACGACGTATGCGCTGGGGCACGTCGCGAAGCGCTACTACGCGGACGGCCGGCGTCTGGACGGGACCGCCCTGAAGTCCGCCTTCGGCCAGCTCTTCGACAACGCCAAGGGATTGCAGCAGCGCTACGCACCCGAAATCGCCGAGCGTGCCCGCACGCTGGACCTGAAGAAGCTCACCTCCGAGCTCACGCGCTGAACGGCAGCCGGGCCGCCGTCGCGGCCCGGCTCCGCATCAGGCGGAGCGCAGCTCCACCCGGAATTCGCAACCGCAGCCCTCGCGCGGGGCCAGGGTGATCCGCCACCCCTGCCGGTCGCAGATGCGCTGCACCAGCGACAGCCCGATGCCGATGCCGTCCCCGCGCGTACTGCCGCCGCGGGCGAACGGCCGGAACACCAATGCGCGCTCGGCCTCCGGAATCCCCGCGCCGGAATCCAGCACCGAAAAACCGCCATCGCGCAGCACCACGCGCACGAAGCCCTCATCGGTGTAGTGGATCGCGTTGCGTATGAGGTTCGTCATCACCGCGCGCAGCAGGGGGGCCGGATAGATGCCGTCGTCGACGCTTTCGCTGACGAGGTCCAGCGCGAGGCCGCGCTGCGCCGCCTCCGGTTGCCAGCGATGCAGCTGCTCGGTCGCCACCGCGGCGAGCGAGGTGCCCGCGAGCTTCGTGCCGCGCTCTTGCGGCGCACGCGCGAGGCCGAGGAAGGTCTCCACCAGTTCCTGCATCTCGGCGCAGGCGCGGCCGACGCGTTCGACCTGCGCGCGCTGTTGCGGCGTGAGGCCCTGCGCCTCGAGCAGTTCGCACGAGCTGGCGATCACCATCAGCGGCGTGCGCAGCTCGTGGCTCACGTCGCTGGTGAAGAGCTGCTCGCGTTCGAGCGCCTCGCGCAGGCTCCCGAGCGTCTCGTCGAAGGCGGAGGCCAGCTTTCCGACTTCGTCCTCGGCATACTCGGCGGCGAGTGGCGGTGCGAGCGGAAGCAGCTGGTCGCGGTGCTGTACCTGTCCCGACAGGCGCACCACCGGCGAGATCACGGTGCGCGCGAGCGCCCGCCCGAGCAGGGCTGCGGCGAGGATGGAGATCACGACGCCCGCCGCGACCGCGACGAACAGCATCGTCTCGCGCCGCTCGAAGTCCTCCTGGTCGAGTACGAGGACATAGCGTTTGCCGTCCCGGTCGCGCACCTGCACGTGATAGGCCTCGTCGTCGTTCTCGATTTCATGCAGACCTTCGTGCAGCGGCGCGAGCCACGCCGGCAGCGAGGCACTCGCTCCGACCGGTGCGACATAGAGGTCCAGACCGGGTCCCAGCGCCGGAAACCGTCCCTCGTCCGATTCCTCGATGATGAAGTCGAGCTGGCGGTTCATCGCATCGCTCACCAAACGGGTTTCCACCGTGTTGATGGCGTTGACGACGATCAGCGCGAAGAGGCCGGCCACGACGGCGGCCATCAGCACGAAGGCTGCGACGATGCGCGAAGCGAGGCTCTGGGGTGCCGCCATGTCAGCCCTTTCGCTGTGTTGCGGTGCGCAGGGTTTCGCCCGTGCGTACCATCAGGCTGCGGCAAGCCGGTAGCCGACGCCGTGCACGGTATGCAGCAGCGGGTTGCCGAAGGGCTTGTCGATCTGCTGTCGCAGCGTGTGGATGTGGCTGCGCAGGCTGTCGCTGTCCGGGGGCGAATCGCCCCACAGCGCGCTCTCGAGCGCCTCGCGCCGGACCACGCCGGGGCTCTTCTGCATCAGCAGTTCGAGGAGCTTGAGACCGATCGGCCCCACGTGCAGGGCCTGCCCCGCGCGCATGACCGCGAGCGTGTCGAGGTCGTACTCCAGGTCCGCGACGCTGAGCACGCGCCGGCCGCCGCCGCGGCTGCGCTTGAGGACGGCGGCAATGCGCGCCGCGAGCTCGGACAGGGCGAAGGGTTTGGTCAAATAATCGTCCGCGCCGGTGCGAAAGCCCTGCAGCCGGTCATCGAGCGTGTCGCGTGCGGTCAGCATGATCACGGGAACGTGGCTGCGCTCGCTGTCGCGCAGGCGCTGGCACAGCGTGAAGCCGTCCATGCCGGGCAGCATCACGTCGAGCACGATCAGGTCGTAGTGCTGCGTCGCGGCGAGATGCAGGCCGGTCAGTCCGTCCTGTGCGCAATCGACCTCGTAGCCCTTGAGCGCGAGGTAATCCGCGAGATTCGCAAGAATGTCGCGGTTGTCTTCCACCAGCAGTAGCCGCATGCGGATTCCAGTCTCCAGTCCGGGGGAGGGGGTGACGCCCCCGTCATTATCCGCGGTGTCGGCTGAATCGCGCCAGATTGGCCATGATCTCCACCATCGCCGACCGGATCGACGCGATCGCCCCGTCCGCGCTGGCGAGCGGGCGGTCGTCGCCGTCGGTCGCCTCGTTACGCACGGCCCCGATCGCGTTGATCGGGAAGGTCACCTTGTAGTCGTTGCCAATGTAGGCGAGGCGGTTCCAGTCCGCCACCACCGCGTAATCGCGGTGAAAATCCGGGGCGAGCAGGTCATGGCCCAGCGAGTAATCCTCGGCGGGATTCTGCACGCCGAGCAGCGGCATCAAGGTCGCGGGAAGGTCGAGGTGGCTGGTGATGCCGGTGACGACTTGCGGCGGTCGGCCGGGGACCCGGATGACGGCCGGCGTGCTCGTCTGGAAGCGGTTGAACTCCGCGCTGTGGCCCCAGCGGCTGCGTTCCATGAACTCCTCGCCGTGGTCACCGAGCACGATCACGATGGTGTTCTCGAGCAGGCCGCGCTTGCCGAGGTGATCGATCATGCGTCCGATCTGGCTGTCGACGTGATGCGCCGCGTTGATGTAGCGGTTCTTGATCTGCCCGATCTGCGCGCCGAAGTCCGCCGTCAGGTAGTTGAAGTCCTGCAGCACCGGGGTGGCGATCTCGGCCTCGGGCGGATAGTCGTAGTTCGCGTGCGTCGACTCGAAGAACATGTAGGTCATGAACGGGCGTGCCGGATCGCGCTTGTCGATGAAGTCGATCAGCGCATCGATGTTGCGCACGTCGCGCTGCCAGGCCGGTGCACCGCCTTCCAGCGGATGCAGGTCTTCCGTCCGCATGTTGGCGAACACCGTCTTGTCGAAGGCCGGGTAGGTGAAGCGCTGGCTGGTGTTCAGGCTGAACTGGTAGTTCTGCTGCTGCAGCACGTCCATCAGCACCGGCGCCCGGCGTGCGGCCAGCATCGGGAACCAGTAGTTGCCGTACAGGCCGTAGAACATCGAGAACACGCCCATCTGCGTCATGTTGCCGCCGCTGAAGTGCTTCTCCAGGCGCACGGCGTCGTTCGAGAATGCCCACAGGCGCGGCATGATCTTCGGGTCGAGCATGTCGAAGCGCAGCGACTCCGCGACCAGCCACACGATGTTCAGGGGTTTCTCCGGCGCGACCACGCGCAGCGGCTGCTGCGGATAGCTCAGGCTCTCGTCGCGCACCTGCATGCTGCGCGCGCCGGCCTGATCCACCTTGACGCCCAGGTTCTGCGCGAAGTTGCGGAAGGTCAGCGGCTGGTACAGGGGAAAGTGCTCGCTGGCGAACAGGATAGGCTGGTAGTTCGACATCTCGCTGTAGCCGTAGGCGATGCGCTCGCCGGTGGTCAGCACGAAGAACAGCGCGATCGCCCACGCCCCGCGCAGCCTCCACCCGCCCGCGCTCGCGTTGCGCCGCATCACCCACACCCAGGCTGCCGCCTGCAGCGCGCACAGCGCGAGGACGATCGCGCCGGCGGTGATCTCGGTGCTGCGGCTGGCGCCGAGCGAGGCGATGCCGCCCGGCGTGAACACCAGGTTCACGACGAAGCCGTTGATGTGGAAGCCGTACATTTCATGGATCACGCGGTCGGCGAAGAGCAGCACCTGCGTGAGCCCGGTCAGCGCGATCATCGTTGCGCCCAGGATCGAGGGTCCGCGTCGAAAGGACTTCCGGGTGCCCAGCAGCCGGCGCAGTCCATGCCCGATGGCGACACCTGGCAGCAGGTACATGAAGGCGTAGGACAGCGTCGCCGCGAGCGTCCAACCGGCCACCGCGGGAGTCGCATAGTCACTCGCCCCCTGCTGCGAGAACAGCTGCGCCAGCGCCACCAGCCAGGTGATCAGGAAGTAGGCGTTGAGCTTGCGGCTTGTGGGCAGGGCGAAGGGCTGGGCGGACATGCAGGACTCCGGATGCGGGCAGGCGTGGATGCTCGCAGTCCGGCCGTCAAGCGGCGCTCAAGACCTGGTGAAGAATTCGTGAAAGCCCGGGAATCGGGCGCCCGGCAGGAGGCGGTGGCCGGGAGAGGGCGGACGCGCGCGCGTCCGCCATGCGTCGCCTATTTCGACGCGGAGTCCTCTTCGTCCGCGGCGTCGCCCGCAGCCTGCGGCGCAGGTGCGGCAGCACCCGTTCCTCCGCGCCGCTGCTTCATCCAGCGCATCGCATACACGACGTAGCCGGAGCCGGCGTAGACGAGGAAGAGTCCGAAGAGCACGCCCGGCGGGTAGCTCGACACCAGCGCGAACGCCATCACCAGCGCGATCACGACGATGAAGGGCACGCTCTTGCGCAGGTTGATGTCCTTGCCGCTCCAGAACAGCACGTTGCTGACCATCGACACGCCGGCGAAGATCGTGAGCATGCCCGCGAGCCAGCGCACGTCCTGGCCGGCAAGACCCAGGTCGGTGACGACCCACACCAGGCCGGCCACCAGCGCGGCCGCAGCCGGGCTCGGCAGGCCCTGGAAGAAGCGCTTGTCGACGACGTCGATGTTGGTGTTGAAACGGGCCAGGCGCAGCGCCGCGCCCGCGCAGTAGATGAAGGCGGCGATCCAGCCGAACTTCCCGGTGTCCTTGAGCGCCCACTCATACACCACCAGTGCGGGGGCCGCGCCGAAGGACACCATGTCGGACAGCGAATCGTACTCGGCGCCGAAGGCGCTCTGCGTGCGCGTCAGGCGCGCGACGCGGCCATCCAGGCCGTCGAGCACCATCGCCACGAAGATCGCCACGGCCGCTACCTCGAAGCGTTGATTCATCGCCTGCACGATCGCGTAGAAGCCGGCGAACAGGGCGGCGGTGGTGAACAGGTTGGGCAGGATGTAGATGCCGCGGCGGCGTTTTTCGTTCGAGATCAGTGGCATGGAATATGACGTTCCTGCGCAGGGCCGGTGCGCGTGGTGGCCGGTTGCCGATTCTAACGCAGCGACGGGCGGCCGGGATGACCGCCCCGTCGGCGCTGCGCGATCAGGGAAGCTCGGCGAGGATGGTGCTGGAGGCCGAGACCTTGTCGCCGATCGTCACGCGCGCGCGCGTGCCCGGCGGCAGGTAGAGATCGACGCGCGAACCGAAGCGGATGAAGCCGTAGCGCTGGCCGCGCGCCACCTTGGCGCCCGGTTCGACATAGCACAGGATACGGCGGGCGACGAGGCCGGCGACCTGCACGCAGGTCACGTCCTGACCGTCGCGCGTCACCAGGTGCAGCGCGTTGCGTTCGTTCTCCACCGAGGCCTTGTCGAGCGCGGCATTCACGAAGCGTCCCGCGTTGTACCAGCGCTGCTTGACTTCACCATCGACGGGAATGCGGTTCGAATGGACGTTGAAGACGTTCATGAACACGCTGATCTTCACGCAGTCGCGGTCGAGGTAGGGGTCGCGGACCGGCTCGATCGCCACGATGCGGCCGTCGGCCGGCGACAGGACATCCTTGGCTCCTTGCGGGATCGGGCGCGGCGGGTCGCGGAAGAACTGCACGACGAACGCGAACACGATCCAGAAGGGCAGGGCCCAGCCGAAGCCTGCCGAGGTGTTGATCACCAGCGCGACGACCAGCGCGATCGCGATGAACGGCCAGCCTTCGCGAGCCAGGATGGGATGAGGATAGTTGCTGTTGGACATGGCGAATCCGATATGAAAAAGGCAGGGCCCGCGCGCACGGCGCAGCCCGGCCTGTTATGCCGATGCGGCTCAGTTCTTCGACTGGTCGACCAGCTTGTTCTTCTTGATCCAGGGCATCATGTCGCGCAGCTGGCCACCGACCTGCTCGATCGGGTGGGCTGCGTTCAGACGGCGACGCGCGGTCATCGACGGGTAGTTGGTCTTGCCTTCCTGGATGAACATCTTGGCGTACTCGCCGGTCTGGATGCGCTTCAGCGCGGCGCGCATGGCTTCGCGCGACTGTGCGTTGATGACTTCCGGGCCGGTCACGTACTCGCCGTACTCGGCGTTGTTCGAGATCGAGTAGTTCATGTTGGCGATGCCGCCCTCGTACATCAGGTCGACGATCAGCTTGAGCTCGTGCAGGCACTCGAAATAGGCCATCTCCGGCGCGTAACCGGCTTCGGTCAGCGTCTCGAAGCCCATCTTTACCAGCTCGACGGCGCCACCGCACAGCACGGCCTGCTCGCCGAACAGGTCGGTCTCGGTCTCTTCACGGAAGTTGGTCTCGATCACGCCGCCCTTGGTGCCGCCGTTGGCCGCCGCGTACGACAGCGCGATGTCCTTGGCCTTGCCCGAGCGGTCCTGATGGACGGCGATCAGCGAGGGCACGCCACCGCCCTTCAGGTACTCGGAGCGCACGGTGTGGCCGGGACCCTTGGGGGCGACCATGATCACGTCGAGGTCCTCGCGCGGCACCACCTGGTTGTAGTGCACATTGAAGCCGTGCGCGAAGGCGAGGGTCGCGCCCTTCTTGATGTTCGGTTCGATGTCGTTGTAATACACGCCCGGGATGTTCTCGTCCGGCAGCAGGATCATGACGACGTCGGCGCCCTTGACGGCCTTGGCGACTTCCTCGACCTTCAGGCCGGCCGCTTCGGCCTTCTTCCACGAGGCGCCGTCCTTGCGCAGGCCGACGGTGACCTTGCAGCCCGAATCCTTCAGGTTCTGGGCGTGGGCGTGGCCCTGCGAGCCGTAGCCGATGATGCTGATCTTCTTGCCCTTGATGAGGGAGAGATCGGCGTCCTTGTCGTAATAGACTTTCATGCTTTTCCTTTTTGCTTTCGGTGGGGATGTCTTCCGGCGCCCGCCATGATAGCGGCGGGCATGCCGGTCGCAAACGCTTGGGTGCTTGTCCGGAAGGGGCGCGGGGCCGGGGTCAGACCTTCAGGATGCGGTCGCCGCGGCCGACGCCGCAGACGCCGGAGCGCACCGTTTCAAGGATCAGCGCCGGGTCGATGGCGCTGATGAAGGCATCGAGCTTCGACTGGTTGCCGGTCAGTTCGATGACGTAGGACGTGTCGGTGACGTCGATGATGCGCGCGCGGAAGATCTCCGCCATGCGCTTCATCTCCTCGCGGTCCTTGCCGGTTGCGCGGACCTTGGTGAGCATCAGCTCGCGCTCGATGTGCGCGGCCTCAGAGATATCGACGACCTTGACCACCTCGACGAGCTTGTTCAGCTGCTTGGTGATCTGCTCGATGATGTCGTCCGATCCGGTGGTGACGATGGTCATGCGCGACATCGAGGCATCCTCGGTCGGCGCGACGGTCAGGGATTCGATGTTGTAGCCGCGGGCGGAAAACAGGCCCGACACGCGCGACAGGGCGCCCGATTCGTTCTCGATCAGCAGGGAGATGACGTGTCTCATTTATTGTCTCTGGTCGATGCTTACAGGTCTTCGGCGGACAGGATCATCTCGGTGAGCCCCTTGCCGCCCTGAACCATGGGGTACACGTTTTCGGTCTGGTCGATCTGGAAGTCGAGGAACACCAGATCGTTCTTGCGTGCGAAGGCCTCGCGCAGCGCGCCCTCGACGTCCGACGGGCGCTCGACGCGCAGGCCGACATGGCCGTAGGCTTCGGCGAGCTTGGCGAAGTCGGGCAGCGAATCCATGTAGGACTCGGAGTAGCGCTCGCCGTGGAAGAGCTGCTGCCACTGGCGCACCATGCCGAGGTAGCGGTTGTTCAGGTTGCAGATCTTGATCGGCAGGCGGAACTGCTTGCAGGTCGACAGCTCCTGGATGTTCATCTGGATCGAGGCTTCACCCGTCACGCATGCGATCTGCTTGTCCGGATTGGCGAGCTGGGCGCCCATCGCGTACGGCAGGCCCACGCCCATCGTGCCGAGGCCGCCCGAGTTGAGCCAGCGGCGCGGCTTGTCGAAGCGGTAGTACTGGGATGCCCACATCTGGTGCTGGCCCACGTCGGAGGTCACGATGGCCTCGCCGCCGGTGACTTCCCACAGCTTCTGGATCACGAACTGCGGCTTGATGATCTCGTCCGAGTTCTTGTACTTCATGCACTCGCGGCTGCGCCATTCGTCGACCTGCTTCCACCACGAGCCGAGCGTCTCGGGGTTCGGGCGGGCGGCGTTGGCCTCGAGCTGGCGGATCATCTCCTCGAGCACTTCCTTGAGGTCGCCGACGATGGGCACGTCGACCTTCACGCGCTTCGAGATCGACGAGGGGTCGATGTCGACGTGGATGATCTTGCGCGGCTCTTCGGCGAAGTGGTCCGGGTTGCCGATCACGCGGTCATCGAAGCGGGCGCCGACGGCGAGCAGCACGTCGCTGTAGTGCATCGCCATGTTGGCTTCGTAGGTGCCGTGCATGCCCGGCATGCCGAGGTACTGGCGATCGCTCGCGGGGTAGCCGCCCAGGCCCATCAGCGTGTTGGTGATGGGGAAGCCCAGCATGCGCGTGAGCTTGGTGAGCTGCTCGGCCGCGTTCGCGAGCACCACGCCGCCGCCGGTGTAGATCATCGGGCGCTTGGCTTCGAGCAGCAGCTGCACGGCCTTGCGGATCTGGCCCTGGTGCCCCTTGATGACGGGGTTGTACGAGCGCATCGAGACCTCCTTCGGGTACTCGAACTCGCACTTGTGCATCGACACGTCCTTGGGAATGTCGACCAGCACCGGACCGGGGCGGCCCGTCTTCGCCAGGTAGAAGGCCTTCTTCATCGTCGCGGCGATGTCGCGCACGTCCTTGACGAGGAAGTTGTGCTTGACGCAGGGACGGGTAATGCCGACCGTGTCGACCTCCTGGAAGGCGTCCTGGCCGATCGCGGCGGTCGGGACCTGGCCGCTGATGATGACCATCGGGATCGAGTCGCAGTAGGCGGTGGCGATGCCGGTAACCGCGTTGGTCGCGCCCGGGCCCGAGGTCACCAGCGCGACACCGACGTTCTCGGTGCTGCGGGCGTAGCCGTCGGCGGCATGCACCGCGGCCTGCTCGTGGCGCACGAGGACGTGGCGCACCTTGTCCTGGTTGAACAGCGCGTCATAGATGTAGAGTACCGCGCCGCCCGGATAGCCGAAGACGTAATCGACCTTTTCTTCCTGCAGACACCTGATTACAATTTCCGCTCCAGTCAGCACCATCGCAAACTCGCTATTCTTACGTTCCGAAACGCTGAACGTTACCGGTCAGGCGCAGTTTGGTCAAGGCTGCTGCGGCATCGCACAATGGCCTGAATAACCGGTTTTCATAAGGATCCAGAACTGGCTAACCGGGCAGAACTCTCCGCCTTTCTCCAGGGTGTCGAAAAGCGCGCTTTCAAGCAGGCGGTGTATGCGCTGCGCAATGACGACGCGGCCCTGGATGCGGTGCAGGATGCGATGCTCAAGCTCTCGGTCAGCTATGGCGAGCGGCCTGCGAGCGAATATCCGATGCTGTTCCAGCGCATCCTGCAGAACGTCATCTATGACGCACTGCGGCGGCAGAAGGTGCGCAACACGTGGACGACGCTGCTGTCGTCCTTCGTCGGCGACGACGAGCAGGACAGCGACAACGATCCGCTCGACACCCTCGCAGGTGCGCCCGACGAGGCGAGGGCCGACACCCCGCACGGGCAATACGAGCGAACCCGCATGCTGGCAGCGATCGAGCGCGAGATCGAGCGCCTGCCGCCCCGTCAACGCGAAGCCTTCATCATGCGTTATTGGGAAGAAATGGACATTTCCGAGACTGCCGCCGCGATGGGCTGCTCGGAGGGGAGCGTGAAAACCCATTGTTCGCGCGCCACGCAGACGCTGGCGGCGGCCCTGAAAGCGAAGGGAATCGAGTTATGAACGAGGAGGCTTTTGCCCGCAAGGTCGCGGCTCAGCTTTCGGTCGCGGCGCGCGGCGTTGACGGCGACGTCGCGGACCGTCTGCGGCTCGCGCGCGAGCGTGCGCTTGCGGCGCACAGACCGGCGCTGCCAAGTGTCGGCGCACGGATCGCCAGTGCGCTGCGGCGGCTGTTCCCGCCCATGATGAGGCCGGCAGCGGTCGCCGCCGCGATCCTCGTCGCCGTGCTGGCGGGCGATTACTGGACGACCTGGCTGCGTGTGAACGAAATGGAGGAGGTCGATACGGCGCTGCTGATCGACGACCTGCCGATCGACGCCTATCTCGACTCGAATTTCAAGGCATGGCTGCAGGACGACTCGCAATCCTGATCCTTGCGGCCGCCCTGAGCGGTCCGGTCCTCGCGGTCGCGCCGATCGGCGCGCCCTCGTGGTCGGGGCTGACCGCTGCGCAGCGTTCGGTGCTCGCGCCGCTGTCGGACGACTGGAACGCAATGAGCGAAGTCCAGCGCCAGCGCTGGCTGGGGGTGGCCGACCGATATTCGCGTCTGACGCCCGAAGAGCAGGCGCGTATCAGTGCGCGCATGCGTGACTGGGCAAATCTGCGGCCCGACCAGCGCGAGCGCGCCCGCGATCAGTACCGCGCACTGCGCAGCATGCCGCGCGAGCGGCGCGAATCGCTGCAGGAGCAGTGGCAGCGCTACCGCAGCATCTCGCCCGAAGAGCGCCAACTCAAATCCGGCCCGCGCATCGTGCGCCCCCTTCAACGACCGCCCGTGCGCGGCAACAAGTAATGAAGAAAACAGTCTCCAGTCGCAACGCTCCGGATCCGTCACGCAAGCTTCAATCCCGTTCCGCACCCCAGGTGCAGGCGGTGGAACTGGCCGGCCTGCGCCGCCGGCTCGCCAGCCTGCTGTACGAGGCCCTGCTGTTGCTGGGCGTGCTCGCGCTGGTCTTCATGGTTCCGTATCTGTTGCTCGGCGTCTTCTTCGGCATCGCGCCGGCCGGGTGGGTTGCATGGCTGCACATCTACCTCGCCCTGGGCGCGTACTTCATCTGGTACTGGCGGCGCCGTGGCCAGACGCTCGCGATGCAGACCTGGAAGCTGCGCCTCGTCACCGCCGACGGTCATGCTCCCAGCGTGGCGACCGGCTGGCTGCGCTACACGCTGGCGTGGCCGTCGCTGCTGTGTTTCGGCCTGGGGCTCGCGTGGGCGCTGGTCGATCGCGATCGCCAGTTCCTGCACGACCGGCTTGCCGGCACGCGCATCGTCCTGCTGCCCTGAGGCGGGCGTCGCTCGGCGCGGGGGGCGTATACTCGCGGCTTGTCCCCATAGCGGCCGGACAACCGGAGAAAGAATGAAAAGCGAACACGCCCCGACCATCCAACGATCCGACTACACGCCCCTGGCGTGGAACATCGAAGACATTGAGCTGCATTTCGCGCTCGACCCCGTGGCAACCCTGGTGACGAGCCGGATGCGCTGCGTCCGTCGCGCGTCGCGGGCCGAGCCCCTGCGCCTGCTGGGCGAGGAGCTCGAGCTGGTGAGCGTGAGCATCGACGGTCGCCCGGCTGAAGACGGCCAGCTCAAGCGGGGCGAGGGCTGGCTGGAGATCGCGCTCGATGCCGACCGCGTGGAGATCGGCATCGTCACGCGCATCAATCCGCAGGCGAACACCGCGCTGTCGGGCCTGTATGTGTCGCGTGGCGGCTTCTTCACGCAGTGCGAGGCCGAGGGCTTCCGGCGAATCACCTATTTCCCGGACCGCCCCGATGCGATGACACGCTTCACGGTGACGCTGGAAGCGGACGCGGTCGATTATCCGGTGCTGCTGTCGAACGGCAATCTCATTGCGCAGGGGGCGCTCGAAGGTGGCCGCCACTTTGCGAAGTGGGTCGATCCCTTCCCCAAGCCGTCCTATCTCTTCGCGCTGGTCGCGGCGAAGCTGGTCGCGCTGGAGCGCCGTGTCGAAACGGCGTCGGGGCGCGAGGTGCTGCTGCAGGTATGGGTGGAGGAGGGCAATCTCGACCGCACCCCGCACGCGCTGGACTCCCTGGTGCATTCGCTGCGCTGGGACGAGGAGGTGTTCGGCCTGGAGCTCGACCTCGACCGCTTCATGATCGTCGCTGTCAGCGACTTCAACATGGGCGCGATGGAGAACAAGGGCCTCAACATCTTCAACGCGAAGTACGTGCTGGCGAAGCCCGACACGGCGACCGACGTCGATTATGAAAACATCGAGAGCGTCGTCGCGCACGAGTACTTCCACAACTGGACCGGCAACCGCGTGACCTGCCGGGACTGGTTCCAGCTCACGCTCAAGGAAGGCCTGACGGTGTTCCGCGACCAGCAGTTCTCCGCGGACATGCTGGCCCGGGCGGCGGGCGAGGCGGGCGCAGCGTCGGCACGGGCGGTCAAGCGCATCGACGACGTGCGCGTGCTGCGCGCGGCGCAGTTCCCCGAGGACGCGGGGCCGATGGCGCATCCCATCCGGCCGGAGCGCTACCAGGAGATCAACAACTTCTACACCGCGACGGTGTACGAGAAGGGTGCCGAAGTCATCCGCATGCTGCATACCCTTCTGGGCGCGGAGGGTTTCCGCAACGGCATGGACCTGTACTTCAGCTATCACGACGGCCAGGCGGTGACCTGCGACGACTTCGTCGACTGCATGGCGGAGGCGAACGGTTACGAGCTCGACCAGTTCATGCTCTGGTACAGCCAGGCCGGCACGCCGCGGGTGAAAGCGTCCGGTACCTGGGACGCGACGGACGGCAGCTACACGCTGACGCTGTCGCAGCACACGCCGCCGACGCCGGGGCAGCCCGACAAGTCGCCGCTGGTGATCCCGGTTGCGGTGGGCCTCATCGGACCGGACGGCAAGGATCTGCCCCTGAGCCTGGACGGGGAAAGCCACGGCGGCGCGACGACGCGCGTGCTGGTGCTCTCGGAGGCGGAGCAGACTTTCCGCTTCACCGGCCTGGCCGCCGAGCCGGTGCCTTCGGTGCTGCGCGGGTTCTCTGCGCCGGTGGTCCTCGAACTGGACGAGAGCGACGAGCGGCTGGCATTCCGCATGGCGCACGACGCCGATGCCTTCAACCGCTGGGACGCCGCGCAGCGTTACGCGGAGCGCGTGATCCTCGCGCTCGCGGCGGATGTCGCCGCAGGGCGTGCGCCGGCGCTGCCGGACGCATTCGCCGCGGCATTCCGCGCCCTCCTGAACGACGGGGCGCTCGACCCGGCCTTCCGCGCGCAGGCCGCGGCGCTGCCATCGGAAACCTATCTCCTCGAACGGATGGAGCCCGCCGATCCGGCCGCGCTGCGCGTCGCGCTGATGCAAGTGATGCGCGACCTGGGCACGGGGCTCGCGGCAGACTGGCTGGCGATCGAGGCGGCAATGGAGGTGCCGGGCGAGTATCGCTATCACCCGGGCGACGCGGGTCGGCGTGCGCTGGGCAATCTCGCGCTGAAGTATCTCGCGGCCGGCGGTGTCGCCGAGGGGCTGGCGCGCGCCGAGGCGCGGTTCGCGCGCTTCGGCAACATGACCGAGGGTTTCGGTGCGCTCGCCGCCCTGGTCCAGAGTGCGAGCCCCGCGCGTGAGGCGGCGCTGTCGCGCTTCCACGAGCGTTACCGCGACGATGCCCTGGTGCTGGACAAGTGGTTCGCGCTGCAGGCCTCGGCCTGGCGCTGGGACCCAAGTGCGGCGCCGGTGCTCGGGCGCGTGCGCGTGCTGATGGACGATCCGGCCTTCAGTCTCGCCAATCCGAACAAGGTGTATGCGCTGCTGGGGAGTTTCTTCCGTGCGAACGCGGCCGAGTTCCACGCGCCGGACGGCAGCGGGCACGCGTTCTGGGCCGATCAGGTGATCGCGCTGGATGGCCGCAATCCGCAGGTGGCGGCGCGCATGGCGCGGGCGCTGGAGAACTGGCGGCGCTTCACGCCGGCTCTGCGGCAGAGCATCCGTGCGCAGATCGAGCGGGTCGCCGCGACGCCGGGGCTTTCGCCCGACGTCGCGGAGATCGTCGGCAAGGCGCTCGCGGACTGAGTCCCGGGCGTGCGCCCGAAGGACGAGCGGGCCGCGATGTACGCGGCCCGCGTGGTGTTCAGGTGGTGAGTTCGCCGGCGATGTAGTTCGACAGGTGGCTGATCGTCTTTTCCTGCTGGTCGATGATGGACTTGACCACGTCGCCGATCGTGACGATGCCGACGATGCGGCCCTGCTCGACCACCGGCAGGTGACGGAAGCGGTTTTCCGTCATGATGTTCATCACCGCGTCGATCGCCAGGGCGGGGGTGATCGTGCACACGTTGGGGGTCATCACGTCGCCTACGATGGCTTCGCGCGAATTGAGGCCCTTGAGGACCAGCTTCCGCGCGTAGTCGCGTTCGGTGAAGATGCCCACGAGGCGTTCGTTCTCGACGACCAGCACCGAGCCGATGTCGTGTTTCGCCATCATTGCAAGGGCGTCGAGGACGCTGACGCCGGGCGTCACCGAGTGCGTCGTCGAGCCTTTCTGTTCGAGAATCTGTCGCACTGTCACTGTCGTCGCAAGCATCGTGTCCCTCCGTTCGTGTTAGGCATTCACGCGGTTCTCCCGGACATCGGGAGCATGCTGGCATAGCTTGAAACGAACCGCGCGCGGATGCAAGTGCGCAATGACCGGCGGGGCCCTAGCGGCCCCGGGCGCGTCAGATTTCGAGGTTGTCGATGAGGCGGGTGCGCCCGAGCTTGGCGGCGGCGAGCACCACCAGGGGATCGTCGGCGTGCATGGGCGGCTGCAGGTCGGCGCGGCGGCGTACGGCGATGTAGTCGGGCTTCCAGCCGTGGGCGGCGAGTTCGGCAACGGCTTCGGTCTCGAGCTTGAGGAAGTCGTGATCGCCGCGGCGCACGGCCTCGCAGATGCGCGCGAGCTGGCGATAGAGGCGCGGGGCCTCGGCGCGTTCTTCGGGCGTGAGGTAGCCGTTGCGCGAGGACAGCGCGAGCCCGTCGGCCGCGCGCACGGTCTCGCCGGGCAGCACTTCGACGGGAATCGCGAGCTGGCGCACCATGTTGCTCAGCACCATGAGCTGCTGGTAATCCTTCTTGCCGAATAGTGCGACGTCCGGCTGCACGATGTTGAGCAGCTTGAGCACGACGGTGGCGACGCCGCGGAAGTGGCCGGGGCGGAATTCGCCCTCTAGGATGCTGATCTGCGCCGGCGCGGGGTCGACGTGGTAATGCTGCGGCTCGGGGTACATCACGCTCTCGTCCGGTGCGAACACGTGCGCGACGCCTGCTGCCTCGAGCCGCTCGCAGTCCGCCGCGAGCGTGCGCGGATAGCTGTTGAAATCCTCGCTCGGCCCGAACTGCAGGCGATTGACGAAGATGCTGGCGATGACGCTGTCGGCCTTCTCGGCCGCCTGGCGCACGAGATCGATGTGGCCGTCGTGGAGGTTGCCCATGGTCGGGACGAAGGCAACCTTGCCGGCGGCCCTGCGCGCGGCGCGCAGGCTGTCGATGGAGCGGTGGATCTGCATGGCGTATTCCCTTCGGGAGGGCGGTCAGTAGCAGTGTTCGGCGGCGGGGAAGCTGCCGTCCTTGACCGCGCGGACGTAGTTGGCCACGGCTTCCTCGATGCTGGCGGCGCCGGGCATGAAATTCTTGACGAAGCGCGCCTTGCGGCCCGGATAGACCCCGATCATGTCGTGCAGCACGAGCACCTGGCCGTCGCAGGCGGGGCCCGCACCGATGCCTATCGTGGCCATCGAGGTGAGGCTGGCGGTGACCTCGCCGGCAAGGGTGGCGGGGACCATCTCCATGACCATGAGGGCGGCTCCGGCCTGTTCGAGCGCGTGTGCGTCGGACTTGAGCTGCGCGGCGCCCGCTTCGCTGCGGCCCTGCACGCGGTAGCCGCCGAGCTGATTCACGGACTGAGGCGTGAGGCCGATGTGCGCGCACACGGGCACGCCGCGTTCGACGAGGAAGCGCACGGTCTCGGCCATGAAGGCGCCGCCTTCGAGCTTGACCATGTGGGCGCCGGCCGCCATCAGGCGCGCGGCGTTGCGCAGCGCCTGTTCGGGGCTTTCCTGGTAGCTGCCGAAGGACATGTCGGCAACGATGAACAGGCGGGTGTTGGCGCGGGCAACGCACTCGGTGTGGTAGACCATCTGGTCGACGGTCACCGGCAGGGTCGACTTCTGCCCCTGCACCACGTTGCCGAGGGAGTCCCCGACCAGCGCGACGTCCACGCCGGCGCGTTCGAGCAGTGCGGCGAAGCTCGCGTCGTAGCAGGTGAGCATGGCGATCTTGCGCCCTTCGCTGCGCATCTTGGCAAGCTCGGACAGGGTGACGGGTTTTTCGTCCTGGAGGTAGCTCATCGGGGTTCCTCGGAAGAGGCGCGGGTCATTCTTGAGTTGCGCGCGTGTGCAGGCCGTTTCGGTCCGCCGGCCGTCCGCTCAGGCGGCGTAGCCGAAGAATTCTCGATAGCTGCGCATGTTGCGCAGGCGATCGAGCAGGAGTTCGAAGTCGTCATCGTGGTCGACCGGGTTGAGGACTTCGGCATCGACGATGAACAGCGGCGCTGCGTCATACTGGTAGAAGAAGCGTGCGTAACGTTCGGCGACGCGTTCGAGGTACTGCTCGGTGATGCGCCGCTCGGTGTCGAGGCCGCGCCGGCGCACGCGTTCGACCAGCGTTTCGGGCTTGGCCTGCAGGTAGATGATGAGGTCGGGCTTCGGCGGGGCTGCGGGCTTCATCGCATCGAACACGCGCTGGTAGAGCGCGAGCTCGTCGGGGGCGAGGTTCAGCGCCGCGAACAGCGGATCCTTGTCGAGCACGAAGTCGGACACGACGCGCTGCTGCTTCTCCATCGCCTCGGCGACGATGCCGAGCTGGTCGAAGCGCTGGAACAGGAAGTGCAGCTGGGTCGACATCGCCCAGCGCTCGGCGTCCTGGTAGAAGCGGCCGAGGAAGGGGTTGAGTTCGGGCTGCTCGAACAGCGCCCGCGCGTCGAGGCGTTCCGCCAGCCGCCGTGCGAGCGAGGTCTTGCCCGCGCCGATGGGGCCTTCGACCACGATGTAGCGTGCCTTGTCGAACATGCAGCAGAGTCGCCTTTAGTTTCTGAAGATGAAATATACCGCGCCAAGCATACACAGGGCGGCCCAAAGGTAGTCAAGCTTGATCGGCTGCTTCATGTACAGCACGACGAAGGGGACGAAGACCAGCAGGGTGATGACTTCCTGCATGATCTTGAGCTGGGCGAGGTTCAGCTCGCTTGCGCCGATGCGGTTCGCGGGCACCTGCAGCAGGTATTCGAAGAGGGCGATGCCCCAGCTGACGATGGCTGCGACGAACCAGGCCTTCGACTGCATGTTCTTGAGGTGCCCGTACCACGCGAAGGTCATGAAGACGTTCGATGCGGTGAGCAGCATCGCGGTCTGCACCCAGGCGGGCAGGGTCTGCATCCAGGCAGTCATGGGCGACTCGGTGTTGCAGGCGGATCAGGAAACGCGCTCGATGCGCTGGTCGCCCACGGCGTCGAGCAGGTCGGCGGCGCGGCCATGGCCGGGAATCGCAGTGTCCGGCGCGATTTCGGCCAGCGGGACGAGGACGAAGGCCCGCTGGTGCATGCGCGGATGCGGGATCTCGAGACCCGGTTGGGAGATCGTCGCGTCGCCGTAGAGGAGCAGGTCGAGATCGAGCGTGCGCGGGGCGAGCTCGGTTTCGCGCCTGCGGCCGTGCAGCGCTTCGAGCGTCAGCAGGGTGTTGAGGAGCTTCTGCGCGGGCAGCGTGGTTTCCACTTCGGCGACGGCGTTCAGGTAGTCCGGGTGACCGGTGACGCCGATCGGTGCGGTGCGGTAGAGGCCGGAACGCGCGACGAGGCGGGTGCCGGGCAGGGCGTCCAGGGCGGCGAAGGCGCTGTCGAGTGCCGCGGCGGTATCGCCCAGGTTGGCGCCGAGGGCGATGAACGCGCGCACCGGGTTGCCGTGCGGCAGCGGGCGGTGGGGGCTCATGACGCGTCGCTGCTCGCGGTGGCCTCGGCTGCGGCCGGTTTGCGCCGGCGTCGGCGCCGTTTGCGCTCGGCGGTTTCGCCGGCGGACGGCGCCGCGGCGAGAAGGGCCTCGCGCGCGTCGTGGCCGGCGTGGGCGAAGCGATCCCACCATTCCGGCAGCGCGGCGTCGATCTCTCCGGACTGGGCGCGCAGGCGCAGGAAGTCCCACGCGGCACGGTAGCGCGGTTGTTCGATGAGGCGATAGGGGGTCTTGCCGGTGCACTTGTCGAAGCGCGGCTGCAGGGCCCAGATTTCCTTGATGTCGCCCACGATGCGCTTGGTGATCGCGAGCTTGCCGGCCTGCTTGTCGAGCACTTCGTCCATCGCCGCGAAGAGCGCGGGCTGGGTGTGCTCGCCGTCCTTCCTGCGCGCTTCCCAGTTGGCCAGCACTTCGTGCCACAGCAGGGTCGCGAACAGGAAGCCCGGTGAGACGGGCTTGTCGGCGCGCACCCGCTCGTCGGTGTTCTCCAGCGACAGCCACACGAAGCGCTCGCCCAGCGGCTGTTCGAGGATCACGTCGAGCAGCGGCAGCAGGCCGTGGTGCAGGCCCTCCTCGCGCAACTGCTGTAGGCACTTGACGGCGTAGCCGGAGAACAGCAGCTTGAGCATCTCGTCGAAGAGGCGTGCTGCGGGCACGTTCTCGAGGAGTTCCGCCATCTCGCGGATGGGGTTGCGCGCGGCGGGGTCGAGCGTGAGCCCGAGCTTGGCGCCGAGTCGCACGCCGCGCAGCATGCGCACGGGGTCTTCGCGGTAGCGCGCGCGCGGGTCGCCGATGATGCGCAGGGTCTTCTGCTTGAGGTCCGCGACGCCGTGGTGGTAGTCGAGGATCTGTTCGGTGGTCGGGTCGTAGTACAGCGCGTTGACGGTGAAGTCGCGGCGCGTGGCGTCCTCGGCCTGCGAGCCGTACACGTTGTCGCGCAGGACGCGTCCGTGTTCGTCGGTTTCGGCGTCCTCGGCAGTCTGGCTGGCGCGGAAGGTCGAGACTTCGATCGTTTCCGGGCCGCTCATGACGTGCACGATCTTGAAGCGGCGGCCGATGATGCGCGAGCGGCGGAACAGCGCGCGCACTTCCTCGGGCGTTGCGCTGGTGGCGACGTCGTAGTCCTTGGGCGGATGGCCGACCAGCAGGTCGCGCACGGCGCCGCCTACGACAAAGGCCTTGTGGCCGGCTTCCTGCAGCACGGTGCACACCTTGCGGGCGGCAGGCGAGATCTGTTCGCGACGGATGCCGTGCTGGGTGACGGGGACCAGCGCAGGTTCGGTGTTGATGGGCGAGGCGGCGCGGCGGAAGACCTTGCGCAGCAGCTTGCGGATCATTGGAGGGAAAGGGGTGCAGTCAACATAAGCTTGGAATCATAACCGATGCGGCGCTGCGGTAGGGGCTGCATCGTGCTGTGGGAGCGGCTTCAGCCGCAAATGGGCGCCGATTCGCGGCTGAAGCCGCTCCCACGGGGCGACGGGGCTCAGCGCAGCGACATGATCGGCCAGCCGGCCTGCGTCGCGTGGGCGCGCAGGGTGTCGTCGGGATCGACGGCGACGGGATCGGTGACGCGCGACATCAGCGGCAGGTCGTTGTGCGAGTCGCTGTAGAACCACGAGCGCGCGAAGCTGCCGGCATACAGGCCGAGCGATTCGAGCCAGGCGTCGACGCGCTCGATCTTGCCGGCCTTGAACGCGGGCATGCCGCGCGGCTTGCCGGTGAAGGCGCCGTTCTCCTGCGCGGGGATGGTGGCGACGAGGTGCGGGATGCCGAATTCGCGCACGATGGGGCCGGTGACGAAGCTGTTGGTGGCGGTGACGACGGCGACGAGGGCTCCGCTTTCGGTATGTTGGCGCACCAGCGCGCGGGCCTTGTCGGTGATCATCGGTGCGACCGAGCCGGCCATGAACTCGCGGTGCCAGGCGTCGAGTTGCTCGCGCGAGTGGCGTGCGAGCGGGGCGAGCTGGAAGTCGAGGAACTCGAAGATGTCGAGCGTGCCGGCCTTGTACTGCTCGTAGAACTCGATGTTCTTCGCTTCCTGCACTTCGCGGTCGAGGACGCCCTTGGCGATGAGGAACTGGGCCCAGGCGAAGTCGGAGTCGCCGGCGAGGAGGGTGTTGTCGAGGTCGAAGAGGACGAGATCCACGTGTATTTCCTTGGGGTTGGGGCCTGCGGCCGGCTCAGATGTCGAGGCCGGCCTGCATCATTTCGCGCAGCAGCGGCAGCGTGACGGCGCGCTTGCGTTCCAGGGACGCGTTGTCGAGGGCGTCGAGCACCGTGAGCAGGCTGGGGAGGTCGCGGCGGCCATGACGCATGAGGAAGTCGATGACCTCGTCGGCCAGCCGCAGGCCGCGGCGGGCGGCGAGTGTCGCGAGGATGGCTGCGCGCGATTCGTCGTCGAGCGGGCGGACTTCATACACGAGACATTGCCCCACGCGCGTGCGCAGGTCTTCGCGCAGCACCAGCGCGAGGGGGCGGGCGTCGCCGGCGAGGAGCAGTTTCTGGCCGAGTGGGCGCGAGCGGTTGAAGGCGTTGAAGAGCGCGATCTGCGCCTCCGGGGCGAGCGCATTGATGTCGTCGATGGCCAACAGCAGGTCGGGCGTTTGCGGCAGTTCGTCGCCGATCCGGGCGGCTTCGAGATAGGCCGCCGGGCGGCCCGCCTTGCACGCGGCGTCGACGGCGGCGCGCAGCAGGTGGGTGCGCCCGCAGCCGGCCGGACCCCACACGTAGACGTGGCCGGGCAGTTGCGCGGCGTCGTGCAGGGCGGCGACGAGTTCCTGGTTGTTGCCGACCACGAAATTGTCGAGGGCTGGCGGCGCGTCGGGGCGGATGTCGAGGACGAGCTGTTTCATGACTGCGGCGGGGGCGAGTCGGTGTCGCCGAGGTAGAGGCGGCTGGTGAGCCAGGCCGTGCGCACTTCGCGCAGGCCGACGAGGATGGCTGCGCTGGCGGGCAGGGCGACGAGGACGCCGACGAAGCCGAAGAGCTGGCCGAAGGCCATCAGCGCGAAGATCACCGCGAGCGGGTGCAGGCCGATGCGTTCGCCGACGAGGTAGGGGGTGAGCACGAAGCTTTCGATGAGCTGGCCGAGGCCGAACACGATGGCGACACCGATCAGCGGCGACCAGCCTTCGGCCTGCAGCAGGGCGGTGAGGATGGCGAGCAACAGGCCGCCGCCGAAGCCGACGTAGGGAATGAAGACGAGCAGGCCGGTGATGACGCCGACCGGCAGCGCGAACTTGAGCCCGGCGATCCACAGACCGACGCTGTAATAGACGGCCAGCAGCAGCATCACGGAGAGCTGGCCGCGCAGGAACTCGGACAGCACGCGATCGATGTCGTTGATGATGCGCATCGTGCGTTCGAGCATCGGGCGCGGGATGACGGTCTGCAGGCCGTCGAGGATGCGGGGCCATTCCTGCAACAGGTAGAACATCACGACCGGCACGAGGAAGACGCTGGCGGCGGCGCCCAGCAGCGCGAGCCCGCCCTGGCGGAGCTGGCCGAGGATCACGGGGATGAGGTCCTGCGCGCTGTCCCAGTGCTCGGCGATCCAGGTGCGCACGAAGGCGGCGTCGAGCTGGAAGTCGATATCGAAGCGCGCCTGCAGGACGGGGGCGACGCGCGCGTTGAGGAGCTCGATGAGGTCGGGCAGGCGGCGGATGAGCGCGATCGCTTCGCGCCACACCATGGGGGCAAGGATCAGGAACAGCAGCACGAGCAGCAGCCCGGCGCCGAGGATCACGATCAGCACCGCGGCGGGGCGCGGGATGCGCCGGGCGGCCATCCAGTTGACCGCCGGATCGCAGATATAGGCGAAGACGGCGGCGATCGCGAAGGGCGCGAGGATGGGCGACAGGGCGTAGAACAGGGCGACCAGCGCCAGCGCGACGCCGGCCCAGGCGGCGGTTTGCAGACGGTCGGCGCGGGAAGGGTTCATTTCGAGTAAAATCGCGGACTTGGCGCGGGCTATGGTGGCCCGCGAAACCCGTAAATGTAGCCACTTGGCGTGGCGGCCTCAAGTTCGGCCGCCCCCGGAAGCGGCCCGAACGCGCATTCAGCAAGCCTGAGGAACGATCTTGAGCTCCCCGAAACCCTCCCTTTCCTACCGTGATGCCGGCGTAGATATCGATGCCGGCGACGCCCTCGTCGACCGCATCAAGCCGCTCGCGAAACGCACCATGCGCCCCGAGGTGCTGGGCGGCATCGGCGGTTTCGGCGCGCTGTTCGAGCTGTCGAAGAAGTACCGCGAGCCGGTGCTGGTGTCCGGCACCGACGGCGTCGGCACCAAGCTGAAGCTCGCCTTCCAGTTGAACAAGCACGACACGGTGGGCCAGGATCTGGTGGCGATGAGCGTGAACGACATCCTCGTGCAGGGTGCCGAGCCGCTGTTCTTCCTCGACTACTTCGCCTGCGGCAAGCTCGATGTCGAAACCGCCGCGGCGGTCGTCGGCGGCATCGCGCGCGGCTGCGAGCTGTCGGGTTGCGCGCTGATCGGCGGCGAGACCGCCGAGATGCCGGGCATGTATCCGGACGGCGAGTACGACCTCGCGGGCTTCGCGGTGGGCGCGGTGGAGAAGTCGGAGATCATCGACGGCTCGACGATCGGGCCGGGCGACGTGGTGCTGGGGCTGGCGTCCAGCGGCGCGCATTCGAACGGCTATTCGCTGATCCGCAAGATCATCGAGCGCGCGCAGCCGGACCTCGACGCGGACTTCCACGGTCGTCCCTTCCGCGACGTGGTGCTGGAGCCGACGCGCCTGTACGTGAAGCCGATGCTGGGCCTGATGCGCGCGATCCCGGGTGTCGTGAAGGGCATGGCGCACATCACTGGCGGCGGCCTGACGGAGAACGTGCCGCGCATCCTCGCCGACAACCTGACCGCGACGATCGATGCGTCGTCGTGGACGCTGCCGCCGCTGTTCCAGTGGCTGAAGCGCGAAGGCAACGTGGACGCGCAGGAGATGTACCGCGTGTTCAACTGCGGCGTCGGCATGGTCGTGATCGTGGCGCCGGAGCAGGCCGACGCGGCGGTTGCGAACCTGGAGGCGGCGGGCGAGACGGTGTATCGCCTCGGTCGCATCGAGGCGCGCGCGGAAGGCGTGGCGCAGACGACGGTGGCCTGATTTCGGGGGCGCGCGGCACGCGCGCCTGCCGACCGCGCAACTTTGTTGCCGGAACCGTTGTCAGCAGCAGGCAGGGAGCGCACAGGAAAGGGTGCGCTCGTTTTTTTTCCGGATCTTTCCTGGTAACCCGGCAACGAAATACCGTTCGGGCTGAGCTTGTCGAGGCCCTGCCAGTGCCCTTCGACGAGCTCAGGGCGAACGGGGATAGCCGACCGCCGCCTTGATTGTTTGAGTGCTCGCCGAAAATGCCCGTCCGTCGTCACCTGATCGCCGCCCTCAGCCTTGCCGGAATCGCCGCTCTCGCGGGCTATGCGTATTACGCGCATCGCAGCGTCGGCACGGTGCCGTCGGCGCCCGGGGCGAAAGCGGCGGCGGGTGCCAAGGGGGGCGCCACGCAGGGACCTGCGGAGGTCGAGACGACGACGGTCGTGGCCGAGGCGATTGCGGACGACGTGAGCGCGGTCGGCACGCTGCGTTCGAACGAGTCAGTCGTGTTGCGCCCGGAAGTCGCCGGGCGCATCGAGACGATCCGCTTCCGCGAGGGCAGCCCGGTCCGCCGCGGTGACGTGCTGGTCGACTTCGATGCCGCCGTGCAGCGGGCCGAAGTGCAGCAGGCCAAGGCGAACCTTGCGCTCGCGCAGGCGAATTTCGGCCGCACCGAAGATCTCTTCAACCGCAAGTTCCTCAGCCAGAGCGCGCGCGACGAGGCGGCGTCGCGGCTGGAGGTGGCGCGCGCGAACATGGCGCTGGCCGAGGCGCGGCTGGACAAGATGCGCATCCGCGCGCCCTTCGCCGGCATCGTCGGCATCCGCAACGTGAGCGTCGGCGACTACGTCAAGGAAGGCGAGAACCTCGTCAATCTGGAGGACATTGCGACGCTGAAGGTGGATTTCCGCCTGCCCGAGATCTACCTCGCGCAGATCCGCCCGGGGCAGAAGCTGGAGCTGGCATCCGATGCGGTCGAGGGCGGGCGCTTTGCCGCCGTGGTCAGCGCGATCGATCCGCTCGTCGACGAGCAGGGGCGGGCGGTGGTGATGCGTGCGTCGCTGCAGAACGAGGGGCTACGCCTGCGCCCCGGGATGTTCGCGCGCGTGCGGCTGATCCTGCAGGAGCGTGCGAACGTCGCGGTCGTGCCCGAGGAGGCGCTGGTGCCGGCGCCCGGTGACGTGCAGTTCGTGTATCGCGTGGTGGACGGCAAGGCGCAGCGCGTCGAGGTGAAGACCGGCGTGCGGCGCGGCACGCGGGTGGAGATCGTCAAGGGCGTGCAGGCGGGCGATGTGATCGTCACCGCAGGACAGCAGAAGCTGCGCGACGGGGCAGCCGTCAAGCTCGTCGGGGCGGGCGAGGCGCCGGTCGCGCCGGCAGCCGGAACGGCCAAGCCGGCAAGCTGAGGAGGCGGCCATGGTCCTGTCGGAGATCTGCATCAGGCGCCCGGTGTTCGCGACGGTGCTGTCGCTGCTGGTGCTGCTGATCGGGCTGATGTCTTATTCGCGCCTGACGGTGCGCGAGTATCCGAACATCGACGAGCCGGTCGTGACGGTGGATACGACCTATACCGGCGCGAGCGCCGAGATCGTCGAGTCGCAGGTGACGAAGCCGCTGGAGGATTCGCTCGCGGGCATCGAGGGCGTCGATGTGCTGCAGTCGATCAGCCGCCAGGAGCGCAGCCAGATCACGGTGCGTTTCCGCATCGAGCGCAATGCCGACAGCGCCGCCGCGGACGTGCGCGACCGCGTGTCGCGCGTGCGCCGGCGCCTTCCCGACGACGTCGACGAGCCGGTGATCTCGAAGGTGGAGGCGGACGCGAACCCGATCATCTGGATCGCGTTCTCGTCGGACCGCCATTCGCCGCTGGAACTCTCGGACTTCGCCAGCCGCGTCGTCAAGCCGCGCCTGCAGACGCTGTCGGGGGCGGCGGACGCGCGCATGTTCGGCGAGCGTCGCTATTCGATGCGCATCTGGCTGGACCGCGACCGGCTGGCGGCCTTCCGGCTGACGCCTCAGGATGTCGAGGACGCGATCCGGCGCCAGAACGTGGAGCTGCCGGCCGGCCGCATCGAGAGCCGCGAGCGCGAGTTCGCGGTGGTGGCGCAGACCGATCTCGATACGCCGCAGGAGTTCGAGGCCATCGTCGTGCGCGAGCCGCAGGCGCCCGGCGGCTACGCGGTGCGCATCCGCGACGTGGGCCGCGTGGAGGTTGCGGCACAGAACGAGCGCACGCTGGTGCGCTTCATGGGCAAGCCGGCGGTGTCGATCGGCCTGATCAAGCAGTCGGTGGCGAATCCGCTGGATCTCAAGCGCGGCCTCGTGGAGATGCTGCCGGTTCTGGAGGCGGAACTGCCCGAAGGCATGCGCATGAACATCGCCAACGACACGACGGTGTTCATCGAGCGCTCGATCGAGTCGGTGTTCAGCACGATCTGGGAGGCGGTGCTGCTGGTCGCGGTGATCTGCTTCTTCTTCCTGCGCAACTGGCGCGCGATGCTGATACCGCTGGTGACGATCCCGGTGTCGCTGGTCGGCGCGTTCGCGCTGATGCTGCTGTTCGGCTTCTCGATCAACACGCTGACGCTGCTCGCGCTGGTGCTGGCGATCGGCCTCGTCGTGGATGATGCGATCGTGGTGCTGGAGAACATCTATCGCCATGTCGAGGAAGGCATGGAGCCGCTCGCGGCGGCCTTCCGCGGGGCGAAGGAGATCGGCTTCGCGGTGGTCGCGATGACGATCACGCTCGCCGCGGTGTATGCGCCGGTGGCCTTCATGACGGGGCGCACCGGCAAGCTGTTCACGGAGTTCGCGCTGACGCTCGCGGGGGCGGTGATCGTGTCGGGATTCGTCGCGCTGACGCTGTCGCCGATGATGTGCTCCAAGCTGCTGCGTCACGAGAGGAAGCACGGGCGCGTGTATAACGCGATCGAGGGTTTCCTCGGCGGGCTCACGGTGGGCTACCGGCGCGCGCTGGGGGTTGCGCTGAATGTGCGCTGGCTCGTGATGCTGGCCTTCGCCGTGGTCGCCGGAACATCGTTGGTGTTGCTGAAGACGCTCAAGACCGAGCTCGCGCCAGTCGAGGACCGCGGGCGCGTCGTGGGCATCTTCTCCGGGCCGGAAGGGGCGACGATCGATTTCATGGCGCGCTATGCGGCGCAGCTGGAGGGGATTTACGCGAAGGTGCCGGAGGTGGATCGCTACCTCGTGATCTCGGGCAATCCGACGGTGTCGCAGGGGATTTCCTTTGCCGGCTTCAGCGACTGGGCCGAGCGCGGGCGCAACTCGACGGCGATCGCCGGCGACATGCGGCCGAAGATGGCGGCGATCCCCGGCCTGCAGGCTTTCCCGGTGCTGCCGGCGTCCTTCGGGCAGAGCCCGCGCACGCGCCCGATCAGCTTCGTCATCACGACCTCGGAGTCCTACGACGAGCTCGCGCGCTACACGGACCTGATCCTCGACGAGATGCGCAGGCAGCCGGGCTTCGTGTCGCCGGACACGGACCTCAAGCTCACCAAGCCCGAACTCGCGGTGGACGTCGATCGCGACAAGGCGGCCGATCTCGGCATTCCGGTGGATGTGATCGGGCGCACGCTGGAGACGATGCTGGGCGGGCGCCAGGTGACGCGGTACAAGCAGGACGCCGAGCAGTACGACGTGATCGTGCAGGTGGAGGCGCCGAGCCGGGCCGTCGCGCGCGACATCCGCGAGATCTACGTGCGCGCGAAGAATGGCGAGATGGTTCCGCTGGCGAACCTCGTGAAGGTGCACGACCGCGTGAGTCCGCGCGAGCTGAACCACTTCGGGCAGCGCCGTTCGGTGACGATCTCGGCTAACCTCGCGCCGGGCTTCGCGATGGGCGAGGCGCTGGAGTGGCTCGAGGGGGCGGCGGGGCGCATCCTGCCGGCCGGCTATGCGATCGACTACGATGGCCAGTCGCGGGAGTTCAAGACCAGTTCGGCGAGCCTGGCGCTGACCTTCGTGCTCGCGCTGGCCTTCATCTACCTCGTGCTGGCGGCGCAGTTCGAGAGCTTCCGCGATCCCTTCATCATCATGCTGACGGTGCCGCTGTCGATGACCGGGGCGCTCGCGGCGCTGTATTTCGCCGGGGGTACGCTCAACGTGTATAGCCAGATCGGGCTGGTGACGCTGGTCGGCCTGATCACGAAGCACGGCATCCTGATCGTGGAGTTCGCGAACCAGTTGCGTGACCAGGGCGCGGCGCTGCGCGAGGCGGTGATCGATGCGTCGGTGCTGCGCCTGCGCCCCATCCTGATGACGACCGGGGCGATGGTGCTGGGCTCGATCCCCCTCGCGCTGGCGACCGGGGCGGGGGCCGAGAGCCGCCAGCAGATCGGCTGGGTGATCGTCGGCGGGCTGCTGCTGGGGACCTTCTTCACCCTCTTCGTAGTGCCGACCGTCTATACGCTGCTCGCGCGGCGTGAACGCAACCGGCTCGCGGTCGAGGACGGCGCGCCCGCGTCCGCGTGAGCGTCCGCGGCGTGTCCGACGCGCATCTCCACCCCCTGTCGCGTCCGCGCGCCGTCCTTGCCGCCTGGCTGATGGCGGGGCTGGTGCTGCTTGCGTTCGCGCACGGCGCACGCACGGGGTTGCCGGCCTGGCCGGCGGGTGTCGCCGCGTGGGGAGCGGGTGTCGCGCTGTGGCCGCGCCTCGATGCGGGGCAGCGCCGGTTCGCGCTGATCCTGTGCGGGCTGGGGATGCTCGCGCTGGGCGTGGCGGTTTGGCGCGGGGGGCGGCCGGCGTGGAGCGGCCTGCTGACGCAGAACACTGCGCTGCTCGGGATGCTGGCGGCCGTGAGCTTCCTGCAGCTCGTCGGCGTCGGCAAGGACGGGGAACGGCCGCTGCCGCGCGGCCGCCGCGCGCTATGGCAGACGCTCGCGGGCGTGCATGTGCTGGGGGCGGTCATCAACATGTCGGTCGTGTTCATCATCGCCGAGCGCATCGCCCGGGACGGTCGCCTGAGCGCGGCGCAGGCGGCGCTGCTCGCACGCGGATTCCTCCTCGCGGCGTTGTGGTCGCCGTTCTTCGGCGCGATGGCGGTGGCGCTGACCTACGCGCCGGGGGCGCGGCTGGAGGAGCTCGTGCTGGCCGGCGTGCCGCTGGCCGTGACGTTGTTGTGGCTGATCACGCGCACCCTGCCGGCGGACGCGGATGCGGGCGGGTTCGTCGGTTTTCCGATGCGCGCGTCCTCGCTGTGGCTGCCGCTGGCGCTGACGGCGATGGTGTCGGCGGGGCTGGCCTGGCTGCCCGGCTGGTCGTCGCTCGCGGTGATCAGTGGTTCGGCGTTGATGATCAGCGTCGTGTCGATGCTGGTGGCGCGCGGGCCGGTCGATGGTGTCGAGCGGCTTGCGGCCCATGCCTTGCGTCGTCTGCCGGCGATGTCGGGGGAGCTGATGCTGTTCCTGTCCGCGGGCGTGTTCGCCACCGGCCTGCAGGCGCTGATGCAGGGCGATGCGGGCTGGACGCCCTTCGAGCGCTTCGGCCCGGTGGAGGCGGCGCTGGTGCTGGGCGCGATGGTCGCGCTCGCGGCGATCGGCGTGCATACGGTGATCACGATCGTGATCGCGTCGACCTGGCTCGCGCCGCTGTCGCCCGATCCGATGCTGCTGGCGCAGATATTCCTGATGGCCTGGAGCATCGGCCTCGCGCTCAATCCGATGGCGGGCGTGCATCTGTCGCTGCAGGGGAGATTCGGGCTGTCGGCCGTGGGGCTGGCGCGGGGCAACCTGCGTTACTGCTTGGCGAGCTACGTGCTGGCGTCGCTGTGGCTGGTTGCGGTGGGGGCGTGGCGGGGCATATTGTGAATGCAGATCCGGTGTGGGAGCGGCTTCAGTCGCGAATTGGCTGAAGCCGCTCCCACAGCGGTAGATCTGCAAGCGGCGGGAGGCGCTGGGCTTTCCCGCCCTACGACAGGGCCGCGCGAATCCTGCTACGCGGCGCTTAGCAGGCGTTGCGCCGTCGCAGCGACGGCGGCGGCGAGGTCCGGGCGCAGGCAGTCGAGTTCGACCAGCTCCGGCCAGGTGTCGCGGAACTGGCGTTGCCAGGTGAGCTGGCGCTTCGCGAGCTGGCGCGTGGCCGCAATGCCCTTGAAGCGCATCGTGTCGTAGTCGTCCGTGCCGTCGAGGTATTCCCACGCCTGCCGGTAGCCGACGCAGCGCATCGACGGCATCGACAGGTCGAGTCGGTAGCGTTCGCGCAGGCCGCGTACTTCGTCGAGGAGGCCGGCCGCGAGCATCGCGTCGAAGCGCTGTTCGATGCGCGCGTGCAGCACCGCGCGGTCGGACGGCGCGAGCGCGATCGGCAGCAGGCGGAAGGGCGGCGGCGCCATCTCGCGCTTTGCGTAGCTGTCGGCGAGTGGGCGGCCGGTGAGGCGGACGATCTCTAGCGCGCGCTGGATGCGCTGGGAATCGCCCGGTTCGAGCCGCGCCGCGGCGTCCGGGTCGAGGCGCGCGAGCTCGGCGTGCAGTGCGGGCCAGCCGCGCTTCGCCGCTTCCGCGTCGATCTCGGCGCGCAGGGTGGCGTCCGCCGCCGGGAGGTCGGACAGCCCGTCGCGCAAGGCCTTGAAGTACAGCATCGTGCCGCCGGCGAGCAGCGGGATGCGGCCGCGCGCGGTGATCTCGTCCATCAGGCGCAGGGCGTCGGCGCGGAATTGCGCGGCCGAGTAGCTTTCCTCTGGCGTGACGATGTCGATCAGGTGGTGCGGGCAGGCGGCAAGCTCCTCCGCCGTCGGCTTGGCCGTGCCGATGTCCATGTCGCGATAGACGAGGGCGGAGTCGACGCTGACGATCTCGACCGGCAGGATGCGCGCGAGCGCGAGCGCGGAGGCGGTCTTGCCGCTGGCGGTGGGGCCGAGGAGAAGCAGGGCGGGCGGGAGCATCGGTCGGGCGCGTGAGCAGGGCTGAGGCCGCGATTGTAGCGATGAAACGTGCCCGACCCGAGAAGCTTCCGGCACAGGGGAGGGCAATCGCACCAATGTAGTGCAGTCCCGCCGTGGGAGCGGCTTCAGCCGCGAATGGGCGTCTGGTGGGTGCGAGCCGGTTGATTCGCGGCTGAAGCCGCTCCCACGGAAACGGGTTTCGCCCCGGCGGGTCAGCGCGTTCGCATGAGCACGACGAGCAGCGTCGCGCCCGCCAGCGCGGCGCCGGCGACGAAGGCCCAGGCGGCGCCGAACTGTTCCCACAGCAGGCCTGCCAGCGCGCTCGCGAGCAGCAGGCCGATGCCGCTGACGAGGTTGAAGACGCCGTAGGCGGTGCCGCGCAGCGCGGCGGGGGCGGTGTCCGCGATCATCGTCGCGAGCAGGCCCTGGCTCATGCCCATGTGCAGGCCCCATAGCGCGATGCCGGCGACGAGCCAGGGCCACTCGGCGCCTTGCGCCAGCGCGAGGTCCGCCGCGACCAGCACGACGAGGCCGAGCGCGAGCAGGCGCGCGTGGTTCATGCTGTCGGCGAGCCGGCCGAAGGGGTAGGCGGTGAGCGAATAGACGACGTTCATGCCGATCAGCACCAGCGGCGTGTACGCGACCGGCAGGCCGGCGTCGAGCGCGCGCAGCACGAGGAAGGCCTCGGAGAAGCGCGCCAGCGCAAACAGCGCGCCGATGCCGACGACCCACCAGTAGGCGCGAGGCAGCTGACGCAGGTTCTCGCGGCGGATCGGGTTGAGCACCGGTGTGCCGGGCGGGCGTTCGGGTTCGCGCACGCCGAAGAATAGTAGCGCGACCGAGAGGAAGCCGGGGATGATCGCGACCCAGAACACCGCGCGGAAGTCGTTCGCCCACAGCAGCATCAGCCCCATCGCGAGCAGCGGGCCGAGGAATGCGCCGACGGTGTCGAGCGACTGGCGCAGGCCGAAGGCCGCCCCGCGCACTTCGGGCGGGGCGATGTCGGCCACCAGCGCATCGCGCGGCGCACCGCGGATGCCCTTGCCGACGCGGTCGATCAGGCGTGCGGCGAGCACCATGCCGGCACTCGTCGCCAGCGCGAACAGCGGCTTGGAGATCGCGCCGAGCCCGTAGCCCAGCACCGCGAGCGGCTTGCGCCTGCCCCAGTAGTCCGAGAGGGCGCCGGAGAAGACCTTGACGATCAGCGCGGTCGCTTCCGCTGCGCCTTCGATGAGGCCGACCGCGAGTGCGCCGGCGCCCAGCGAAGTGACGAGGAAGACCGGCAGCAGGCTGTGGATCAGCTCGGAGGAGACGTCCATCAACAGGCTGACGAAGCCGAGCATCCAGATCGCGGCCGGCAGTTTCGGTCGTGTGGAGGGGGCCGCGGGCGGGGCGTCTTGCATGGTCCGGTACCGGGTCGGGGCGTTGCCGGCATTCTGTCATGCAGCGCGAGGCAGTCAAATGACAGGCGCGAAATGTCGCAGATCAAGGAGACGCTCGGCAGCCTCGTCCAGAATCGGCGGCGGTTTGGTCCGCTTATCGGTTTGATCCCTTTGCCTGCGCTGCACCTGGATACCGTTCGGGCTGAGCCTGTCGAAGCCCTGACAGCCCTTCGACAAGCTCAGGGCGAACGGTCGTGTCTTTGATCGCTACCCCATTAGCCCTTCTCATGAAGCTCGTCTCCCACCCGTTCTGGCTCGTCGGATTCCGCCCCTTCTTCAGCCTCGCCTGCTTCGCCGGCCTGAGCCTGCCGCTACTGTGGGCGCTGATGTTCAGCGGCGCGCTGCCCGCACCGGTGGGGCGTTTCACCCCCGTGCAGTGGCACGCGCACGAGATGTTCTTCGGCTTCGGCTGGGCGGTGATGGGCGGCTTCCTGCTCACCGCGTCGAAGAACTGGGTGCAGATTCGCGGCTACCACGGTGCGGCGCTGATGTGGCTGGTCGCCGCATGGCTGTTCGAGCGCGCCGGCATGGCCTGGGGCGGGCAGTGGCCGGGCGCGCTGTTCTGGCTGTCGAACACCGTGTACCTCGGCTCCATCGTCGCGATGCTGCTGTGGACGCTGATCCGCTACCGCAGCCAGGACAGCTTCCGCGACAACTACTTCTTCCTCGTCGCGCTGCCGCTTTTCATCGCCGCGAAGCTGTTGATGCTGGGCGGCGACAGTTTTCAGTCCGGCGTGACGATGGCGGTCGGGCTCTTTCGCGTCGCCTTCCTCGTGATGCTCGAACGCACGCTGACGCAGTTCATGAAGGGCGTGTTCCAGGCGGAGATCCTGCGCCATCCGCTGCTGGACAACCCGATCAAGCTGACCGCGCTTTCCCTGGTCTTCGTCGCCTGGATGCCCAAGCCCATGGCAGGGGCCCTGCTGGTCGTGCTCGCCTTTCTCCTTGTCGCGCGTCTGGCCTTCTGGAAACCGCAGCTCGCGATGCGCCGGCTGGAGCTGGCGGTGATGTACCTCGGCTATGCGGCGATCGCCGTGCAGCTGCTGCTCGAATTCGTCGCCTTGCACGGGTCGCCGGGCTGGGTCGGCAGCCTGTCGGTGCACGTGTTCACGTTCGGCGTGATGGGGCTGATCATCCCCGCGATGCTGGTACGCATCTCGAAGGGGCATACGGGGCGCAAGGTCGTGTTCGACGCAGGCGACAAGCTCGTGCTGTGGATCATGATCGGCGCCTTCGTCGCGCGCGTCGTGCTGCCGCAGATCGTGCCGGGCATGTACACGGGATGGATCCACCTGGCGGCGACGGCATGGTTCGCGTGCTTCGCGATCCTCGGCTGGCGCTACATTCCCTTCCTGCTCGCGCCGCGCGTGGACGGCAAGGAGCACTGAGGCCGGATCAGTCCGCCCGCAGGTCCGCGTCGGTTGCGGGAAAGCGCCGCAGCACGGCCGGCGTGCGCGGCGCGACGAGGCGGGCGCGCAGCTGGCCGCAGCCGCCGTCGACGTCCTGGCCTGCCGACTGGCGTAGCTTGGTGAGCACGCCGCGTGCGTGCAGCCGGCGTGCGATCGCCTCCGCTTGTTCGCGTTCGGGGCGCGCAAAGCCGAAGCCTTCCACGTTGTTCCACGGGATCATGTTCATGATCGCGTACTTGCCCGCGAGCAGGCGCACGATGCCGTCGATCTCCGCGTCGGTGTCGTTGATGCCGGCGAGCAGCGTCCACTGGTACTGGATCGGATAGCCGGTCGCGCGGGCGTATTCCTCGCCGCGCTCGACCAGATCCTCCGGGCTGATGCGCGGGGCGCGCGGCAGCAGGTGTTCGCGCAGGTCGGCACGCGTCGTGTGCAGCGACAGCGCCAGTGCCGGCTTCACGCGCCCCTGCGGCAGGCGCTCGAACACGCGGTGGTCGCCCACCGTCGAGAACACCAGGTTCTTGTGACCGATGCCGCCCTCGGTGCCGAGGAAGTCGATCGCTTCCAGCACGTTGTCGATGTTGTGTGCCGGCTCGCCCATGCCCATGAACACGACCTTCTTCACGAAGCGGCGCGCGCGCGCGAGCACGACCTGGGCGACGATCTCGGCGCTGCCAAGCTGGCGGATGAGGCCGTCGCGGCCGGTCATGCAGAAGGTGCAGCCGACCGCGCAGCCGACCTGCGAGGACACGCACACGCCGTCGCGCGGCAGCAGCACGCTTTCCACCGACTGCCCGTCGGCGAGTTGCACCAGCAGGCGCGCCGATCCGTCCTCGCCGGGATGCTCCGAGAGCACGCGCGCGAGCCCGTGCAGCTCCTCGCCCAGTGCCGGCAGGGCGGCGAGGATGCGCGGCGAGAGGAAGCCGTCGGCGCGCTTGCGGCCGCTGTCGAGCGGGCGCGCCTGGGCCCAGGCACGCAGGATCGCCTGTTCGTGGCAGGGCTTGGCGCCGAGGTCGCGCAGTCGCTGGCGGAGGTGTTCGATACGCATGGAGGGGGGGCGATGCGGGCCGGTGGCGCACATGAGCCGGGTCGGGCTGCCGCTTCCGGCTGGGTCGTTGCGGTGCACAAGAATAAAAAATTTTACACCCGTTCCCGCGGGTTTGCCGGGAAAACGCGCGGCGGAGTGATCTGGGTCACATTCAAATAAGAGAATAATTAAATGCGAATTTAATGCTGATAGAATGGCTCCAGATTTCGTATGCCCTTGGGTTTCCCGGGCTGCGACCTGGAAGCGGGCCGACGGGCAGGCGAAGACAGTTTCCGCAAACCGGAGTGTCACATCATGAAACCCCGTCAATTACTGTTCTCGATCCTTGCGACGAGTCTCCTCGGCGTCAGCTTCGGCGCCGCCGCGTACGACGCCGACTGGAAGCGCGGCCGCATCTACTACCGCAGCGTCTGCACCGCCTGTCATGCCGCCCAGGCGGGCGGCTCCATCGCTCCCAGCACGATGACGATGGCGCAGTGGGAGGGCTATCTGAAAGCGGACAAGCACGCCGCCGGCAAGGACTCGCTGAAGAAGTACGTCGGCAAGGACTACCGCGCCAGCATCCGCTCGCAGAACAAGGCGGCCGACAAGTTCGCCGACGTGCCCGATGCCGAGCTGTTCGAGGACATCAAGGCCTTCGTGATCAAGGGCGCCAAGGACGGCGACGCGCCGGCCAGCTGCAGCTGATCACCCGCCTCCACGCATTCCGGACCTTCGCCCGCGCTTGGCGCGGGACGAGTCCCTCATCGTTCAGGGAGCCATCATGAAACTCCGTCACACCCTGGCCTTCGCGGCCCTGCTGGCGGCGCTGGGCGCCGTTCCGCTGCAATCCTTGTCCGGCGCTGCGATCGCCGCCGACGCGCCCGCCGCTGCGGAAGCGAAGGCGGGCTGGTACAGCCGCATCGTCGATGCCGACTTCGTCGCCCGCTATGCGGTCCTGCCCAAGCCCGACGGCGTGCAGATCATCGACTCGCGCCCGACCGCGCGCAAGTACGATCCGGGCCACATCCCGACCGCGCTCAGCCTCCCCGACAGCCAGTTCGACAAGCTCGCCGACAAGCTGCCGCAGGACAAAGCCACGCTGCTGATCTTCTACTGCGACGGTCTCGAGTGCATGTTGAGCCACAACTCCGCCTTCCGCGCCGAGAAGCTCGGCTACACCGATATCCGCGTGTATGCGGCCGGTTTCCCGGACTGGGTGAAGAACGGCCACATGGCGGCGATCTCGGTGCCCCATCTCAAGAAGCTGATGGACGAGGGCGCCCCGATGGCGCTGGTCGATTCGCGGCCGAAGGAGCGCAAGTACGACAAGGGCCACATCCCCGGCGCGATCAGCCTGCCCGACTCGCAGTTCGACAAGCTCGTCGACCGCCTGCCCGCCGACAAGGCGAGCCCGCTGTATTTCTATTGCGAGGGCCTCACCTGCAGGCTGAGTTCGGATTCCGCCGCGAAGGCGGTGAAGCTCGGCTACACGCAGGTGAAGGTGGTGCCCGAGGGTTATCCGGAGTGGGAGCGCCTGTATGGCGCAGGCCCGACCGCCGAGGGCGCTGCGGCCGCCAAGCCCGTCATCCAGGCCGGCAAGGAGAGCGGAACGATCGCTGTCGCATCCTTCGAGAAGATCTACAAGGAGGCCCCCGACACGATCCACCTGATCGACGTGCGCGAGCCCAACGAGTTCGCCGCGGGCACCTTCAAGGGCGCGGTCAACGTCCCGGTCAATACGCTCGAGAAGCGCATCGACGAGCTGCCGGCCGACAAGCCCATCGTGTTCTTCTGCGGCGCGGGCGGGCGCAGCGGCGAGGCGCACGACATGGTGCAGCTCTACAAGCCCGCCCTGAAGACCTTCTTCCTCAACGCCGACATCAAGTGGGCGCGCGACGGCAGCTACACGATGGTCGAGAAGAACTAGCAAGCGGGGAATCGCCATGAAGACGAATCGAACGAATCGGCGTGCGCGCCCCTGGGCGGCCGCGTTGCTCGCCGCCGCGCTAGCCGGCGCCGCATTCCAGGGCGGGCCGGCGCTTGCGGCGACGAAGGCGAGCACCGCCGATCACACCAAGTTCAAGGAGCTGCAGCAGGGCTTCGCGTCCGGCCCCGATGTCACGAAGGCCTGCCTCATCTGCCACACGGAGGCGGCGAAGCAGGTGCACAACACCAAGCACTGGAGCTGGGAATTCCTCAATCCCGCGACCGACCAGAAGCTCGGCAAGAAGAACGTCATCAACAACTTCTGCATCTCGATCCCGTCGAACTACCCCTTCTGCACCAGCTGCCACGTCGGCTACGGCTGGAAGGACGCCAGCTTCGACTTCACCGCCGAGCAGAACGTCGACTGCCTGGTGTGCCATGACACCACCGGCAGCTATCGCAAGCTGCCGGGACTCGCCGGCCATCCGCCCTATCAGGACACCGAGATCCCGCCGGGATCGGGCAAGTTCGCGAAGGCGGTGGACCTGACCAAGGTCGCGCAGAAGGTCGGTCGCAGCAGCCGCGACACCTGCGGCACGTGCCACTTCTTCGGCGGCGGCGGCGACGGCGTCAAGCATGGCGACATGGACTCCTCGCTCGCGGCGCCGGACAAGGAGCTCGACGTGCACATGGACGCCACCGGGCTCGACTTCAGCTGTGGCACCTGCCACCGCACCTCGAGCCATGACGTGCCGGGCAGCCGCTACACGCCGGTCGCGCGCGACACCGAAGGCGCGCACATCCCCGGTCGCGCGGACGACTCGCTGCCGGCGACCTGTCCCGCGTGTCACGGCCAGGCGCCGCACAAGGGCGGCGGGCATGCGGCGAAGCTCAACGACCACACCGACGTCGTCGCCTGCCAGACCTGCCACATCCCGGAGATCGCACGCGGCGGGGTCGCGACCAAGATGAGCTGGGACTGGTCGACCGCAGGGCAGATGGGGCCGGACGGCAAGCCGATGCTGAAGAAGGATGAGGCGGGGCGGGTGATCTACGACTCCAAGAAGGGCGACTTTGTGCTCGGCGAGAACGTCGTGCCCGAGTACCGCTGGTTCAACGGCGAGGTCACCTACACGCTGCTGGGCGACAAGGTGGACAAGGACAGCGGTGTGACGCGCATCAACCGCCTCGGCGGCAGCGCGGACGACGGCAAGTCCCTGATCTGGCCGATGAAGGTGTTCGTCGGCGTGCAACCCTACGACCCGGTGAACCGCACCCTCGTCACCCCGCACACCGCGGGCAACGACGACACCGCGTACTGGAAGAACTTCGGCTGGGAAAAGGCCATCAAGACCGGCATGCAGGTCTCCGGTGCGCCGTTCTCGGGCGAGGTGGACTTCATCCGTACCGAGATGTCGTGGCCGATCACGCACATGGTCGCGCCCAAGGAGAACGCGGTGCGCTGCGCCGAATGCCACATGAGGGGCGGACGCCTGGAGAAGGTCGGAGGCGTGTATATCCCGGGCCGCGACGCCCATCCCCTCGTCGACCTGTTCGGCTGGCTGATGGCGGGCGGCGCGCTGCTGGGTGCGCTTGCGCACGGTGGGCTGCGCATCCTGCGCCGCAAGGGCTGAACGAAGAGCCAAGGAGAGATCACCATGGAACGCATCTACATCTTCAAGCGCTTCGAACGCTTCTGGCACTGGTCGCAGGCGCTGCTGATCATCCTGATGATGGTCACCGGCTTCGAGATCCACGGCACCTACACCCTGCTGGGCTACGGCGACGCCAGCGAGCTGCATACCAGTGCGGCCTGGGCGCTGATCGCGCTATGGGTGTTCGCGATCTTCTGGCACTTCACCACCGGAGAATGGCGCCAGTACATCCCGACGACGGAGAACCTCGTGGCGATGCTGCGCTACTACCTGAGCGGCATCTTCACGCATGCGCCGCACCCGTTCCGGCTGACGCAGCTGAGGAAGCACAACCCGCTGCAGCGCCTCGCCTACCTCAACGTGAAGCTGATGATCAATCCGCTGATCTGGCTGAGCGGGCTCGCCTATCTCTATTACAACGAGATCAACGCCGCCGGCCTCGGGCTCGACCTGGGCGTGGTTGCCGTGCTGCACACGATAGGCGCCTTCCTCATGCTCGGCTTCTTCATCGTGCATGTGTACGTGATCACCACAGGGCATACCTGGAGCAGCCATCTCAAGGCGATGATCACCGGCTGGGAGGAGATCGAGGATCCGCAGGCCGGTGCGAAGTCCTGAAGCGCGCTACACGTCGCTGTCCCCGGTGCCCTGCTTGCGGCCGCGCCGCAGCAGGGCACCGAGCGATCGGCCGACCCGCTCCGGAAAGTGGCTGGAGACCCACGCGAAGACGCCGTATTTCAGCAGCTTTCCGGCCAGCATGGCGACGAACACGCCGGCGTAGTCCGGACGCAGTGCGCCGAAGAACATCAGCGCGGGGGTCTGCGGCAGCGGCGAGGCGGCGATCAGGAACAGTGCGGCCGTGCCGTAGCGCGTTCCCCAGTCGACCACCTGCGCCCACGACGGATCGGTCGCGAGCTCAGGAAAGCGCTCGTAGAGTTGCGTCCAGCCCAGATGGTGAAAAACCACCATCAGCACGGTCGCGCCGATCGCGCTGCCGAGCGCAGCAACACCCGTGATTGCGCGCCAGCGCCCCGCGGCCATCAATGTCGCGGGCACGACCACGGCGGTCACCGGCCAGGCTGCGGTCAGCGTGCCGACGAAGGACAGCGCGCTGCAGGCGAGCAGCAGGCGGTGCCCGGCCTCGGCGAAGCGCAGGATGCGATAGATCAGGGCTTCGATGCGGGCGACGAGCATGCGGGGAATTCGGCTGAAAGCGGGGTGAAAGAGCTGCGCGATTCGCCCCGTCAGCGTGTGCCCGCAGCGTCGGCCGGAATGCTGCAGGACTCGGCCGGGCAGTCGTCAGGGGGGGCGACGCCTGCCCGGCCGTCCATGCGGTGCCCCTCAGGCTGACAACCTGTCGTCCCCCGGGGCACTGACGCAGGGCGACAGTCGGCAATCGTGGCGGCGTCAGCCCAGTTCGATCGGCACGAAGATGCGCGCGTCGCCGCGCTGGATGAGCAGTGCGACGTGCTTGCCGGCGTCGGTGAGCTGCTTGCGCAGATCGTCCACGCGGTTCACGTGCTTGCCGTTCACCGCGAGGATCACGTCGCCTTCCTCGATGCCGGCGCGGGCTGCCGGACCGTATGAGTCTAGCACCAGAAGTCCGCCGCGCGTTTCGACCTCCTTCTGTTCGTCGGCCGTCAGCGGGCGCACCGATACGCCGAGGCGGCCGCCGTCATCCGGTGGCGTTTCGGCGGCGGCCACCTTCTCGGGCTGCTGCTCGCCGACGGTGACGGTGATCTCCTGTGCCTTGCGTTTGCGCCAGATCTCCAGCTTCGCCGGCTTGCCCGGGGTGACCACGGCGACGCGCGGCGGCAGCTCCGCGGACGAAGCGATCGCCTCGCCGTTGAATTTCAGCACGACGTCGCCCGGTTCGATCCCGGCCTCGGCCGCGGGGCTGCCGGGCTCGACATGGCTCACCAGCGCACCGCGCGCCACGGTCAGGCCGAACGAGTCCGCCAAGCCCTGGTTCAGGTCCTGGATCGCGATGCCCAGGCGCCCGCGCGTCACCTTGCCCTGCGCGAGCAACTGGTCCTTCACGTGCGCCGCGACGCTGATCGGGATCGCGAACGAGAGTCCCTGATAGCCGCCCGACTGGCTGTAGATCTGCGAATTGATGCCGACCACCTCGCCCTTCAGGTTGAGCAGCGGCCCGCCCGAGTTGCCGGGGTTGATCGCGACGTCCGTCTGGATGAAGGGCACGTAGCCCTCGTCGGGCAACGAGCGCGACTTTGCCGAGACGATGCCCGCCGTGACGCTGTTCTCGAAGCCGAAGGGCGAGCCGATCGCGAGCACCCAGTCGCCGACGCGGATGTCCGTGGGGTCGCCGAGCGGCACGGTCGGCAGGTCCTGCGCGTCGATGCGCAGCACCGCGATGTCGGTCGGCTTGTCGATGCCGATGACCTTGGCCGTGAACTCGCGCTTGTCGGTGAGCTTCACCGTGACATGGTCGGCGTTGGCGACGACGTGCGCGTTGGTGAGCACGATGCCGTCCGCGCTGACGATGAAGCCCGAGCCCTGGCCGTGCGTGATCTGCTCGCCGGGCTTGCCCTGCCCGCGCGGGGCGAAGCGGCGGAAGAACTCGGAAAACGGGTCGTCCGGGTCGAGCTGACCGAAGGGCGTGCGACCGCGCGCGGCGGTCTTCACGGTGCCTTCGACGCTGATGTTCACGACCGCGGGGCCGTAGGAATCGACGATGCTGCCGAAGTCCGGCAGTGACGCGGCCGCGTACGGCTGCCCCCCCTTGCGCACGACCGTGGGGGTGGTCGCGGCGGGGGCCTGGTCCACGGAGCGGCCGATTTCATAGCCGCCCCACAGCGTCGCGGCAATCGCCGCGGCAATGACGGGTAACTTGAGCGCCTGTAGTGACATGATCTGTTTCCTCCCATCCCGCATGCACGGAGCGGGACGATGTTGGCACTCTACGGGCCTCTGACTTAAATCAAACTTAAGGGAATGCTGAATTTGCCCCGTTTCACGCGGGCGGGAATCCTACCGCGATGCGCAGGCCGCCCAGCGGGGAGGCGTTCAGGACGACGCGCGCATCGTGGCGCCGGGCGATGCTGTCGACGATCGCAAGGCCGAGTCCGCTGCCCGACTCCTGCTGGCCGGCGGGGCGATAGAAACGGTCGAGCACGCGGTCGCGCTCCTCGGGCGGGATGCCCGGTCCGCTGTCGTCGACGCGCAGCCAGTAGCGGCCATCGCTCTTGTTGACCGACACATCCACGCGGCCGCCGCGAGGCGTGTAGCGGATTGCGTTGTCGATCAGGTTGCCGGCCAGGGTGCGCAGCGCAGCCGGATCGCCCTGCGTCGCGAGCGCGTCGTCGAGCAGTTCGGCGCCGAGATCGATGCCGAGTTCGTGCGCGAGGGTGGTGTAGTCGGCGAGCGACTTGCGTGCGATGTCGGCGAGCACGACGCGCACCTGCGGTTTCGCCGCCCCCTCGCCGGGTTCCTGTCGGGCCAGCGTCAGCAACTGCTGCACGAGGTGCGCGGCGCGCGTCAGGCCGGTGCGCAGCTCTCCGAGCGCAGCGGTGCGTGTGGTTTCGTCGCGCGCCCGTTCGCACAGCTGCAGCTGGATCTGCAGCGCCGCGAGCGGCGTGCGCAGCTCGTGCGCGGCATCGGCGACGAAGGCGCGCTGGACGCTGATCGCCTGCCGCAATTGCTCGAGCAGTTCGTTGAGCGCCCGCACCAGCGGCTGCGCCTCGTCGGGAATGCCCTTCAGCGGCAGGGCGTCGAGCGAATCGGCGCGGCGCGTCGCCACCTCCTGCGCGAGCCGCTCGAGCGGGCGCAGGCCGCGGCCGACCAGATACCAGATCAGCGCGCCCAGGAGCGGCATCAGCGCCACCAGCGGGATCAGCGTGCGCAGCGCCGCGTGGGCGGCGAGGCGGCTGCGCACGGCCATCGGCTGGGCGATCTGGATCACGTGGTCGAGCAGCGGAATGGAATACACGCGCCAGTCGCCCTCGGAGGTCGTGACCGTCGTGTAGCCGAGCTGCGCGCGGGCCGGCAGCGCGGTGTGCGGGTGCGAGAGGTACAGGCGCACGCCGGTGTCGTCCCAGATCTGGATCACGAGGTCCAGCGACTCGTCGGGCGCTGCGAGGGGGGTGACATTCGGCTCCGCCAGGCGCCTGTCGCGCAGCGAGAGCGCGAACTGGCGCAGGTTGTAGTCCATCAGCGCGTCGATCTCGTTGTGCGCCATGCGGTAGGTCGCGATGCCGCCGATCGCGAACACCAGCACCAGGGCGCCGAGCAGCGAGAACAGCAGCGTGCGGCGCAGCGAGTTCATGGCCGCTCCGGCACGTAATAGCCGACGCCGCGCAGGTTGCGGATCCAGTCGGCGCCGAGCTTGCGACGCAGCGAATGGATATGCACCTCGACTGCGTTGCTGTCGACCTCTTCATCCCAGCCGTAGATGCGCTCCTCGATCTGGCTGCGCGACAGCGGCCGGCCGGGGTGTTCCAGCAGCGCCGACAGCAGCGCGAACTCGCGCGCCGAGAGCCGCACCGGCTCGCCCGCCAGCGTCACCGCGCGGCTCGCGGGATCGACCTGCAGCGCACCCAGCGTCACGAGCGGGTTGGCCTGCCCGCGCTGGCGGCGCAGCAGGGCCCGCACGCGCGCGGAGAGTTCGTCGAGGTCGAAGGGCTTGACGAGGTAGTCGTCCGCGCCGGCGTCCAGCCCGCGGATGCGGTCGGCGACGGCATCGCGTGCCGTGAGCACGAGCACGGGCATCGCGTGGCCGGCCGTGCGCAGGCGCTGCAGTAGCTCGATGCCGTCGCGGCGCGGCAGGCCGATGTCGAGCAGCAGCAGGTCGTAGGGGTTGTCGCGCGCCGCGAGTTCGCCGGCCACGCCGTCGCGCACCCAGTCGACCGCATAGCCGTCCTCGCGCAGCGCCTGCTGCACGCCGGCACCGATCATCGCGTCATCTTCGATCAGGAGCAGTCTCATGGTGGCGTAGGGTGGGGCGGCGGACGCCTTTGAAACATTCTATGCGATTGCACTGCCACACATCGAGGCACTACGTCCCGGTCTGCCCGCCATGTTGCCGTCGATGGCTTGTCCCCGGTGCCCGTCCTGCGCGACAAGCATCGGGTTCCCGGTCGCAACCGGATGGTATTTCCCGCAGGCGAATGTCTGATCGATAGCCTGTCGTGCGCCGACCGGAATAAACTGCGCGCGAGCGCGATCACCCCGGACGGTGGTGTGGTCGTCCGCCTGATCCACGACGCCGGACCGCGCAGGACCCAATGAAGATACTTCTCGTCGAAGACGATCCGCAGCAGGCCGCCTACATCCGCAGGGGGCTGCAGGAAGCGGGGCACATCGTCGACGTCGCCGCCGACGGGCGCGACGGCTTGTTTCTCGCCACTACCGAAAGCTACGACGTCCTGGTCCTCGATCGCATGCTGCCGCGCGTGGACGGCCTCACGGTGCTGCGCACGCTGCGCGCGTCGAACGTTGCGACGCCCGTCGTCATCCTCAGCGCGCTGGGCGAAGTTGATGACCGGGTCGCCGGCCTGCGCGCCGGCGGCGACGACTACCTGGTGAAGCCGTTCTCGCTGATCGAACTCGTCGCCCGGCTGGAAGCCCTGGCGCGCAGGGGCGCGGTGTCCGGGGCCGGCGGGCCGAACACGCGGCTCGCCGTTGCCGACCTGGAGATGGATCTCCTGCGCCGCAGCGTCACGCGCGGCGGTCGCAAGATCGACCTCAAGCCCAAGGAGTTCCAGTTGCTCGAGTTCCTGCTGCGCCATTCGGAGCAGGTGGTCACGCGCGCGATGCTGCTCGAGGCCGTCTGGAACTACCATTTCGATCCCCAGACCAACGTCATCGACGTGCATATCTCGAACCTGCGCGCGAAAATCGATCTGGCTGGCCTGCCGCCGCTGATCCATACGGTGCGCGGCGCCGGCTACCGCCTGAGCACCGATGTCGCGTGAGACGGCGCCGGGCGGGCTGCGCGCCTGGTTCGGCAGCCCGTTCCACCGCTTCGCCCTCGCCCTGCCGGCCGCGATCGCGCTGATCGTGGCGATACTCTTCTATCCGCTGTTCCGCGAGGCCGAGGGGCATATCCGCGATGAGGTGCGCGCCGCGATCACGCTCGAGATCAACGGTCTCGATGAGCACTTCCACGAGCGCGGACTGGCCGGCCTGCGCGACGCCCTGCAGCGCCGCGTCGACGCGGCTGCGGACCGCGACGCCGTGTATCTGCTGACCGACCGCGAAGGGCGGGCCGTGGTCGGCAACCTGGCCGCCTGGCCCGACGGCGTGCCGGTGGCCGACGAGGCGTGGTTCCACGTCCGCGAGCCCGACGGCAGCACGCTGGAAGGGCAGGTGTTCGTGCTGTTCGGCGGCGACCGCCTGCTGGTCGGGCGGCATTCGCCGCTGGAGTCCTTCCAGCAGCACATGACGACCCGGCTGTGGGGCTCCGCGGCGCTGATCATCGTCGTCGCGGCGGCGATCGGATGGTTCTTCATGCAGCATCTGCACCGCCGGCTGGAGACGCTGGCGCGCGAGGCGGCGCGCATCCAGGAAGGCCACCTGGCGCAGCGCCTCAGCCTGAGTGCACGCAATGACGAGCTGGACGCGCTGGCGCGGCGCTTCAATCGTGCCTTCGACGAGATCGAGCGCCTCGTCGATGCGTCGCGGCACGTCTCCAGCGCGATCGCGCACGACATGCGTCGTCCGCTGATCGCCCTGCGGCGGGCGATCGACGAGGCGCGCGAGGCTGCCGCGGCGGACCGGATCCTGCGCGAGCGGCTGGAGGGGCTGCGAGTGCAGACGGACGCACTGCTGCGCACCTTTGCTGCGCTGTTGAGCCTGGCGCGCATCGAGGCCGGCGCGCTCGGGCCGACATGGCAGCCGGTGGACCTCCGCGCCGTGGCCGCCGATGCGATCGAACTGTACGAACCGGTGGCCGCCGCCGAGGGCAGGGAACTCGTCGGTACGCTGGCGCCGGCAACGGTGCGCGGAGATCCGGACCTGTTGTTTCAGGTGCTGCAGAACCTGATCGAGAACGCGCTGAAGCACGGGGCGGGGACGATAGCGCTCGATCTCGCGGCGGGCGAAGGCCGTGTCGTGCTGAGCGTGCGCGATCATGGTGCGGGCGTTCCCGACGCCGCGCTGCCGCGGCTGTTCGAGCGCTTCTTCCGTCTCGACGAGAGCCGCAGTGCGGCCGACGGGGCCGGCGTCGGCCTGGCGCTGGTGCGGGGCATCGTCGAGGCCCACGGCGGGCGCGTGTCGGCGCTCGATGCCGGCCCGGGCCTCGCCATCGAGGTCGTGCTGCCTGTCGACGGCGCAATGCCTGCGTCGCTTGACTGATGCCGCCGGACGTTCTATTTTTCGTACGTCCCAAGGGGGAGTAGCTCTCCGCCGCGGCGTCGTCAATCCGGCAGTCCCCGTGCAGGGGTTGCCCGGCGCCCGGGCAGTCGTTTCCCGACGGCTGCGAGCAAGACCTTTGCCGCGATGGCGGAGGTCCCCTTGTCGTATCCACGGCCCTTCGTCCTCGCAGGACAAAGGGCCGTTCTGTTTTTGCGCCTGCGGTGCGGGCAGGACGGGCTGGCGGATCCGGCAAGGAGGGAATTTATGGAAACAATCGGTACATGGTGGATGTGGGCGGGCTTCTTCGGCATCGTCCTGGCGATGCTCGCGGTGGACCTGTTCGTCGTCGGCGGGGGGCGCCAGCATCGCGTGAGCTTTCGCGAGGCGGCGACCTGGTCGGCCGTGTGGGTGGCGGTGTCGCTGGCCTTTGCGGCAGGTTTGTGGGGCTACCTCGACGGTTCGCTCGGGCGGGAGGTCGCCAACCAGAAGACGCTGGAGTTTCTTACCGGCTACCTGATCGAGAAGTCGCTCGCGGTCGACAACGTATTCGTTTGGCTGATGCTGTTCGGCTTCTTCGCGGTGCCACTGGAATTGCAGAAGCGCGTGCTGGCGTACGGTGTGCTCGGGGCGATCGTGCTGCGGACGGCGATGATCTTCGCCGGCGTGTGGCTGATCGCGAAGTTCCACTGGATCCTGTATGTGTTCGGCGCTTTCCTGCTCTTCACCGGCGTGAAGATGTGGTGGTTCGCCGAGGCCAAGCCCGACCTCGCGAACAACCCGCTGATCCGCTGGCTGCGCGGGCACATGCGTATCACCGACCACCTCGAGGGCGAGCGCTTCTTCGTGACCCGCGGCGAGGGCGGGCGCCTCGTGCGCTACGCGACGCCGCTGTTCCTCGCGCTGGTGCTGGTGGAGATCTCCGACGTGATCTTCGCAGTGGACTCGATCCCGGCGATCTTCGCGATCACGACTGACCCCTTCATCGTGCTGACTTCGAACGTCTTCGCGATCCTGGGCCTGCGGGCGATGTACTTCCTGCTCGCCGGCATGGCGGACCGCTTCTCGCTGCTGAAGTACGGCCTGGCGCTGGTGCTGGTGTTCATCGGCACGAAGATGCTGCTGATCGACCTGATCAAGATCCCGGCGGGGGTGTCGCTTGGCGTTGTGGCGGTCATCATCGCGACGTCGATCCTGCTGTCGCTGCGCAGGGAGCGCAATGCGGGGGAGGCTGAAGGGGAGGCGGTGAGCGAGGGGCGCGGGGCTTGAGTGCGGCTGCGCGGTGAACGGAAACGGGGCAAGCGCCCCGCCGGATGCGGCGGAGGCTTGCCCCGGGGTGCGAGCCGGGTACGGCTTAGATGATGGTCACGTCTTCGGCGGTGAGGGTTGCGCCGACGTTGAGCTGCGCGACTTGCACCGCCCCGCCGGCCCCATTGGCGTCTGCATCGTAGTACAGCGCTCCCGTGGTGCTATCGAACAGCAGGAAATCATCCGCTTCGACCGCAACAGCGCCGCTGACCAAGCTGCCGGCCGCGAGCGCACCATCCGTAGTGAATGCCGTGAACACGCTGTTGTCGAAGGCGAGCATGTCGTTGCCGTTGCCGAAGTCCGTGATGGTGTCGACACCTGTCAGATCATCGAACAGGAACACGTCATCGCCCGCGCCGCCGGTCAGTGTGTTCGAACCCGCGTTGCCGTCCAGGACGTTGGCGCCTGCGTTGCCGGTTGCGCTGAACGCCCCGGTACCCGTGAGCTCGATGTTCTCGACATTGGCGAGCTTCGCGAGACTGAAGTCGGACGATGCGATCACCGTGTCGCTGCCGCCGCCAGCCTGCTCGACGATCTTGTCCTTGGCGTTGTCGACGACGTAGGTGTCGTTGCCCGCACCGCCAGCCATGTTGTCCGCATCGGTGCCGCCGTCGATGAAGTCGTCGCCGTCGCCGGCCTTGATCTTGTCCTTGCCGGCGCCGCCGGAGATGTCGTCGTTGCCCGCACCGGACATGATGACGTCGTTGCCCGAGCCGCCGTCGATGATGTCATCGCCGTCGCCCGCGGTGACCTTGTCGTTGCCGTCGTCGGCGGAGATCACGTTGAGGCCGTTGCCGGCGATGATGTTGTCGTTGCCGCTGCCGCCGTGGATCTCGTCGTTGCCCTCGCCGCCGGTGAGCTTATCGTTGCCGTCACCGCCGTCGAGGAAGTCGTCATCGGCGCCGCCGTCGAGGTGATCATTACCCTTACCGCCGATCAGGTCGTCGAAGCCGTTGCCACCGAACAGCTTGTCATTGCCGTCGTCGCCGTCGAGGATGTCGTCGCCGTCACCGCCGGTGAGCTGGTCGTTGCCCTTGCCGCCGAGGAGGTCGTCGTCGCCAGCCAGGCCGAAGAGCTTGTCGTTGCCGTCATTGCCGTCGAGTTCGTTGTTGTCGTCGCTGCCGGTGATGCTGTCGCTCCCGCGCGAGCCGACGACGTTCTCGATGCTGACGAGGGTGTCATTGCCCTGGCCACGCGAGGTTCCCGTCGTCAGGTTCACCGTGACGCGCGCCGACGAGTCGTCGTAATGGATAGTGTCGTCGCCGCTGGTGCCCTCGTGGGTGTCATCACCTTTGCGATCGCCGTGATCATCAATGTCTTCGCCGGGCATCAGGTCCTCGACGAAGTCCTCGAACTGCTCGCTATTGGCCCGCAGAGCGTTGAATTCGGTCGTCGTCATCGACAGACCGCCGATCAGGAGCATCGAATTGTTGCTTGCATCGCGGAAGTTCAGACTGTTGATGGTGCCGCTGCTTAGGTCGCTTGTCAGGTTGACGCCGGTGATCACGAGGGTGCTCGCATGCGGCAGGTCATCGCCCTCATAGGTCAGTCCGAGGATGATCTCCGTCGTCGAGGACGAGATTACGGTGGTGGAGCTGATGTCGCCGACCAGGTCTTCGACTTGGCTGTTGGTCAGAGTGGTATCAATCGTCGTTGCCATGTGCAGTCTCCCAACAAGGTTCTACAGGGTTGTTCGAAAGGTGATGCGGATTCGGCTTTGCGGTCGCTCACCGGTTGCGGCCGACTGTTTCATCCTGCGGGTGCATGGATTGCCGACTCATCTGGCTGATACATGCGTGTGGTAAAAATTCCCGCAGATCCGTAGATCGTAGTGTAATCCCCATCCCGAGAGAGGTTGGGAGAGATTGAAAGCAAATGTTTCAGCTGCCCGCGACCTCGTGGTTTCATCCTGGTTGTCGGCGCTGCAGGTGCGAATAGCATGTTGCGGGCAGTCCGCAGCCTTCGCTATGTAGCGCGAAGGGACTCCTGTTACAACTTCGCCGCCGACGAATGGCGCCCGGCGCGCGACGTAAGGAGGGGGCGCCGTGGCGTGATGCCTTACCGGTCCGTCGGCAGCCGCGATGACCAGTGCGGCGCTTGCGCGTGTAAGCTGATTGCATGGTGCTGGGGCATGGAGCGCGGAAGTATGGCAGGTCTGCTTTCCACGACTGTGACAGTTTGTTCCGGGTTAGGGCCGGAGATGGCGCAATGAGCGGCGCGGCGGCGCTCAAGGCGCGCGAGCTGGCGAAGATGAAGCGCGTGGCGCTAGCGCTGCTCGCCACGGTGACGCTGCTGTTCGTGCTGGCGCGCCTGCAGCACGGCGTGGGTATCTGGGGCTGGGTCGCGGCCTTCGCCGAGGCGGCGATGATCGGCGCGCTCGCGGACTGGTTCGCCGTCGTCGCGCTGTTCAGGCGTCCGCTCGGCCTGCCGATCCCGCACACGGCGATCATCCCGGCGAACAAGGAGCGCATCGCCGGCAACCTCGCGGCCTTCATCCGCGACAAGTTTCTTGCCACGGATACCATCGTGCGCAGGATGCGGGCTTTCGATCCGGCCGGCCGCATGGGGGTGTGGCTGCAGCAGCCGGACAACGCGGCGATGATTGCCGGCAAGCTGGGGTCGGCGCTGGCCGGCTGGCTCGATTTCATCGACGATGCGCGCGTGCGCCGCTTCCTCGCCGCGGCGGTCCGCGGGCGGTTGAAGGAGGTCGACCTGTCGGAGGTGACGGGCAGGATCCTCGACGCGATGACGGCCGACGATCGCCATCAGGAGGTGCTGGACGCGGCCCTCGCGCGCCTGGCGCGCTGGCTGGACGACCCCGAGGTGCAGGCGGCGTTCGCGGCGATGATCGTCGAGGTGGCGGGCAAGGAGTATCCGAAGGTGTTGCGGACGGTGGGGCTCGTGACCGACACCGAGGAATTCTCGCGCCGCATCGCGGCGAGCCTGGTGCGCGGCATCAACGGCTGGTTGCACGACATCGGCGACGACCCGCAGCATCCGCGCCGGCAGGCGTTCGATGAGTCGGTCGCGGAATTCATCGAGCGCCTGAAGACGGACGCGGACCTCGCCGCGCGCATCGAGGCGGCCAAGCGCGACCTGCTCGCGCACCCGGCGATGGCCGAGTACCTGAACGGCTTGTGGGACGACATGAAGAAATGGCTGCGCAGCGACCTGCAGCGTGACGACTCGCAGCTCGCGGGCCGGCTGCGCAGCGCGGCGATGGCCTTCGGGGCGACGCTCGCGGCCAACCCGGCGCTGCATGAATCGCTGGACGATCACCTGCAGTCGGCGGTCGTCGCGCTCGCGGACGACTTCCGCGATGGGCTGGCGGATCACATCGAGTCGACGATCCGCGGCTGGAAGGACGAGGACTTGGTGCGCGAGCTGGAGCTGAGCGTGGGGCGCGACCTGCAGTTCATCCGCCTGAACGGGACGCTGGTGGGCGGCGCGATCGGCCTGTTGCTGCATGCGCTGACCTTGCTGGCGACGCGGCCGGGGTAGCGGGCGCTCCGCGAGGGGCGGGTTTCACGATGTCTTGACATGTGTTCGACGGGCGTTTGACGGCCTCCGCGCGATGCTGGCGCGATTGTGAAACCGTCCGATCCACGCACCTGGAAATCGCCCATGCCCTTCACCCAGACCCAGCTCGTGCTGAGACGCTACTACGCACTGCTCTATGTCGCGGTGTTCGCGATGATCGCACTCTTCTGGCCGCATGCCGAGGTCGGGTCGTCCGGCGCGCGCGTGTTCCTCGTCGCGGCGACGGCGGGCTACGCGGCCTTGTACGTCGCCCCGCTGTGGATCCTCAGCTCGGCGCTGGGCCGGTTGCTGCGCAGCTTTCCGGGATGGCGGGTGCGCGTGCCCTACGGGGTGGCCTTTGTCGGCGGCAGTGCCGTGCTGCTGGCGATCTTCGCCGACTACCGCCTGTACGAGCTGTACCAGTTCCATTTCAATGCCTTCGTGTGGAATCTGCTGACGACCCCCGGCGGCATCGAGGCGCTGGGCGCAACCGAGGCGACGACGCGTTCGCTCGCGCTGCAGGTATCGGTGTTCCCGATCCTGTGCGGCGCAGCGCTGGCGCTGCTGTACCGCCGCGTGACGCACGGCTGGGCGCCGTCGCCGCGCACGCTCGTTGCGGCCGTGCTGGTGCTGTTTTCGGTGCTCTCGGTGGAGGAGGTCGTGTATGCCTACAGCGAGCACGTCGGCAAGGAGGACTACCTGCAGGCGGCCGAGGCCATCCCCTTCCACCTGCACACCGGCGCGCGCAAGGTGTTCAAGCGCATGGGCATCGAGCAGGCGGCCGTGAAGGAGCTGCGCCTGGCGGGCGGTACGGTGGACTACCCCGGCCATGACCTCCCTGCGAAGGAGATCGCGAAGCGGCCCAACCTGATGATGCTGGTGGGCGAGTCCTTCCGCTGGGATCTGCTGAGCCCGGAGATCACTCCCAACCTGTGGAAGCTCTCGCAGGAGGGAACACGCTACGAGCAGCACTACAGCGGCGGCAACCGCACGCGCATGGGCCTGTTCTCGATGTTCTACGGCTTGTATGCGCCTTACTGGTACAGCTTCGAGCAGCAGCGCGTCGCCCCTGCGCTGATGAACTTCCTGCGCGACCGGGGCTATCAGCTGGCGATCCATACCAGCCAGAGTTTCGACTATCCGGAGCTGCGCCATACCGTGTTCTCGGGCGTGCCGGAGGCGAACCTGCAGGAGCTGAAGCAGGGCGAGCCGTGGCGGCGCGACGTGCGGAACATCGACGACCTGATCGGCAAGTTCGACCGCCGAACTGCCGACAAGCCCTTCTACGGCTTCATGTTCTTCGAGTCCACGCACGCGCCCTACACCTTCCCGGAGGAAACCGCGCTGCGCCAGGACTACCTGCGCCAGCTCGACTACATGAAGCTCGACCTGCGCGACAATATCGACGCGATCCACGCGCGCTACATCAACGCCGCGCATCACGTCGATGCGCAGATCGGACGCCTGCTGGATCACCTGCGCGCGCAGGGCGAGCTCGACAATACGGTGATCCTGTTCTCGGGCGATCACGGCGAGGAGTTCATGGAGAAGGGCCACTGGGGCCACGGCCACGGCAACACCTTTCCCGAGGAGCAGATCCGCGTGCCGCTGGTGATCCGGCTGCCCGGCCAGCAGCCGCAGGTCGTCACGCACCGCACCTCGCACCTGCAGATCTCGCCGACGCTGCTGGAGTACCTCGGCGTGACCGCCCCGTCGCGCAGCTACAGCTCCGCGGATACGCTGGACCACACGGCGGACAATCTCGTGCTGGGCGAGTACGACTACATGGGGATCTTCGACGGCGAGCACAAGATCTCCTTCCCCTACACGCGCAGCTCCTTCTTCCGCTACAGCGTGTTCGATGCGCAGGATCATCCGGTCGCGCGCGAGGAGGGCAAGCAGGTGCTGGCGGAGAAGCAGTCGCTGCTCGACGCGGTGGTGCGCGAAAGCAGGCGTTTCGTGCGGTAGTACCGGCAACCGCGCCGCGACCTCGGCGGGACGGGCCGGCCGGCCATGCATAATGTGGGCGACGAGCCCACGATGGTCCGGCCAGATGCTCAATGTCCCCAACACCATCACCTTGCTGCGTGTCGCGCTGATCCTTCCGCTTGCCGTGCTGCTGCGGCGAGGCGAGTTCGGGATCGCGCTGGCTCTCTTCGTCGTGTCGGCGCTGTCCGACCTCGCCGACGGCCTCATCGCGCGTCGCTGGAATCTGCGCACGCGTTTCGGCGCGATCGCCGATCCTGTCGCCGACAAGCTGACGATGCTTACGGTGACGCTGCTGCTCGCGTTCGACGGGCGGCTGCCGTGGTGGCTTGCCGCGGCGGTCGTTACGCGGGATGTCGTGATCGTGGGCGGCGCGCTCGCCTATCACTACCTGATCGGGACGGTGGAGATGGCCCCGAGCACGGTGTCGAAGCTCAATACGGCGCTCGAGTTCCTGCTGCTCGCGAGCGTCCTTGCGATCGGCGCGGGATTCGTGGCTGGCGGGACGTGGCTCACCGCGCTCACGCTGACGACCTTCGTCACCATCCTGTGGTCCGGCTCCCACTATGTGTTGGTGTGGGGCCGACGGGCGTCACGGGCGCGACGCAGCCGATCCGCGCAATCCTGACCCGCCGGGCAGCGGAAGGCGTCAGGCCTCGGCCTCGTCCTCGTCCGGTTCGTTTCCTTCGATGCAGGCGAGCGCCGTTGCCGCGCGCTGTAGTGCCGGCAGGAACTGCAGGGCCTTTTCGCGCGTGAGCCGCATGATCGGTGCCTGGATCGCGAGGCCCATGTTGGACTGCTTGCGTTGCGTCGGGACGAGCACGCCGATGCACAGCAGGCCCGGCAGGAATTCCTCGTTGTCGAGCGCGTAACCGTTGCGCTTGACCTCCTCGATCTCGCGTTCGAGGGCGTCCACGTCGGTGATCGTGTTCGGCGTGAACTTTTCCAGCGGCGCGTAGGCGAGCAGGCGCCGGCGTTGGGCGGGCGTCATCTGGGCGAGGAAGAGCTTGCCGGTGGCGGAGCAGTGGGCCGGCACGCGCGAACCCGGATGCAGGTAGAAGCGCAGCGGGGCGGTTGACTCGAGGCGGTCGAGGTACATCACTTCGCTTCCCGAGAAGGCCGTGATGTTGCAGCTCTCGCCGACCTCTTCGACCAGCTGGCGCAGCACGACGTGGCGCGCGCCGTGGGTGGTGCTGTTGAGCAGCAGGTTCTCCGCGAGACGGCGCAGGCGCACGCCGGTGCTGTAGTGGCGGCCGTCGCCTTCGCGATGCAGCAGGCCTTCGGACTCGAGCTGCTGCAGCATGCGGTGGAGGGTGGGTTTCGGTAGTCCCGTTTCTTCGACGAGGCCTTGCAGAGAGACCGTCTGGTCCTTGGCCGCAATGACTTCCAGCAGGCTGAAAAGCCGCATGGTCGGGGTGTCGCCGTCGATGCGGGCGGGTTCCGATGCGGAGGCGCGGGTGATCTTCATGGCGATCTCGCTGAGGTAAGTTTCGATAAATAATACACCACGTACCGGTTTATAAGAATACCCGTTGACTGTGCCCTGTTTTGCATCTAGAGTTTGATCAAGTTTCGAATAACGGAACGAAACGTATCGAAAGTTGTTTGTTTGTTGTTGCTGATGCGTATTACCGCCCCCGCGCCTGACCGGCATATGGGCGGCGACGTCGGCGGCGCGCGTGACCCGCGTCGCTCCGCCGGCGGTGCTCCATCCGTGGTATTTCCCTCCACGGCCCCGCTTCCCCGGACGGGGCCGTTACCTGGCCGGAACCGAGTCGTCTCCCAACCCCTGCGGTTCCGGCATTTTTTTGGTGAATGGAATGAAAGCGATCAACCGCATCATCGAGACCGCACGCGCGAAACCCCGACGGATCGTGCTCAGCGAGGGCGACGACCCGCGCGTGCTGCAGGCCGCGGTGCGCGCGACGCGCGAAGGCACGGCGAAGATCGTCCTCGTCGGCAGCTGCGCCGCGATCGAGGCCTGCGCCTACCGTGAAGGGCTGGATCTGGCAGGCATCGAGCTGGTCGACCCGGCGCGTTCGCATCTCACCGAGGGTTTCGTGCGCGTGCTGCTGCGCCTGCGCGCGCACAAGGGCATGACGCACGAGCAGGCCCAGCGCGACGTGCTCGACCCGCTGTGCTTCGCGAACTTGATGGTGCGCCTGGGGCATGCGGACGGGTCGGTGTCGGGCGCGGTGCGCACGACTGCCGACGTGGTGCGTACCGCGATCCAGATCATCGGCCCGGACAAGTCGTTCAAGCTCGTGTCGAGTTTCTTCCTGATGATGTTGTGCGAGCCCTTCCACAGTCTGAAGGGCGGGTTGATCTTTTCGGACTGCGGGCTGGTCGTGGACCCCGATGCGGAGGAATTGTCGGAGATCGCGATGGCGGCGGCCGACAGCGCGCGCAGCCTGCTGATGGAAGAACCGCGCGTCGCGATGCTGTCCTTCTCGACGAGCGGCAGCGCGAAGCATGCGGCTGTGGACAAGGTGGTGGCGGCCGCGCAGCGCGTGCGCGAGATGCGCCCGGGGCTCGCGATCGACGGCGACGTGCAGCTCGATGCGGCCATCGTGGCCGAGATCGCCAACCGCAAGCTGCCGGATTCGCAGGTGAAGGGGCGGGCGAACGTGCTGGTGTTCCCGAACCTCGAGGCGGGCAACATCGGTTACAAGCTGGCGGAGCGGGTCGGCGGCGCGGTTGCGATCGGGCCGCTGCTGCAGGGGCTGGACAAGCCGGCGAACGACCTGTCGCGCGGCTGCAGTGCCGACGACATCTTCTACGTGATCGCGGTGACGGTCGTGCAGGCACAGGCGGCGGACGCCGCGCGGCAGCGCGAGACTGCGGCCGCGGTGTGAGATGGACGGCGGGACGCAGCTCGCGCTGCTGCTGATCGTTGCGGTCGCCACCTATTTCCAGACGGTCACGGGCTTCGGCCTCGGCATGATCGTCATGGGGGCGACCAGCGGCATGCAGCTCGCTTCGGTCGCGACTGTCGCGGCGGTCGTGAGCCTGGTGTCGCTCGCCAACAGCGTCGTCGCGCTGCCCGGTCGCATGCACGGCATCGACTGGCGCGCGGCACGGGCGGCCATCCTGGGCATCCTGCCCGCGATCGTCGCCGGCGTGGTGCTGCTCGATTTTCTGAGTGCCACGGCGGCCGGCATCCTGCAGCTTCTGCTCGGCATCGTCATCATCCAGGGCAGCGTCGGCTTCGCCTTGCGCCCGGTGCAGCTCGACGAGCGCTCGTCGGATTTCAGCTTCGCCGCCAGCGGCTTCTTTTCGGGGCTCAGCGGCGGGCTCTTCGGCGTCGCGGGGCCGCCGCTGATCTTCCAGTTCTATCGCCAGCCGATGGATGCGGTAGCGGTGCGCAACATTCTCCTGCTGCTCTTCTCGGTCACCTCCGCGACCCGCTCGGTCTACCTCGGCGTGCAGGGCCGGCTCGATGCGGAGATCTGGACGGTGTTCGCGCTCGCCTTGCCGGTGGTGGCCCTCGTGACGATCGTCGGGCGTCGGTACCCGCCGCCGCTCGCCGCGCGCACGATGCGCCGCCTCGTGTTCATGCTGCTGATGGCGATCGGTGCCTATCTGGTGATGTCGGCACTGCCGACAATCGTGGCGGGTTGGTAGCGTCGCTGTGGCGTACTCGCCCGTTGATGCTCATATGGCAATTGGCAATAACGATATGGGGTTCTAATAACCAGAGTTCGAGTATCCTCCACTTCGATATTTCGTCGTTCAGAGTTGGAGGCCCACGATGTCCGAACTCCTTGGCGTTGCCGCTGGCGTGTTGACCTTCGTGTCCGCCGCTTGCGTCCTCGGGCGCATGCGCAAGCAGGAAGGGCTCGCCTGGCTGGAGAGCCGGCCCCAGGATGTGGCGCGCCTGTATCTGAGGTCGGCATCCGACGTCGATGCCTACTGGCTGCACGTGGAATTCCGCAATGGCCGCAAGCGCATGGTCGCGGCGCCGTGGGAGATCGAAGACGCGTTGCGCCGCCTGGCGCCGCTCGGGCTCAGGCTGTCGGCGCAGGACCGCGAGGCGCTTGCGCGCCTGCATCACCGGTGAACGCCGCGCTCCGCAGGCGACGGGGCTATTCCGCCGGTGCGTCAGGTTCGACTGCGCCGGCCGCGGCCCGGCCGCGCTGCTTGGCCGCGATGAAATCGCCGCGGGGAATGTAGAGCAGGTCGCCGAGCTTGCGCATGAGGTGGTTCTCGTGATGGCTCAGCGTGCCATCCGCGTAGGCCACCTGCCACAGGTATTCGACCATGCGCAGCTTCTGCTCAGCGCTGAAGCCCTTGTTGAGGCGTGACGTGAAGCTGTAGAGGTCCGGCGCATCGCGCGAGGTCGCGTCTGCGAGGTCCATCAGGCGCGCGAGCTCGTCGTCGCCAAGGGGGAACTTGTTGCGCAGGGCCTGCACGACGGCCGTGCGCTCGGCCGGCGAGTAGTCCTCATCCGACCGCATCACCTCGACGAGGAGCACCGCTGCTGCGAGCTGAAGTGCGTGATCGGGGCCCTTGGCGGCGGCCGCACTGGATGGACCAGCGGTAAGGGAGTTGAATAGATCCCGCAGGTTGGCAAACATCGTCGTCGAGCGCTCCCATTCGAACACGAACGAGGGCTCAGTGTAGCGCGAGGCGCGAACGGGTTTCGCACGAGCGGCCAAGAACCCTCCAATCGCATAGGAGTTTACGGACGAGAGTGGCGATGCCTCGGCCCGAACCGCTGCTTACGGTGTCGAGATGTTCAGCACCCCCTTGTATAAGTTCGCCTTCTCCCACGGGTCGTCGATTTTCTCGAAATGTCCGGTACCGGAGGCTCCCTTGTAGAGACCGCTACCACTGAGCACCGTGTAGCGGCCGAGCATCGGCTTGCCCGGCTCGACAACGCCTTCGAAGCGCAGCGTCAGACTGGAACCGTCGGTGAAGGTGTAGGTGCTGTAGCCGTAGAAGGGCCCGGCGCCGTTCCGGAAATCGAACGAGAACGTAAACTCCTTGTTGGCGATGCGTCCGTCCGCGAACACGGCGGTACCGGCGTAGCGGCCGGTGCTGACCATCTGCCCCTCGACCTCGGCGATCTTTTCAGTCTTCACGTCGATGGTGCGGGTGACCAGCTGGAACCTGAGCTCCTGTTCCGCGGCCAGGCCGAGCGCGGGCGCGGCCACGAGCGCGGCGCCCAGGAGAAACCCGCGCAGCCGTCTGCGCAAGGGGGAACCCCCCGCGCTGCAATCGATGGCATTGTTCATGTCGATCTCCCCGGTCAGTTGTCAGGACGCTAGCGCGTGGTGGTCGCTCCGTCGCCTGGCGCGCTCGCGAGCAAGGGGTGGCCGGCATCGTAGGTCCGTGTCTTCACGTAGGGATTGAGCCACCCGCCGCGATCGAGCAGCGCCCGGGAGTAGCCGGCGAGGGTCGCCGTCATGACCGTGTCGGCCGATTGTGTGCCGTCCTCGTGACGCATCGCTGCTGCGAGGGGATTGCTCCACGTCCCTCGTTCAGCAAAGCCGTCCATGGTTTGTCTTGCCTGCGTGACAAGAGGGTCGGCAGCCGGCTCGGCCGACACGGCTGCGGTTGAAAGCGACAGCAGCGTGCCCGCTCCGAGTGCCCCGATGATTCCGATCAGTCGTTTCATGTTCGCCTCCATTCCTCTGGCGCGCCGGCTCGAACATGCCGCCGGGCCGCCATGATTTTTTCTATGCCGCCGCCCGCGAATCGGCCTGACGATCGTCTGACGAATCGCTGATTTTTTTATTCACACGAAAAATCAACGTGTTATGAATCCGTCGCGGCAGGTTTTCGGTTGGCGGAACAGCACCGAAAGCCGGCGAATGGGCCGGATGTCGTTACGGTTGCCCCGGATGCCGGCATGGTCTATCCGTAAATTGACCGGCTTGCATCCGGCCCAGGGGGCTCAATGGATTCCTTCTTCCTGCACGACTGCCGCATCCGTCCGTCCGAGCGCATCATCGAGCGCAATGGCGAAGCCCAGCGCATCGAGCCGCGGGCGATGGACCTGCTCCTGTTGCTCGTCGCGCGGGTGGGCGAAGTCGTGACCCGCCAGGAAATCGAGGATCGACTGTGGGAAGGCCGCGTGGTCGGCTACGACGCGCTCACCCAGACGGTGGCGAAGCTTCGACGCGCGCTGGGCGACGATGCCCACGAGCCGAGCTTTCTGCTCACCATCCCCAAGGGCGGTTACAAACTCGCGGTGGCTCCCGAGACGCGAGACGCAGGCGAACAGCGGCTCGCAGTGGCGGAGGCGCCGTCCCTCGCCGCACCGATGGTGCCCGCCAACGCGGCGCCGCGCGGCCCAAACCGCCTGTGGCGCCTCATGGGCGGAGCGCTCCTCGTGCTCGTCGCCATCGCCGGCATCGGGTGGATGAGCCAGGAGGCCCCGCCCGCGGCCCGGCCGGCTACGGCCCTGGAGCGACGGCCGGCCCTTGCGGTACTGCCATTCCTCGATCGCAGCAATGACGACGACTACGCCTACGTCGCCGACGGCCTGACCGAGGATCTCATTACAACCCTGACCCATATTTCAGAGCTCAACGTGCTCGCTCTGACCTCGACCACCGGATACAAGAGCCAGCCGTTCGACGCTGCAGCGGTTCGGCGTGCGCTCGGCGCGCGCTACGTCGTCACCGGGGCCGTGCAGGCGGATCAGGCCTCGCTGCGCGTTCATGTGCAACTGATCGACGCGGAAAGCGAAAGCAATCTATGGGCGGAGAAGTACGATCGACCCCGTGCCGAATGGTTTGCCTTGCGCGACGAATTGGCCGATGCGATCTCGTCGCGAGTGCTCCCGAACGTGCAGGAGGCCGAGAAGCGCCGCGCGCGCCGCAAGCCGACGGAGAACCTGGATGCCTACGATCTCTTCCAGCGGGCGCGGAGCGAGAAGCACAAGCTCACGGTCGACAGCGAGCGGGAGGCGGTGACCTTGCTGCGCCGGGCGATCGAGCTGGACCCGAATTTTGCCGAAGCCCACGCCTTGTTGGGTTGGGTGGGCGCCCTCGAAAGGCTCTTCGGCGGAACCGGCGCGTCCTATGAGGAGTCGCTCGCGCAGGTGCAGCGCAGCCTGGAGCTTCACCCGCAGCTTTCGATCGGATATCAGGCGCTCACGCAGGTGCTGACCTTCATGAAACGCTTTGAAGAGGCGACCCAGGCCGGACTGCGGGCGATCGAGATCAACCCCAACGACGCCGAGAACCACATCTTCTACTCGCGCGCGGCATCGACCGCGGGGTATTACGAGCCGGCGGTGGCGGCCGCCGAGCGGGCGGTCGCGCTCAACCCGATGTATCCGAAGTGGTACCCCTACATCTTCGCCCGGGCGCTGTACGCGGACGGACAGATCGCGCGGGCGGTGGAAATCTGCGCCGACGGGATGGCCCGCCAGCCATTCGTGGCAACGACGGTGACCTGCATCGCGGTGTTCGAACGCGCCAGCCGTCACGACGAGGCCGCGGCCCATGCACGGACGCTCAACGCGGCGCCGATACCGATCACGGTGGCGCACGCCCAGGATTCATGGGGATTCCGCGAGGCGGCACTCAACGAACGCTTTGCGGACGACCTGACGGCGGCAGGCCTGAGGCGGTGATCAGCCGATCGACCTCAGTGGGGCGGCACACTTTCCCGGTCGGCGCCCCGAAGCCGACGGTGCTCCCCGCTTACGTCTGAGTGGGCACCAGCCGCCACGCGTCCGATTCGATCGGCAGCCAGGCTTCGATGGCGGCGGTTGCGACGACGTGGAGCATGTCCTGCTCGGGGTGATGCACGTCGAGGCCGCCGAAGACCACCTTGACCTCGGGGCGGCCGCGCGGGAGTTCGGCGCGCACGATTTCGGCGTCGACGAGGTCCGGGCGTTGCACACCGATCGTGACCTGCACGCGCATGTCCTGGGTGTCGTAGCCCAGGGTGCGGAACAGCGGCATCACGGAGTGGTGCAGGGCGTCCTGCACGGCGCGGCAGGCGGCCTTGGTGTAGTCGCCACCGAGGAGGTCGTTGCCGGTGCCCATTTCGAGGATCAGGCGCTTTTCAGGCATGGGCGGGCTCCAGGTCGAAGGAGACGATGACGGCGGCGTTGGCGATCACGGTCACGCCAGTGCCGTCGTGCTTGGGGATGTCGAGCCCGCCGGGCACGAGCCTGATCGTGGGCTTGCCGTAGGGGAAGACTTCGAGCAACGGCGCGAGGTCCACCGCTTCGGGTTTCTGGATGCCGATCTCGACGTCAATCAGCATCTCGTCCTTGGGGAAGCCGAAGGCCGAGGCGACGTTGAGGGAGTTGTGCCACAGCGCGTCGCGGATCGCGCGTGCGGCGGCCTGGGTGTAGTCCTGGCTGCGGATCGAGGTCCCCATGCCGAACTGCACCACCATGCGGGTCTTTGCCATGCTTTGCCGGTCTCCTGGTCGGTGGATGGGCGCGCTCAGCGGTGGGCGTGGCCGCCGATGAGCTGCACGATTTCGGGGAAGAGCGTGTTGTCCAGCCCCCGCGTCAGGTCGGCCGCGAGGCTGCGGCGGTAGAAGGGGCTGAGGTCCAGGCCCACGCCGAGGCCGAGGATCTCGACCGCCCCTTCGCGGCTGCGCCGGGCGACGACGTCCTTGAGGTGATTGTCGAGGTAGAAGGGGTCGTTGGCCAGCCCCGTGGCGCTGTCCGAGGGGCAGCCGTCGGAGATCACGATGAGGATGCGGCGGGCCTCGGGGCGGGCGAGCAGGCGGTTGCACGCCCAGTCGACCGCTTCGCCATCGATGCCTTCGCGGAAGAGGTCGCCCTTGAAGAGGGCGGCGATGTCGGTGCGCGCGCGGCGCCAGTTGCGCTCGGCGTCCTTGAACACCATGTGGCAGACCTCATTGAGCCGCCCGGGGTGCGGCGGGCGGCCGCGGCTCATCCAGTCGCGGTACGCGCGCCCGCCGTTCCACGCGCCGGTGGTGAAGCCCAGCAATTCGGTGGCGACGCCGATCATGTCGAGGGCGCGCAGCAGCGTGTCGATCATCACCGCGACCGGCTCGATGTGCGCCTTCATCGAGCCGGAGCAGTCGAGCAGCAGGCCGACGATGCAGTCGGACTGCGGCAGGTGGCGCTCCTGGCGGAAGACGCGGCGCTCGGCGGGCGAGCTGATGACCTGCGCGAGGCGGCGGCCGTCGATGTGGCCTTCCTCTTCGCCGAAGCGCCAGCCGTCGCGCGCGGGGCGGGTGAGGACGGCGGCGAGCTGGCGTGCGAGGCGTGGCAGGTTGAGCCCTTGTTCGGCGACGCAGCGATCCAGCCGTTCGCGGTACTCGCGCAGCAGCGCGCGGCGCACGAGCGTGCCGGCGGCGACCTCGGTGTCGAAGCGGGTGGTGTACACGCGGTAGGCGAGGGCGGCGTCGGCGAGCACCTTGCTCGTGCCGGTGGTCGCGGCGGCGATGCCGTTGTCGCCGTCGCCGGCGTCGTCGAAATCAAGCAGCAGGGCGAAGTCGCGCGTGGCGGGTTCGTCCTGATCGGCCTTCTCCCCGTCTTCGGCCGCGGCCTGCTCGGCGTGCACGCGCTCGCCGACGATGCGCGCGATCTCCAGTGCGTGCGGCGCGAAGGCGGCCTGATCGTGGCGCTGGCGGCGGATGCCCGCGAGCGACGTGCCCATCGCGGAGACGAGGCCCATGCGGGTGCTTTCGATGTAGTCCTCGGTGTCTTCGAGGACGGGGCGCGTGGTGAGGCGCGACCAGCACATCTGCGCCACGGTGTACAACAGGATGCCGACGCTGCCCTCGGTGAGGCCGGAGCGGTAGAAGGCGCGCGACCAGCTCACGAAGCGCTCCTGCAGGTTGTGCGCCATGCCGGGCATGGCGGCGGGCGCGAGGGTTTCGACGCGCAGTTGTTCGAGCAGCTCGAAGACGAGACGCTCGACCGGGTCGGCGGGGGCGAGGCGGGCGTGCAGGGCGGCGTCCGAATGCAGCAGGCGCAGGGCGATGCCGTCGGCGGCGGCGCGGCAGTCGGCGAAGGCGTCGGTGCCGGCGTCGATGCGCAGGTGCGGCGCATGCACGGGCACGCTGCGTTCGCCTGCATACAGGCGGCGCCCGCGGTAGTGCAGGGCGGGGCGGCCGGTGAGCGCGCGCAGCGTCGCCGCGCACAGCTCCTCGACGCGCTGCTGGCGCCGCGCCTGTTGCTGAGCGTTGGGCGCCGGGGCCTTGCTCACGCTGCGGCCTCGCGCATCCAGGATTCGTCGAGTTCCGTGCCGAAGCAGCGCTGGTAGTACTCGGCGACGATGGGGCGTTCGGCCTCGTCGCACTTGTTGAGGAAGGACAGCCGGAAGGCGAGCGCCGGGTTGCGGAAGATCTCGCAGTTCTCCGCCCAGGTGATCACTGTGCGCGGCGACATCAGCGTCGACAGGTCGCCCGCGGCGAAGCCCTTGCGGGTGAGCTCGGCGACCGCGACCATCGCGCGCACGAGTTCCCGGCCTTTCTCGTAGTTCTTCGCCGGCACGCGCGCGAGCACGATCGCCACTTCCTCGTCGGCGGGCAGGTAGTTGAGCGTCGCGACGATGTTCCAGCGGTCGATCTGCGCGTGGTTGAGCACCTGGGTGCCGTGGTACATGCCCGAGAGGTTGCCGAGGCCCACGGTGTTCGAGGTTGCGAACAGGCGGAACCAGGGATGCGGGCGGATCACGCGGTTCTGGTCGAGCAGCGTGAACTTGCCGTCGCGCTCGAGGATGCGCTGGATCACGAACATCACGTCGGGGCGACCGGCGTCGTACTCGTCGAAGATCAGCGCGACCGGCCGCTGCAGCGCCCACGGCACGATGCCTTCCTGGAATTCGGTGACCTGGCGGCCATCGCGCACGACGATCGCGTCCTTGCCGACGAGGTCGAGGCGGCTGATGTGGCCGTCGAGGTTCACGCGCACGCACGGCCAGTTCAGGCGCGCGGCGACCTGTTCGATGTGCGTCGATTTGCCGGTGCCGTGCAGCCCCTGGACCATCACGCGGCGGTCGCGCGTGAAGCCGGCGAGGATGGCCAGCGTGACGTCCGGGTTGAAGCGGTAGGCCTCGTCGATCTCGGGGACGTGGTCATCGCGGGTGCCGAAGGCGGGCACCTGCAGGTCGGAATCGATTCCGAACAGCGAGCGGACCGAAACCAGCTGGTCCGGTGTGTCGAGGGCGAGTTCCGTCACGGCAGTCTCCTGGGGGCGTCTTGTGCGATTCATGATAGTCGCGTTCCGGTAAAAGGTACAAGAAGTTCCGGAAAGAGAAATTTAGCTTGACGCCTGCGAGGCTTGATCCTACATTCACATCAAAACAGCGAATCCGTGCATAAGGCTGAACGATTGGCCCGCGACCGGACGCGCAAGAAGACGACAAGCATCGGTTGCGGCCTTGCGGGCCGCGCCAACGGAGGAGACGGACGTGAAACCGGAAGCTGGAAATTCGGCTGGGCTGCAGCACGGCCTCAAGCAGCGGCACATGACGATGATCGCGCTGGGCGGCGTGATCGGCGCAGGCCTCTTCGTGGGCAGCGGCGTGGTGATCAAGTCGGCCGGCCCGGCCGCGGTGCTGTCCTTCCTGCTCACGGGCGGGCTCGTGGTGCTGGTGATGCGCATGCTCGGCGAGATGGCTGTGGCGATGCCGGGTGTCGGCGCCTTCTACGAATTCGCCCGCACCGCGTGGTCGGACCGGCCCGCGGTCGGCAATCTCGCCGGCTTCCTGACCGGCTGGATGTACTGGTACTTCTGGGTCATCGTCGTCGCGCTCGAAGCGGTCGCCGGGGCGGATCTGGTGCGTTACTGGCTGCCGGACGTGCCGGCCTGGATCATCAGCCTGGTCTTGCTGGTGACGCTGACGATGACCAACCTGATCTCGGTGAAATCCTTCGGCGAGTTCGAGTTCTGGTTCGCATCGATCAAGGTCGCGGCGATCATCGTGTTCCTGTTCCTCGGCGGCCTGTACGTGCTGGGGATGTGGCCGGACGCCACGGCCAGCGTCGCCAACCTGACCGAGCACGGCGGCTTCATGCCGAACGGCATCGTGCCGGTGCTGACGGGGGCGGTTGCCGCCACCGGCTTCTACTTCGGTGCCGAGATCGTCACGGTCGCCGCGGCCGAGACAGCGGAGCCCGAGCGCGCCGTCGCGAAGGCGACGAGTTCGGTGATCACCCGCGTGCTGGTGTTCTACGTAGGCTCGGTACTGCTCGTCGTATGCCTCGTGCCGTGGAACTCCAGTGCGATCTCGACGCCCTACGTCAGCGCGCTCGACGCGATCGGTATTCCGGCCGCGGCGCAGATCATGAACGCGATCGTCCTGACCGCGGTGCTGTCGGCGCTGAACTCCGGCCTCTACGCCTCCTCGCGCATGCTCTTCGCGCTGACGCGCCGCGGCGATGCGCCGATGGTGCTGGCGAAGGTGAGCCGCAACGGCGTACCGGTGCCGGCGATCCTGATCGGCACGCTGTTCGGTTACGGGGCGGTGGTGATGTCGTACGTGTCGCCCGACACGGTGTTCGCCTTCCTCGTGAATTCGTACGGCACCGTCGCGATCTTCGTCTATGTGTCGATCGCGGTTTCCCAGCTGCGCCTGCGTGCCCGTCTCGAGAAGGAAGATCCCGCGCGCCTGCGCGTGAAGATGTGGTGCTATCCCTATCTCACCTGGGTCGCGATCGTCGGCATGCTCGCGATCGTCGTCGCGATGGCCTTCATCCCCGAGCAGCGCACGCCGCTGCTGCTGGGCGTGGCGAGCCTGGGCATCCTGCTTGCCCTGTACGGCATGAAAAGCCTGTGGTTGGCGAAACCGGACATCGCCCCCGTCGTGATCGACACGCAGGCTTTCGAGCGATCCTGATCCCTCCGTGCGCGGGGTAGGGGCCGTCACCGGCCCCGCGCCGCCGCGCTTCGGCAGAAAACGGCATCCGTCGCCGATTGGCGCGGATGCCGTTTTCACGTCCACGCCCTGCCGATCCTGCTGCACTTGGATGTAATTTCAAAATAAGAGACAAATGGTTCAGAAAAACGAAATTTATGTTGACGTCTCAAAAATGTCGACGTACATTGAACTCAAGTATCGAATATCGGAACGCTAGGTACCGAAAACGATATCTTGACTTCGCGATCACTCGACAAGGAGACAGCAGCAATGAGCGAACAAGACCGCCGCACCGTCGTCAGCGGCCCGCACAAGATGACCCCGTCGGAAGCCTTCGTGGAAACCATGGTGGCCAACGGCGTGACCGACATGTTCGGGATCATGGGCTCGGCCTTCATGGACGCGATGGACATCTTCGCGCCGGCCGGCATCCGCCTGATCCCGGTGGTGCATGAGCAGGGTGCGGGCCACATGGCCGACGGCTACTCGCGCGTGTCGGGTCGCCACGGTGTCGTGATCGGCCAGAACGGTCCCGGCATCTCCAACTGCGTGACCTCCATCGCGGCGGCGTACTGGGCGCACAGCCCGGTCGTGATCGTGACCCCCGAGACCGGCACCATGACCATGGGCCTGGGCGGCTTCCAGGAATGCAAGCAGCTGCCGATGTTCCAGGAATTCACCAAGTACCAGGGCCACGTCACCAACCCCGCGCGCATGGCCGAGTTCACCGGCCGCTGCTTCGACCGCGCGATGAGCGAGATGGGCCCGACCCAGCTCAACATCCCGCGCGACTACTTCTACGGCGAGATCACCTGCGAGATCCCCAAGCCCAGCCGTCTCGATCGCGGCCCCGGCGGCGAGCAGAGCCTGAACGAAGCGGCCGAGCTGCTCGCCACTGCCAAGTTCCCGGTGATCATCTCGGGCGGCGGCGTGGTGATGGCCGATGCGGTCGAGGAGTGCAAGGCGCTCGCCGAGCGCCTGGGTGCGCCGGTCGTGAATAGTTACCTGCACAACGATTCCTTCCCGGCGAGCCACCCGCTGTGGTGCGGCCCGCTCGGCTACCAGGGCTCCAAGGCGGCGATGAAGCTGATCAGCCAGGCCGACGTGGTCGTCGCGCTCGGTTCGCGCCTCGGCCCCTTCGGCACGCTGCCGCAGCACGGCATGGACTACTGGCCGAAGAATGCCAAGATCATCCAGATCGACGCCGACAACAAGATGCTGGGCCTGGTGAAGAAGATCTCGGTGGGCATCTGCGGCGACGCCAAGGCCGCCGCGAAGGCGCTGGTGTGGCGCTTGACCGGCCGCACGCTCGAATGCGATGCAACCCGCGAGCAGCGCTTCGCCAAGGTGCAGGAAGAGAAGGCCGCGTGGGAGCGCGAACTCGACGAGTGGACGCACGAGCGCGACCCCTTCAGCCTCGACATGATCGAGGAGAACGCCAAGGAGAAGACCTTCAACGGCGGCGACTACCTGCATCCGCGCCAGGTGCTGCGCGAACTGGAAAAGGCGATGCCGCCGGACGTGATGGTGTCCACCGACATCGGCAACATCAACTCGGTCGCCAACAGCTACCTGCGCTTCGAGAAGCCGCGCAGCTTCTTCGCCGCGATGAGCTTCGGCAACTGCGGTTACGCCTTCCCGACCATCATCGGCGCGAAGGTCGCCGCGCCGCATCGCCCGGCAGTGTCCTACGCCGGTGACGGCGCCTGGGGCATGAGCCTGATGGAGACGATGACCTGCGTGCGCCATAACATCCCGGTGACCGCGGTGGTGTTCCATAACCGCCAGTGGGGCGCGGAGAAGAAGAACCAGGTGGACTTCTACAACCGCCGCTTCGTCGCCGGCGAACTCGACAACCAGAGTTTCGCGGAAATCGCGCGGGCGATGGGCGCCGAGGGCATCACCGTGGATCGGCTGGAGGACGTGGGCCCGGCGCTGAAGAAGGCCATCGACCTGCAGATGAACCACGGCAAGACCTGCATCATCGAGATCATGTGCACGCGCGAACTGGGCGACCCGTTCCGCCGCGACGCGCTCTCGAAGCCGGTGCGTCACCTCGACAAGTACAAGGACTACGTCTGATCCGTAGCGCCTGAAGAAGGCGGGGCGGCCCACAAGGCCGTTCCGCCACCGCCCGACATCCCCACCGGACCCCGATCCAATGACCACTCAAACGACAATTGCGCCGCCCGCGATGTTCAGCGAGGTGCGTGTGCTGATGCCGGGCTTCATGCTGTGCGCCGTGATTGCCGTCGCGGCGACCTTCGTGTCCGAGCATTACGGCGGACCGCAGTTTCTCTACGCGCTGCTGCTGGGCATCGCGTTCCACTTCCTTTCCGACAGCGAGAAGTGCATCCCCGGCATCGAGGTTTCCGCGAAGAAGCTCGTGCGCTTCGGCGTCGCGCTGCTCGGTGCGCGCATCGTCGCCAGCGACGTGAGCGACCTGGGGCTGATCGGCGTCGGTGCCCTCGTCGGCGCGGTGGTGCTGACCATCGGCTTCGGCCTGTTGCTCGCCCGCATCCTCGGCCTGCCGCCGCTGCTGGGCCTGCTCTCGGGCGGCGGCACGGGCATCTGCGGCATCTCCGCGACGCTCGCGATCTCCTCGACGCTGCCCGCGACACGCGAGACCGAGCGCTACACGTTGCTCACCGCGATCGGCGTGGCGATCTTCTCGACCGTGGCGATGGTGCTCTATCCGCTGGTCGTGAAGGCCGCCGGGTTGTCGGTGAGCGAGGCGGGGCTCTTCCTCGGTGGCTCGATCCACGACGTCGCGCAGGTGGTCGGCGCCGGGCTGATCATCTCGCCCGAGGTCGGCGACGCAGCGACGCTCGCGAAGATGTTCCGTGTCGCGATGCTGATGCCGGTGGTCGTCGTGCTCGCGTTGGTGTTCCACGCCGAGCGCAAGAAGGAAAACGGCGGCAGCGCGAAGAAGACGCCGATCCTGCCGCTTTTCCTCGTCGCCTTCGCAGCGCTGGCGGCGCTCAACAGCCTGGGCCTGCTCTCGCACGAGCTGGTCGAGGCGAGCTCCACGCTCTCGCGCTGGTGCCTGGTGATCTCGATCGCCGCGCTGGGCGTGAAGACCTCGCTGGAGAAACTCGCCGAACTGGGGTGGAAGCCGATCGTGCTGCTGTCGGGCGAGGCCTTGTTCGTGGCTGCTTACATGCTGGCGGTGGTCTTCGCCGCCCGCCTGATCGCGACGTAATGACGGAGGGCGGACCATGGTCAGCGTGAAGATAGAACTGAACGGAGCGGCGCACATGCTGCGCGCCGGCCGCAGCCTGCACGACCTCATCGCCAGCCTGGACCTGCTGGGCAAGCGTGTCGCGGTCGCCGTCAATCGCGAGGTGATCCCGTCGCCGCGCTGGGCGGGCCGGGTGCTGCAACCGGATGATCGCGTCGAGGTCGTCGTCGCGATCGGCGGCGGCTAGTAAACAAGTAGAGGAGGAACGAACGGAATGAAGCTGAACGACACCCCGGACGAGATCCGGCCGGCCGTGACCGACGTGGGCCTCACGATCGCCGGCAAGACCTACGCGTCGCGCCTGCTGGTGGGCACCGGCAAGTATCGCGACTTCGACGAAACGCGGGCCGCGGTCGACGCGAGCGGCACCGACATCGTCACCGTGACGATCCGCCGCGTGAACATCGGCCAGCACGCCCACGAGCCGAATCTGCTCGACGCCGTGCCGCCCGACCGCTTCACGATCCTGCCCAACACGGGCGGCTGTTTTAACGCCAAGGACGCGGTCTACACGCTGCAGCTCGCACGCGAACTGCTCGATGGCCATCCGTTGTGCAAACTCGAGGTGCTCGGCGACGAGAAGACGCTGTTCCCGAACATGCCCGAGACGCTGAAGGCGGCCGAGGCGTTGGTGAAGGACGGCTTCGAGGTGATGGTGTATTGCAGCGACGACCCCATCCAGGCGCGCATCCTCGAAGACATCGGCTGCGTCGCGGTGATGCCTCTGGCGAGCCTGATCGGCTCGGGCATGGGCATCCTCAACCCGTGGAACCTGTCGCTGATCATCGAGCAGGCTCGGGTGCCGGTGATCGTCGATGCCGGCGTGGGCACCGCCTCCGACGCGGCAATCGCGATGGAACTCGGTTGCGACGGGGTGCTGATGAACACCGCGATCGCCCATGCGCGCGAGCCGGTGCGCATGGCGCGGGCGATGCGCCTGGCGGTGCAGGCCGGACGCGAGGCCTTTCTCGCGGGGCGCATGCCGCGCCGCTTCGCGGCTTCGCCGTCGTCGCCGATGGCGGGGCGGATCGCGTGAGTATTGCGCGCTGCGGAGTGAAATTTCAGAAAGTTTGTAGTTGTGTACCGATAATCGAAATTTCTCTTGACAGCGTAGCGGCGTAGTCCTAATGTAAATCAAGTTTCAAAAAACGGTACAAGACGTTTCATATTAGGCAAAAATAGTTTTCCGGAGATTTACTTTCATGACCAGCCTGACCGCCACCCCGACCCGCAGCGAAGTCACTGCCGAGACGCTGAAGGCCTTCGCCGATGCCTGGAACAGGCACGACATCGAGGCACTGATGAGCTTCATGGCCGAGGACTGCGTATTCCACGCGGTGGCCGGCCCGGATCTGTTCGGCAAGAGCTTCGTCGGTCGTGACGCGGTACGCGCCGGCTTCCAACTCGCCTGGCAGACCTTCCCCGACGCCGCCTGGCTCGACGGTGAGCACTTCGTGTGCGGCGACCGTGGCGTATCGGAGTCCACCTTCAGCGGCACCAAGGTCGACGGCACGCGCATCGAGGCGCGCATGGTCGACGTATTCACCTTCCGCGACGGCAAGATCGCGGTCAAGAACGCCTACCGCAAGGATCGCCCGCCGGTCGCCAAGGCGGGCAACTGAGCATCCCCGGACACATCAGGAGTCGGGACATGGAAGCCATTGCAGAAAAGCGCACCGTAAGCAGCGAGCGCGCCACCGCGCCGGTGCAGCCCTACGATCCGGCCTACGATCCGCTGGTATCGGCGACGCCGGGGCAGGGCCGCGATTACGCGCCGACCTACTGGATCGGCACCGCCGGCGAACCGCCCGCGGATGACGGTCCGGTACGCCAGGACATGGACGTCGATGTGGTGATCATCGGCGCCGGTTTCACCGGCCTCACGGCCGCCATCGCGCTCGCCGAGAAGCACGGCATCAAGGCGACAGTGCTGGAGGCCAATCGCACGGCCTGGGGCTGCAGCACGCGCAACGGCGGCCAGGCGCAGTGCGCCTCCGGGCGGCTGAAGCGCTCGCAGTGGATCGAGCGCTACGGCCTCGACACCGCCCTGCGCATGCACGAGGAAGTGTGCGACGGGATGGAGTACTTCAAGGAGATGATCAAGGACATCGACTGCGACCCGCAGCCGGGCGGCCATCTCTACATCGCGCACAAGCCGCGCGTGATGCCGGTGCTGGAGAAGGAAGCGAAAGTCCTGCGCGAGGTCTTCAAGTACGACGCGCGCATCCTCGACGCCGGCACCGTGAAGCGCGAGTACGTGGATGACAAGGAAGCCGCGGGCGCGATGCACGAGCCCGAGGGCATCGGCATCCACGCCGGCAAGCTCGCCTTCGGCTACCTCAAGAAGGCGCGCGCTCTGGGCGTGAAGGTGCACCCGGCGAGCCCGGTGACGGGTTGGGAAACGAAGAACGGCGTGCATCACCTGAAGACGCCCGGCGGCATCGTGCGCGCCCGCGCGGTCGGCATCGCCACCGGCGGCTACACTTCGAACCACCTGCACCGCGAGCTGAAGAACCGCATCCTGCCGATCCTGTCGAACTCCATCGTCACGCGCCCGCTCACGCAGGCCGAGATCGACGCGTGCAACTTCCGCACGACCCAGGTCATCACCGACACGCGCATCCTGCGCCACTACTATCGCCTGCTGCCCGACGGCCGCGTGCAGATCGGCAGCCGCAGCGCGATCACCGGCAACGACGCGCCGCAGGATAAGTACAAGCAGTTCCTGATCCGCGACCTGCACCGCAAGTTCCCGGCGCTCGAGGGCATCCAGATCGACTACTCGTGGTGGGGCTGGGTGGACGTGGCGCACGACATGATGCCGCGCATCTATCAGCCGAATCCGAAGGAAACGGTCTATTACGCACTCGGCTACGGCGGCAATGGCGTCATGTACTCCGCGCAGGCCGGCCGTCGCCTCGCCGAGAACATCGCCGGCATCCGCACGCCCGAGCTGCCGATCTTCCGCTCCAGGCTGCCCTTCCCGAACGTGCGCGAGATGGTCGAGGCGGAAATGTTCGCCCCCTTCCGCCGCTTCGGCCAGTGGTGGCTGTACCGCTGGTACCACTTCAAGGACGAAGTCCTGTAACGGGCCGCTGCAGGAAGCAGCACCTTGATACCCCCAGGCAGCAAGATCTGCCAAACCATAAAGAGATCGAGGAGACAGAAATGAAATTCAGCAAGAACGTACTGATGCCGCTCGTCACCGCCGCCAGCCTGCTGGTGGCCGCGCCTGCTGCGCTCGCCGAGACCTTCAAGATGGCCGTCGGCGATGCCGCGGGCGGCACGCAGTGGGAACTCGGGACGACTTTCGCCAAGCTGTTCCAGCAGAAGACCGGCGGCAAGCACAAGGTGGACCTGTTCCCCAACGGGCAACTCGGCAGCGAGGAAGACACGATCAACAACGCCGCGATGGGAACGCTGGATTTCTCGATCCTCGCGGTGAACAACATCACACCGTTTTCGCCAACGGTCGGTCTGCTGACGATGCCCTACCTGATCCAGAGCGCCGATGAAGCGAAAAAACTGACCCAGGGTGAAATCGGCAAGGAGCTGACCGACAACACCGTGCGCGACGCCGGCGTACGCATCGTCGGCTGGGCCTACTCGGGCTTCCGCGTGCTCACCAACTCCAAGCGCCCGGTCAAGACGCTGGAAGACCTCAAGGGGCTGGTGATCCGCGTACCGAAGAACGAAATCATGATCTCTTCGTATCAGGCGTGGGGCATCAACCCGACCCCGATGTCGTGGTCGGAAACCTTCACCGGCCTGCAGCAGCGCGTCGTCGACGGCCAGGACAACCCCTACATCACCGTCTCGGCGATGAAGTTCTACGAGGTGCAGAAGTACATCACCAACATCCGCTACATCTTCTCGCTGGAGCCGCTGGTGGTGAGCGAGCAGGTCTTCAAGTCGCAGAAGCCCGAGGTGCAGAAGGCGATCCTCGAAGCCGGCCAGGAGGCCACCGAGCACAGCTTCAAGTACCTGCTCGACACCGAGGACAAGATCAAGAAGGACCTCGCCGCGCGCGGCATGCAGATCACCGATCCGGCCAACGGCGAGAAGGAGTGGATCGCCAAGGCGACCACCGCGGTGTGGCCGAAGTTCTACAAGAGCATCGGCGGCAAGGAAAAGCTCGACCGCGCACAGAAGGTGCTCGGCCGCTGAACCTCGGCCGGAGGCGGTGTCCGGCGGCAAGGCATGCGGCGCGCGAGCCACGGCTCGTGCCGCATGCGGCCCCCGGAGCCGCCACGAACGCAGATCTCGCGCACAACAAGCCGCCACGATTCCGGACGACTCCAGCCGGTGGCAGGGGCCGTCCCCGTGTGATCGGGCGCACCGGATTTCCTGGAGTTTGTCATGGCCGCAGGGCGCATCTTCCTCAAATTCATCAGCAACATCGAAGAGTATCTGTGCGAGGCGCTGCTCGCGTTCTTCGTCGTGCTGCTCTTCGTCCAGATCCTGCTGCGTCAGTTCTTTCAGTACTCGCTGCCCTGGGGTGAAGAACTCGCAACTTATCTCTTCGTCTGGTTTGCCTACCTCGGCGCCTGCGTGGCGGCCAAGATGTCGGCGCACAACCGCGTGGCCTTCCACTTCAAGTTCTTCCCGCCCATCGTCAAGAAGGTCAGCGAGGCGTTCGCCGACCTGCTGTGGGTCGGTTTCAACCTCTATTTCGCCTTCCTCAGCTACGACTTCGTCTTCAACCGCATGAACCTGTTCTGGAAGTCGCAGACCATCGGGCTGCCGATGAAGTACTTCTACATGATCCTGCCGATCGCCTTCGTGCTGATGTCGATCCGCATCCTGTGGAACAACTACCTGTCGCTGTTCAAGGGCGTGGAGATCCTCGATCCGGAAGCCGAGGAGCTCGAGAACCTGAAGCGTGCCGCCGCCGCGGCGAATGCCTGAGACGGATCCTCCGCGGAGAAAAGACAATGGAAGCATATGTGGTAGAAATCCTGTTCGGCGGCTTCTTCGCCCTGCTGTTGCTGGGCGCGCCGATCACGGTGTCGCTGGCCGGCGCGGCGATGGTCGCCTTCCTGGTGCTGGGGAAGAATCCCATCGCCTTCGTGCAGATCGCCTTCACCTCGGTGGGCAGCTTCCCGCTGATGGCCCTGCCGGCCTTCGTACTTGCCGGCGCGCTGATGGAGGCCGCCGGCATCTCGAAGCGGCTCGTGGACATCGCCGAAACCCTGGCCGGCCCGATCACCGGCGGCCTCGGCGCGGCCACGGTGCTCGCGTGCCTGTTCTTCGGCGCGATCTCCGGCTCGGGTCCGGCCACGACCGCCGCCGTCGGCATGCTGATGATCCCGGCGATGGTCAACCGCAAGTACGAGCGCAGCTACGCCTCGGCGGTCACTGCCGCCTCGGGCGGTCTGGGCATCATCATCCCGCCGTCGATCCCGATGGTGATCTTCGGCATCTCGGCGCTGGGCATGGCGCCGCCGTCCGATGCCGTCGAGAAATACGGCGAGTTCGCGTCGCTGTCGATCCCCAAGCTGTTCGTCGCCGGCGTCGTCCCGGGCTTCATCATGGCCGCCGCACTGCTGATCACGAACTACATGATTTCCAACAAGCGCGGCTATCGCGGGCTGACGGAGAAATGGTCGTACGGCGAGATCGGCCAAGCGCTGCGCCGGGGCACGTGGTCCGTGCTGGCGCCGGTGATCATCCTCGGCGGCATCTACACCGGCCTGTTCACGCCGACCGAGTCGGCCATCGTCGCGATCTTCTACACGCTGTTCGTCGGTCTCGTGCTGCACCGCGAGCTCAAGTTCGCCGCGATCCTGAACTCGCTCAAGACCACGACGTGGATCACCGGCCGGGTGCTGCTGATCCTGTTCGCGGCGGTGGTGTTCGGGCGCCTGCTGGTTGAACAACGCATCCCGGCGACGATCGCGGAATCCCTGCTGAACCTCACCGACAACATCTACCTGATCTGGTCACTGATCATCGTGTTCCTGCTTTTCGTCGGCATGTTCATGGAAACGCTCGCCGCGATCATGATCCTGGTGCCGGTGCTGTTGCCGGTGATGTACATGATGGGCGCGGACCCCACCCACGTCGGCATCGTCGTGATCTGCACGCTGTCGGTCGGCTTCCAGACGCCGCCGCTGGGCGAGAACCTCTTCGTCGCATCCGGCATCGGCGGTTCCACGGTCGAGCAGATCGTCGCGCGCATCCACCCCTTCGTGCTCGCCTCGACGGCCGCGATCTTCCTGATCGCCTTCGTGCCGCAACTCTCGCTGTGGTTGCCGCAGATGCTCGGCTACTGAGCGACTCCCGCCCCGCAAAGCAAGCGTGCATCGTGCACGCTTGCTTTGCGGGGAGAAAACAACAACCGAAACAGCATTCTCAAGAGGTTCGACGATGTCTGCTCCAGTTCGCGCACTCGTTCTCACGCTGGGCCTCGCCCTGGTTACGGGCTTACTGACGTCACCCGCCCATGCGGCCGACGCCGAATCGATCCGCCTGTTCGACAGCGAACTCGGCAAGCGCGCCACCGCGCTGCTGGAGCGCGCGGTCAAGCACATCGAGCAAACGGGGGAAAAAGGTGCGGCCGACTTCAGTCGCCAGGCGGCTTTCGTCGATCGCGACCTCTACGCCTACGCGGTGCGCATGGACGGCCGCTTCCTTGCGAGCGGAGGATCGTCGGCCGCGCTGATCGGCGACAACGTGCTCGACTACACCGACGTCGAAGGCAAGGCGTTCTTCCGCGAGATGATCGAACTGGCGAAAGCCAAAGGGGGCGGACAGGTCGAGTACCGCTGGTTCAACCCCGCCGACAGCCGCGGCGAGCCGAAGGTGACGATGTTCCGCAAGGTCGGCGAGATCGTCGTCGCCGTCGGTTTCTATCCGCCCCGTGCCACCCCGGTCCAGGCCCGGGCCCTGCTCAAGGACGCGGTCAAGGCGATGAAGGCGGATGTGAAGGGCGCGCTGGCCCAGTTCCAGCGGCTCGACGGACGCTTCGTTCACGATGACCTGTACGTCTTCGTCATCGACATGGCGGACGGTCGGTTTCTTGCGCATGGTGCGACGCCGACCCTTGTCGGCAGCAACGGTTTCGAGGTGCGCGACCCGAACGGCAAGCCGATCGTCACCGAGATGGTCAGGCTCGCGGCGAAGAAGGGTGAGGGCGAGCTCGACTATAGCTGGCTGAACCCGATGACCGGCAAGGTCGAAAGGAAGCACTCCTACTTCCGCGCCGTGGATGGAAAACTGGTCGGCGTCGGCTACTTCCAGCGCTGAGGATGACCTGATGCAGCTCGCGCCGGATTGGTGACGCGGCTGACGGCCGCCCCTTGTCGGCTGACTGCTAACCCGTGATCTCGCGCGCGTGCTGGCGCAAGGCATTACGGGCAACCGTCCGCACCGCGGACGTCAGTGCGTGCAGCGCCTGCGAGCCCAGTCGCCAGCGGTGCCAGTGGAGCGGCACGTCCAGATACCGGCCGGGTGCGATCTCGACCAGGTCGCCCGCCGCGATGGCCGGCAGCGCGAAATGCTCGGGGACCATGCCCCAACCCAGCCCGCGTTGCGCCAGCGCGACGAAGCCATGTACCGACGGCACCATGTGGGTCGGCGGCTGCAGGGCGTCGGTCGTGAAGAGTGCGATGAACTGTTGCTGCAGCGCGTCCTTCAGGTTGAAGCGCAGCATCGGCGCGCTGCCGAGGGCGGCGGCATTCATACCGGCCGGGAAATGGCAGGCGACGTAGGCCGGCGAGCTCACCGCGAGGTAGCGCATCACGCCGAGGGGCTCGACGGTGCAGCCCTGGATCGCCGCCGGGCTCGCGCTTACGGCCGCCATCACCGTGCCCTCGCGCAGCAGCGCGGCGGAATGGTCCTGGTCCTCGACGCGCAGGTCGACGCTGATCGCCGGCTCGGCCGGCATCGCGTCGAAGACCGCTAAAAACCAGCTTTCGAGCGAGTCGGCATTGACCGCGATGGGCATCCGCAGGGGCGCCTGCAGCGTGGTGTCCGCGCCGCCCAGCGTGCCGAGCATTTCCGCCTCGAGCAGCGCCAGTTCTTCCGTGTAGCGCACCAGCGTCTTGCCGGCATCGGTCGCCTGGCAGGGGGTGGCGCGGCGGATCAGCACCTGGCCGAGGCGCTCTTCCAGCAGCTTGATGCGCTGGCTCACGGCCGACGGCGTGACGTGCAGCTTGCGCGCCGCCGCCTCGAACGAGCCTTCGCGGACCACCATCGCGAAGGCCGCGAGCTGGGCGTTGTCGATCTTCATGATTCAGAAAAATTAACGGTAACTAAAAAAGTTTAGTTTTTCTGATCGAAAGTTGCTCGCTAAAGTGGCCTCGACAACCTTCACCGAGCCTGTTCATGGACACCCGATTCCTGGCCGGATTCCTCGCCAGCATGGCCCTGATCGTCGCGATCGGCGCACAGAACTCCTTCGTGCTGCGGCAGGGCATCCGGCGCGAGCACCTGCTGCCCGTCGCGCTGATCTGCGCGCTGTCCGATGCGCTGCTGATCGGTGCCGGGATTGCCGGCCTGGGCGCCCTGATCCAGTCGAGCCCGGACCTGCTGGCCATTGCGCGCTACGGTGGTGCGGCCTTCCTCGTCATGTACGGCGGGTTCGCCGCCCGGCGCGCCTGGCAGGGCGAGCGCATGCATGTCGAGGCGGGCGCGCCGGTGCCGCTCGCAACGGCCGTGGCCACCTGCCTCGGCTTCACCTTCCTGAACCCCCACGTGTACCTCGACACGGTGGTCCTGCTCGGCGGCCTTGCGAACCAGCACGGCGAGCACGGGCGCTGGGTTTTCGGCGCCGGCTCGGCCGCGGCCAGCCTGCTGTGGTTCTTCACGCTGGCCTACGGGGCGCGCGTGCTGGCGCCGCTCTTCGCGCGCGCGATCGCGTGGCGCGTGCTCGATGCGCTGATGGCGCTCGTGATGTTCGCGCTGGCGGCGAGCCTGCTGCAGGGGGAGGGCGTCGCGGCCATGATCCCGATGGGCGGGTAAGGCAGGGACGTTCCGCCCCCGCGGCGCTCATTTTTCGGCGAAGCAGTAGAACAACCCGTCGCCGCCCGTGCTTTGCAGCGCTTTCTGGCTGCAGCCGCCGCGCGACGGGTGTGCCGAGTTCCACGATGTCGCCCATGCGTCTCCGGTCGGTCCGGCGCGGTCGTGGTGGCCGGTCATTGCCATGCCCTCGTCGCCGCCTTTCGTCCAGTTGCCGCAGGTCATGTCGTTGAACGGCGGGCTGGGCGGGAAGGCCGTGCCGTCGGGCCGCGAGCCGGTGAGGATGTCGTGGCGGTTGGGCTTCTCGGTGCGGCCATTCACCATCTGCCCCTTCTCGTCCACCAGGGTGGCCTTGGTCAGGTTGGAATGCGGCGAATGCAATTCATCGACATTGCGCGCGATCAGCGCACCCTTGGCATTGAACCAGGGGCCGGTGCCGATGCGGTCGCGCGCATGTACGACATTGGTGTCGTTGAGCGCCGCGGCCTGGGTGCTGAGATAGGCGCGCCAGGTGCGTTTGCCGGCGCCAGCCGCTGCGGCGAGCGTCTGGCAATGCCGGTCGGCCCCTTCCAGTCCGCCCAGGTTCGCACCATTGCCGGGGCCCGCGCTCGTGACGAAGAACGTCATTTCGGTCGCCGTCACGGGCAGCGATGCGCCCCACAAGAGCAGGGTACCCGCCAGAATCCGCACCGTCTTTTTCGTGTTATGCATGAATTCCTCCTTCCTGGGGTTGGTGGAAACATTTAGATGGAATTGTTCGCGATCGGTTCGCGGGACAAACGCATGCAGTGCATATCGTCGTGCGGAGCCGTCACCAGCGCCGCAGCGGAAGTGCGCTACCCTTGCGTACTTACGTCCAAACTCGAAGAACCCGACCCATGACAGTCCACGGCAGGTGGAGCAGGCTCGCGGCGCTGGTCCGCGAAGAACTGCGCCAGCTCATGACGATCAAGCCGAGCGACCGGCCCTGGCAGATGCCGTTCGCCGCGGCACTGGCCACCGGCCTGCCGCTGATGGTGGGTGCCTGGTTCGACCGCATGGACTACGGCCTGATCTCCTCGCTGGGCGGCCTGGTGTTCCTCTACATGCCGGAAACGCCCCTGCATCACCGCATGGTCGCGCTGATGGCGAGTGCCTTCGCCATGACGGCCAGCTACGCGCTAGGGGTGATGAGCCACCTCGTGCCGCCGGTCATGATGCTGGTGCTGACCTTCACCGCGATCCTCGTGACGATGGTGTGCCGCTTCTACCGCGTCGGCCCGCCCGGCAGCCTGTTCTTCATCATGGCGGCCTCGATCGGCGCCTATTCGCCCGGCGACATCCTCGAAGTGCCGCTCAAGGTCGGGCTGTTCGCGATGGGCTGCCTGCTCGCGAGCCTGATCGCGTTCTTCTACAGCGTGTACATCCTGCGCCGGCGCGACCCCAAGCCCGTCGAGCCGCTGCCCCCACCGAGCTTCGATTTCGTCGTGTTCGATTCGGTCGTGATCGGCCTGAGCGTCGGCGTGTCCCTCGCGCTCGCCCAACTGCTGCAGCTCGAGCGCGCCTACTGGGTGCCGGTGAGCTGCCTCGCGGTGATGCAGGGCATGAACCTGCGCGCCGTGTGGGACAAGCAGGTGCATCGCCTCCTCGGCACCGCCATCGGCATGCTCGTGTCGTGGGCGCTGCTGAGCCTGCCGCTGGACAAGTGGTCGATCTCGGTGGTGATGATCGGGCTCGCCTTCATCGTCGAGACTGCGGTGGTGCGGCACTACGGCTTCGCCGCGATCTTCATCACGCCGCTGACCATCCTGCTGGCCGAGGCGGCGACCCTGGGACACGGCTCCGCCACCGAACTGATCCAGGCACGCTTCTTCGATACGTTGCTCGGTTGCCTGGTCGGCTTTGCGGGCGGCATCTGCCTGCACAGTCCGCGCTTCCGGAGTGTGCTGGGCGGGCAGATGCGGCGGGTGATTCCGGCGCGGCTGTTCGGCTAGGCTGCGCGAATGCGGGGCATCAGCCGGCGGGCGCGGGCTGCGGTGCGGCGACTCCCGTGTAGCAGATGAGGTTGTGGCAGACGGCCGGCGCGTCGCCGAGGTTGCGGTAGCCGTGCGGCCGGTCTGCGGCGAAGCGCACCGCGTCGCCTTCCTTCAGGGGGTGCCAGCGGCCTTCGATGAGCACCTCCAGCGTGCCGCGGATGACGATCACGTGCTCCACGACGCCGGCAAGGTGGGGCTCGGAATGCCGCTCGTAGCCGGGCGCAAGCGTCAGTTCGAGCAGCTCGAAACCCAGGTGCGCGTCGTAGGGGAAGAGCGGGGCGACCCACATCGGGTCGCTCGCCGGCCGGTCGCGCAACGCGGCGGCGGAGCGGAAGGCGGCTTCTTCGTGACGCACCGGCGCGTCGATGAAGGCCGACAGCGGGGTGTGGAAGCCGGAGGCGATGCGCCACAAGGTGGCCACGGTCGGGCTCGATTCGGCGCGTTCGATCTGGCCGAGCATGGCCTTGCTGACGCCGGTCTCGCCCGCGGCACGGTCGAGGCTCCAGCCGCGCTCGGCGCGCAAGCGCCGCAAGGTCGCGGCCAGATGCTCGGCCAGCGCGGGCGTGGCGCTGGGCGCCGGGGCGGAAGAGGGGGGGCCGTTCTTGGACATGTCGTTCGTGCTGGGCGTCTCAGGCTTGTGCGTTAAAACGCACGCTGCTAGGCTTGAGGGTGTGCGTTATAACGCACGATCTTCCGATTAGAGCAGATAGAGCCAAGCATGGGCAACCCACACACGGCGCCGGGCATCACCCGTCATTTTCCGCACCTCGCGGCCGGTTTGATCGCCGTGCTGGTCGGCTACACCAGCTCGGCGGCGATCGTCTTCCAGGCCGCCCACGCTGCCGGGGCCACGCCTTCGCAGCTGGCTTCGTGGCTGTGGGCGCTCGGGCTGGGGATGAGCCTCACGTCCATCGCGTTGTCCCTGCGCTACCGCGCGCCCATCCTCACGGCGTGGTCGACGCCGGGTGCGGCGCTCCTTGCCACGGGGCTCGTCGGCGTGCCGATGAGCGAAGCGATCGGCGCCTTCCTGTTTGCGTCTACCTTGATGGCGGTGCTCGGCTTCAGCGGCGCGTTCGAGCGCATCATGCGCCACGTGCCACCGTCGATTGCCGCCGCAATGCTGGCCGGCGTGCTGCTGCGCTTCGGTCTTGGCGCCTTCGCGCAGCTCGGTCAGGATCTCGCGTTGGTGGGGACGATGATCCTCGTGTTCTTCGCCGCCCGTCGCTGGTCCCCGCGTTATGCCGTGCCGCTCGCCTTCCTTGCCGGTCTGGTCGTCGCCGCGGCCAATGGCGGCATTGCCGCCGCCGAAATCCGCTGGCAACTGTCCGGCCCTGAATTCGTGATGCCCAGCTTCTCGCCCGCGACGCTCCTCGGCATCGGCCTGCCGCTGTTCATCGTCACGCTCGCCTCGCAGAACGTGCCCGGCCTGGCCGTGCTGCGCGCCAACGGCTACGCGACGCCCGGTTCGCCGCTGCTCGGCTGGACCGGCATCACCGGCGTCGTGCTCGCGCCCTTCGGCGGATTCTCCTTCAACCTCGCCGCGATCACGGCCGCCATCTGCATGAGCCCGGACGCCGATCCGAATCCGGCCCGGCGCTACCTCGCGTCGATCTGGGCGGGCGGCTTCTATCTCCTCACCGGCATCGGCGGGGCCACGGTGGCGAGCCTGCTGTCCGCCTTCCCGCAGACCTTGGTCGCCGCCATCGCCGGGCTTGCGCTGATGGGCACGATCGCCGCCAGCCTGAGCGCGGCGCTCGCCGACGAGAGCGGACGCGATGCGGCCGTGGTCACCTTCCTCGTCACCGCGTCGGGCCTCACACTGTTCGGCATCGGCAGCGCATTCTGGGGGCTGGTCTTCGGCTATGCCGTGAGCCACGCCCTGCGGCGGCCGCAAAGGCTCGCGGCCTGAGCCGCGCCGGGGCGTCAGTCCGGAATTTCAGGCTCGACGAGTCGCGCCAGATGCTCGAGCGATTCCTGCCAGCCGAGGTAGCAGAATTCCACCGGAATCGCCTCGGGAATGCCTTCCTGCACGATGTTCACCTCCGCCCCGCAGGCCACCGCGCGCAGCGACACGGTCGTCACCATCTCGCCCGGCAGCTTGGTGTCGTCGAACTTGTCCGTGTAGCGAATGCGCTCGTTCGGCACGAGTTCCAGGTAGTTACCGCCGAAGGAATGGCTGTTGCCCGTGCTGAAATTCCTGAACGCCATCCTGAATGTGCCGCCCACCGTGGCATCCAGGTGGGCGACGGTGGAGGTGAAGCCGTTGGGCGGCAGCCAGCGGGCGAGGGCTTCCGCATCGAGGAAGGCCCGGTAGATCTTCTCGGGTTTTGCGCGCAGCACGCGGTGCAGGCGGACGGTACCGGTAGGCATGGTCTCTCCTTTCGTCGGGGGGCGGATCCGCGGCTGTTGTCGCCGCTCCGTCCACCATAGTCGAACGGCAGGGCGGCGGTTTGACAGTCGCAGCGAAATCCAGGGCGTTCCGGCTTGCCCCTGTCCGTCTTTTCCGGTGAATCTAGTGTGGATTGGCCAAGGCGCCGGGGGCGGTTCCATGCACTGTCCTTAGCGGATCTTGATTTAACGAAACGATCGGTCTAAATTATAGCCATGGACCTTGCACACCAGCCCCCTCGCCGCCGCGGCAGGCCCCCCAGGCAGCGCGAAGACCTCACCGAGACGCGCGAGCTGCTGTTGCGCGCCGGGCTGGAAGTGCTCACCGAAAAGGGCTTCACGTCCACCGGCATCGACGAGATTCTCGGCCGCGTTGGTGTCCCGAAGGGGTCCTTCTATCACTATTTCGACAGCAAGGAAGCGTTCGGCCTCGACCTGATCGAACGCTACGGGGAGTTCTTTGCCCGCAAGCTGGACCGTCACCTGCGCAACGCGGCGCTCTCGCCCTTGTGTCGTCTGCGGGCCTTCGTCGTCGATGCGACGGACGGCATGGCCCGCCACGAATTCCGTCGCGGCTGCCTGATCGGCAACCTCGGCCAGGAAATGGGGGCGCTTCCCGAGAGCTTTCGGGCCCGGCTCAAGGAGACCTTCGAGGATTGGCAGGCCCGCTTCGCCGCCTGCCTGGTCGAGGCGCAACAAGCCGGTGAGTTGGCCCAGAACGCCGACACCGCCCGGCTGGCGGCCTTCTTCTGGATTGGCTGGGAGGGCGCCGTCCTGCGGGCCAAGCTCGAGCGAAGCGCGCAAGCGCTCGAGACCTTTGCCGGACTGTTCTTTGCCGGCTTGCCCCGGCGCTGATTTTTTCGTGTTTTTGTAGACGATCGGTCTAAAGGGAGAGGAGTCGTATGTTCGAGGGAATCCTGATCGAGAAGGACGAGTCCGGTTACCGCGCGAGCGTGCAGGAACTCGATGAAGCGCAGTTGCCCGAGGGCAACGTGACGGTCCGCGTCAGCCACTCGACGCTCAATTACAAGGACGGCCTGGCCATTACCGGCAAGGGGCCGGTGGTGCGGAAGTTCCCCATGGTCCCCGGCATCGACCTGGTGGGCGTGGTCGAGGAAAGCACCCATCCGGCGTACCAGACCGGCGATCCGGTCGTGCTCAACGGTTGGGGCGTCGGCGAGGTGCACTGGGGCGGCCTCGCGCAGAAGGCGCGCCTGAACGGCGACTGGCTGGTGCCCTTGCCGTCGGCGTTTACGCCGCAGCAGGCAATGGCAATCGGCACCGCGGGCTACACCGCCATGCTGTGCGTACTCGCGCTCGAGCGGCATGGCGTCAGGCCCGAGGACGGCGAGATCCTGGTCACCGGTGCCGCGGGTGGCGTCGGCAGCGTCGCCATCGCGGTCCTGGCGAAGCTCGGTTACACGGTCGTCGCCGCCACCGGCCGCCCGCAGGATGCCGACTACCTGAAGTCGCTCGGCGCAAGCGAAGTCGTCGAGCGCGCCCTGTTCTCGTCGCCCGGCAAGCCCCTGGGCAAGGAGCGCTGGGCCGGCGCCGTCGATGTCGTTGGCAGCCACGTGCTGGCCAATGTCTGCGCCACGACCAAGTACCGCGGCGTGGTCGCCGCTTGCGGCCTGGCGGCAGGCATGGATTTCCCCGCGACCGTCGCGCCCTTCATCCTGCGCGGCGTCACGCTGGCGGGCGTCGATAGCGTGATGTGCCCGCGTCCCGAGCGCCTCGTGGCCTGGCAACGTCTGGGAATCGATCTGGACGTCGCCAAGCTCGGCCAGATCAGCCGCGAAGTCGGCCTGGCCGAAGCCATTCCGCTCGCCGACAGCCTTCTGAAGGGCGAAGTGCGCGGCCGCATCGTAGTGGACGTGAATCGCTAAACCAACTTCAGCAGCAGAAACCGCTTCATCATCCGAAGGAGAACAGCATGACCCAAGCGCAGCAGGCCGCAGTAAGCCGGTTTCCCGTTCCCGAACTGAAGGACATGCCCGAAGACATCCGCGCGCGCATCCTCGCCGTCCAGGAGAAATCCGGTTTCATCCCCAACGTGTTCCTGACGCTCGCCCACCGCCCCGACGAGTTCCGGGCCTTCTTCGCCTATCACGATGCGCTGATGGAAAAGCCCGGCAACCTGAGCAAGGCCGAGCGCGAAATGATCGTCGTCGCGACGAGCGGTGTGAACCAATGCCAGTATTGCGTGATCGCCCACGGCGCCATCCTGCGCATTCGCGCCAAGAACCCGCTCATTGCCGACCAGGTCGCCACCAACTACCGCAAGGCCGACATCACCGAGCGCCAGAAGGTGATGCTGGATTTCGCCATGAAGGTTTCGCAGAGTGCCCACCTCGTCGGAGAGGCCGATTTCGAAGCGCTGAAGGCACACGGCTTCAACGATGACGACATCTGGGACATCGCGGGCATCTCGGCCTTCTTCGGCATGTCCAACCGCATCGCCAACGTGACGAGCATGCGGCCCAACGCCGAGTTCTACGCGCTCGGTCGCCAGACCATCGAGCGCGCTTGAACTCGCCTCCCTGTCGCGCCGCGAGCTGCCGCGCAGAGCCATGAAGCGCTGCGCGGCAGCGGGGACTATCCCCGCGGTTCGCTGTACGGCAATGCGGCGCGACAGCTTTCTTCTTGGGGCGCCGGGCTCATTGGCCCGTACCCGCCCGACGGACGCTCGACCGTCCGGCGAACCGTGTCGCTGGCGCCTCGCTCAGCACGCTGTCGTGCTCGGTGTGCGGCGTGCCGGTCTCGGTGCGTAGCGGGATGACCCCGGCCCATGCCGGCCAGTTCAGGTCCCCTTCGTCGTCCGCCACTCCCCAGTCGCGCACTTTGGCGGATGCTTCCGCGAGGGGGATCCGCAACAGGCTGGTCGCGTTGAGTTCCTTGTCGTTGATCGGGCGCAATGTTGCCCAACGGTCGGGATAGAGACCGTCGATGAACGCGCGCAGGCTGCGCCGTTTGTCCTCCGGGTTGGTGACGAGCTCGAACCGGCCGTAGATCACCACCGAACGGTAGTTCATCGAGTGGTGCATGGCCGAGCGTGCCAGCACCAATCCGTCGGCGAGCGCGATGGTGACGCAGGCCTCGCCCTGCACGAGCGCCTTGAGCATGCGCGACGCCTTGGCGCCGTGGATGTACAAGTGTTCGCCTTCGCGCCAATGCAGGGTGGGGATCGCGTGCACCGCGCCATCGATCTGGAAGGCGACGGTGCAGATCATCGCCGCGTCGACAATGGCTGCCACGGCGTCGGCCTCGTAGTGCGCGCGCTCCGGCAGGCGGCGGACGCGGGTGCGCGGGGAAGGGGCGGAAGGCTTGGACATGACGGCGGGGCTCCGGAAAAAGAAGGATGGCGCAAGCCTACGGGGGTGGTGGTACCTTTCGTAGTGCCACGCGATCAACCAACCATGGAGCCACGATGGAGCTCGACTGGCTGCTCGCCCCGCCGCTGCCGGAGACCTTGCCGCGTCAGCGCGTGCTCTACCTGCGCCTGCGCGACGCCATCCTGTCGGGTCGTCTTGCGCCCGGCACGCGCCTGCCTGCGAGCCGGGGGCTGGCCGCATCGCTGAAGATCGCTCGCAACACCGTGCTGTTCGCCTACGAGCAGCTCGTCGCCGAAGGCTGCCTGGAGGCGGATCGCCAAGGCACGCGCGTGGCAGCCCTCCCCGCGCGGCCGGCGGGGCGTTCGGCTACTGCCGATGCGCCCACCGCGCCGCTACGACTCTCCGCCCGCGCTGCGGCCGCACTCCAACCCGCACCGGGGCGCGAGGCCGAAGCGCTGCCATTTGCTCCCGGCGTGCCGGACTTCGGCGCCTTTCCCTTCCGTAGCTGGCGTGCCTGCCTGGAGCGCGCCTGGCGCGACGCCGGTTGGCGCCAGCTCGGCTATGCGGCGCACGGCGGCGATCCCGCGCTGCGCCAGGCGCTCGCCAACCACCTCACGACCGGGCGCGGCTTGCCCGTGGATCCGGCCCAAATCGTCATCACCAGCGGAACGCAGGTCGCGCTGGACCTGTGCGCCCGTCTGCTGTGCGACGATGGCGACACCGTCTGGGCCGAAAACCCGGGCTACCTCGCCGCCCGCGTCGCCTTCGGCCTGGCCGGGCTGCGGGTGCATGACGTGCCGGTCGACGCCGAAGGGCTTGCTCCGTCGGAGGAGGACTGGCGCGCTTACCCGCCGCGGCTCGTCATGGTCACCCCTTCGCACCAGTACCCGACCGGCCGCGTCATGACCTTGCCGCGGCGCCTCGCCCTCATCGAGGGGGCGCGCCGAACGGGCGCCTGGATCATCGAGGACGACTACGACAGCGAGTTCCGCCGTGCCGGCCCCGCGCCGCCCGCGCTGTTCGGCCTGCGGCCGGATGCCCCCGTCGTCTATGTCGGCACGTTCAGCAAGACGCTCTATCCCGGCCTGCGCCTTGGCTATCTCGTGCTGCCCGAACCCATCGCCGCCGACTTCGCCCGTGCCGCCGCGCTGGCGATGCGCGCCGGACAGGGCGTCGAACAGCGTGCGCTCGCCGACTTCATGCAGCGCGGCCATTACACCGCTCATCTGCAGCGCATGCGCGTCCGCTATGCCGCGCGGCAGGCGGCACTGCGTGCGGCGCTACGTGATGCGTTCGGTCCCGGGGTGGAACTGTCGGGTGGCGAAGCCGGCTTGCATCTGGTGATGTGGTTGCCGGCCGAAGTGTGCGACTTCGAGGTGGTAGAACGTGCGGCCAAGTTGGGGCTGGGGGTGCGGGCGCTAGGGCGCTACGCCAGGGCACCGATGAGGTGCAACGGCTTGGTGCTCGGGTACGGGAATCTGGACGAAGGGATGATCGCAGAGGGCGTAAGGCGTTTGAAGATGGCCGTAAGCCCATGAGGTGCGCCAGCGGAGCCGTTAGCCGATAAACCCGGTCACCCCATCGATCCTGTGTGCCTCGACAACCGAACCGTCCTTGGCGGGCGCAGAAAATGGCGCGACCTTGGCCGCGCCATTTTCATCAAGGTCGATCCGGGAGCCTATCTTCGGCCCCGACCTGTTTCATTTTCGTTTACGTGGATCGACGTCACCACGACGTCTCGTGCTCCGCGGTTGCCGAGATCTTGTGGATGGACAGGTCGGCGCCGGCGAATTCCTCCTCGGGGTCGAGGCGCAGGCCGAGGGTGGCGCGGATGAGGCCGTAGACGATGGCGCCGCCGGCAAGCGCGATGGCGATGCCGCCGAGGGTGCCGACGAGCTGGGCGCCAAAGCTGACGCCGCCGATGCCGCCCAGTGCCTTGCTGCCGAAAATGCCGGCGGCGATGCCGCCCCAGGCACCGCACAGGCCGTGCAGGGGCCACACGCCGAGGACGTCGTCGATCTTCCAGCGGTTCTGCGCGATGGTGAAGAGTTGCACGAAAAGGACGCCGGCGATGGAGCCGACGACGAGCGCACCAAGCGGGTGCATCAGGTCGGAGCCGGCGCAGACGGCGACGAGGCCGGCGAGGGGACCGTTGTGTACGAAGCCGGGGTCGTTGCGTCCCGCTGCGAGGGCGGCGAGGGTGCCGCCGATCATGGCCATCAGCGAGTTGAGCGCGACGAGACCGTTGATGGCGTCGAGGCGCTGGGCGCTCATGACGTTGAAGCCGAACCAGCCGACCGCGAGGATCCATGCGCCCAGCGCGAGGAAGGGGATGCTCGACGGCGGGTGCGCCGAGATCTGGCCGTTCTTGTGGTAGCGGCCGCGGCGGGCGCCGAGCAGCAGCACGGCGGGGAGCGCGATCCAGCCGCCCACGGCATGTACCACGACACTGCCCGCGAAGTCGTGGAATTTCGCCCCGAAGGCGCCCTCGAGCCAATCCTGCAGGCCGAAGTTGCCGTTCCACACGATGCCTTCGAAGAAGGGGTAGATGAAGCCGACGATGAGGAAGGTCGCGATCAGCTGCGGCACGAAGCGCGCGCGTTCGGCGATGCCGCCGGAGATGATGGCGGGAATCGCAGCGGCGAAGGTCAGCAGGAAGAAGAACTTGACCAGCTCGTAGCCGGAGTTGGCGGCAAGCTGCTCGGCGCTCACGAAGAAGCCGTTGCCGTAGGCGAGGGTGTAGCCGATGACGAAGTAGGCCAGCGTCGACATCGAGAAGTCGCTGAGGATCTTCACGAGGGCGTTCACCTGGTTCTTCTTGCGCACGGTGCCGACCTCGAGGAAGGCGAAGCCGGCGTGCATCGCGAGCACCATGATGGCGCCCAGAAGGACGAAGAGTACGTCCGCGGATGTCTTGAACTGCTCCATTGATGTGCTCCGGGTAGCGTGGTCGGTGCGGTCAAGCAAATCATGTGCCGAAAAACAATGTGTCGTTTATTCAATGTCTTGCGTCTGTGGTGCGGACGATCGGTGCGGCGTTGTCCCGTCGGTGGTGCATCGCGCCAGGTCGGCGCACGATAATGGTGCGCGATGGCGGTGCGCAGCTTCGGTGTGGTGCGCGGTCGTGCAACAAGTTGGGGCGTTGCAGGTTCTATTTGGTTCACAATATGGTCGTGAATTGCAGACAAGAATGTAGAATTGCGCTTTGCGCGGCGCACGGCGCCTGGAATCGCCAATGAATCGAGATCGGAAACTGCTGGCGGCGGCGGGGGTGCTGGTCGTCCTCTCCATCATCTGGGGCTACAACTACGTGGTGATGAAGAAGGTGATGCGCTATGTCGATCCCTTCGATTTCTCCGCGATGCGCACCTTCTTCGGCGCGCTCGCGCTGTTCGCGGTGCTTGCGCTGCGCCGCCGCCCGCTGCGGCCGGTGGCGCTGGGGGGCACCTTGTGGCTGGGGCTGTTGCAGACCGCGGCCTTCACGGCATTGATCCAGTGGGCGCTGGTGAGCGGCGGGGCGGGCAAGACGGCAGTGCTGGTGTATACGATGCCGTTCTGGCTGCTGCTGATGGCGCGCGTCTTCCTCGGGGAGCGGGTGCGCGGCTCGCAGTGGATGGCCGTCGGTCTGGCGCTGGCGGGGCTGGTGCTGATCCTCGAGCCGTGGATGCTGCGCGGGGACTCGCGGGGCCCGCTGCTGGCGGTGCTCGCCGGTCTGGTGTGGGCCGCGAGCGCGGTGTGGGCGAAGCGGCTGCGCGCCAATGTGGAGTTCGACCTGCTATCACTGACGGCGTGGCAGATGCTGCTGGGGTCGCTGGTGTTGTGCGTGATCGCGTGGCTGTTGCCATCCGCGCCGCCGCAGGTGACGCCCTATTTCATCGGGGCGCTGGTCTACAACGCGCTGTTGGCGACGGGGCTGGCATGGCTGATGTGGCTCTTCATCCTCGACCGCCTGCCCGCGGGGATGGCCGGGCTGTCATCGCTGGCCGTGCCGGCGGTGGGGGTGTTGAGCGGCTGGGTGGAACTGGGCGAGCGGCCGAACCCGACCGAGTCCGTGGGCATGGTGTGCATCGTCCTGGCGCTGCTGACGATCAGCGCGATCGCGATCCGCGGGCGCAGTTCGGTGGCGCGCTCCGCTGCGGACGAAGGCTAGGCGGCCGCTGCGCTCAGCCGCCCCGGCCGCGCTCGGCTGCGTCGAGGAAGTCCTGCAGGATGGGGCTGCCGTCGAGCAGATCGCCCCCGCCGCCGTGGAATTCCGGATGCCACTGGCAGCCGAACAGGTAGCCGTTGCCCAGCCAGCGGATCGCTTCGACGACGTTGTCGCCGCGCGAGTAGGCCTCGATGCGCAGGTCGGAGCCGAGGTCGCGCACCGCCTGGTGGTGGATGCTGTTGACGCGTCCGCCGGGCGTGCCGCCATACAGCGTCGCGAGATGGCCGCCGGGGACGAAGTCGATCTCGTGGTGGTGCTTGTCGTAGAGGTCGGCGTCGCGGTGCGCGCCGGCGCCGGGAACGTACTCGGAGATGTCCTGCCACAGCGTGCCGCCGCACGCCACGTTGATGAGCTGCGCGCCGCGGCACACGCCCAGCACCGGCTTGCCCTGGATGACGAATTCCCACAGCAGCTCGATCTCGTAGAGATCGCGGATGCGGTCGCCGGTCCATTCGGGGCGCAGCGGATCCTGGCGGTAGGTGGTGGGGCTGACGTCGGCGCCGCCCTGTAGCACGAGCCCGTCGAGCACCTTGACGTAGTCGTGCACGGAAATCTGCGCCCGCCGCAGGCCGAGGTGCTGGCCGATGGTGGGCACCATGAGGACGAGCGCGCCGTGAGACATGATCCAGTGGGCCATCGACTGTTCCAGGTATTGCAGGGTCTTGCCCGGAAAGCCGAGTTCCGCCGGCGGCGTGTGCAGCAGGCGGGCCGAGAGGCCGATGCGCAGCGGCGCCCTGCTCACATCGCTTCTCCTCCCATCCAGCGCGCGCACTGATCCATCACCAGTTCGGGCAGCGATTCGCCCTTGGTGTGCCGCTCGCGCAGCCAGGCGGCGTCATTGCGGCCTTCGCGCACCTGGCGCAGCAGTTCCCCGAGGGCGTCGTCGCAGCCGAGCTCGATGGCGTGCTGTTCGATGCGCGCGAAGCTCGCCTCGATCTCCTCGGCGACCGTGTGATGTTCGTGCGTTTCCGGATGGACGTAGGTGCCGGCGAAGCCGAAGCGGCAAGCCTGGAAGCGGTTGAAGGTGTAGACGAGGTAGTCGTCCTCGGCCAGGCGGATGGGGCGCTCGATCATCAGGTAGCGGGCGATGGCCTGGATGTAGGCGGCGATCGCGGCGGCGCGGCCGATGGTGAGCGGCGTGTCCATGACGCGGACTTCGATCGTGCCGTACTCCGGCTTGGGGCGGATGTCCCAATAGAAGTCCTTCATGCTCTGGACGACGCCGGTGTCCGTCATCTTGGCGAAATAGGCCTCGAAGTCGTGCCAGGTCTCGACGAAGGGCGCGCGCCCCGACAGCGGGAAGGCGAACACGGAGTTGAGCCGCGCGGACTGGAAGCCCGTGTCCTTGCCCTGCACGTAGGGCGAGGAGGCCGACAGCGCGATCAGGTGCGGGATGTAGCGCGACATGCCGTGCAGCAGGTAGAGCGCGGCATCGGGGCCGGGGCAGCCGATGTGCACGTGCTGGCCGAATACGGTGAATTGCTTGGCGAGATAGCCGTACAGGTCCGAGAGGTAGTGGAAGCGCGGCTTGTCGAAGATGCGGCGCTCGCCCCAGTCCTGGAAGGCATGGGTGCCGCCGCCGCAGATGCCGATGTTGAGCTTGCGCGCGGCCTCGGTGAGGGCGGCGCGCAGCGCTTCCAGCTCTTCGGCGACGCGGGCGTAATCGTTGCAGATGCCGGTCGACACCTCGATCATCGAGCAGGTCATCTCGGGCTTGACGTCGCCCGGCACGTCCTTGCGCGCCATCACGCGCAGCAGGTCCTCGGCCGAGGCGACGAGGTCGTAGTCGTGCGTGCTGACGAGCTGCAGTTCCAGTTCCACGCCCATCGACAGGGCGCGCGAGGAGGCAAAGGTTTCGAGGCTCATGACAGGTCTCCGCGGCGGGTTTCGCGGACGCGGATCAGCGCCCGCCGGGTGGCGATCGGCCCGAGCAGGCCCAGCACGACGGTCATCGCCGTCACGATGGGCAGCAGGCGGGCGCCGAAATCGGGGTACAGCAGGCGCACGTCCTCGGCCAGCAGCAGCGCAAGCACCGACAGCGGCATCAGGCCCACGCCGAGGGCGAGGCTCTTGCGCAGGTCGAGGCCGCTGGGCGGGCCGAAGGCGACCGCGCCGCCGAACTTGCCCGCGGCACGTGCGACGATCGCGAGGATTCCGATTCCCGCGCCGGCAAGGAGTTCGCCCGCGCTGACCGCCGCACCCGCGAGCATGAAGGTGACGATGACGAGCACGCCGCCGATGCTGCCGAACTGCTGCGGCCACAGGTGGGGGCGCGGGTCGCGCCACTTGATGAGGGCGCCGGCGAACAGCGGGGCGAGCGCGGTGGGCAGGCGCAGCGCGGTGAGGAGCGCGATGGCGGCGAGCAGCAGCGCGATCATCGCGGCGAGGCCTTGCTCCGAGGCCGGATCGACGAGCTTGCGCAGGCCGAGATAGGCTACGGCGATCACGGCCCCCGCCAGGGCGGAGCCGAGCAGCAGGTACAGGGGATGGAGCAGCGCGAGCTGCCAGCCGGAGTGCACGCCGTGCAGGGCGCCGACGAGGAGCTTGAGCAGGATCACCGACACCGCGACGTTGAGCGCGCACAAGGCGAGCAGGCGGTCGGTGGTCTGGCCCGAGGCGCGCAACTCGTTGGTGACGTGCATGAGGATCACCGGCGAGGTGCCGACCGCGATGGCGGCGACGGCGAGCGCGATGCCGGCGCCCGTGCCCACGGCCCACAGCGCGCCGAAGGTGAGGGCGAAGGCGAGCGCCATCTCGCCCACGCTGGTCGCCACGATCCAGCGGTTGGTGGCGAGCCAGCGCAGGTCCAGGCGGATGCCGAGCTCGAACAGCACGAGCGCGATCGTGAAGTCGACGATGAGGCGGTGCCCGGTCAGATCGTTGGTGTCGAACCAGCCCAGCAGGAGCGGGCCGAGCACGAGACCGGCGAGGGCATAGCCGCTCACGCGCGGCACGCCGAAGCGTCCGCCGGCCTCGCCGACGAGGGCGGTCGCCACGAGGGCGATCGCAACGGGAAAGAGGGCGCCAAGCGCCAGTGGCCATTCCGGCCAGATCAGCAGGTCCATCGAGGGGAGTCCTCCGAAGCCGGTATCGTTATCTACTTCCCTCCGACAGTGGCGGGGGAGCTATTTATCCGGAAGGTTGGAGAGGCATAGAGATCTTCAATGGTATTTTAGAAATATAAATTTGAGCAAATCCAATTCCCCGCGCGCCGGCGGCCGGGTCCGGTGTCCGGCCGCCGCGGCGAGCCTTAGCGCAGGTTGGACGAGGTGAACAGCACGACCTGGTCCGACACGAAATTCACCTGCACGTAGCGAGCATCGTTGCCCCAGGTGCAGCTCTTCACCGCGAGCAGGTCGCTGCACTTGTCGGGGGCGCCAAGCAGTTGTTTGACTTCGCCATAGCTCATTCCCATCTTGAGCTTGTCGTAGTTCTCCACGGTGAGCTTGCTGCAGGCGCCCAGTGCGAGGGCGAGGGTGGCGAGGCCGAGGAATGCGGAGCGTTTCATCTGGTTGTTTTTCCGGTTGCAGGGTGGGCCATGTAACCGAAGCTTAATCCATCGGTCACGGTTTTTTCGTTTCAGGCCGTTAGCGTTCGGGTTCATGAGAGACGTCGATTTCGTGACCGAAGAACGTTGTCTGCGGCCCAGCCTGCGCATCGCACTGGTGACCGAGACCTGGGCGCCGGAGATCAACGGCGTGGCGATGACGCTGGGGCGCATGGTCGATGGCCTGATCGCGCGCGGGCACCGGGTGCAGCTCGTGCGACCGCGCCAGGCCCTGTCCGAGCAGGCTGCGGACGGGCCGGGCTTCGAGGAGGTGCTCGCGCCCGGCATGAGGATACCGAAGTACGACGGGCTGCGCTTCGGCCTGCCGGCGCGCACGCGGCTCTTCCGCCTGTGGTCGCGGCAGCGGCCCGACATCGTGCATGTGGCGACCGAAGGGCCGCTGGGGTGGTCGGCGGTGTCGGCGTCGGTGCGCCTGGGTATTCCGGTGAGTTCGGACTTTCATACCAACTTCGACAGCTACAGCGCGCATTACGGCGTCGCCTGGTTGGAGCGTCCGGTCGCCGCGTGGCTCAAGCGCATGCACAACCGCACCGCGCTGACCCTCGTGCCGACGCGCGCGATGGCGCAGGCGCTGCGCGAGCGCGGCTACCGCTCGGTGGAGGTGGTGGCGCGGGGCGTGGATACGGCGCTCTTCACGCCGGAGCGGCGTAGCGAGGCGTTGCGCGGGCAATGGGGGGTG